>NZ_JAZIBG010000032.1:0-660 GCF_036621135.1 Aquincola agrisoli
GGCTCGCTGGTGGGCAGCTCGGGCGCGATCCTGAGCTACATCATGTGCAAGGCGATGAACCGCTCGTTCTTCAACGTGATCCTGGGCGGCTTCGGCGGCGACGCCACCGCGGCCACGGCGGGGGCGCAGCAGCAGCGCAGCGTCAAGAGCGGCAGCGCCGACGACGCGGCCTTCATCATGGGCAACGCCGAGACGGTGGTCATCGTGCCCGGCTACGGCCTGGCGGTGGCGCGTGCGCAGCATGCGGTCAAGGAGCTGGCGGCCAAGCTCACCGAGAAGGGCGTGACGGTGAAGTACGCCATCCATCCGGTGGCCGGCCGCATGCCGGGCCACATGAACGTGCTGCTGGCCGAAGCCGAGGTGCCCTACGACCAGGTCTTCGAGATGGAGGACATCAACGGCGAGTTCGGCCAGGCGGACGTGGCGATCATCCTGGGCGCCAACGACGTGGTGAACCCCGCGGCGCTGACCAAGGGCAGCCCGATCTACGGCATGCCGATCCTGGAGGCCTACAAGGCCAAGACCGTCATCGTGAACAAGCGCTCGATGGCCGCGGGCTACGCGGGCCTGGACAACGAGCTCTTCTACATGGACAAGACCATGATGGTCTTCGGCGATGCGAAGAAGGTCGTCGAGGAGATGGTGAAGGCCGTGGAGTAG
>NZ_JAZIBG010000033.1:0-5320 GCF_036621135.1 Aquincola agrisoli
CCAAAAGGCGAAGCCCCTGCTCAAGGAGATGAGCAGGGGCTTTGCGGGGTAAATAGCCTGACGATGTCCTACTTTCACACGGGAACCCGCACTATCATCGGCGCTGAGGCGTTTCACTGTCCTGTTCGGGATGGGAAGGAGTGGGACCACCTCGCTATGGTCATCAGGCTTGACGGGTTGCTGGGTTGAGTTGTTCAACCCAGCCAATTCACAGAGTCGAATCAGATGATTGCGCCATTATGGCATAACGTGTCTTTGACTGTTTTGTCAAAGTTATAGGGTCAAGCCTCACGAGCAATTAGTACTGGTTAGCTTAACGCATTACTGCGCTTCCACACCCAGCCTATCAACGTCCTGGTCTCGAACGACTCTTCAGGGGGCTCAAGGCCCCGGCAAGACTCATCTTGAGACGAGTTTCCCGCTTAGATGCTTTCAGCGGTTATCTCTTCCGCACTTAGCTACTCGGCAATGCCACTGGCGTGACAACCGATACACCAGAGGTGCGTCCACTCCGGTCCTCTCGTACTAGGAGCAGGCTCTCTCAATCTTGCAGCGCCCACGGAAGATAGGGACCAAACTGTCTCACGACGTTTTAAACCCAGCTCACGTACCTCTTTAAATGGCGAACAGCCATACCCTTGGGACCGGCTACAGCCCCAGGATGAGATGAGCCGACATCGAGGTGCCAAACACCGCCGTCGATATGAACTCTTGGGCGGTATCAGCCTGTTATCCCCAGAGTACCTTTTATCCGTTGAGCGATGGCCCTTCCATACAGAACCACCGGATCACTTTGTCCTACTTTCGTACCTGCTCGACTTGTCAGTCTCGCAGTCAAGCACGCTTATGCCAATGCACTATCAGCACGATTTCCGACCGTGCCTAGCGTACCTTCGAACTCCTCCGTTACACTTTGGGAGGAGACCGCCCCAGTCAAACTGCCCACCATACACTGTCCCCAACCCGGATAACGGGCCAAGGTTAGAACCTCAAACACACCAGGGTGGTATTTCAACGTCGGCTCCACCTGATCTAGCGACCAAGTTTCAAAGCCTCCCACCTATCCTACACAGATCTGTTCAAAGTCCAATGTAAAGCTACAGTAAAGGTTCATGGGGTCTTTCCGTCTTTCCGCGGGGAGATTGCATCATCACAAACATTTCAACTTCGCTGAGTCTCTGGAGGAGACAGTGTGGCCATCGTTACGCCATTCGTGCAGGTCGGAACTTACCCGACAAGGAATTTCGCTACCTTAGGACCGTTATAGTTACGGCCGCCGTTTACTGGGACTTCAATCAAGAGCTTGCACCCCATCATTTAATCTTCCAGCACCGGGCAGGCGTCACACCCTATACGTCGACTTTCGTCTTTGCAGAGTGCTGTGTTTTTAATAAACAGTCGCAGCCACCGATTCTTTGCAACCTCATTGGGCTCCCCTTGTACAGGTTCACCTACTAAAGGCACACCTTCTTCCGAAGTTACGGTGTCAATTTGCCGAGTTCCTTCTCCAGAGTTCTCTCAAGCGCCTTAGAATACTCATCTCGCGCACCAGTGTCGGTTTGCGGTACGGTCGTCTATAGCTGAAGCTTAGTGGCTTTTCCTGGAAGCAGGGTATCACTCACTTCAGAGGCAAGCCTCCTCGTTATCACACCTCAGCTAAGCCCTCCGGATTTGCCTAGAGGGCACGCCTACATGCTTGAACCGGGATATCCAACACCCGGCTGAGCTAACCTTCTCCGTCCCCACATCGCACTATAGATCGGTACAGGAATATTGACCTGTTTCCCATCAGCTACGCATCTCTGCCTCGCCTTAGGGGCCGACTCACCCTACGCCGATGAACGTTGCGTAGGAAACCTTGCGCTTTCGGCGAGGGGGCTTTTCACCCCCTTTAACGCTACTCATGTCAGCATTCGCACTTCTGATACCTCCAGCAGACCTCACGATCCACCTTCACAGGCGTACAGAACGCTCTCCTACCGCGCATCTTGCGATGCACCCGCAGCTTCGGTAACTGGCTTAGCCCCGTTACATCTTCCGCGCAGGACGACTCGATCAGTGAGCTATTACGCTTTCTTTAAATGATGGCTGCTTCTAAGCCAACATCCTGACTGTTTTAGCCTTCCCACTTCGTTTCCCACTTAGCCAATTTTAGGGACCTTAGCTGGCGGTCTGGGTTGTTTCCCTCTTGTGTCCGGACGTTAGCACCCGGTGCACTGTCTCCCAAGCTGTACTCATCGGTATTCGGAGTTTGCAATGGTTTGGTAAGTCGCCATGACCCCCTAGCCATAACAGTGCTCTACCCCCGATGGTAATACTTGAGGCACTACCTAAATAGTTTTCGGAGAGAACCAGCTATCTCCAGGTTTGTTTAGCCTTTCACCCCTATCCACAGCTCATCCGCTAGTTTTGCAACACTAGTCGG
Source organism: Aquincola agrisoli (assembly GCF_036621135.1). NCBI lineage: Bacteria > Pseudomonadati > Pseudomonadota > Betaproteobacteria > Burkholderiales > Sphaerotilaceae > Aquincola > Aquincola agrisoli. Next base: position 2,426 of record NZ_JAZIBG010000033.1, read on the forward strand.
TTCGGACCTCCAGTAAGTGTTACCTCACCTTCATCCTGGCCATGGATAGATCACCTGGTTTCGGGTCTACACCCAGCGACTGAACGCCCTATTCGGACTCGATTTCTCTACGCCTTCCCTATTCGGTTAAGCTCGCCACTGAATGTAAGTCGCTGACCCATTATACAAAAGGTACGCCGTCACCCTTGCGGGCTCCGACTTTTTGTATGCATGCGGTTTCAGGATCTATTTCACTCCCCTCCCGGGGTTCTTTTCGCCTTTCCCTCACGGTACTGGTTCACTATCGGTCGATTACGAGTATTTAGCCTTGGAGGATGGTCCCCCCATCTTCAGACAGGATTTCACGTGTCCCGCCCTACTTGTCGCACGCCTAGTTCCACAATCGTCTTTTTTCATACGGGGCTATCACCCGCTATGGCCAGCCTTTCCAGACCGTTCTGATAAGTCGACTGCTAAAACGTGCAGGCTCTTCCGATTTCGCTCGCCACTACTCTCGGAATCTCGGTTGATGTCTTTTCCTCGAGCTACTGAGATGTTTCAGTTCACCCGGTTCGCCTCGCATCCCTATGTATTCAGAATGCGATACCTTTCGGTGGGTTTCCCCATTCGGAAATCTCCGGATCAAAGCTAATTTGCCAGCTCCCCGAAGCTTATCGCAGGCTATCACGTCCTTCATCGCCTGTAATCGCCAAGGCATCCACCACATGCACTTAGTCACTTGACCCTATAACTTTGACACCTCACGCTTGAGGCATCGTCAAGGACTGAAAATCAACTACTGTTGACTTTGAGTATTTCGCGTTATGCCGAACTTCAATATCTTGAAGTTTGTTGACGCAATCATAAGTTGCCGACGGCACGGCCCGCTCCAGCTCTCGCCTCACGGTTTCCGTCGACAACACTGATTCGACTCTATGAATTGTTAAAGAACGACAGGCAACCACATGGATCGCACAGGCAAAAAACCCAAGGTCTCTTGCCTGTTGTATCGTGGTGGAGGTGAACGGGATCGAACCGATGACCCCCTGCTTGCAAAGCAGGTGCTCTCCCAGCTGAGCTACACCCCCATAAGATGGTGGGTCTGGTTGGATTCGAACCAACGACCCCCGCCTTATCAAGACGGTGCTCTAACCGACTGAGCTACAGACCCCAATCTGCCGTCAAGTACAGCCGATAAGCGTGGACGCAAGAATTTGAGCACCCATTTTCCAGAAAGGAGGTGATCCAGCCGCACCTTCCGATACGGCTACCTTGTTACGACTTCACCCCAGTCACGAACCCTGCCGTGGTAATCGCCCTCCTTGCGGTTAGGCTAACTACTTCTGGCAGAACCCGCTCCCATGGTGTGACGGGCGGTGTGTACAAGACCCGGGAACGTATTCACCGCGGCAAGCTGATCCGCGATTACTAGCGATTCCGACTTCACGCAGTCGAGTTGCAGACTGCGATCCGGACTACGACCGGTTTTCTGGGATTAGCTCCCCCTCGCGGGTTGGCAGCCCTCTGTACCGGCCATTGTATGACGTGTGTAGCCCTACCCATAAGGGCCATGAGGACCTGACGTCATCCCCACCTTCCTCCGGTTTGTCACCGGCAGTCTCATTAGAGTGCCCTTTCGTAGCAACTAATGACAAGGGTTGCGCTCGTTGCGGGACTTAACCCAACATCTCACGACACGAGCTGACGACGGCCATGCAGCACCTGTGTCCAGGTTCTCTTTCGAGCACTCTCACATCTCTGCAAGATTCCTGGCATGTCAAGGGTAGGTAAGGTTTTTCGCGTTGCATCGAATTAAACCACATCATCCACCGCTTGTGCGGGTCCCCGTCAATTCCTTTGAGTTTCAACCTTGCGGCCGTACTCCCCAGGCGGTCAACTTCACGCGTTAGCTTCGTTACTGAGAAGAAACCCTCCCAACAACCAGTTGACATCGTTTAGGGCGTGGACTACCAGGGTATCTAATCCTGTTTGCTCCCCACGCTTTCGTGCATGAGCGTCAGTACAGGTCCAGGGGATTGCCTTCGCCATCGGTGTTCCTCCGCATATCTACGCATTTCACTGCTACACGCGGAATTCCATCCCCCTCTACCGTACTCTAGCTATGCAGTCACAAATGCAGTTCCCAGGTTGAGCCCGGGGATTTCACATCTGTCTTGCATAACCGCCTGCGCACGCTTTACGCCCAGTAATTCCGATTAACGCTTGCACCCTACGTATTACCGCGGCTGCTGGCACGTAGTTAGCCGGTGCTTATTCTTCAGGTACCGTCATTACCCCAGGGTATTAGCCCAGAGCGTTTCTTCCCTGACAAAAGCGGTTTACAACCCGAAGGCCTTCTTCCCGCACGCGGCATGGCTGGATCAGGCTTGCGCCCATTGTCCAAAATTCCCCACTGCTGCCTCCCGTAGGAGTCTGGGCCGTGTCTCAGTCCCAGTGTGGCTGGTCGTCCTCTCAGACCAGCTACAGATCGTCGCCTTGGTAGGCCTTTACCCCACCAACTAGCTAATCTGACATCGGCCGCTCCAAAAGCGCGAGGTCTTGCGATCCCCCGCTTTCACCCTCAGGTCTCATGCGGTATTAATCCGGCTTTCGCCGGGCTATCCCCCACTTCTGGGCACGTTCCGATGCATTACTCACCCGTTCGCCACTCGTCGCCAGGTTGCCCCGCGTTACCGTTCGACTTGCATGTGTAAGGCATGCCGCCAGCGTTCAATCTGAGCCAGGATCAAACTCTTTAGTTCGATCTTGAATTCGCTCAAAGAATTGAAGTGAACTTCACTTCTTGAGCATTTAAAGTCTTTCGACCTTCGCCTTGCGGCTTCAGGTACTCGCCTTCAAACGCCCACACTTATCGGCTGTAACTTTTTAAAGAACTCGACCTTCCGGTCGCATCAC
>NZ_JAZIBG010000034.1:0-1175 GCF_036621135.1 Aquincola agrisoli
GACAGCATCACGTCCGAGAAATTCAGCGCGCTGCTGCCTGCCCGCAGCACGTCGAAGCTGATGCTGGCCAGTGTCCCGCCGCCGTTGACGCCGGGCACGTCGTCGAGCAGCGTGTCGAAGATGAAGGCGACGCTGCCGGCGTCGTTGTCGATGCTGCCCGGGCCAAAGAAGGTGCTGCCGCCCGTCGAAAGGAAGCTGCCGGCACCGACGGTGTTGGCGCGCAGCACGCTGCTGTCGAAGCCGAGCGTGAACTGGAACCCATAGAGGTCGAGCACGTTGTCGATCCGCACGTCGACCGTCACCGTCGAGCCGACGACGGCGGGAGCGGGCGTGACGGTGGTCGACAGCGTGGTCTGCGACCAAGCGGCGGGAGCCATCGTGATGGCCGCCAGCATGGCAGCGGCGATTCGGCCCTTGAAGCCGGCCCCATTCAGCATGAAAGAATCTCCTCGGTTATTTTTGGGTGGTTGCAACAGCGTGCCGCCGGTCAGGGGCAAACGGTGTCTGCCTTCACGCGCCTGGCGATGGATGTCAGGTCACGCAGGTCGACCATGCCATCGGCGTTGGTGTCGGCGCGCGGGTCGAAGCCCGGCTTGCCGGCCGACTTCCCGATCGATGCGCGGACGATGCGAAGGTCGCTGCAGCCGACAGTCCCGTCCCAGTCGAGGTCGCCCTGCACCCGCGGGTGGATCAGCACTTCGAACATCTGGTTCGACGCCGCCGACATCGTGCCGGCAATGCCGCGCGTGTTCGGCGCATTGCTGACCAGGCCGCCAAACACATACCCCAGGCGCGTGCCGCCGGCCAGGCCGTCCAGCTTGATGACGTGATTGGCATACGTCGGAACGCCAGCGCTGACGAAGAACTTGGCGTTGGTGCCGAAGTGCAGACGTGCGCCCGTGTTGTCCGTCATGAACGGAAAGTAGCCGAGGTGGCGCTGGCTGTAGGCGCCGCTCTCGTCGCGGCTGACGGCGGTGATGTCGTTGACGAACGGCAGCCTGTTGTCGGTCACCAGTTGACCGGTCTGCTCGTCCAGATACTGCAGGCTCATGCCACCGAGCAGCAGCGTGTGCATCTGGCGGCTTGCCGCGCCATAAAGCCCCAGCGATGCGGTTTCGTAGCCGTTGAAGCCCTGCTTGAACGTCGTCGCGGCAGCGGCGCTGGCCATGGAGGGT
>NZ_JAZIBG010000035.1:0-28749 GCF_036621135.1 Aquincola agrisoli
CCATCAACGGCCGAGGGAGTCGGCATCGTGATGCCCAACCCTACATTGCAGCGGACCTGCGCCAGCTATGCTGGCTGGTCCGCTGAATTCGCACGTTGGGCGTCATGAGCAACACTACTCGCCACATCGCTGCTGCGCTCGGCTGGCTAATCGCGTTGCCACTCGTCGCGGTGGCGCTATTCGCGTTGGGCGCACTGCCAGGTTCAGAACTCCATTCAACCGTTGTCTCCGTGGTTTGGGGTAGCGGCCTTGTAGCGGTCTTCTCGTCCTGGGCGCTGCGCGATGCTCCGTCTCACGGCAAGTCCCGCAACGTTGCGCTTGGTTTCACCGCAGCGTGGTTTCTCGTCTTCTTTTTTGCCGTCTTTCCCTATCTCTTTGTCACGCGTGGCGTTAGAAGCGGCTTGGTGGCCTCACTCAGGTTCCTTTCGTTGTGTCTTGGTTTCGCCATTCTGTGGTTCGGCGTACCAGCCGTCTTCAGTCGCCTCTTCTAATAGTTCAGCCACGTGACGCTCAACCCTTCCATCAAGCTTCGCGTGCTTCCAGCCGGCGCTCATGTCAAACGTTGGGCAACAAATATCCACCGCTAGTTGAACGAAAGGTCAAAGAGACATGGCTCAATGCACGGCTCCAGTGAATGGGCATCGCACGTCCAGCGCTGCGGCAAACTGCCCTGCGTGTCGCTATCGCTCCGGCGGCTATCGCAGCAGTTATGGTTACGGTGGCGGCTACGGCTCGTCATACTCGTCAGGCGGCAGTAGCTACAGCAGCGGCGGCGGCGGCGGCGGCGGCGGCGGTGGTGGGCGATCTATCAGCAGTGGGAGTTCGAGGCCGCGCTGGTCTCGCGCCGGTTCGACAGTGTCATACACGCCCACTCAGGTGGTATCTCTCACACCAGTCCGCGCGGCTGTTGAGGCTCAAGTAGCAGCAAAGCCAGATCTTCGAGATTGTTTTCTTTGTCACGCCTGGGATGATCGCCAGGGTGCAGCGAAGCAATTGCACGATCTCCTTGAGGCTGCTGGAGTGAAAGTGTGGTTCAGCGAAAAGGACCTCGGGCTTGGCGTACCGATGATGCGTGCAATCGATAAGGGTTTAGCGGCTTCCAAAATCGGGCTCGTTTTGGTGACTCCCGCGCTTCTCACACGCCTCCCGAAGGAGGGCGTTGCGGACAAAGAGCTATCGACACTTCTGCAGGGCAGCCGGCTGGTTCCAATCGTTCATGGCACAACGTACGCAGCCCTCCGTGAGGTTAGCCCCATGCTAGCGTCCAGGAGTGGGTTGGACACTTCGGAAGATTCGATGCTGGTGATTGCTACCAAAATCTCAGAACTGGTGACAATCTGGGATTAAGAACATTCGTATATTTTTGAATCAGCCATTGATGCCCAACCCATCATTCCATCGGACCGCCTCCGGCAGCCGGTGAATTCATTCTACAAGGGCATCCCCATTCGTCAAGCAATACCCAGCCAAGATGAATCGCGGCGCGATTCATCTTGGAATTGAGATCGGTATTCCGGCCACCACGACAGCAGCGCAAGAAGAAGAACAAGGATGCGGACTGCAAAACTACAGCCGGCCTTTGTTACAGCGATTTGTGCTGCTGGCCCTGATGAAAGACGCGCGCGGGGGCTCCCATCGTTAGCCGCGGTTGTCGATGACGCCGCCTTGAATTAACCGAGTACTCCCCACGCAGGTCCAACCTTGTCCATCAACGCAGTCATCTCGCGGTGGCAATTTCGATGTCCGGGGCGCAGCCTCCTGGTAGGAGGGTGAATCGTCGGGGCTCGCGTGGTTTACGCCGCTGCAGGCGGTTTGAAATCTTCGCCCTTGGCCAGCATCGCCCAGGCCATGCGCGCGTTCTTCGCCGCGATGGCGACCACGGCTTTCCAGTACCCGCGCCGCTCGGCCAACTGTGTCGCCCAGCGGCTCAGGCGGTCATGCTTGTCATTGGCCGCCGCCAGCACGGCACGGGCACCCAGGATCAGCAGGGTTCGCAAGTAGCTGTCGCCGGCTTTGGTGATCCGTCCCAGCCGTGGCTTGCCGCCCGAGCTTTATTGCCCGGGTACCAGGCCGAGCCAAGCGGCGAATTGCCGCCCGTTGGCAAAGTCGTGGCCGTGGCCGATGTGGGCCAGCAGCGCACTGGCGGTGGTGGGGCCGATGCCGGGCACCTGCATCAGCCGCTGCGACCGATCCTCCGCTTGGGCGATCAGCCGAACATGGCCGTCGTAGGCGTCGATGCGCTCGTCGAGCCGGCGCAGTTCGTCCAGCAGATCGGCGCCGACGGTGCGCACCCAGCCGGGCAAGCGCTCCAGGTGCTCGGCGGCTTGGCGCCGCACGGTCTGCGCCTTCAGCGGCAGCACGATGCCGAATTCGCTGAGCAGGCCGCGCAGCCGGTTGATGCACGCCGTGCGGGCCTGCACCCAGCCCTGGCGCGCGACATGCACGGCCAGCCGGGCCTGGGACAGTTCGTTCTTGACCGGCACGAAGCGCATCGCCGGGCGCTGCACGGCTTCGCAATCGCCGCGGCATCGGCCGCGTCGTTCTTGCCGCGGCGCCCGCTCATGCGGCACGGCGCGACGAACTTCGGCGCCATCAACCGTACGGTGTGGCCGAAGCGAGAAAACTGCCGGGCCCAGTGGTGCGCGCCGGAACAGGCTTCCATGCCGATGGTGCACGGCGGCAGCTTGGCGACCAGTTCCAGCAACTGGTCCCGACGCACCGCAGGGGCGCACCAGCGCGGGCTTGCCGCATTCATCCACGCCATGCAGGGCAAACACGTTCTTCGCCAGATCGATACCCAAGGTCAGAATGTTCATGGACATCCCCTTCCGATGAAAACGACGATGAGATTGCGCAACCCCATCGTGGCACTCGGTGCCGGCCGACGCTTCAGGTCAAACCTGCAGCGGCGTTATCGGGACGGGGATGTCCCTTTCATTCGTCAGGCCGCAGAGACCGGCGACCAAGCGGTTGTCCAAATTTAGTTAGGCGTCATACTCAACTATCGTACCATGCAAACGACCCTATAAATGGCTACAGCTCAGGTCTTCAACCTACCAGCGGACCCTGGGAAGCGAGAGCAGATCTTGCGCTTGGCTAGCTACGTGCTCGAACTAAAAGGGCATTCGCCGGAGGATAGGTATGCAACGTGGGTTTGTCCGGTGCGATGGGAACCATTGGACGTTGATCCGGCAGTAGACGCCGATGCGCTTGTGGCGAACGTATTCAAGTTCCTCTCAGACACGTACGGGGTAAGTGGGCATCGCGGCCAAGCCCTTACGTTCGAGAAGATGCCCCTGAAGTCCATGGCTGCATACGACACCGCAGACGGCAAATTGGCGACAAGACTCGGACTGGTCTACTACGAAAGTTCACTATTCGCGTTCGTTATGGGCACCGAAGGCTCGCCTGCCGATGACAACCTGAAGCCGTGGATCGAAGCGGTCGCGTACGCGGAGCGATTGAAGTCGATTGGACATCCAACACATGCTTGGCTTGCCGCAATTGGCCCAAGCAGTAGAGAACAAGTCCAGACTCCAAGATTCGACGACATACATCTAGACCTAGGTGACATAAATCTTCAGTCCTGCGGATTCTCCTATGAGGAGCGTCGGGCCCACTCGTCTCTTTGCTCTTGGTCCTCGTACAAATGGGTGCCACTCGAAGTCCACGGCACTTCTCGAGGGCACCACTGGCAAAGTGCCGATTTCAACGCACTAAGGCAACTGCATCGTCTATGCGCTGTACTGACCGTCGAGACTGGCGTTCATTGGGCGCTAAAGGAGTCCCCACGGCCAGCGGAATGGGGACCCATTCAATTTCCCGAGAGCACACCTCTTGGTCTTGAGAAGAAGGAGAATACCTATGACGAATCTGGGCTGCCCGCCCAAGCGTGCGAGGCTATCGATGCGGACCGGCTGACTCGCATGTGGAAACACAGCCTGAATGACGAGTCGGTCGGCGCGCCCATCGAGGCGTACTACCAAGCGGCGTCGCTGCGAGACAGTCATCCTTCGTTCTCGCTAGTGGGATTTGTGGCGGCTATTGAAGAGGTCGGCAAATTACTCATCGCCCAACCAAAAGGCGAACAGTGCCCAACCTGCGGAAGAGAACGGACCAGTAGCAGTGCTCAACGCTTCAGGGCAGCTCTTCGCCTAGTTCTTCCCGAAGACAAGATTAAGGATGTGAGCAGTCAACTCTATCGTTGGCGCTCAGGAACAGCGCACTCCGGCCGCACATACTCGTGGGAGAGTTCGTTCGGGCGTCCACAGATGGGAGATAGCCTTCTCGTCAGTCAACCACAATCCATGTTTGGTGTGCGAGGTACGATGCGTGCCGACGAACTAGCAAGAGATTTAATCATCAAGCCTCTCGATGGCAATCCAATCAAAACACAGTCGGAAAACAGTGCGGGATGACGCCTAACCATTCACTCGGTACCAGTCGCCGCTTCGGGTCAAACCTGCAGCGTCGTTATCGGGACGGGGATATCCCTTTCATTCGTTAGGTCTCCGCACAACCATGGGTGCCGCCACTCGGTATCGCAAGAAGTTCCTCTCAGAACACCCCAAGTGCGCCTTCTGTGGCGGCAATGCGGACGCCAAGACTATCGAGCATTGTCCGCCAAGGGCAATGTTCCAGTTTCGCGAATGGCCCGAAGGGTTTGAGTTTCCTGCCTGCGAGAACTGTAACCTCGGCACGGACAATGAAGACTTGCTTGTGGCGATGCTCGCGCGCATAGATCCATTCGAAGAGAAGGGCGACAAAGACGGTAAGCAGGTAGGGCTTATGCGCGCCGTGAACAAGCAGTTCCCTGGCCTCTTCGAGAAGATGATGCCCACAGCAAGTGAGGCCCGTCGCCAGAACCGCGAACTAGGCATCACACCAAAGGACGGCCGGACGCATCAGGAAGCTGGCCCTTTGAAAGTGCCAGAGGAGTTTCATCGAGCAGTCTGCATCTTTGCCCGAAAACTGGCCAAAGGTATCTTCTACCGGGAGGCAGGCTTCTCGTTCCCAAACGATGGCTGCCTACTACTCAACTGGTTCACCAATGCCGATTTTATGCGAGATGGCAAATACACCGTCTTCGATCTGCTGAAGGAGTTGTCGGGTGACGCCCCGCCATTACTGCGTGGCGGCAAGTTCTTGAATGACCAGTTCGAGTACAAGCTATCAATCTCGCCAAACAAGAATGTATTCGTCGTTCAGGCGCGCTTCGGAAACGCGTTCGGCTTCGCCGTCTTTGGCAGCACGACGCCTGGGACGCTTGAGACTAGTATCGAGCGCTTGCGGGAGCAGAGTCAGCGTGATGGGCCGTTTGCCGTACTGCAGTCCTTAACTCTCGGGGAGGCCCGGGGTAAGCCATCGGGTGCGGAGACCTCTCTCGAGGAAATACGCCAGGGTTGTCGAGTTCGCCAGCCGCCGGTCTGACCTGTTGTGGGCAGCCACCTCGAAGGCAGCCTCAACGGCCTGGGGCCCAGGCCATCCAAAATCGCCTAGCGATGCCCGCCGCCCGCCCCACCCCCAAATTCCGCCCACCCCGCCTGCGCCGCGACGTCGTCGCGCGCAGCGCCCTGCTCACCCGCGCCGAAGCCGGTGCGCTCGATGCCCGGCTGCTGCTCGTGCAAGCCCCCGCGGGCTTCGGCAAGACGACGCTGCTGGCCCAGCTCGCCGAGCGCCTGGCGGCCGCGCAGCCGCGCGGCCACCACATCGCCTGGCTCACCGTCGATGCCGACGACAACGATGCCAACCGCCTGCTCGCCGCCGTCCTGGCCGCGCTGCGCCCCTGGCCGCTGGAATGGCCGGTCGAGCCCGAGGCGGTGCTGAGCCAGGTGCAGGGCGACGGCGCGGCCGCCCGTGCGGCCCTGGTGCCGGTGCTGAACGCGCTGGCCAGTTATGGCGGCGAGCGGGCGTGGCTGTTCATCGACGACCTGCACCGCGTCACCGATGCAGGCGCGCTCGCGCTGCTCGATGCGCTGCTGGAGCGCCTGCCGCCCGAGATCGGCCTCGTGGTCGGCAGCCGCACCGAGCCGGCGCTCGCGCTGGCGCGGCGCCGCGCCCGCGGCGAGCTGGCCGAGCTGCTCGCCGCCGATCTGCAGTTCGACGCCGAGGCCGCGCGCGCCATGCTGGCCGCCCGCGGCGTCGAGGCCCTGCCGGCCGAGGGGCTGCAGGCCGTGCTCGCGCGCACCGGCGGCTGGGCCGCGGGGCTGCAGCTGCTGGCGGGCGCGCATGCAGGGCGCGGGGCGGCGCTCACGCCGCTGCCGGCGGGCGCGCTCGGCGCGGGCACGGCGGCGCAGCGGCATCTGTTCGAGTTCTTCGCGAGCGAGGTGCTGGCCGAGCTGCCCGACGACCTGCGGCAGTTCGTGCTGCGCTGCGCGGTGCTCGACGAGCTGACGCCCGCCGCCTGCGCCGCGGTGGCCGGCCGCGCCGATACGCCGGCCGTGCTCGATGCGCTGTACCGCCGCCACCTCTTCCTCACCGCGCTCGACGACACCTCGCCCGCGCCCGCCGCGCTGCGCTTCCACGACCTGTTCCTCGATTTCCTGCGCAGCGAGCTGGACCGCCGCGCGCCCGGCCTCGCCGCCACGCTGCACGCCCGCGCGGCGGCGGCGGTCGACACGCCCGAGCGCGCGGTGCACCACTGGTTGCGCGCCGGCCGCTGGGACGACGCGCTCGCCGCCATGCACCGCGCCGCCCCGGCGCTGCTGGCCGCCGGCGGCCGCGCGCTGGTGGAGCGCTGGCTCGCGCAGCTGCCCGACGAGCTGCGCGCCTCGCACGCGGCGGCGCTGCACCTGCAGGGCCTGTGCGCCTGGTCGGCCTGGGATTGGCCGGGCGCGCGCGATCGCTTCCGGCCCGCGGTCGAGGCCTATCGGGCCGCCGGCGACGAGGAGCACGCGGTCGAGGTGCTGAGCATGCTCGGCGCCTGCCACAACGGCATGGGCGAGCTGGCCGAATCCACCGCCGCGCTTGCGCAGGCGCGGGGCTGGCCGCTGCCGCCGGCGCTGCAGGTGCCGTTCGATTCGCTGCGGGCCTGGGTGGGCCTCGCGACCGGCGCGCTCGACGAGATCACCCCGGCGATCGCGGCAATGGCGCAGAACGTGCGCCGCGCGCCGGCCACCCGCTTCCCGAACGTCGCCGACATGGGCTACGGGCACCTCGTCGGCCTGCCCGGCACCGCGGGGCCGCTGCGCGAGCTGATCGCGCTCGGGCAGCCGCAGCCGGGCGATGCGCGCGAGCTGCGCATGCCGGCGCTGGCCGCCTGGCTCGCCTTCTGGCATGGCGAGCCGTCGCCGTTCAAGCCCCTGCTGCACGAGCTGCAGCACCTGCAGCGTCAGGCACCGGGCAAGCGCGTGCTGGTGACGAGCGCACAGCACCTCACGGCGCTGCAGCAGGCCGCGGCCGGCGAGCCGGCCCTCGCCAAGGCCGCCGCGCAGGCGGCGGTCGAGGCCTTCGACGCGCCCGAGGCCGCCGGCCAGCGCCCCGGCTGGCTGCGCAGCCACCAGCATGTGCTGGCCCGCGTGCACTGGATCGCACAGGACGCCGCCGGCCTCGCGGCGCTGCTGCCGCGCCTGCGCCCGGCGCACGGCCCGCAGGAGTGGCCGGTGCTCGACGTCGCCGCCCTGCTGGTGCAGGGCCAGGCGGCGCTGCTGGCCGGGCAGGCCGAGCGGGCACTGCCGCTGCTGCGCGGCGCGGCCGAGCGCCACCGCACGCACCGGCTGCCGGTGTTCTTCGGCGATCCGCGGCTGCCGCTCGCGTTCGCGCTGCAGCAGTCGGGCGACGAGGCCGGCGCGCTGGCCGCGTTCGATGCCGCGCTGGCCGACGCGGCGGCCGAAGACGCGCTCGGCCCGCTGCTGATGGAGCCGCGGGCGCGGGTCGAGCGGTTGTGGGCCGCCTGGGCCGCGGCGCCGGCACCCGAGTGCGCGGCCGACGGCGCATCCGCCGGCCTGTCTGCTCGCGCCCGGGCCGCGGCCGAGCGCCTGCACGCCCGCTGGCTGGCCTGGGCCCCGTCCGCCGTGCAGCCGCCGGCGGTCGACCGGGGGCTGGCCAGCCTGTCCGACCGCGAGCGCGAGGTGCTCGCGCTGCTGGCCGACGGGCAGAGCAACAAGCTGATCGCCCGGGCGATGTCGATCAGCCCGCACACGGTCAAGCGCCACGTCGCGAACCTGCTGGACAAGCTCGGCGTGCAAACGCGCACGCAGGCCGCCGCGCGCTGGCTGCAGCCGCGGCGCTGAGGGCCGCCCTCCGCGGCGGCCGGCAGGCGGGCCATGGCCCGCCGATGGCCCGAGCGGGTGATGCGGCACCCCGCCCCGCCCGCGGACAGTGACGGTCTTCGCACCCCGGTGCGCCCTGCCGTTTGCCGTCCGATGCCACGCTTCCCCCTTCCCGCCATGGCCCACCGGCCCATGGGCTCCCCTTCGCGGCGCCGGGCGCCGTTGCTGGTGGCCTGCTGCGCCGAGGACACGATGATTCCCCTGCGCTGCCCGCGGCCGATGGCGGCCGTGCTCACGTTGGCCACGGCCGCCCTGCTCACCGCTTGCGGCGGCGGGGGCGGCGCTGATGCCGGCTCGCCCGGCGGCGCCCCCGCCGGCGAGCCGGGCGCGCCGCCCACCGGCCCTGCCGCCCCGGCCGCACCTGCGCTGGTCGCCAGCAGCGGCACTGCCGCCACCGCGCTCGTGCAGTGGCAGGACGCCACCGGCACCGGGCCGTGGACGCTCGAACGCCTGCGCGACGGCGACGCCGCGGCGCAGGCCGTCATACCCGTCACGGCGGCCGCCGGCGCCGTCGTCGACACCGGCCTCGCCGCCGCCACCCCCTACCGCTACCGGCTGCGCGACGCGGCCGGGGCGGTGCTCGCCGAGGCCACGGCCACCACCGGCCGCGAGGAGGCCCTGGTCGCCGACTGGGGCGCCGCGCAAGGTCCGGCGCAGGCGCGCGCCATCGGCGCCCAGGCGGGCGAAGCCGCGGCCGGCGAGGCCACGCTGCGCTTCGAGGCCGGCACCTTCGCGGCTGCCGGCACCGCCACGCTGACGCCGCACGCCAACCCCTTGGCCGACGGCATCGGCCCGGCGTGGGCCATCGAACTCGACCAGCGCCCGCAGCAGGCCATGACGGTGGCCATCGCCTATGGCGCCGACGAGGATGCCGACGCGGTGGAGCACCAGCGCCTCGCGGTCCGCCAGGCCGACGGCAGCTGGTGGATGCTGGCGGCGTGGAACCACGATCGCGCCGCGCGGCGGTTGACGGCCGTGATTCCGCCGGGGCTGGTGCCGCCTGCGGACATGACGGCCGCGCCGTCGTCGCCGCGCGCACGCGCCGCAGCAGCCGCCTCGCCGGCACGGGTGGTGATCCAGCTCGTGCGCTTCGTCGGCGTCAAGCTGCTGCCGCGCGAGGCCGGCGTGCGGGTGCTGGGCAGCGTGCTGCTGCAGCCCGTCGCGGCCTGGGACGTGCGCGAGGACGCGTGCGACATGGACCCGGGCCCCCTCTGCGTGCCCGGCATCGGCCTCGTGCGGCGTGATCTGCCGATCACGAACAACAAGGCCGGCTACCAGCGCCGCTGGCTGCTCGAAGGCAGCACCACGCCCGATCCGGCGCTGGGCATGTTGACGGCGGCCGGCGCATCGGGCGTGGTGTACCGCGCGCCCGCCACGGTGCCGGCCACCAACCCGGTGACGCTGCGCTTCGAGAGCGTGCACACCGCCAGCGGCCGCCGCATGGCCGTCTCGGCGCGGGTGCGCATCACCGAAGACGCCTGGGTCGGACCAATGACGCTGAGCAACAGCGCCGACGGCATCGGCTACTACTACGACGCCGACACACGCTGGGTGCTCGATCCGTCGCGCAGCAGCGAATCGGTGCGCTACTACCGCGCACAGGGCCGCGTCACGCTGCACATCGAGAGCGGCGCCTGCGGCCTCGTGCCGTCGCCCGCCAGCGCCGAGCTGGGGCCGGCCGCCGGCTTCACCGACCTGGAAGTCGACGAGATCACCGGCCGCTACCACCTGCAGCTGAACGCGATGTGGCCCGCCACGCTGCGCACCTGCCTCGGCACGCCGATGCCCACGTCGGTGGGCGTCACCTTCGACCAGCACGGCAGCCTCGCGGCCGATCGCCTGCGGGGCTCGCAGCAGGAGGGGCCGATCCACCGCGTGTGGAACCTGGCGCGGCCGCAATAACGGCAAAACAAAATCTGCTTGCCGTTTTGCACATACTCAAATATCAGTTTCGACAGCCCGCCACAAAAATCGTATTTAGGTGAATGCCCTATGAATGGCCTGCTCCCGGCCACCTAAGATCATTGAATGTACTAACCGGTTAACTCACGGCGATGTTGCGCCGCGTCACCCGACGGTGGCGCAACGCTTTGAATGGTCAAGACGCGGAGAACCCATGGCAAAGGCATTCGATGATCAGCAGGCCCCTGCGCAGGCGATGAAATTCCAACGGCGTGACCTGGGCAAGTGGCTGGGCGCGCAGGCGGTGCTGTTTTCGGCGCTGCCGCTGGCAGGCTGCTTCGGCGGTGGTGGGGGCGGTGATGAACCCAACGTGTATCCAACCGCCACGCCCATTGCCGATACGGCGGCCCAGCCTGCCACCATCGGCAGTTACCAGCGCAAGAACGGCTATTTCACCTGGTCGGTGGCCGCGGGGGGCGCAGACCGCGAAATCGAGGTCTATATTCCGCCGGGCGCCCGGCAGCGGGAATTCTGGATCGGCATCACCCTGCCCAACGGCGTGCAGAGCAACCAGTTCCTCGGCGACGCAGGGTGGTTCGATATCGCCGATGAAAACTCGGCCTGCCTGCTGGTGATGAAGCCGGGCAGCAGCGGCAGCTGGGGCGAGGTGACGGCCGAACTGGCCTACGTCACCGCGGCCATGGGCACCTTGGTCAGCAGTGGCACCCATTACTCCGCGCTGACCTACCACTATGTGGTGGGTTATGGCGCCGGCGCGGCTGCCCTGCAGTTGTATGCCGCCAAAACCCCGTTGTCGATGATCAGCCAAGTGTATGTCGACGCGGCCGCGGATGCGGCCTACAACGCCTTGCTGGCCGCAGCCGGCAACACGCAGGTGGGCGCCACCGCGCAGCCCAACCACATGGACTTCGCGGGTTACCTCGATATCAACGGCAATCCCGTCACCCAGCGGCGCACATTCGCGGCGCAGTCGTATCGGGACGTTCCCATCCCGACCTGGTTCGTGGGCAACACCGCACCGTCGCTGCTGTCGTACTGGGCCGGCGTGAACGATGCCGGCATCCTGCCCGTCGCCGACAAGGACTACGGCCAGATCTACTGGCAGGACAAGGAGGTCTCCAACGCCATCGCGACGGCGTCGAGTGCGGTGCGGTCGCAGGTGGCGGTGAAGTCGGGCTCGGTGAAGCTGGACGACGCCTCGCTGACGAACAAGATCTACCGCTTCCTCTCGCAATACAGCGGCTACGACAACAACTCGGTCTACGGCCACTTCATCACGAAGCGCCTGGATTACAAGGCGGCCATCGCCAGCGGCAACATGATCGTCAAGAATCATGTGTGGAGCGGCAGCACAACGCAGCAGACCTATATTGTCTACGTACCTGAAATCGTCAAGAAGAACTACAGCGCCGCCAAGCCGGCGCCGGTATTGTTCTGCACGCACGGCGCGGGCCAGACGGCATTTGTGTTCATGGAAGCCACTGATATCAAGGAGGCCGCCGAAAAGTACGGCTTCATCGCCGTCACGTATGACACGACCACCACCGCCTACCTCACCGACCTGGTCGGGATGGTCAAGCAGGATTGCCTCGCCCTCGGCGTGGCGGCGGACGATACGCGCCTGTACGTCTATGGCCAATCGGCGGGCGGCGGCGCGGTCACCAATTTCGCGCGGGATGCGACCCTGGTGAATACCTTCGCGGCGTTCGGCCATACCTCGGGCACCTTCAGCAACCCGGCGGCCGCTGCCTCCACCGCGCTGCTGCCGCTGTATGTGATCTACGGCGAATACGACTACTGGCCGATGAAACTCGGACCGGTTGGCGCCGGGGATTGGCGCGGTTCGACGAACAACCAATCCGACCGGACGGCGGCCATGCAGGATTATTGGCTGAACCGGCTCATCGGCCGGACGCTCGCCGCCGAGCTGGCTTCACCCACTTATTCGCTGATGGATGGCCTGGCGGGCAGCGAGGTGCCGCAAAACACGCCCATCAGCCTGATCGTCAAACCGACGGCCACCGCCAACCGCTACAAAACCTACACCTGGAACCGCAGCGGCATACCCGTGTTCGTGTTCGGCCAATCCTACGGACGCGGCCACAACCAGATTCCTGGCGACATCAACAAAATGTGGGAGGAGTGGTTCAGCAAGTGGCAAAAGGGTGATCAGCCCAATACCTTCCGATACTGGAAGGACGGCGTGGGCACGGGCCAGCCTGCGCTGCTCACCCAGGCTTGAGCCGGGCGCGCATCACGCGAGTTCGTACCCCGTGCTGCGCCCGTGGCGTCCAGCACCATCTCGACAACGCGCTCGCGTCACGCCGCCCCCTCGATGCGCCCGCCCATCGCCGCCACCGCCCCTTCCAGCGCCCGCCGCACCCGCGCCTTCAGCACGTCGTCGCCCAGCACCTGCACGTCGCCGCCGTGGCGCAGCACGTCCATGGCCAGCTCCGTGGGGTCGGTGTAGGGCAGTTCGAGCCGGTAGCTGCCGTCGGCCAGGCGCTCGCCGCGCTGCTGCGGGTGCCACTGCTCGTGCGCGACCCACTCGGCGGCCTCCGGCGTGAACAGCAGCGTCGCCTGGCGCAGCGCCGTGCCGCCGAACACACCGTAGCCGCCGTCGAGCGCGGCCTCCACCGTCTTCAGCGCCACGTCCTTCGCGCGCGTGTCGAGCAGCCGTGCGTCGCGCACCGCGTCGACCGCGAAGCGCCGCAGGCCGTCGCTCGAATGGCACCACGCATCGAGGTACCAGGTGTTGCGGTAGAAGACCAGCCGCTGGGGCGACACGGTGCGCTGCGAGGCCTGCTGCCGCGTGCGCACGTAGTAGTCGAGCACCGCCTGCCGCCGCAGCGTGATCGCGCTGCCCAGCAGCTCGAAGTGCCGCGGCGAGACGGCGCGCCGCGCCGGGCTGGCGATGCGGATGCGCTTCATCAGCTCGCGTGCGTCGCTCTCGCTGGTGCCGAGCATGCGGTGCAGCTTGTCGAGCAGCGGCTGCAGGTGGCGCGCCAGCACGCCGCCTTCGTCCAGGCCCTGGATGAGCTGGTGCATCGTCAGCAGCGCATGGATCTCCCGCTCGCTGAACCACACGCCCGGCAGCTCGTGGCTGGCCTCGGCCGCGCCGCCGCGCGCCGGCGCCTCGAAGCGGTAGCCGTTGTGGAAACGGTCGTAGACGATGGGCGCGTCCATCCGGCTGCGCAGGTACTCCAGGTCGCGCTTGAGCGTGGCGCGCGACACGCCCAGCTCGTCCATCAGCTCGGTGAAGCTCACCAGCCCCTGTTCGGCGCGGCGGTTGCGGATGAGCAGTTCGATCTTGTAGAAGCGTTCGGTGCGATCCATCGCTCGAAGCTTATCGCAGGCTCACGCCATGAGCCACCGAGGCGCCACACTGGCTCTGCCGGGGACGTCCCGGCGCCGTTCTCCGGAGCCCGTCCATGGCCCAAGCCGCCCTTGCTTTCGCGCTCGAGTTTGCCGACACCCTGCCCGGCCGCGCCGCCTCCCCGTTCAGCACCCGGTTCGAGCGCACCGGTTTCGAGATCGGCCGCGACCATGCACGCTACGGGCTCACGCCGCCGGCGGACCAGATGCTCTTCGGCCACCCGGTGCGCGCGGGCTGGGATGCCGGCGTGCCGGCGTTCCGCCGCCGCACTCGGCGCGCCACCACGCCGGTGCACCAATGGCTGGAACTGCGCCTGCAGGCCTGGCTGCGCAGTGCGGCGTTCGAGGACATCCAGGTCACGCCCCACCTGCTGTCGCAGATCGCCGCGGCGCAGTGCCCCGTGACCGGCGAGCGCCTGACGCAGGGCACCGGCCACCCGAGCGACGCGGTCATCGAGCGTCTGAACCCCCAGGCCGCCTATGCCGCGGGCAACCTGGTGGCGATGAGCCGCCGTGCGCAGGCGGCGCGGGCCGGCCGCGATTGGCACGCCGCGCTGGCGCAGGCGCACCGCATCGAGGGCGGCGAGGCCGAGGCGATCGACGGCCTCACGGCCGAGCAGTGGCGGCGCCTCGCGGTGCTCGCGAGCTTCGCGACGCCGCTGTCGCACGACGAAGCCGCCGCGCTGCCGCTGGCCGTGCTGCCGCCCAACCGCGTGCGGGTGATCAACCCGGTCCAGGCGCTGCAGGTGGTGCTGACCCTTCCTTTCACCCGCGCCGACGCACTCCCGCTGCTGGCCCCGATGGCCGCGCTGGTGCCCGCGCACGCACGGCCGGCCTTCCACGTGTTCATGACGACGCTGCTGTCGCGCCGCGTGGCGGGCGGCCAGCCGTGGAACGGCGCCGCGATGGCACAGGCGATGCAGCAGGCCTGGGCGGATCCGCTGGTGCTGCGCCGCTGGCAGCGCCTGGCGCTGGCGCTCACGGCCGCCGAGGCCGAGCGGCTGGTGCAGCAGCTCACGGCCCGCGGGCTGGGTGGCGAGTCAGTGCGCTGCCTCGACTTCATGCAGGCCACCGACGGCTGGGGCCTGGCGGATGCACCGGCGGCGCTGCGCGTCGCGGCCGTGGCCTCGCGCCCGGCCGGCAGCGCCGTGGCGACGCGGGCCCGCGGGCCGGTGCCGCGCCTGGCGCCCGCCGCGACCGGCGGCTCAGCGGCCCACCGCGTCGAGTAGCTGCTGCTTGTTCATGCGCGAGCGGCCGGCGATGTTCTTCGCCTTCGCCTCGTTGTAGAGCTGCGCGTAGGTGCGCCCGCCCTCGCCGCTGTGCGAGCGCTTGCCGCCGCGGTGGCCGGGCGACACGTCCTTCAGCGACGAGCGGCTGGCGGTGCGCGACTCGCCGTGCTGCGCACGCTCCTTGTTGACGGTGCGCGCGGCGATCTCCTCCGCGACGGGAACAGGCTTGCCCCGTTCGCGCAGGCTCTGCTTGATGTGCTTGTACTGGCGTTCGCGCTTGGCGGACCAATCGGTGCTGGGCATCGCGGGCTCCTGGCGGTGGCGTCCCGGGGGGACGGAATGCCACCGCCGGGCAAACGGCGCGCCCGCCCGGGCGCGCCGCCTGGCCCGCCGCGGTCAGTACCCGTTTGCGCCGCCGGCGCGCCGGTAGTCGGCCGCGCCGCGGTAGAGCGGGAAGCCGTTGGCGTCGTACTCGACCGAGATGCCGGCCAGCCCGCTCTTCAGGCCCGCGGGCGCCAGCGTGGTGGCCGTGTAGCCGTAGGTGCTGCGCATGCCCGGCACCAGCGCGGCGGCCGGCTTGCCGGACTCGATCTGCAGCACCGACGACCCCAGCGCCTGCCCCGACCAGTTGTCGGCATTGATCGCGGCCTGGATGTCCATGCCGTAGACCACGTTGCCGAGGAAGGTCTTGACGATGTAGTCGGGGATGGGCCCGCCGCCGGCCGAACCCCACACCAGCTTGACGCGGCCCTGCGCGTCGAACGCGATGGCCGGCGAGATGGAACTGCGCGGCCGCTTGTTGGCGGCGTAGCCGTTGACGTCGATGCCCGGCGTGCTGGCCGAGAAGTTCGACATCGCGTTGTTCAGCATCATGCCGCCCGCCTCGATGTGCGCGCCCCAGTGCGTGTTGATCGTGGTCGTCATCGCCAGCGCGTTGCCGTAGCCGTCGACGATGGCCAGGCTGCTGGTGGTGTTCATGTCCTCGGTCTGCTCCGCGGCCGGGGCCTTGGCATAGGCCACGCTGCGGCCGGCGGGCGCGGCCTTGCCGGCCGGCGCACCCAGCGCGGCCATCGGATCGAACACCGACGGATCGGTCGCCACGAACGGGGGGATGCCCTGCGACGCCGTGCCGGCCGCGACCGTGCCCAGCGCCGTGCCGTTGATCAACGCCGCGCGTGCATCGAGGTAGGCCGGGCTCAGCAGCGCGTCGACGCGCGTGTTGATGTTGGAGAACGCCGGATCGCCGACGATGTTGCGCCGGTCGGCATTGGCCAGGCGGCTGGCCTCCCCGGTGAGGTACAGGTAGCCCGCCGAGTTGAAGGCCTCGGCCTGCACGCCCTTGCGCTCCAGCAGCCCCAGCGAGTACAGCGTGACCACGCCGCCGAACAGCGGCGCCGGCTGCGTGTGGATCGTCATGCCGAAGCGCGTCGCGGTGAGGGGCTTGCGCTCGACGGCGCTGTAGTTCGCGAAGTCGCTGGCCGCCATCAGGCTCGGGATGCGGGCCGGGATGATGGCCGCCGACGTGGTGCCGTCGGGCCGGTAGGTGGACGGCAGGATCGAGGTGCAGTTGTTCGTCGTGGTGCCGCGCACGAACTTGTCGTCGGCGAAGCGCTGCAGGATGGTCGCGACGATCGGGCCGCTCGGGTCGTAGAAGGCCGCGGCGCCGCCGTCGCGCACCAGCGCCATGGTGGCGGCCAGTTCAGGGTTCTTCAGCGTCGAGCCCACCGGCATCGGCTTCTCGCCGGCCGGGTCGGTCGGGTCGCAGTAGCGGGCCTTGATGTCCTTGTAGGCGCAGCGCACCGCGCCCCAGCGGTCGCGGGCGTTGTTGTACCAGGCCTTCACGCCACCGGCGTTCAGCGGGTCCCCGGTCTCGTCGTCGAACTCGGTGCCGTCGCTGTAGAGCGAGTCGTACATGTACTTGCTCATCGGGAAGCCGTTGGCGGCCAGGCCGATGGCGTCGTCCCACAGCGTGTTCCAGGGCTGCTTGCCGTGGGCGCTGTGCACCAGGTCGAGCACCTTCAGCGTGCCCGGCACGCCGGTGGCGCGGCCCGAGATGTTGGTGTTGCCCTGCTGCGCCGAGAGGCTGCCGCCGATCTGCTGGCCGGAGCGGCAGTTCAGGTCGGAGGCCACCGCCATCTGGTAGATCGAGGTGGTGGTCGACGCGCCGATGTTGGCGGGCGACGAGGCCAGCCCGTCGTAGGTGTGCACCTTCTTGGCGGCCGCGTCGTAGTAGGTGATGACCGCGCCGCCGGCCAGGCCGGAGGCGAAGGGCTCCACCACGCCCAGCACCGCCTGCACGGCGATGGCCGCGTCGCTGGCGGTGCCGCCCGCGGCGAGGATCCTGCAGCCCGCGGCCGACGCCTTCACGTCGGCCGAGGTCACCATCATGTTGGTGCCGGTGATGCCCACGGTCTGGCCGTAGGGCGCGCCGGCCTGCGGCTCGCAGCGCGCCGGGTCGAACACCACGGTGCGCACCGGCGTGCCGGCCAGCTGCCAGGCAAGCGCCGCCGGATCGAAGGCCCGCGTGCGGTCCTGCCGCAGCGTGATCGTGTCGGCCGGCGTGGCGCTGGCGTTGGCGGCCAGGTCGCCCACCACGACGCGGCCGTCGATGACGGTCGTGCCCGGGCCGGCCGAGGCCAGCGTGGCGACGATGCCCGACTGGGCGGTGCCGCCGTTGCGCACGGTGACCTTGAACACGTAGTCGAACACCGTGCGGTCCACGCGTGTCTCGCTGACCTTGGTGAGCGAGACCACCGAGGCGCCGGCCGTGTCCGCCACCGCCAGCGCAAAGGCCTGGCCCTCGCCGGCAGCGGCCGCGGAGGCCGCACTGCCGTCGCTGCCGCCGCCGCAGGCCGCCAGGGCAGCGGCGGCGACGAGCGTCAGCGCGACGTGGCGCGAAGGCATGCGGGGTGCACCGCGCATCATGCGGCCACCTCTTCGGCGGCGGCCTTGGCACCGCGGCGGCCCACGGCCGCGCCGATCACGCCCAGGCCGAGCAGGGCCAGCATCGCCGCGCCGGGCTCCGGCACGGCCGCGATCGTGGTGCCGCTGTACAGCACGTTGTAGCTGGCATCGACGATGTCGAACGGCAGCGCCGGCGGCAGGCCGCTGCCGAGGTAGGTGAACTGCACCGAGAAGCCGGCCTGGCTCTGGCCGCCCGCGAGCGCCAGCGCCGGGTTGGTGACGTAGCTGTCGAAGAAGCCGGCCGACGACAGCGCGCTGTCGGGCTGGATCACGATGCTGTCCCACGCCGCGGGCGAGGCCGTCACGGCGAGGTCGGCGAACAACGTCTCGGAGAAGTAGATGGTGAACGCTTCGATCGTGGACGGATTTCCGTCGTTGGCGATCGAAAAACCGACCGTCCAGGTGTTGCCGGCGGCCTGGGCGAAGCTGGTCGTGACGGTGGCGGCATGGGTCAGGGCCGGCGCTGCGAAGCTGAGGGCGGCGGCCAGGGCGATGAGGTGTTTCATGGACAACGGTACGGTCAGGAAAAGGCTTCGGATCAAGCAATGCACATGCCTCTGCAAGGCAATGCGGCACCCCGGATCGAGGGCCCCCGCGGGCTGCGGCATAGTTGCAGTGCAGCAACCGTCCTCGAAGCCCCGATGAGCCGATCCCCCGCACTGCCCTCCCTGCCGCCGGCCGCGCCGGCCCGCGCATGCCGCTGAACACGCAGGCGCTGCTGCGGCCGGTCGCGTTCCTGGGCCAGGTGATGCTGTCCGGCGCGGACGGGCTGCGCGGGCGCTGGCAGTTCCGCGGCAAGGACTTCGCCCGCGTGATGGCCGACTGCAGCGCCCGCGCGGTGCCCATCGTCACGGTGGTCAACGTGCTGGTAGGCGCGATCCTGGCGTTCGTGGGCGCGGTGCAGCTGATCAAGTTCGGCGCCGGCATCTTCGTGGCCGACCTGGTCGCCATCGCGGTCGCACGCGAGATGGCCGCCATCATCACCGCGGTGGTGATCGCCGGGCGCACGGGCGCGGCCTTCGCCGCGGAGCTGGCCACGATGCAGACCAACGAGGAGGTCGACGCGCTGGAGGTGCTGGGGCTGGGCGCGGTCGACTTCCTGGTGCTGCCGCGCGTGATCTCGCTGCTGCTGATGATGCCGCTGCTCTACGTGTTCGGCTGCGTCACCGGGCTCGTCGGCGGCATGCTGGTGGCCGCGGGCATGCTCGACATCTCGGCCGCCGCCTACCTGCAGCGCACCGCCGAGGCGCTGAGCTGGACGCACCTGGGCCTGGGCGCCGCCAAGTCGGTGGCCTTCGGCCTGCTGATCGGCCTGGTCGGCTGCTACCACGGCCTCTACGCCAAGCGCAATGCGGCGGGCGTGGGCGTGGCCACCACCGGCGCCGTGGTGACGAGCATCGTCGGCATCATCGTCATCGATGCCATCTTCGCGTTGTGCGCCAACGCCCTGGGGATCTGATGGCCGCGCTGCTCGACGTGAAGGACCTCGAGATGCGCTTCGGCAGCCGGCTGATCCAGCGGCAGGTGTCGCTGACGGTCGAGCGGGGCTGCATCTTCGCGGTGATGGGCGGCAGCGGCTGCGGCAAGAGCACGCTGCTCAAGCACCTGGTCGGGCTGCTGCCGCCGGCCGGCGGCACCGTCACCTACGACGGCGTCGACTTCTGGGCCAGCGACGAGGCGCAGCGCCGGCAGCTGCGCTCGCGCTTCGGCATGCTGTTCCAGAGCGCGGCGCTGTGGTCGTCGATGACGGTGCTGGAAAACGTCTGCCTGCCGCTGGCCGAGCAGACCACGCTCAACGCCAAGGAGCGCGAGCACAAGGCGCGCGAGGTGCTCGAGTGGGTCGGCCTCGCGGCCTACGCCGACTTCTGGCCCGCGGACCTCAGCGGCGGCATGAAGAAGCGCGCCGGCCTGGCACGCGCCATCGCCGGCGAGCCGCCGCTGCTCTTCCTCGACGAGCCCTCGGCCGGCCTCGACCCCATCAGCTCGCGCCGTCTCGACGACCTGATCCTCGACATCCGCGAGCGCACCGGCGCCGCGGTGGTCTTCGTCAGCCACGAGCTGCCCA
Organism: Aquincola agrisoli; assembly: GCF_036621135.1. Taxonomy (NCBI): domain Bacteria; kingdom Pseudomonadati; phylum Pseudomonadota; class Betaproteobacteria; order Burkholderiales; family Sphaerotilaceae; genus Aquincola; species Aquincola agrisoli. The sequence continues at coordinate 19,827 of NZ_JAZIBG010000035.1, forward strand.
GCCTCTTCGCGATCGCCGACGACTCGATCTTCCTCGACGCGGACAGCAAGCAGCCCATCGCCCACGGCCGCCCGCGCGACCTGGCCGGCACCGCCGACCACCCCACGGTGCGCGCCTTCCTCCACCGGGAGGTGCCGCCGCCCTCCCCCAACGAAACGGTCTCGACATGAAACGCAATGCCCTGCTGATCGGTGGCTTCGTGCTCGCCGCCATCGCCATCGCCATCGCGGCCGTCTTCTGGCTGAGCGGGCAGGACCTGTTCGGCCAGCAGGTCAAGGCCCGCGTGTACTACGAGGGCAACGTCAGCGGCCTGTCGGTGGGCGCGCCCGTCACCTTCCGCGGCGTGTCGGTGGGCCAGGTGACGGAGATCGGCATCGAGGTCGACCCGTCGACGCTGGAGACCTCGATCCCCGTGTCGCTGAAGCTGCAGCCGAGCGCGGTGCGCTACAGCAACGAGGACAAGGCGCCGCCGCTGGACATCCCGTCGCTGGTGCAGCGCGGGCTGCGGGCGCGGCTCACGTCGCAGAGCGTCGTCACCGGCCAGAAGGCGATCGAGCTGGACTTCATCCCCGAGTCGCCGGCGCGCCTGCACGGCCCGCCCGGCACGCTGGAGATCCCCACGGTAGCCGAGCGCTTCGGCGCGCTGATCGACCAGGTCGCCGACCTGCCGCTGCGCGACACGGTCAACGACCTGCGTTCGGCCGTGGCCGACTTCCGCAGCACGATGCAATCGGTGCAGCGCACGCTCGACGGCACGCAGGAGGTCCTGTCGAGCACGGCCAAGGAGATCACCGCCACCGGCGTGCAGTCGCGCCAGACGCTGGAAGCCGCCACGCGGGCCATCCAGCAGGTGCAGGCCAGCACGGCGGCTTCGCTGGAGGCCGTCACCCGCCTGGCGGACACCTCGCGGCAGACGGTCGTCGAGGCGCAGCCCGACCTGCAGCGCACGCTGGCCGGTGCGCGCGAGGCATCCGAATCGGCGCGCCTGGCGCTCGACCGCATCGCCGACGTGGCCGCGCCGGGCGCACCGCTGCGCAACGACCTCGACACCGCGATGCGCGACCTGGCCCAGGCCGCCCGCGGCCTGCGCTCGCTGACCGAGCTGCTGGAAGAGAAGCCCAACGCCGTGATCTTCGGGAACCCACGCGAATGAACACCCTGACCCTGCGCGCCCTGCGCCTGATCCCGCTGCCGATCGCGGCCGCGGTGGCCGGCTGCGGCACGACCTCGCCCGCGCCGATGTTGCTGACGCTGCCGCATGCCGCGGCCGTCGCGGCACCGTCCGCGCCCGCACCGGCGGTGGCCGGCGCCCCGGCATCGAAGGTGATGGTGCTGCGCCGCATCGAGGTGCCGGAGTACCTGGCGGCGCGCCGCGTGCGCTACCGGGCCGACGCGAGCACGCTCGCCGAATGGCCCAACACCTACTGGGCCGAGCGCATCGAGATCGGCGTCTCGCGCGAGTTCGCGGCGGCGCTGCGCCAGCAGCTGCCGGGCTGGCGCCTGTGCGAAGCCCACTGCAGCGAACAGGCGCCGGCACTGGCCACGCAGGTCGAGTTGACGCAGATGGACTTCGTGCGTGGCGAGCAGCGGCTGCTGGCGCGGGCGCAGTTGGCGGTGTGGAGCGCCGACCGCACGCCGCGGCTGCTGCGCAGCCAGGAACAGGCCTACGTGATCGCAGGCCAGGCGGCCACGCCGCAGGCCCAGGCCGAGGCGATCACCGAACTGCTGCGCCGCGTGGCCGCGGACCTCGCGGCCCTGGCCCAAGGCGCGGCGGCGCCGGCTGCGGCGCCGCCGCGCTGAGGCTCACTTGGCCAGCGTCAGCGTGCCCTTCATGATCCCCGAGTGGCCGGGGAACGAGCAGAAGTAGGTGTAGCTCTCGCCGGCCTTGAGCTTCGCGACGTCGAAGCTCACCGAATCGGTCTCGCCGCCGCCGATCACCTTGGTGTGCGCGATGACACGGGCATCGCCGGGCTTGACGTAGGCCTTGTCCGCGCCGGCCGGGATGCCGTCGGCGGCCACGCCCTGCACGTCGGCGGTCTTGCTCAGCACCCAGTTGTGGCCCATTGCCGCCTTGGGCAGCTTGCCGGTGTGCTTGAGCTTGACGGTGAACTGCTTGCAGCTCGCGGGCACGGCGATGCTGGACTTGTCGAACTGCATCGCATCGTTGCCGCCGATCTCCACATCGCATTGCGCCGCCATGGCGGGCGCGCCGATCAACGTGGCCAGTACGACAGCGGCGATCTGTTGGGTCTTCATGGGTTCTCCATTCGTGGTCGGAATTGCGCACTACCTGCGGGCCATGCGCGCGGCATGGACTCTGGACGAAACCGCCGGCGCCCGGCTTGATGCAGGTCATGGACGCTCGGCGATGGCACGGCGTCTCAAGGCCCCGGGATGGTACCCCCGGCGCCCCTCCTAGAATCGCGCGCCCGCAGCGGCACATCGGCACCGACCGCGGGCGCCGTCGGCACGCTGCGGTTTCCCTTCACAACCGTCAGACCGAACCGAATGGCAACCGCAAAGAAAGTCAGCAAGACCCCCGTCGCAAAGAAGGCCGTCCAGGCCGTGAAGGCGGCCGCACCCGTCAAGGCTGCAAAGACCGCCAAGCCCGCCGCGGCGCCGAAGGCTGCCCCGAAGGCCGCGCCCAAGGCCGCGGTGAAGACCGCCGTGAAGGCCGCCCCGAAGGCGGCGGCGAAGCCCGCTGCCAAGGCGGCTGCCGGCGCCCCGCTCAAGCCCATCAAGTCGGCCTTCACCAAGGCCAGCCTCACGACCCATCTGGCCGAGCAGGCCGGCGTCGAGCCCAAGGCCGCCAAGGCCCTGCTGGCGGCGCTGGAAGCCACCGTGCTGGCGTCGGTCAACAAGAAGGGCCTGCGCGAGTTCACGCTGCCCGGCCTGCTGAAGGTCACGGCGCAGAACGTGCCGGCCAAGAAGAAACGCTTCGGCAAGGATCCCTTCACGGGCCAGGACCGCTGGTTCGACCCCAAGCCCGCCACCGTGCGCATCAAGGCGCGCGCCCTCAAGAAGCTGAAGGACGCGGCGCTGTAATCACGGCATCCGTTCGCCGTCGCGGATGGAATCCACCGCGGTGTTCCTGAAACGCACGATGGCAAGGAAATGCCCTTGCCCGCGGTGGTAGGTCCACTCCTCCATCGGCACGCAGCCGGGCGTGATCAGCGGCTGCAGCACCTGCCCCGGCACCGCCGGCAGGGGCCACAGGAAGAGCTCGCGGGAGACACACACCATCTCGCGGGCGAGCGGGTCGCCGCACTTGGCGGCCACGCTCACCTTCGATTCGCCCGTCGACACCAGCTGCCCGTTGCAGCGCAGCGATTGCGCCGCGGCCGGCGCGGGCGCCAGCAGCGCCAGCACGGCCGCCCCAACGGCAACGGCCGCCGGCGCAAAGGATGCGCGGCGGCCGCTGCTTGGAGCGTCGAAAAGGCATTCACGGCGGCGCGGCATCCCTCGATGTTATGCCCCGCCGCGGGAAATGCGTGCCGGCACGCGGGTGCCGGCCGCGGCGTCAGAACGCCACGTTGAGCTGCACCTTCAGGCTGTCGTCACGGCCGCTCGACAGCGTGCTGTCGAAGGCCGCGCTGGCCGTCACGGCCTCGCTCAGGCGGATGCTGCCGGCCACGCCGAGCAGCGCCTGGGTGCGGCTGCCGCTGTCGTAGCTCATCGGGAACTCCACCGAGCTGTCGACACCCAGCCGCGCGCGCTGCGTGCGGTTGCCGTCGCCCAGCTTGCCGCGCAGCGCCGCGTCGGCCGAGAGCGTCATCGGACGGCCCTGCACCACGTGCTTCCACTCGAGCACGCTGCCGATGGTGGCCATCGTGCGCGTCGTGCGGTAGCTGTCCAGCACCAGCCGGTGGTTGGAGGTGCCGCGCTCCTCGAAGCCGTTGATGCGGAAGCTGCCGTAGTCCAGGCTCACGTAGGGCAGCGCGGCGATTTCCGACGTGCGGTAGGCCTCGAAGGCCAGGCCCAGGTTGACGCCCGTGCCGCTGCCGCGGGTGCGTCCGGTGGCCTCGGCCGACACGGCGTTGCGCTTCAGGTCATAGCGGTACGAACCGTGGTTCACGCCGCCGAGCACCGAGAGCTTCTCGCTCAGCCGGGCCTTGGCATACACACGGACCGACTGGCCCTTCACGCTGCCGCTGCCGTAGCCGCCGTCGATGTCGCCGTCGCTGGAAGCCACCAGGCCGCCGATGTCGATCGAAGGCGTCAGCGCCCAGTCGCCGCCGATGACCAGTTCGTTGCGCCGCAGCTTGGCGTCGGCCGCATGCACACGGTCGGTCTGCGCCGACACGATGAACCCGCCGCGCTGGCTGGCAACCTCGCCGAACTCGCCGGCGGCACGCTTGACCAGCATGCGCGACATCGACTCCGACGCGGAGAAGCCGTAGTCGGCCATCGCACCGTAGTACTCCGGCACGAGCTTCTTCAGGCCGTCGCCGGTGGTCAGCACCGCGGCGGCATTGCTGCCCAGCACCTGTTCGGTATCGATCTGGTTCGTGCCCACGCCCGCCGTGGCCGCATCGAACAGCGCCTTGGCCGCCGCACGCTGGGCCTTGGAGCGGCCCAGCTCGGAGACGGTGCTGCCCGCACGGTTCAGGCCGGTGGCGATGGCACGGCCGGTGGCCATGTCGAACACCACCGCCGCGCTCGGCGCCGCCGCGGCCGCGCCGTCGGCGCCGTCGACGTCGAACAGCACGTCGTCGAACGCGCCATTGACACGCTTGGTGCCGCCGTTGGCGTCGGCGATCACCTGGTACACGTTGCCCAGGGCCGGCGCGGCGCCGTTCCAGGGCATGAAGGTCAGCGTGCTGCCAGGGTTGGCCGTCACGGTGCCGCCCACGCGCACCTGGTCATGCTCCGTCCCCGGCGTGGGGCCGGCCAGTTCCAGGCTCAGCGAGCCGGATTCGACATAGTTGCCCAGGATCGTCACTGTGCCCGGCGAGAAGCCCGGGGCCAGCGTGCCCTGGTTGGCCAGGTTGCCGGTGAAGGTCAGCGAGCCCGCCACCTTGGCGCCCGCCGAGTTGCCGAAGTTGGCCGCGGCGATGGTGCCGTTGCCGCTCAGCGTCTCGTACTGGAAGCTCGCGCCGTCCGTCAGGTGCAGCGTGCTGCCGCTCTGGACCACGGCCGCGCCGGTCTTCAGCTGCGAACCGGCGTCCAGCTGCAGCGAGCTGCCGCCGGCCAGGTCGAGCGACTGCGTCTGCACGGCACTGGTGCCGCTCAGGCTCAGCGAGCCGCCGTTGGTCGACAACGAGCTGCCGCCGCTGCTGGTCAGCGTGCCGGTGAAGGTGCCGCCGTTGGTCACCACCAGGTGGTAGGCCTGCATGTCGACGCGGCCCGTGCCCGCGAGCGTGCTCACGGTCTGGTCGCCGTTGCCGAGCACCAGCTTGCCTTCCACCGACAGCGCGGCCTGGCGCGAGAGGCGGTCCACGCCGCCCAGCGTCAGCACGCTGTCGCCCAGCACGTTGACGACCGCTGCGTCGCTGGTGCCGTTGAGCAGCACCACGCCCTGCGTCGTCAGCGTACCGGCGCCCAGGTTGGCGTTGACCACGCTGCCGTCGTTCAGGGCGTAGGTGGCGGCCGTCAGCTTGCCCGTGCCGCCCAGCGTGCCGCTGTTGACCAGCGCCCCCACGGTGTTGTCGCCGCGCACCTCGACCGTGCCGGCGTTGGCCAGCGTCGACGAGGCCGCCAGCGCGTTGGCCGCCACGGCGAGGCCCGCGCCCCGGGCCACGTCCACCGCGCTGTTGGCGAGGCTGCCCGTCACTTCCACCGCACCGGCCTTGACGGCCAGCGCACCCGTCGCGCCGTTGGCGCCCGACAGCACGAGCGTGCCCGCACCGGTCTTCTCGAACGACCCCTGGCCGTTGATCTGGCCGGCGTACGCCGAGTTGCCCGACTGGTTGAGCACCAGCTTGTCGGCAGCGCCGGCCAGCACGATGCGGCCGGAGGCATCGCCAGCCAGGCCCTGCGTGGTGATGGCGCGCTGGCCCAGCACGTTGAGCGTGCCGCTGTTGCCCACCGTGGCGGCCTGGATGTCGGCCGACTGGTGGACGGTGCCGCCCGCGAAGTTGGCGACCGTGCCCGCGCTCGTCAGGTTGGCGTTGAGCTGCGCCACGCCGCCGTCGGCGTTGGCCAGCGAGGCCACCGTCTGCGCCGCGTTGATTTCCAAGGTGCCGCTGTTGGCGACCGCGCCCACCGTGTCGGCGGTGCCGGCCCGGAAGGTGGCGCCCGCCTCGACGACGACCGCGCCGGTGTCGGCCAGGGTACCGCCGCCGGTGGTGTCCACCGTGCCGGCACGCACCACGGTGCCGCCGGTGTGGGTGTTCTGGCCGGCCAGCGTCAGCGTGCCGGTGCCCGTCTTGGCCAGCGTGCCGTCGCCGGCGATGACGCCTGCGTAGGTCGAGTCGGCCGACTGCTGCACCGTCAGTGCCGCGCCCGAGGCCAGGGCGATGTCGCCCGCGCCCTGGAAGCCGGCGCTGTCGATCAGGCTGTTGCCGCCGACGTGGATGGTGCCTTCGTTTGTCACGGCCGAGGCGGCGACGATCTCGCCGGCCATGTTCACCGTGCCGCCCTGGGCGTTGGCCACCGCGCCGTTGCTGCTCAGCTTGGCGTTCAGGTGGGCCGTGGCGCCGGCCGCGTTGTCGAGCGACGCCACCGTCTGCGCGGCGTTCACCGTCAGCGTGCCGCTGTTGGCGACGGCGCCGATGGTGTCGGCCGAGCCCGCCACGAAGCCGGCGCCGCTGGCGATGCTCACCGACAGGTGGTCGTCGAGCGTGCCGCCGCCGGTGGTGTCGACCGTGCCGCCGTTGATGGCGAGGCCGCCGGTGAAGCCGTTGGCGCCCGTCAGGTTCAGGATGCCCGCGCCGGTCTTCTCGAACGAACCCTGGCCGTCGATCTGGCCGGCATACACCGAGTTGGCCGACTGGTCGAGCACCAGCTTGTCGGCAGCGTGCGCCACCACGATGCGGCCCGACGCGTCGCCGACCAGGCCTTGCGTGGCGATGCCGCGCTGGCCGGCCACGTTCAGCGTGCCGCTGTTGCCCACCACGGCCGCCGCGATGTCGGCCGACTGGTTGAGCGTGGCGCCCTCGTGGTTGGCGACGGTGCCGTCGCTCGCCAGGCCGGCGTTGAGCTGCGTGGTGCCGCCGGCGTGGTTGGCCAGCGAGGCCACCGTCTGCGCCGCGTTGACCTCCAGCGTGCCGCTGTTGGCCACCGCGCCCACCGTGTCGGCGGTGCCGGCCCGGAAGGTGGCGCCGGCCTCGATCGTCACCGCGCCGGTGTCGGCCAGGGTGCCGCCGCCGGTGGTGTCCAGCGTGCCGGCGCGCACGGTCGTGCCGCCGGTGTGGGTGCTGGCGCCGGTGAGCACCAGCGTGCCGGCGCCAGCCTTGGCAAGGCTGCCGGCACCGGAGAAGGTGCCGTCGAAGGTGGAGTTGGCGCTCTGGTCGATGGTCAGGCGCGTGGCTTCCTGCGACGTGGCGAACTCGCCGTGGCCGCCGAGCGTGGCGGTGGCGATCTTGCGGTCGCCGTCGACGTTCCACTCGCCGTTGTTGGTCACGCTGACGGCCTGCATGTCGGCGATCTGGTTGATCGTGCCGCCCGCATCGTTGACGATCGCACCGGACGCCGTGGTGGCGCCGGCCACGTTGAAGGTCGCGCCACTGCGGTTGGTCAGCGTGGCGACGTTCGAGGTGCCGAGGTACGACATCCGGCCGACGTTGTCGACCGCGCCGGTGGTGATCTCGCCGGCCGCGATGAGGTTGCCCTGCGCCGCCACGTTCAGGTGGCCGATGCGCTCGGTGCCGCCCATCACGAGCGTGCCGCCGTTCACCGTGACGTTGCCGCCCGCGCTGCGCATCAGCGTGCCCGAGTGGGTGGCGTCGACGCTCAGTGAGCTCACGAGGCCGCTGTTCACTTCCAGCGAGGTCAACGCGTTCTGGCCCGTCAGGTACAGCGTGCCGTCGTAGCCGGCGCTGCCGACCCGCAGGCTGCCGTTGGTGAGCTTGCCGCTCATCACGGCGACGTCGTTGACCTTCTGGCCGTCGACGAGCTGCTGGCTGTCGAACACCGCGACGTTGCCGGTCAGGCCCGCCAGGTTGATGTCGTTCTTGAAGTGGACCGAGCCCAGGCCGTACTCCGAACCGAAGACCAGGGTGGAGCCGGACGTCAGGTACGAGCTGCCCCACTGCAGGGTCTGGCTCGGGCCGCCGGTGGTCTTGCCGAGGTCGATGGTCAGGCCCGCGGTGCTGCCGGCCGCGAAGCCGCCGGCGCCCGTCCACATGATCTGGCCGGGCACGACCGAGCCGGCGCGCAGGTTCACCTCCTGCTCGAGCAGCAGCACGCCCGCGTTGGCGTGCGCAGCCAGCGTGCCGATGGTGCCGGTGCCGTTGAACTGGACGGTGCTGGTCGCGTGGATGCCCTGGCCCAGGGCCGTCTGCAGCGTCGCACCTTCGATGATGGTCTTGCCGGAATAGGTGTTCTGGCCGGCCAGCTGCACGAGGCCGCCGCCGCCGACGCGCAGGTCCGCGCCCGAGCCGGGCGCGTAGCTGCCACTGCCGATGCTGGCGTTGCTGTCGTCGGCGATCTGGCCTTCGATGCGCACGGTGTTGCCGCTGCCCGGGGCCAGCAGCACGTTGGCGCCCTTCATCATGAAGATGTCGGAACCCGCGGCCTGGCCGGACGCGCCGCCGTTGTTGCTGGAGCCGGCCAGCACCGTGTTCTCGCGGAACAGCGCATTGCCGGTGATCGTCAGGTTGCCGCCGTTGCGCACGAAGACCGCGCCGCCGTAGCCCGAGCCGCCGCCGCCGTACAGGCCGTCGCCGTCGCTGCCGGTGCCGCCGCCGAAGCCGGCCGTGCCGCCCGCGCCGGCGCCGCCCTCGAGCGAGTTGCCGGTGCTGCCGCCCGCGCCGCTCGTGGC
>NZ_JAZIBG010000036.1:0-689677 GCF_036621135.1 Aquincola agrisoli
GAAGCGCGGCGCGGCGCGGCGCGGCGGCGCCCGGGCCGCCGGGCGGCGTGGGGCGTGCGCGGCCGCCCTTCTCGGCCCAGGTGCGCGTCCAGCGGATCTGCACGACACGCAGCATCCCGAGCATCGCCACCGCCAGCAGCGTGAAGGCGACGAAGCCCCACAGGTACGTGCCGGTGAACTGCTTCGACAGCCCCATCGCGTTGGGCAGGAACCCGCCGCCGAGCGCGCCGACCTCGCCGATCATCGAGCCGGCCACCGCGGTGGTGAGCGGCCAGCGCAGCGGCACGAGCTGGAAGAGGGCGCCGTTGCCGGCCCCGAGCGCGGCGAAGCACAGCATGAACAGCAGCGTCGTCACCGGCAGCGAGCCGCCCGCGAAGCCGCAGGCCAGCAGGCTGATCGCCACCATCACCAGCACGCCCGACAGCGTGGTGATGCCGCCGAGCCGGTCCGACACGTGGCCGCCGATCACGCGCACGCCCGAGCCCATCAGCGTGGCGAGCATCGTGAGCTGGCCCGCCTCGACCTTGGTGACGCCGAACTGGTCATGGAAGTAGGTGGGCAGGAAGCTCGCGAGGCCGATGAAGCCGCCGAAGGTCACCACGTAGATCAGGCTGAAGGCCCAGCCGTCCTTCTCGAACAGGCAGGCGACGTGCTCGCGGAAGGTCTGGTGCTCGCGGTCGGGCGGCTCCTTCGCGGCCCACCACATCACGGCCAGCGGCAGCAGCATCGTCAGCGCGGCCAGGCCGTACACGGCCTGCCAGCCGAACTTCATCGCCAGCGGCGGCGCGAAGAGCACCGCCAGCACGGTGCCGCTGTTGCCGGCGCCCGCGATGCCCATGGCCAGGCCCTTGTACTGCGCCGGGAACCAGCCGCTGCCCAGGCTGAGCGCCACGCCGAAGCTTGCGCCGGCGATGCCCAGCAGCACGCCCATCGCCAGCACGCCGTCGTAGCTGTCGACGAAGAAGTAGCCGAAGCCGAGCGCCAGCACGATCAGCCCCATCTCGACCATCGCGGCGTTCTTGCGGCCGATGTACTGCGCGAGCACACCCAGCGGGAAGCGCATCAGCGCGCCGGCCAGGATCGGCACCGACACCATGAAGCCCTTCTGCGCCGCCGAGAGCCCGTAGGTCTCGCTGATGAACGGCCCCATCGCGCCATTGAGCACCCAGACGGCGAAGCAGAAGTCGAAGTAGAGGAACGAGGCGGCGAGCGTCGGCCAGTGGCCGGCGCGCAGGAAGGTCTTGAAGCCTGCCATGGCGTTCACGCCTGCGGGGCACCACAAGCCGGTGCGGCGGGACGGGGCAGGCGGGTGGTGCTGCGCTGGGGCAGCGGCGACGGGCTTGCAAAAGCCCCCATGGCAGGTGACAACGACGACGGCACGATGCTCCTCCGAGAGCGGAACGGGATCGGCGAACGGATTCGCCGGGAGGGTCATGGCTGCGCACGTCGGTGTGCACGGCAACCGCTGCAGGACAGCGGCCGGGGCGCTTCACTGCGCCTTGCACGGAAAAAAGCAGGTTCCATGCCAAACGCCCAGCCCTGGGACGGCGCCAGCGTTTTCCCTGGTGTGGTGCCGTCATCGCGCTTGCAACCATGGTCACGCCGCATCGCGGTGCGCACAATGCACGTCGATGGGACGCGGGAAGCGGGAGGGCCGGTGAAGAAGTTTCAGGCACGAGGCCGACCAAACTGCTTCAAGCTAGGGAGAATGGGCGCCGCATATGCTTCGGTGCTTGCTTCGCCCGCACCTGCCATTCACCATAGACCGACGCCCGCGGGCCGCATACGAACGGCGCGCAGAATGCTTCGATGGATTTGTCCAGCCTTCGCCCACCCGATCCCCAGCCCCCGGCGTTGACGGCGCCTGCGCCCGCAACCCCGGCCCTGGAGGCCGCCTTCGCGCTGGTGCTCCCCGCGTTGCTGGAGCGCCAGGGTGCGCTGTTGGCCGTGAAGGACCTCGCCAGCGGCGCCTACCTGCACGTGAACGACGCGATGGCCCAGTGGCTGGGCGCCGAGCCGGCGCAGGTGCTGGGCCGCACCGATGCCGACCTGCTCGAGCCCGCGCTCGTCACCCCGCTGCGGGCGGCGGAGCAGACCGCCGTCGCCCAGGGCCAGCCCCTGACCAGCGAGCACCGCTTCGAGCGCCAGGGCAACAAGTTCGACTACCGCGTGCTGCGGCTGGTGACGCCGCCCGACGCCGAAGGCCGGCGCCTGCTGTGCAGCATCTGGACCGACCAGGCCGCGCAGAAGGCCAAGGACGCCCAGCTGCGCGCGGCGCTGGAGCAACTCGAGAAGATGCAGCGCGGGGCCGAGGCGCTGCGCCGCGAGCTGCAGGACCAGACGCTGCGCGACACCCGCACCGGTCTCTACACGCGGGCGCACTTTGACGACCAGCTGCGCCGCGAGGTCGATCTCTCGACGCGGGAGCACCGCGAGTTCGCCTTGGTGGCCGTGGCGATCGATCCGCCATCGGGCCGGGTGGCCGAACTGGGCGCACCCGCGCAGGCGCGCATCTTCGAGACCCTGGGCCGCCTGCTGCGCGGCAACACGCGGGCGATGGACGCCTCCTGCCGGGTCGACGAAACACGTTTCGCGGTGCTGCTGTCCGGCGTGGGCCTCGCCACGGCGCACGCCCGTGTCGAGAGCCTGCGGCGCGAATGCGCGACGCAGATCGTCGTGCTGGATGGCGAGGAGCTGCGCTTCAGCGTGTCGATGGGCGTCGCGAGCTACCCGCACACCGCACACACCCAGGACGAACTGCGCGAGGCCTGCGACGCCGCGCTGGCCGAGGCGCAGCGCCGCGGCGGCAACGTGGTGACGCTGGCCGGCATCAAGTTCGAACGGGCCGGCTGAGGGCCGCGCGGCGCGCAGCCGGCCGGCGTCAGGCCGTCAGGCCGCGGTAGAGCATGTAGGCGGCCAGCACGTAGAGCACCAGCGCGAAGACCCGCTTGAGCCGGGCGACGTCCATGCCGTGCGCCACCCGCGCCCCGACCGGGGCCGTCACCACGCTGGCGACGGCGATGACCGCCAGCGCCGGCAGGTAGAGGTAGCCCAGCGCACCGGGCAGCGGCGCGGGCATCGACCAGCCGCCCACCACGTAACCCGCCGTGTTGGCCAGCGCGATCGGGAAGCCCAGCGCGGCGCTGGTGGCGACGGCGTTGTGCATCGACACGTTGCACCAGGTCATGAAGGGCACCGAGACGAATCCTCCACCCGCGCCGACCAGCCCCGAGAGGAAGCCCACCACGCCGCCCGCAGCACCCAGCCCGAGCGGCCCGGGCAGCTGGCGTGTCGGCTTGGGCTTGCGGTTGCGCAGCATCTGCGTGGCCGAGAAGCCGACGAACGCGGCGAACGACAGCGCCAGCGTGCTGCCCTTCAGCACCGCGAACACACCTGCGCCCGCGACGAGGCCGCCGAGCACGATGCCGGGCGCCAGGCCGCGCACGACGTCCCAGCGCACCGCGCCGCGGCGGTGGTGGGCGCGCACGCTCGACAGCGAGGTGAAGAGGATGGTCGCCATCGAGGTCGCGATGGCCATCTTGACGGCGAGCGCGGCGGGCACGCCGCGGGCCGACAACAGGTAGGTGAGGAAGGGCACCATCAGCATGCCCCCGCCCACGCCGAGCAGGCCGGCCATGAAGCCGGTGAAGGTGCCCAGCAGGAGCAGGGCGGCGACGAGCGTGATGTCCATCGGGTCTACGCGGGTTGCAGCAGCGCGCATACCGCGTGCCATTCGGTGTCGGTGACCGGCGTGATCGACAGCCGGTTGCCGGGCTTCAGCACCCGCATCGAGGCCAGCTCGGGGCGTTGCCGCATGTCGGGCAGGCTCAGCAGGCGGGTCTTGCGGCCGCGGTGCACGTCGACGTGCAGCCAGCGCGGCTGGTCCGGGCTCGATTTGGCGTCGTGGTAAGGACTGGCCGGATCGAACTGCGTGGCGTCCGGGTACGCCGCGCTGGCCACCTCGGCGACGCCGGCGATGCCCGGCTGGGGGCAGGACGAGTGGTAGAAAAGCACGCCGTCGCCGATGCGCATCGCGTCGCGCATGAAGTTGCGCGCCTGGTAGTTGCGCACGCCGGTCCAGGGCACGCGGCCCAGGCGAACGAGGTCGTCGATCGAGCACTCGTCGGGCTCGCTCTTCATCAGCCAGTAGCCCACGGCGGAGTGCGTCGAAGAAGAAAGGGAAGGGTGTCCGCCACGAGCCGCGAGCCGCATTCCCGAACCCCAAAGGGAAGTTCAGGTGGGCGAGGTCAGCGAGGCTTCGGGTTCATCTGACGCGAGACGATCACACCAGCCAAGCGATGTTCCAAGCCCTTGGTCATAGACCATCGGTTCGAGGAAATATAGGACCCGCGCGAACGCGGCGGACAAATCCATTCTAAGGCGCTCAGGCCCCGCAGGCCGTAGGACTTCGCCGCCATCTCCATGGCGCCCGGCGGGTCTCGACGGTTTGTCTTGCGCTGGCCGCCGAAGCCGTGTCAGAGGAGGTGGCCGTCGTCGCCCAGTGCGGTGTCGATGCGCCGCACGAGCTGCCCGATGTCGATGGCCGGTGCGGGGGCCTCGCCCTCGGCGGGGGGTGCCGGCGGACGCTCCGCCAGCTGGTAGGCGAGGTTGAGCGCGGCGAGCACCGCGATGCGCTCGCGCGCCTTGACGCGGCCGGCGTCGCGGATGGCGCTCATCTCGCGGTCGACGCTGGCCACCGCGGCCATCAGCGAGCTTTCGCCGCCGTCGGGGCAGCCCAGGATGTAGCTCTGCCCGAGGATGGTGACTTCCATCTGCTTCATGGTGCGTCGCCTCCGGCGCCGGCGTTGTTGGCGGGCAGGCGGTCGAGCAGGGCATCGATGCGCGCGCGTGCCGCGTTCAGGCGCGAGCGCAGCTGGTCGCGCTCGGTGGTGACCGATTCGAGCTGTTGCATCAGCAGGGTGTTGGTGCGCTTGAGTTCCTCGTGGCGCAGCACGAGTCGTTCGATCCGCTCGGCGAGGTCTTCGAGGGTGGGCATGGCAGGGGACGGTCGGGGGGCGGTCCTGATTGTAGGCGGCGGGCTGGTAGCATCCGGCCCGTTGGTGCCTGGTCCGCGCGTCGTCGCGGCCCGGGGTAAACGGGAAGCAGGGAGGCTCGGTCCGCAACGGTCCGCACCCAACCTGCGCTGCCCCCGCAACGGTAAGCGGACGGAAGGTTGATGTCGTCAACGTTCCGCGTCGGTGCCTTCTGCCACTGGGATGCCGGTTCGCGCCGCGCCTGGGAAGGCTGCACGGACGGTCCGCCAGCCCGGATACCGGCCAACGAGGTGGCCCGCGCCGTGTGCGCGGGCCGTAAGGTGCGAAGCTGCGGGGAAGCGGCTGCGCACGTTTGTCCCCTATTCCCTGTCGTGAACTCCCCATCCAACCTCGGCTGCCGCGCACGCTGGCGCAGCCATGCCCTTGCGGCCACCTCGATCTGCCTGGCCTCCCCGGCCGTCCTGGCGCAGTCCCCGGCTCCGGCCGATACCGTCGTCGTGACCGCCTCGCGCATCGCGCAGCCGCTGTCGCAGGTGCTGGCCGACATGTCGGTGCTCGATCGCGTCGACATCGAGCGCAGCGGCGCCGCCTCCGTGGCGGACCTGCTCGCCCGGCTGCCCGGCATCGAGATCTCGCGCAGCGGCGGCCCGGTGGGTACCACCGGCGTCTTCATCCGCGGCAGCGAGACGCGCCACGTCGCGGTGTTCATCGACGGCCAGCGCATCGATTCGCAATCCACCGGCGGCGCCCTCTGGGAGCAGGTGCCACTGGAGCAGATCGACCGCATCGAGGTCGTGCGCGGGCCGGCCGCGGCGGTGTACGGCTCCGATGCCGTGGGCGGCGTGGTGCAGTTCTTCACCCGCCGCGGCGAGGGCAAGCCGCTGGTGAGCGCTGGCGTGAGCCTCGGCTCCCGGCAGGCGGCGAAGGTCCATGCCGCGGTGAGCGGCGCGGCCGGGGCGCTGGACTACGCGCTGTCCGCTTCGCACGACCGCAGCGACGGCTTCAACTCGCGGCCCATTCCCACCGCCAACCCCGACGACGACGGCTGGCGGCGCAGCGCGATGCATGCGCGTGTGGGCGCGCGTGTCGCCGAGGGCCACCGCGTCGAGGCGACGCTGACGGCCAGCAACATCCGCAGCCAGTACGACGCCTTCGGCACCACGACCGACGACGACACCGGCCGCCACATGCTGCGCAGCGGCGCGCTGTCGTGGCAGGGGCGCTGGTCGCCGGCCTCGCAGACGCGGGTGCAGCTCGGCGAATCGCGCAGCACCTACGAGACGCGGCCCTCGTTCTACCGCACCGAGACGACGCTGCGCGACCTGACCGTGCAGCACGAGCAGCGCTTCGGCGTCCACACGCTGACGGTCACCGCGGAGCGCAAGGAGGACCAGCTGCACAACCCCGCGACGGAGTTCGTGCCGACGCTGGACGGCGACCGCTCGCAGGACGCGCTGGCCCTGGGCTGGCGCGCCGACCTCGGCGCCCACGCGCTGCAGGTCCATGTGCGGCACGACCACGACAGCGAGTTCGGCAACAAGGGCACCGGCAGCGTGGCCTGGGGCTGGACCTTCGCACCGGGATGGCGGGCCAGCGCCTCGGCGGCGACCTCGTTCCGCGCGCCCACGCTGTACCAGCGCTTCAGCGAGTACGGCGTGGCGTCGCTGGTGCCCGAGAGCGGGCGCAATCTCGAGCTGGCCCTGCGCTGGTCGGATGCCGTGACCGAGGTCAGCGCCACCGCCTGGCGCAACCGCGTGCGCAACCTCATCGTCTTTGGGGCGGCCGGCGCGTGCCAGTCCACCTTCGGTTGCTACGAGAGCGTCGGCCGTGCGGAGTACGAAGGGCTGACGCTGGCCGCGCAGCACCGCGCCGCGGGCCTGGCGCTGCGCGGTTCGCTCGACTGGCACGACCCGCGCAACACGGACACCGACAAGATCCTCGCCCGGCGTGCCCGGGTGCTGGCCACCTTCGGTGTCGACGGCCAATGGGCCGGCTGGGGTTGGGGCGCGGAGGTCCAGGCAGCGGGCAAGCGCTACGACGATGCGGCCAACACCCGCCGGCTCGGCGGCTACGGCCTCGTGAACCTGCGCGCGGAACACCGGCTGGCCCGCGGCCTCTCGCTGGAAGCGCGCATCGACAACGTGGCCGACAAGGACTACGAGCTGGCGCGTGACTACGCCACGGCCGGCCGCGTGTTCCAGGTGGGGCTGCGCTGGACGATGGAATGACGGGCGCGGCGCGATGCACGAGCTGATCCTCGGCGGACAGAAGAGCGGCAAGTCGCGCACGGCGGAAGCCCGTGCCGCGGCCTGGCTCGCCGTGCCCGGCCGCGAGGCGGTGCTGCTGGCGACCGCGCTCGCCGGCGATGCCGAGATGGCCGAACGCATCGCGCGCCACCGTGCCGACCGTGCGCTGCGCGTGCCCGGCCTGCGCACGCTCGAGGAGGCGGCCGACCTGCCCGGCGCGCTGGCCGGCGCCTCGGCGCCGCAGCGCCTGGTGGTGGTCGATTGCCTGACGTTGTGGCTGACGCAGGCCGCGATGCCGCTGCCGCCGCACGGCCCCGCGCCCGACGCGGCGGCGCTGGCCGTGCAGCGTGCGCGGCTGTGCGATGCGCTGGCGGCCGCCCCGGGGCCGGTGGTGCTGGTGTCCAACGAGATCGGCCTGGGCGTGTCGCCGATGTCGCGGGAAGTCCGCGCGTTCATCGATGCCCTGGGCCTGCTGCACCAGGCGGTGGCGGCGGCGTGCGCGCGCGTCACGCTGGTGGTGGCGGGCTGCGAGCTGCACGTCAAGGGAGCGCCGGCATGACGGGCTCGCCCCAGCCGCGGCGCGCCGGCGTGCGCCGCGGCCCGGCCAGGCTGGCGGCGGCGCTGGCGCTGCTGGTGGCGGCGCAGGCGCTGGCCGCCGACGTGGTCGACGACCTCGGCCGCCGCTTCCGCTTCGAGGCGCCGGTGCAGCGCATCGTCTCGCTGCTGCCGTCGCTGACCGAAACGGTGTGCGTGCTCGACGCCTGCGGCCGGCTGGTCGGCGTCGACCGCTTCTCCAACTGGCCCGCGGCGGTGCACGGCGTGCCGCAGGTCGGCGGGCTGGAGGATGCGCAGATCGAGCGCATCGTGACGCTCTGGCCCGACGTGGTGCTGGCCGGGTCGTCGTCGCGTGCGATCGACCGCCTGGAAAGCCTGGGCCTGCGGGTGGTGGTGCTGGAGCCGCGCACGCATGCCGACACGCGCCGCACGCTGGAGGCGGTGGCGCAGCTGCTGGGCCGGCCGGGGGCCGGCGAGGCGCTGTGGCGCCAGATCGACGCGCGCATCGACGCCGCGGCCGCGCGCGTGCCGCCCGCGCTGCGCGGCCAGCGCGTGTACTTCGAGGTCGGCGGCGGCCCTTATGCGGCGGGCGAGGTGTCCTTCGTCGGCGAGACGCTGCGGCGGCTGTCGCTGGGCAACATCGTGCCGGCGGCGCTGGGGCCGTTCCCGAAGCTGAACCCCGAGTTCATCCTGCGTGCGCGGCCCGACATCGCGATGGCCCCGCAGTCGAGCATCGACGAGATGTCCGCGCGCCCCGGCTGGTCGACGCTGCCGATGGTGGCGGCGCGCCGTTGGTGCGGCTTCGATGCCGCGGGCTACGACGTGCTCGTGCGCGCCGGCCCCCGGCTGGGCGAAGCGGCCGAGCGCATGGCCGATTGCCTGCAGGCCCTGGGCCGCAAGACACCATGACGGCCATGCCTGCCCCGCGCATGTCCGCTGCACGGCTGGCCGCTGGGCTGCTGGCGGCGATGCTGGTGCTGCTCGCGGCCGGCCTCGCGGCGGGCAGCGAGGGCTGGTCGCTGGCCTGGGCCGACGAGTGGCCGCTGGTCAGCGAGATCCGCGCGCCGCGCACCGTCGGTGCCCTGTTCGCCGGCGCGCTGCTGGGGCTGGCCGGGGCGCTGGCGCAGGGCCTGTTCCGCAACCCGCTGGCCGATCCGTACCTGCTGGGCTCGGCGTCCGGCGCGGGGCTGGGCGTGGTGCTGGTGCTGGCGGCGGGCGGCCTGCTGGGCGTGACGATCGGCATGGCCAGCGTCGGCTGGCTGCTGCGCCTGGGCCTGGTGGGTGCCGCCTTCGTGGGCGCGCTGGCCGGCGTGAGCCTCACGCTGATGTTGTCGCGCGGTGCCGGCCAGCCGCTGCAGCTGCTGCTGTCGGGGGTGGTGGTCGGTGTGCTGCTGGGGGCCGTCGCCGACCTGGTGATGCTGGTGTCGCCCGAGGCGCTGCGCGGCAAGCAGGTGTTCCTGCTGGGCACGACGAGCTTCCTCGGCTGGCCCAGCGTCGGCATGCTGGCCGGCGCGCTGGCGGTGGGCTTGCCGCTGGCGCAGCGCTTCGCCCGCGCCCTGGACGCGCTGGTGCTGGGCGAGGCGAGTGCATCGAGCCTGGGGCTGAACTTGCCGCAGGTGCGGCTGCTGCTGGTGGTGCTGATGGCGCTGGCCACCGGCACCGCGGTGGCGCAGGCGGGCCTGGTGGCCTTCGTCGGCCTGGTATCGCCGCACCTCGTGCGGCGCTGCGTGGTCGTCACGCACGGCGGGTTGCTGGCCCTGTCGGCGCTGTCCGGCGGCGTGCTGCTGCTCGCGGCCGACGTGGCGGCGCGCAGCGTCATCGCGCCGCAGGAGCTGCCGGTGGGCGTGCTGACCGCGGTGGTCGGCGGCTGCTACCTGATGCTGCTGCTGCGGCGGCGGGCGGGGGGCTGAGATGCCGCCGACCGATGTGGTGCTGGCCGCCGAGGGCCTGCAGGTCCGCCGCGGCGGCCGGGTCGTCGTCGACGGCATCGGGCTGCGCCTGCGCGCGGGCGAGTGGCTGGCGATCGTCGGCCCCAACGGCGCCGGCAAGAGCACGCTGCTGTCCGCCCTGGCCGGGCTGCTGCCGGTGCAGGCCGGCAGCGTGCAGCTCGAAGGCCGGCCGCTGCCGGCCTGGCCGGCGCGCGAGCGGGCACGCCGGCTGGCCTGGCTCTCGCAGCAGGGCGAGGCGGACGGCGACATCGCCGTGCGCGACGTGGTCCGCCTGGGGCGGCTGCCGCACCAGGGCCTGTTCGGCGCCGCCACGGCCGCCGACGACGCCGCGGTCGAGGCGGCGATGGCGGAGACGGAGTGCCTGGCGTTTGCGGGACGGCGCCTGAACGCGCTGTCGGGCGGCGAGCGGCAACGGGTGCTGCTGGCCCGCGCGCTGGCCGTGCAGGCGCCGGTGCTGCTGCTGGACGAGCCGACGAGCCACCTGGACGCCCCCCACCAGCGCGCGCTGGTGCGCAGCCTCATGGCCCGGGCCCGCGCCGGCACGGCGGTGGCTTCGGTGCTGCACGAGCTGACGCTCGCGCTGGCGGCCAACCGCCTGCTGGTGATGGCCGCCGGCCGCGTGCGCGCCGAGGGCCCGCCCGCCGACCCCGCGGTGCGTCAGGCGCTGGTCGAGGTGTTCGACCATGCATTCGACATCGAGCGTGTCGCCGGCGGGCGATGGGTGGCGGTGCCCATCCTCTGACGCGGCGCCCCGGCCGGCCGCAACCCCTTGCAGGAGACCCCATGGAGATCGAGTCACCCCCCGTCGACCGCGACACCCCCCGGCCCACCGGCGAGCGCCGCGGGCTCGTGATCGTGCACACCGGCCACGGCAAGGGCAAGAGCACGGCTGCGTTCGGGCTGGCGCTGCGGGCGCATGGGCGCGGCAAGGCGGTGAAGGTCTACCAGTTCATGAAGGTGCCGTCGGCGCGCTTCGGCGAGCACCGGCTCTTCGAGCAGCTCGGCATCCCGATCGAGGGCCTGGGCGACGGCTTCAGCTGGAAGAGCCGCGATCTCGAGCAATCGGCCGCGCTGGCGCGCGAAGGCTGGGAGCGGGCACGGGCCACGCTCCAGGCCGGCACGCATTTCCTCGTCGTGCTCGACGAGATCATGTACCCGCTGCGCTACGGCTGGCTGCCGCTGGCGCCCGTGCTGGAAGCGCTGCGCACCCGGCCGCCTCACGTGCACGTGGTGCTGACCGGCCGCAACGCGCCGCAGGAGCTGATCGACCTCGCCGACACGGTGACCGAGATGGCGCTCGTCAAGCACCATTTCCAGGCCGGGGTGCCGGCGCAGCGGGGCATCGAGGATTGAGCGCCGCCTGGGCCTGGGCCGTGCCCCCGATGGCGATGGGCGTGGCGCTGCTCGCCGACCGGCTGTTCGGCGAGCCGCCTGCGCGCTGGCATCCGGTCGTCGGCATCGGGCGCTACCTGGCCTGGTCCGGCCGCCGGCTGCCGGAGCGGCCCGCGGGCCGGGCCTGGGCGGCGGGCTGCCTCGGCTGGGCCGCGGGCGCCTGCGCGGTGACGGCGGCGGCTGCCGCCGCCGAGCACCTGCTGCGCCGCGGGCTGCCGGACGGCAGCCCGGCCACGGCGCTGGCGCTGGCCGCGGTGCTGGGGCTGCTGCTCAAGCCGATGCTCGCATGGCGGCTGCTGCGCGAGGAGGTGCAGGCGGTGGAAGCGGCGCTGGCGCAGGGGCTCGATGCGGGGCGGGCGCAGGTGGCACGGCTGGCCAGCCGCGACACCGCCGCCTTGAGCGCGGCCCAGGTGCGCGAGACCGCCATCGAGACGCTGGCCGAGAACCTCAACGATTCCGTCATCGCGCCGCTGTTCTGGTTCGCCGTCGCCGGCTTGCCGGGGGCGGTGCTGTTCCGCTACGCCAACACCGCCGACGCCATGTGGGGCTACCGCGGACGCTGGGAATGGGCGGGCAAGTGCGCCGCTCGGGCGGACGATGCGCTGGCCTGGCTGCCGGCGCGGCTGTGCGCGCGGGCCTTGCTGCCGTGGCGCATGGGCTGGCGCCGCCTGGCCGCCGAGGCACGCCGCACGCCGTCGCCCAACGGCGGCTGGCCGATGGGCGCGATGGCGCTGGCGCTGGACGTGCGGCTGCGCAAGCCGGGTGTGTACACGCTGCATGCGCAGGGCCGCGAGCCCGTGGCCACCGATGTGGCCGCGGCCGTGCGGCGCGGCGCCCGCGGCCTGGCAGGGTGTGCCGCGGCGCTGGCCGTGCTGGCCGCTGCGGTCCGCTCGTTCGGGGGCGCGGCATGACGCAGGCGGCGCGGCCGTTCGGGCGATGGGCGGTGCCGCGGCATCCGCCGCGTGTGCATGGCGGCGTCGATGCCGCCGGGCCGCTGCCGCACGATTTCTCGAGCAATGCCAATGCCGCCGGGCCGCTGCCCAGCGTGGCGGCTGCGGTGCGCCGCGCCGACCGCACGCGCTACCCGGACCCCCAGTACCACGCGCTGCGGCAGGTGCTCGCCGGCTGGCACCGGGTGGCGTTCGAGCGGGTGCTGCCGGTGGCGAGCGGCAGCGCGTTCATCCAGCAGTTCACCCGGGCCGCGGCGGCCTGGGCGGGGGTGCGTCGCGTGGTGCTGCCCGTGCCGGGCTATGGCGACTACGCCGCGGCCGCGCGGGCCGAGGGGCTCGCGGCCTGCGCTTACCGGCGCCTGGCGCAGGCGCCGCCGCCGCAGCCGGGCGAGCTGTGGTGGATCACCGAGCCGGCCAGCCCCGAGGGCACGACCGCCGCGCCGCTGCTTGGCGGTTGGCTGCATGCCGCCCATGCGGCGGGCGCCATCGTGGTGCTCGACCTGGCCTACGAGCCGCTGCGGCTGGACCGGGCCGCGCCGGGGCCGGTGCGCACGGATGCCACCGCATGGCAGCTGTGGTCGCCCAACAAGGCCTGCGGCCTGACCGGCGTGCGCGGCGCCTATGCCATTGCGCCGCCGGGCGCCGAAGACACCGCGCAGGCCCTGCTGCGCGACGCTGCCTCGTGGCCGCTGGGCGCCGATGGCGTGGCCCTGCTGCAGGCTTTCGGGACGCCGAAGGCGCAGGCGGAACTGGCGGCGTCCCGCGAGGTGCTGCGTGCATGGCGCGCCGGCCTGGCATCGCTGCTGCGCGGCCGCGGATGGGCGGCCGGCGATGCGGACAGCGTCGTGCCGTTCTTCTGCGCCCGGCCCGCCGTGCCGCCCGATGCGGCCGCCCTGCGGGCGCACGGCGTGCGGCTGCGCGATGCGGCGTCGATGGGCCTGCCCGGTGCGTGGCGCCTCAGCGCACAGCCGCCGGCCGCGCAGCGCGCACTGGCCGACGCCCTGGCGCCGGCCGACATGGAGGCACTGCGATGACGGCGCGGGCGGTGATGGTGCTGGGCTGCACCAGCGGGGCGGGCAAGAGCTGGCTGGCGACGGCGCTGTGCCGCTGGTATGCCCGCCAGGGGCTGGCGGTGCGGCCCTTCAAGGCCCAGAACATGAGCAACCATGCGCGGGTGGTGCAGGGGCCGGGCGGCGAGCCCGGCGAGATCGGCAGCGCGCAGTACTTCCAGGCGCTGGCCGCGGGGGCCGAACCCGAGGTGCGCATGAACCCGGTGCTGCTGAAGCCGGAGGCCGACACCCGCAGCCAGGTCGTGCTGATGGGCCGCGTGCGGCCCGACCTCACCACCATGCCCTGGCGCGAGCGCAGCGCCCACCTGTGGCCGACGGCGCTGGCTGCGCTCGGCGCGCTGCGCGACGAGGCCGAGGTGCTGGTGATCGAGGGCGCCGGGTCGCCGGCCGAGATCAACCTCGCCGCCAGCGACTACGTCAACACCCGTAGCGCGATCGCCGCCGAGGCGGCCTGCCTGCTGGCGGCCGACATCGACCGCGGCGGTGCCTTCGCCCACCTCTACGGCACCCACGCGCTGATGGATGCGCAGGTGCGCGGCCAGGTGCGCGGCTTCGTGCTGAACCGGTTCCGCGGCGATGCCTCGCTGCTCGCGCCGGCGCCGCAGCGGCTCGAGGAACTGACCGGCGTGCCGACCCTCGCCGTGGTGCCGATGCACCGCGACCACGGCCTGCCCGAGGAGGACGCGGTGCCCGGCGCGAGCGCCGGCAGCGGTGCGCCGGACGCACCGCGCGTCGTGGTGCTGGCCACGCCCCACGCCAGCAACCTGGACGAGTTCGAGCCGCTGCGCGCCGCGGGCGTGGCACTGGCCTTCAGCCGCGACGCGGCCGTGCTGCGCGCGGCCGACTGGCTGGTGCTGCCGGGCAGCAAGCACACGCGCGCCGATGCCGAATGGCTGCAGGCCACGGGCCTCGATGGGCCGGTGCGCGCGCACGCCGCGGCCGGCCGGCCGCTGCTGGCGGTGTGCGGCGGACTGCAGCTGCTCGGCGCGCTGCTCGACGATCCGCTGGGCCTCGAAGGCGGCCTGCCCGGCCGCACGGCTGGGCTGGGCGTGCTGCCGCTGGCCACGCATTTCGAGCCCGCCAAGCGGCTGGCGCGTGCACGGCACCGCTTCGGCGGGCTGCAGGGCGCCTGGGCGCCGTTGTCGCACCTGGCGTTCGAAGGCTACGAGATCCACCTCGGCCGCACCGTGCCGATGCCCGGCGCCGGCCCCGCGCTGCAGCCCGCGCTGGCGGGTGCGCCGCACCTCGGCTGGCAGCAGGGCAACGTGCTGGCGCTGTACCTGCACGGGCTCTTCGAGCAGCCCGAGGTGCTGCAGGCGCTGTTCGGCCGTCGGCCGCCGGCGCTTGAGGCCGTGTTCGACGGCCTGGCCGATGTGGTCGACGCCGCTTTTGCGCCGGGCGCGCTGATGGGCCTGCTGCGCCCCTGAACTTCCTCCAACCCCGCATGAACGTTCCAGAGATCCTCCCCATCGCCGATGCCGCACTTGCCGCCCGGCTGCAGCAGCGCATCGACCGCAAGACCAAGCCGCTGGGCGCGCTGGGCCGGCTGGAGGCGCTGGCCTTGCAGCTGGGGCTGGTGCAGCGCACCGAGGCGCCCGTGCTCACCGCACCCCAGCTCGTCGTGTTCGCCGCCGACCACGGGCTGGCGCGCCGCGGCGTCTCGGCCTACCCGCAGGACGTGACCTGGCAGATGGTCGAGAACATGCTGGCCGGTGGCGCCGCGGTGAGTGTGTTCGCGCGGCAGGCGGGCCTGCCGGTGACGCTTGTCGACGCCGGCGTGGCGCACGACTTCGCGCCGCGCGAGGGACTGCTGCTGCGCAAGATCGCCGCCGGCACGGCCGATGCGAGCCAGGGCCCCGCCATGACGGCCGCGCAGTGCGAGGCCGCGCTCGCGGCCGGCGCCGAGGTGGTGCGCAGCCTTCCAGGCAACGTGCTGCTGCTGGGCGAGATGGGCATCGGCAACACCTCCAGCGCGGCGCTGCTGCTGGCTCGTCTGGCCGGCGTGCCGCTGGAGGCGGCCGTGGGCCGGGGCACCGGGCTGGACGCGGCCGGCGTGGTGCGCAAGCGGGCGCTGCTGGCGCAGGTGCTGGAACGCCACGCCGCGCTGCGGGCACCCGCCGACCTGCTGGCGGCGCTGGGCGGTTTCGAGATCGCGATGCTCGCGGGCGCGATGCTGCAGGCGGCGCACGAGCGGCGCGTGATCGTCGTCGACGGCTTCATCGTCGCGGCGGCGGCGCTGGCCGCACGGGCGCTGCGGCCCGCGGTGCGCGACTACTGCGTGTTCTCGCACCGCGGGGCCGAGGCCGGCCACGCCGCCCTGCTGCGCACGCTGCAGGCGCAGCCGCTGCTCGACCTGGAGATGCGCCTCGGCGAAGGCTCGGCCGCGGCACTGGCCTGGCCGCTGGTGCAGGCGGCCGCCGGCATGCTCAACGAGATGGCGAGCTTCGAATCGGCCGGCGTGTCCGACCGGGAAGGTCGCTGACGATGCCACGCGCCGGCCTGCGGCACGAACTGCGGCTCGTGGCGGTCGCCCTGCAGTTCCTCACCCGGGTACCGGTGCGGCTGCGCGATTTCGATCCGGCGTGGCTGCATGCCTGCGCGCGGCACTTCCCGCTCGTGGGGGCGGGGGTCGGTGCCCTCGGCGCGGCCGTGCTGTTCGGTGCCCTGCAGCTGTGGCCGGCGCCGGTGGCGGTGCTGCTGTCGATGGCCGCGACCGTCTGGCTGACCGGCGGCTTCCACGAGGACGGCCTGGCCGACACCTGCGACGGGCTGGGCGGTGCGGTGGCGCGCGAGCGCGCGTTGGCGATCATGAAGGACTCGCGGCTGGGCAGCTACGGCGCGCTGGGGCTGGTGCTGACGCTGGCGCTGAAGGCCGCGGCCCTGTGCGTGCTGGCGTCCGCGGGCTCGGCGGGCGCCGTGGCCGCGGCGCTGGTGATGGCGCACGGCGTGTCGCGGGCGGCCGCCGTCGCGCTGCTCGTGGCCTTGCCCTATGCGGGCGATCCGGACCACGCGAAGGCCAAGCCTTTCGCTCAGCAGGTGGGGGCGGGCAGCCTGGGGGTGGCGCTGGGCTGGGCGGCGCTGCTCGCGGCGGGTGCCGTCGCGGCCGGCTGGCCGCCGGCGAGGGTGGCGGCGTCGCTGGCCGCGGTGGCCGGCGTGGCCTGGGTGTGCGCAGGCTGGCTGCGCCGCCGGCTCGGCGGCTACACCGGCGACGGCCTGGGCGCGACGCAGCAGTGGACGGAGCTGGCCGCCTACCTGGCGCTGGCGGCGCAGGTCGCTTGAGGCGGCTCGTGTCGTCCGTCGCGCACGACGATCCGGGCGGCGCTGGCGCTGCCTGCGCGGCGGCGAGCCTGTGGCTGTGGCGGCATCCGCGCCCGGAGGATGCCGTCGGGCGCTGCATCGGGCGGACCGACCTGGCGATCGATGCCCGCCGGGCCAAGCGGCTGGCGCACCGCATCGAGCGCATCGCCCGCCGCGAGCGCCTCCCGCGCGAGGTGTGGACCTCCCCGCTGCGGCGCTGTGCCGACGTGGGCCGCGCGCTGGCCCGGCGCGGCTACGCCCACCGGATCGACGAGCGGCTGCTGGAGCTGGATTTCGGTGCCTGGGACGGCCTGCCCTGGTCGGCGATCGGGCCCGAGGCCTTTGCACCCTGGGACGCGGATTTCCTGCACCACGGCCCCGGCGGCGGCGAGACGGTCGCGGCGCTGCGTGCCCGCGTGGCGTCGTTCGCGGCGGAGGTGGCCGGCAGGCCGGTGATCGTGGTGGCGCACGCGGGCTGGGTCAATGCGTTGCGGCTGGCGGCCCATCCCGCCCCGACGCCTGCCGACTGGCCGCGGCCCGTGCCCTACGGCGCAGGGCTGGTCATTCCCAACCCGTGTCGTTCCAGGCCTTGCCCTCGCTAGGCCGGCGGTAGGCCACGCCCAGCGCCACGCTGGCCTCGCGCAGCGTGAGCCCGGCGCGGGAGACGAACTGCCGCACCGTCTGCAGCTGCCGGGCCGACCAAGTGATCGGCCGCCCGACCTGCTCGCAGGTGACGACGCCGAACAGCTCGCCGTTGACCGAGTGGCACACGTCGAGCAGCGAGTACACGTCTTCGGGCACCAGGTAGTCGCGCAGGAAGCTGAGCGTCGACGGATGGCTGCGTGCGTCGTCGGCCACCACGCAGCCTTCGTTGAGCAGCGAGGTGAAGTACTCGGGGTGGTCGACGCCGATCATGTCGGTCGGCAGCGCGATCGGTGCGGCGATGCGCTGCGCGGTGCTCGCCCCCACCATGGCCACGCAGTGCAGCGCCGGCCCGCGGTCCGTCTCGACGAAGATCCACAGGCCGGCCCGTGAACAGCCGACCCACCGGGTGAGCAGCTGCGCGATCTCGGTGAGGTAGCCGCGTGCGTCGATCTCACGGTCGCTCAACCGCAGTGCAAGCGTGTGGAGGATGGCGAGATCGACGGTCATGCAACTTCCCTAGCAGCCCCCTGGTGGTCGAGCGCCCGGCCGTGATCGCACCAGGGTCGCACACGGCAGGTTTCGCACAGCGGCCGGCGGGCTTGGCACACGTAGCGACCATGCAGGATGAGCCAGTGGTGCGCATCTGGCAAGTAGTTCTCGGGGACACGTGCGAGCAGTTGTTCCTCGACTTCGAGCACGTTGCGGCCGGGCGCCAGGCCGGTCCGGTTGCTGACACGGAAGATGTGCGTGTCGACCGCCATCGTCGGCTCGCCGAAGACGACGTTGAGCACCACGTTGGCCGTCTTGCGGCCGACGCCCGGCAGCGCCTCCAGGGCCTCGCGCGTGCGCGGCACCCGGCCGCCGTGGCGTTCGACCAGCAGCCGGCAGGTCTCCAGCAGGTTCCTGGCCTTGGTGCGGTACAGGCCGATGGTGCGGATGTGCTCGGTCAGCCCGTCGAGCCCGAGGGCCAGGATCTTCTGCGGCGTATTGGCCACCGGGAACAGCTTGCGCGTCGCCTTGTTGACGCCGACGTCGGTGGCCTGGGCCGACAGCAGCACGGCGGCCAGCAGCTCGAACGGGTTGGTGTATTCCAGCTCGGTTTCCGGCTGCGGGTTGGCGGCCTTCAGGGTGGCGAAGAAGAGCTCAATGTCGGTGGAGTTCATGCCGGGTCGAACGGCGGCGGGGCCGGTGGGGTCTGCGTGCGGGCGCGTGCACGGGCCAGCGCGGCCTCGACCAGGGACCGCTTGCGGTCCAGTGCCTGCGGGTCGGCGAGCCGGCTCGCCGCGGCCAGGTCGGCGAGCTTGGCTTCGGCCTTGGCCGCCAGGCGCGCATCGTTCTCGCGTTCGGCGCGGGCGGTGCGCAACAGGTGGAAGGCGTAGCGCTCGCGCGATTCGCCGGCCTGCTGGGGCGTCCAGGCGGCCCAGCCGCTGCGCCCGCCGCTGGCGTCGACCAGCGCGATGCAGTCGACCGGGCACGCCGGCACGCACAGCTCGCAGCCGGTGCACTGGTCGGCCACCACGGTGTGCATCAGCTTCGGTGCGCCGACGATGCAGTCGACCGGGCAGGCCTTGATGCAGAGCGTGCAGCCGATGCACCAGGCCTCGTCGATCACGGCGCGCAGCAGCGGGCCCTCGGTGCCATGGGCGGGGTCCAGCGGCAACGCGGGGCGGCCGGTGAGCGCGGCCAGGCGCTCGACGCCTTCGGCGCCGCCGGGCGGGCAGCGGTTGATCTCGGCCTCGCCGGCGGCGATGGCCTCGGCGTAGCGCCGGCAGTCGGGGTAGCCGCAGCGGGTGCACTGCGTCTGGGGCAGCAGTGCGTCGATGGCGTCGGTGAGGGAGGCGGCGGTCACGGGACGATTATCCGGCCCGGGCGCCGGGCGGCGCCGCGGGCGGACGGTGCCCGTCAGGCACTGTTGCGCACGCGCACCGGCGCTTTCCTGGCCGCGCGCTTCGGGGCGCCGGCGGGGGCCGGCGTGTCGGCGGTGAGCTGGCGCGGCGCGGGTGCGGCGGCCTGCGGATCGGAGAACCGGGCGATGAAGTCGCGCACCTCGGGGTAGACCTTCTCGCGCCAGCGGCGGCCCGAGAAGATGCCGTAGTGGCCTGCGCCGGCGACGTCGTAGTGGAACTGGCGGTCACGCGGGATGCCGGTGCACAGGTCGTGCGCGGCACGGGTCTGGCCGGCGCCCGAGATGTCGTCGAGTTCGCCTTCGACCGTCAGCAGCGCCGCCTGCTTGATGTCCTGCGGGCGCACCAGCTCGCCGTCGACCTTCCAGGTGCCGTTGACCAGCGCGAAGTCCTGGAACACGACCTTGATGGTCTCGAGGTAGTACTCGGCCGGCAGGTCGAGCACGGCGTTGTATTCGTCGTAGAACGCCCGGTGGCCCTCGGCACTGTCGTCGTCGCCGCGCACGAGGTCGAGGAAGAAGTCGTAGTGGGAGGTCAGGTGGCGGTCCGGGTTCATCGCGACGAAGCCGGTGTGCTGCAGGAAGCCCGGGTACACGCGGCGCCCGGCGCCCGGGTAGTTGACGGGAACGCGGTGGATCACGTTGTTCTCGAACCACTCGAAGCTTTTGTTCATCGCGAGGTTGTTGACCGCGGTGGGCGAGCGGCGGGCGTCGATCGGGCCGCCCATCATCGTCATCGTGCGGGGCACGATGTCGCCGTTGCTGGCCTGCAGCGACACCGCCGCGAGCACCGGCACCGTGGGCTGGCACACCGAGATCACGTTCACCTCGGGGCCGATGTGGCGGATGAACTCCCGCACGTAGGCGACGTAGTCGTCGAGGTGGAAGGGGCCCACCTCGGTCGGCACCATGCGGGCGTCGGTCCAGTCGGTGATGTAGACCTTGTGGTCCTGCAGGAGGCTGCGCACGGTGTCGCGCAGCAGCGTGGCGTGGTGCCCGGACAGCGGTGCGACGACGAGCACGGTGGGCTGCTGCTTCATCCGCTCGAGCACCGGGCCTTCGTCGGTGAAGCGCTTGAAGCGCAGCAGCCGGCAGAACGGCTTGGTGACGGCCACCTGCTCCTGCACGGCCACATCGGTGCCGCCCACGCGCACCGTGGTGATGTTGAACGCGGGCTTCTCGTATTCCTTCGACAAGCGGTGCAGCAGCTCGAACCCCGCCGAGACGCGCTGCGCCAGCGGCGTGTGGGTGAAGGGCGACAGCGGGTGGTCGTAGAGCTTGGAGGTGGCGCTGGCGAATTCGGAGAACGGTGCGAGCAGGGCTCGCTGCGATTCATAGAGCTGGTAGAGCATCGGAAGCAACCTCGGATAGGAGTCTGGGGAGAGCAGACGGCGACAACTGCTGAGCCGACGACCTGTGGAAACGATGGAACGTCGCTGGAACGGGCGCCGTGGACAGGATACCCGTCCACGGCACGCAACGGTGTTCCGCTGAACGGCCTATGCTGTCACCTATGCGACAGCGCCGTACAACGCAAAAGGCCCGGCAAGCCGGGCCTTTTCAGTGCGGGTGAGTTTGGATCACGCCACCTTGGCGATGGCCGAGACCACCGCGTCGATGTTGCGGCTGTTGAGCGCCGCGACACAGATGCGCCCGGAATCGATGCCGTAGACGCCGAATTCGTTGCGCAGGCGGACCATCTGGTCCTTGTTCAGGCCGGAGTAGCTGAACATGCCCTGCTGCCGGGTGATGTAGGACAGGTCGCCCTTCACGCCGGCGGCGGCGAGTTTCTCGACCAGCGCGGTGCGCATCAGCTTGATGCGCGCGCGCATGCCGGAGAGTTCTTCTTCCCACATCCGGCGCAGCTCGGGGGTGGTGAGCACGGTGGCGACCACCTGCGCGCCGTGCGTCGGCGGGTTGGAGTAGTTGGTGCGGATGACGATCTTCAGCTGGCTCAGCACGCGGGACGCCTCCTCGGCGCTTTCGCACACCACCGACAGCGCGCCCACGCGCTCGCCGTAGAGCGAGAAGCTCTTCGAGAACGAGGTGGAGACGAAGAAATCGATGCCGGCGGCCAGGAACTGCTGGATCACCGCGCCGTCCTCGGCGATGCCCTGCCCGAAGCCCTGGTAGGCCATGTCCAGGAAGGCGACGAGGTTGTTGCCCTTGACGACCGCGACGACCTTGTCCCACTGGGCGGGCGTGATGTCGTAGCCGGTCGGGTTGTGGCAGCAGGCGTGCAGCACGACCACCGTGCCGGCGGGGGCGGCCTTCAATGCGGCCAGCATGCCGTCGACGTCGACGCCGCGCCGTTCGGCGTCGTAGTAGGGGTAGGCTTCGACCGCGAAGCCGGCGTTGGTGAACAGCGCGCGGTGGTTCTCCCAGCTCGGATCGCTGATCAGCACCTTGGCCGACGGGCTCAGGCGCTTGAGGAAGTCCGCGCCGATCTTCAGGCCGCCGGTGCCGCCCACCGCCTGCACGGTGGCGACGCGGCCCGACTTGACGGCCTCGCTCTCGGCGCCGAACACCAGGCCCTGGACGGCCTTGTCGTACTGCGCGATGCCGTCGATGGGCAGGTAGCCGCGGGCCTTGGGCGCCTCGACCATCTGCTTCTCGGCGGCCGCCACGCAGGCCAGCAGCGGCAGCTTGCCGTTGTCGTCGTAGTAGACGCCGACGCCGAGATTGACCTTGTTGGGGTTCGGGTCGGCGTTGAACTGTTCGGTCAGTCCCAGGATCGGATCCCGGGGGGCCATTTCGATGGAGGCGAAGAGCGACATTGTGTTTTCCTGAAAAGGCCCGACCTGTTCGGGCTGAAACCTGCGCCGCCGTGCTGCTGTACCCTGCGGGGTTGGCCGGCGCGGCCGTTTGACGGCGCCCGTCATTTTAGGAGATGGCCCCATGACCGCATTGGCGGAAACCGAAGCCGCCACCCCGCCAGCGGGTGAATTCGTCAGCTTCCCCGACTCACCTTTCCAGCTGTTCCAGCCCTATCCGCCGGCGGGCGACCAGCCGCAGGCGATCGCCGAACTGGTGGAGGGCGTGAACGACGGGCTCACCTTCCAGACGCTGCTGGGCGTGACGGGCTCGGGCAAGACCTTCACGATGGCCAACGTCATCGCGCGGCTGGGCCGGCCTGCGATCGTCTTTGCGCCGAACAAGACGCTGGCGGCACAGCTCTACAGCGAGTTCCGCGAGTTCTTCCCGAAGAACGCGGTCGAGTACTTCGTCAGCTACTACGACTACTACCAGCCCGAGGCCTACGTGCCTCAGCGCGACCTGTTCATCGAGAAGGACAGCTCGATCAACGAGCACATCGAGCAGATGCGGCTGTCGGCCACCAAGAGCGTGCTGGAGCGGCGCGACGTGGTGATCGTGGCCAGCGTGAGCGCCATTTACGGCATCGGCAAGCCCGAGGACTACACGCAGATGCGCTTCATCGTGCGGGTGGGCGACAAGGTCGGCCAGCGCGACGCGATCGCGCAGCTGATCCGCATGCAGTACACGCGCAACGAGACGGATTTTTCGCGCGGTACCTTCCGCGTGCGCGGCGACCGCATCGACGTGTTCCCGGCCGAGCACTCGGAGCTGGCGATCCGCCTGGAGCTGTTCGACGACGAGATCGAGTCGCTGTCGCTGTTCGACCCGCTGACCGGCCAGATCCGGCAGAAGATCCCGCGCTTCGTGATCTACCCGTCGAGCCACTACGTGACGCCGCGCGAGAGCGTGCTGCGCGCGATCGAGGGCATCAAGGAGGAGCTGCGCTGGCGGCTGGACGAACTGGTCAAGGCCGGCAAGCTGGTGGAAGCGCAGCGGCTGGAGCAGCGCACGCGCTTCGACCTCGAGATGCTGCAGGAGGTGGGCCACTGCAAGGGCATCGAGAACTACACGCGCCACCTCTCGGGCGCCGCGCCGGGCGATCCGCCGCCGACGCTGGTCGACTACATGCCGAAGGACGCGGTGATGTTCTTCGACGAGTCGCACGTGCTGATCGGCCAGTTCGGCGGCATGTTCAACGGCGACCGGGCGCGCAAGTCCACGCTGGTGGAGTACGGTTTCCGCCTGCCGAGCGCACTCGACAACCGGCCGCTGAAGTTCGACGAGTTCGAGCGCAAGGTGCGGCAGGCGGTGTTCGTCACGGCCACGCCGGCCGACTACGAGAAGCGCAACGCCGGCCAAGTGGTGGAGCAGCTGGTCCGCCCCACCGGCCTGGTCGACCCGATCGTCGAGGTGCGGCCGGCGGCGCAGCAGGTCGACGACGTGCTGCAGGAGATCCGCGACCGCGTGGAGATCGGCGAGCGGGTGCTCATCACCACGCTGACCAAGCGCATGGCCGAGCAGCTCACCGACTACCTCAGCGACAACGGCGTCAAGGTGCGCTACATGCACTCGGACATCGACACCGTCGAGCGGGTCGAGATCCTGCGCGACCTGCGGCTGGGGAGCTTCGACGTGCTGGTGGGCATCAACCTGCTGCGCGAGGGGCTGGACATCCCCGAGGTGTCGCTGGTGGCGATCCTCGATGCCGACAAGGAAGGCTTCCTGCGGGCCGAGCGCAGCCTGATCCAGACCATCGGCCGCGCGGCGCGCAACCTCAACGGCAAGGCCATCCTCTACGGCGACCGCATCACCGACTCGATGCGCAGGGCGATCGACGAGACCGAGCGCCGGCGCGCCAAGCAGATCGCCCACAACGAGGCGATGGGCATCGTGCCGCGCAGCGTGAAGAAGCAGGTGCGCGAGCTGATCGACGGCGTGGTCTCGGACAAGACCGCGAAGGACGACCTGAAGAACGCGCAGGCTGCGGCCGAGGTCGAGGCGATGAGCGAGAAGGACCTCGGCAAGCGCATCAAGCTGCTGGAGAAGCAGATGCTCGAGCATGCGCGCGGCCTGGAATTCGAGAAGGCGGCGCGGGTGCGCGACCAGTTGGCGCTGCTGCGGGAGCAGGCGTTCGGCGCGGCCGGCCACGACAGCAACGTGGTGACGCTGCCGGTGGGCGGCAGGCGATGACGGCGGACGCGGAGGGCGCTGGCGCATGGTGATCCGGCTGGCCAAGGCACTGCTGGGGCAGCACGAGGCCCGGCGCCTCGACGCGGCGGCGCGTTATCGGGTGCTGATGGTCTGCATGGGCAACATCTGCCGTTCGCCCACCGCCGAAGCCGTGTTGCGCCACAAGCTGGATGCGGCCGGCCTGGGCGGCGCGGTGGCCGTGGCTTCCGCCGGCACGACCGGCTACCACGCCGGCGAACGCCCGGATGCACGGGCGATCCGCCATGCCCTGCAACGCGGCTACGACCTCAGCAGCCTGCGCGCCCGGCAGGTGACGGCGGAGGACTTCCGGCGCTTCGACCTGATCCTCGCGATGGACCAGGACAACCTGCGGGCGCTCGGACGGATGCGGCCGCCCGATGCCACCGCCGAAGTGCTGCTGCTGATGTCGCACGCGACCGATCCGCAGCGCTCGAACGCCGAGGGCGTCGTTCCCGACCCTTACTACGGCCCCGCGGGCGGCTTCGACCACGTGCTCGACCTCGTCGAGCACGCCTGCGACGGTGTCGTCGAGCACGTCCGGGCGCGCCTCGCGGCGGTGCCTCGGTAGCAGGGCGGGGTGTTCACCCCTCACGGGGAACTTCGGCCGGCAATGCCGACCGAAATACTCGACTTAGGGTATACTTGAGTAACCCACTCGGAATCAATCGAGGGTTATCCCCCCTGGTCATCCCGCCGGAACTACCCGCCGGTGAATTCCGAAGCAACAGGAGTGATCAATGCGTCTCACCACCAAAGGCCGATTTGCCGTTACCGCGATGATCGATCTGGCCCTGCGGTCGAACAACGGCCCGGTGGCACTCGCGGCCATCAGCCAGCGCCAGCAGATTTCCTTGTCCTATCTTGAGCAGCTGTTCGGCAAGCTGCGCCGTCATGAACTGGTCGAAAGCACCCGCGGCCCGGGCGGCGGCTATTCACTCGGCCGCAAGTCCGACGAGATCACGGTCGCCGACATCATCGTCGCGGTCGACGAGCCGATCGATGCCACCGGGTGCGCCGGCAAGGAAAACTGCATGGGCGACGACTCGGGCCGCTGCATGACGCACGACCTGTGGGCCAGCCTGAACACCAAGATGATCGAGTTCCTCGACTCGATCACGCTGAAGAAGCTGGTCGACGACCAGATCGCCAAGGGCATCTCGATCGAGGAGGCGCCCGTCAAGCGCGCCATCTCGAGCGTGCCCGTCGTCAAGCCGATCAAGGTCACCGCGCCGAATTCCGTCTTCGCGCTCGGTTCCGCGTTCACCAAATAACCCTTCGATTCGAGAGGCTCCGGCCCGCCGCCCGGCGGCGGCCCGCCCACAGCAGCACGCCATGGACATGACCCCGCATTTCCCGATCTACATGGACTACGGCGCCACGACGCCCTGCGACCCGCGCGTGGTCGACGTGATGGTGCCCTGGCTGCGCGAGCACTTCGGCAACCCGGCATCGCGCAGCCATGCATGGGGCTGGGAAGCGGAAGAGGCTGTCGAAAAGGCGCGCCAGCAGGTGGCCGACCTGGTCGGTGCCGATCCTCGCGAGATCATCTGGACTTCGGGCGCCACCGAGTCGAACAACCTGGCGCTCAAGGGCGCGGCGCAGTTCTACAAGACCCGTGGCAAGCACATCGTCACGGTGAAGACCGAGCACAAGGCCGTGCTCGACACCGTGCGCGAACTGGAGCGCCAGGGTTTCGAGGCCACGTACCTCGACGTCCAGGAAGACGGCCTGCTCGACCTGGAGGCGTTCAAGGCCGCGCTGCGGCCCGACACCATCCTGGTCTCGGTGATGTTCGTGAACAACGAGATCGGCGTGATCCAGGACATCCCGGCCATTGGCGCGATCTGCCGCGAGAAGGGCATCATCTTCCACGTGGATGCGGCGCAGGCCACCGGCAAGGTCGCGATCGATCTGAAGACGCTGCCCGTCGACCTGCTGAGCCTGGCCTCGCACAAGACCTACGGCCCCAAGGGCATCGGCGCGCTCTACGTGCGCCGCAAGCCGCGCGTGCGCATCGAGGCGCAGATGCACGGTGGCGGCCACGAGCGCGGCATGCGTTCGGGCACGCTGCCGACGCACCAGATCGTCGGCATGGGCGAGGCCTTCCGCATCGCCAGGGAAGAGATGGGCGCCGAGAACGAGCGCATCCGCATGCTGCAGCAGCGGCTGATCAACGGCCTGTCGGACATCGAGCAGACCTTCCTCAACGGCCATGCCGAACAGCGCGTGCCGCACAACGTCAACATCAGCTTCAACTTCGTCGAGGGCGAGTCGCTGATCATGGGCATCAAGGGCATCGCCGTCAGTTCCGGCTCGGCCTGCACCTCGGCCAGCCTGGAGCCCAGCTACGTGCTGCGCGCGCTCGGGCGCAGTGACGAACTGGCGCACTCCAGCCTGCGCATGACGATCGGCCGCTTCACGACCGAGGAAGAAATCGACTACGCAGTGACCACGCTGAAAGACCGCGTGGCCAAGCTGCGCGAGCTCTCCCCGCTGTGGGAGATGTTCAAGGACGGTGTGGACCTCAGCACGATCCAGTGGTCGGCACATTGAGATTTCAGGAGAACGGACATGGCATACAGCGACAAGGTCATCGACCACTACGAGAACCCGCGCAATGTTGGCGGCTTCGACAAGGGTGACGACACGGTGGGCACCGGCATGGTCGGTGCACCGGCCTGCGGCGACGTGATGAAGCTGCAGATCAAGGTGAACCCGGCCACCGGGCTGATCGAGGACGCCAAGTTCAAGACCTATGGGTGCGGCTCCGCCATCGCCTCCAGCTCGCTGGTGACCGAATGGGTCAAAGGCAAGTCGCTCGACGAGGCGCTGACGATCAAGAACACGCAGATCGCCCAGGAACTGGCGCTGCCGCCGGTCAAGATCCACTGTTCCATCCTGGCCGAGGATGCGATCAAGGCCGCCGTCGAGGACTACCGCAAGAAATTGCAGTGAGGACGGGGACGATGGCTGTCACGCTCACCGAAGCCGCCGCGCGGCACGTCTCCCGTTATCTGGCCCGGCGCGGCAAGGGCGTGGGCGTGCGGCTGGGGGTCAAGACCACCGGCTGTTCGGGCTTGGCCTACAAGCTCGAATACGCCGACGACGTCGCGCCGGAGGACGTGGTCTTCGAGGGCCACGGCGTGAAGGTGTTGATCGACCCGAAAAGCCTGCCTTACATCGACGGGACCGAACTGGACTTCGTCCGCGAGGGGCTGAACGAAGGGTTCAAGTTCCACAACCCCCGCGAGAAGGACCGCTGCGGCTGCGGGGAATCCTTCCGGGTCTGACGCCCGTGGAAAGCGACGCGCGGCTGCCGAGGCGGCCGCGTTTTTTTTGCCCGATGCCTGCTGTATGGCCGTGACCGACATCCAGATCCGCCCGACGCGCCCCGATCATCCCGAGGTCGTCGCGCTGCTCGACGCGCTCGACACCTACCTCGCGAGCCTCTACGCCCCGGAGGACAACCACATCCTCGACGTGCAGGCGCTGCTGGCGCCGCAGGTGCATTTCGTCGCCGCCTGGCAGGGCGGCCGCATCGTCGGCTGCGGCGCGGTGCGGCGCATGCCGGGCGAGCGGGACACTGCCGACCGGCCCTACGGCGAGATCAAGCGCATGTACGTCGACCCCGCGGTGCGCGGCCAGCGCCTGGCCGAGCGATTGCTTGATGCGCTGGAGCAGTCCCTGCCGCCGGCCGGTGTCGGCCATGCCCTGCTGGAGACGGGCCGCGACCAGCATGCCGCGGTGCGCCTCTATGAGCGCTGCGGCTATCGGCGGCGCGGGCCGTTCGGGGGCTACCCCGACAACGGCCTGAGCGTCTTCTACGAGAAGCAGGTGAGCCCATGAACCTCGGCGACGACGACTTCACCCTGTTCGGCCTGCCGCAGCGTTTTGCGATCGACCGCGCCGACCTCGACCAGCGCTGGCGCCGTTTGCAGGGCGAGGTGCATCCCGACCGCTTCGCCGCCGAAGGCGCGGCTGCTCAGCGCGTGGCGATGCAGTGGTCGGTGCGGGTCAACGAGGCCTATGGCCGGCTGAAGGATCCGCTGGCGCGCGCCGCCTACCTGTGCGAGCTGCGGGGTGCACCGATCGACGCCGAGAACAACACCGCGATGCCGGCCAGCTTCCTGATGCAGCAGATGGCCTGGCGCGAATCGCTCGACGATGCGCACGGCGTGGCCGAGGTGGAGGCGCTCGACCGCGAGGTGCGTGAGGCGCAGGCGGCGCTGCACGGGGAACTGGACGCCCTGCTGGGCCCGGCCGGCCCCGAGGCCGGCGCGCAGGCCCTGCAGGCGGCGCAACGGGTCAGAGCCCTCATGTTCGTTGCGCGCTTTCGCCAGGACATCGACCGCAGGCTGGACGCGTTGGGACAATAGGCGTACTTATGGCACTGCTCCAGATCTCAGAACCCGGCCAGGCGCCCGATCCCCACCAGCGCCGCGTGGCCGTGGGCATCGACCTCGGCACCACCCACTCGCTCGTCGCGGCGGTGCGCCACGGCGTGGCGGAATGCCTGCCGGACGAGTCCGGCCGCGCGATCCTGCCTTCGGCGGTGCGCTACCTCGAGGGCGGCCGTCGGCACATCGGTGCCGCCGCGCTCGCGGCACAGGCCGACGACCCTGAAAACACCATCGTCTCGGTGAAGCGTTTCATGGGCCGCACGCTGGCCGACATCGACGGCCACGGCAAGCTGCCGTACCGCTTCGTCGACCGGCCGGACATGGTGTCGCTCGAGACGCGAGACGGCGTGAAGTCGCCGGTGGAGGTCTCGGCTGAGATCCTCGCCGCGCTGCGGCAGCGTGCCGAGGACACCTTCGACACCGACGAGCTCTTCGGCGCGGTGATCACGGTGCCTGCGTATTTCGACGATGCCCAGCGCCAGGCCACGAAGGACGCGGCGCGGCTGGCCGGGCTGAACGTGCTGCGGCTCATCAACGAGCCGACCGCGGCCGCCGTCGCCTACGGGCTGGACAACGGCAGCGAGGGCCTCTACGCGGTGTACGACCTGGGCGGCGGCACCTTCGACATCTCGCTGCTGCGCCTGGCACGCGGGGTGTTCGAGGTGGTCGCCACCGGCGGCGATGCGGCGCTCGGCGGCGACGACTTCGATGGCGCGCTCGCCGACTGGGCCTTGCAGCAGAAGGGGCGCAGCGTGCAGGGCGCGCAGGACAAGCGCGCGCTGCTCGTGGCGGCTCGCGCCGCCAAGGAGGCCTTGACGGACGCGCCTGAGGCCCGGCTCGTCGCCGAGTTGGCCGATGGCCCTTTGGCGGTGGACGTGACACGTGCGCAATTCGACGCGCTGACGCGGCCGCTGGTCGACCGCACGCTCGCGTCGGTGCGCCGCGTGCTGCGCGATGCGAAGGTGCAGCGCGAGGAGGTGCAGGGCGTGGTGCTGGTGGGCGGCTCCACCCGCATGCCGTGCGTGCGGTCGGCCATCGGCGAGGCCTTCGGCCGCGAGCCCCTGACCAACGTGAACCCCGACGAGGTGGTGGCGGTCGGCGCGGCGCTGCAGGCCAATCAGCTGGCGGGCAACGCGCCCGACGGCGAGATCCTGCTGCTCGACGTGATCCCGCTGTCGCTCGGGTTGGAGACCATGGGCGGCCTGGTCGAGCGCGTGATCGAGCGCAACAGCACGATCCCGACCGCCAAGGCGCAGGAGTTCACCACCTTCCAGGACGGACAGACCGCGATGGCGATACACGTCGTCCAGGGCGAGCGCGAACTGGTGAGCGACTGCCGGTCGCTCGCCCGCTTCGAGCTGCGCGGCATTCCGCCGATGGTGGCGGGCGCGGCGCGCATTCGCGTGACCTTCCAGGTCGATGCGGACGGCCTGTTGAACGTGGCGGCGCGCGAGATGCATTCCGGTGTGGAGGCGGCCATCGCCGTCAAGCCGAGCTACGGCCTCGCCGACGACGACATCGCGCGCATGCTCAGCGAAGGGTTCGCCCAGGCCGAAACCGACATGGCGGCCAGGGCGCTGCGGGAATCGCGGGTCGAGGCCGAGCGCATGGTGCTGGCCACGCGCTCGGCGCTGGCCGCCGACGGCGACCTGCTCTCCGATGCCGAACGTGTTGAGATCGACCACCTGATCCAGCGCACCGTCGAGACGGCCACGCAGGACAACCACCACGAGATCGATGCGGCCGTCGAGGCGCTGGCGCACGGCACCGAAGCCTTCGCGGCCCTGCGCATGAACCGCGGCATCCGCCAGGCCCTGGCCGGCCGCAGCATCGACGACGTCTGACCCGAAGCCCCCATGCCTGTCATCAAGATCCTTCCCCACGCCGAGTACTGCCCCGAGGGCCGGTCGATCGAGGCGCCCGCCGGCACGTCGGTGTGCGAAGCGCTGCTGGAAAACGGCATCGAGATCGAGCACGCCTGCGAGATGAGCTGTGCCTGCACGACCTGCCACGTGATCGTGCGCGAAGGCTTCGATTCGCTCGGCGAACTGGACGAAAGCGAGGAGGATCTCCTCGATCGCGCCTGGGGGCTGGAGCCCACGTCCCGGCTGTCTTGCCAGGCGATCCTGGCCGCACAGGACGTGACGATCGAGATCCCCAAGTACACGATCAACCACGCGCGCGAAAAGCACTGATGCGCCTGCGCTGCAACCTGGTGCGCCCGCCCCTCGATCGGGCAAAAAAAAACCTCCCGCTGAACGGGAGGTTGGACAAAACGGGCTGCTCGTGGCCCTGCTGAGGAGATAGACAGACACCGACCGGTGTCGCGTTCACTGCAAGCAAGAGCCATACCGGCTGCTTTTCGTGGGTGCCGGCCGGCCAGGAGCCTCGCCATCGCGCGCCCAGGTGGCCAGCACGCGCGGAACCATCGGCTTGCCGAACAGGTAGCCCTGGAGTTCGTCGCAGCCCAGCCGGCACAGGATCGCCCGCTGGGACTCCGTCTCGACGCCTTCGGCCACCACTTTCAAGCTCAGTGAGTGAGCCAGCCGTATGACCGCATCGACGATGGCGCAGGCGTCGCTCGCCGCTTCCAGGTCGTGTACGAAGCTGCGATCGATCTTCAGTTCGGAGGCCGGCAGGCGCCGCAGGTAGCTGAGGCTGGCATAGCCGGTGCCGAAGTCGTCGATCGACAGCTGCACCCCTGCGGCCACCAGCTCGTGCACGATGGCGAGCGTCGTGCCGGTGTCGTCCATCGCGGCCGATTCGGTGATCTCGCAGGTGAGCTGCGCCGGGTCGACCTGGTGGCGCACCAGGGCTTCGCGGATGCGGCGCACCAGGTCCGGTTGCCGCAGCTGATGCGCCGACAGGTTGATCGACACCCGCATGCGCATGCCTTCCTGGCGCCACGCCTGCATCTGCCGGCAGGCCTCTTCGATCACCCAATGGCCGAGCGCGCCGATCAGGCCGGCCCGTTCGGCCAGCGGCACGAACACCGCCGGGCTGACGACGCCGCGGACCGGGTGCCGCCACCGCAGCAGCGCCTCGGCGCCGGTGACATGGCCACCGGTGGCATGGATCTTCGGTTGGTAGAACAGCGCCAGCTGCCGCCGCTCGACGGCGCGGCGAAGGTCGCGCAGCAGTTCGACGTCCTCCCGCGTGCCCTCCAGCATGTGGGCCTCGAAGAAGCAGTAGGTGCCGCGGCCGTTGCGCTTGGCGTTGCGCATGGCGGCCGCTGCGCGTGTGGGCAGCGACGACATCGCGCCGTCCTCCGGGTACATCGACACGCCGATCGAGCAGGAAGCGCCCAGTTCGCGGCCGTCGAGCAGCATCGGCTCGCCCAGCCGCGCCGCCACGTGGGCCGCGGCGCGGGCGGCCGTCTCGCGGTCCGGGTTGCCGCCGAGCAGCAGCAGGAACTCGTCGCCGCTGGCGCGTGCCGCCATGTCGCTGGCGCCGAGCACCCGCTGCAGGCGCCGGGCCATGGCCTGCAGCAGCGCGTCGCCTGCCGGCGGACCGAAGGATTCATTGATCGCCTTCAGGCCATCGACGTTGATGCACAGGACGGCCACGCGTTGCTGTTGCCGGTCGGCGCGCATCGCAGCCACCTGCAGCCGCTCGTCGAAGCGGCTGCGGTTGGACAAACCCGTCAAGGTGTCGGTGGTCTCGGCATGCGCCAGGTCGTCCCGCATGCACTGGAGCAGCTGGCCAAAGCGCTGCTCGAGCGAGACGGCGACCATCAGCAGGGCCCACACCGCGGGCACGGCCACCAGTGCCAGCGCCGTGGTGCTGTCTCCGTGCATCGTCCAGCCCGTGTGCGGCTCGGCTGACTGCGGTGACTGCGCCGCCGCCAGCATCGCGATCTCCATGCCCAGCATCGCCAGGGCCAATGCGAGGGCGCCGAGCGCCGAGCGGGGCATCGTCGGCCGCTGCCGGAAAACACCGCTCGTGTGGACACCGAGGTAGACCAGGGCGGCGACAGTCGCGCACGCAGCGGCGACGCCCGCGGGCGCGATACGCCACGCTCCGGGCTGTGCACCCGCCGCGGCATGGATCCCCAGCAGCGGTACGGCCACCAGGCCGGCGGCGAGCACGGGTACGCCGAGCGCGAAGCGGAGCGGGGCGGAGGGCGCCCCGGGGCGCTGCAAGGCCAGCGCGGCCACGCCGCACAGCACGGGGGGTATCAGCGCAGCCAGCGCACGCCAGGGCTCGTAGGCCGGCTGTGCGGGCAGCCCGGCCATGGCGATGAAGTGCACGCACCAGGCGCTCGTCGCCAGGGCCAGCGCGCCGCCCCAGCGAGCCCAGCCTGCGCGTTGGCCGGGCCGCAACGGAAGGCTGCGGCAGATGGCCACCGCCACGTACGCGCCCACGAAGGCGTAGGCGGCCAGCAGGGGGGACAGGGGGATGCCCTGCATCCCCGCCGCCGTCTCAGCACCCATCCGATCCTCCCGCCGATGTATCAGGATGGCCGGATGTTAGATATGAAAGACAATGATCAAAGATTCATTAATGCGGTTTTCAGGCCGCAATCCTGTCGGTTCGGCCATGCCGGGTGTAGAGGAAGTCCAGCACTTCCTTGCGGTAGTGCACGTAGCGTGCATCCTCGGCCAGCGCCACGCGGTCCCGCGGGCGGGGCAGTTCCACGTCGAGGATCTCGCCGATGGTGGCCGCCGGCCCGTTGGTCATCATCACGATGCGGTCGGAGAGCAGGACGGCCTCGTCGACGTCGTGCGTGACCATCACGACGGTGCTCTTCGTGCGCGCGACGATCTTGAGCAGCTCGTCCTGCAGGTGGGCGCGGGTGAGGGCGTCCAGCGCGCCGAAGGGTTCGTCCATCAGCAGCACCTTGGGCTCCATCGCCAGCGCGCGGGCGATGCCCACGCGCTGCTTCATGCCGCCCGACACCTCGTGCGGCCGCTTGCCGACGGCGTGGCCCATGCCGACCAGCTCCAGCGCCGCCTGGGTCCGCGCCTGCAGCTGTGCCTTGCGTTCGCTGGCGCCGAATACGCGCTCGACACCGAGGTAGACGTTCTCGAAGCAAGTGAGCCATGGCAGCAGCGAGTGATTCTGGAAGACGACCGCCCGCTCGGGGCCGGGCGCCGCGATCTCGCGGCCGTCGCACAGCAGCACGCCGCTGGTGGGGCGGGTGAGCCCGGCGATCAGGTTGAGCAGCGTCGACTTGCCGCAGCCCGAGTGTCCGATGAGCGTGATGAACTCGCCCTGCGAGACCGCAAGGTCGATGTCGCGCAGCGCATGAAAGCGGCCCTTGCGCGTGTCGAAGACCATCTCGGCCTGCTGCACCTGGATGAAAGCGTTCATGGTGTGCTCCCGGGGATCAGTGGTCGAACGAGAAGCGCTTTGCCACGGCCACCAGCAGTTGCTCCAGCAGCAGCCCGACGATGCCGATGACGAAGATCGCGACCAGGATGTGCTGCACGTTGAGGTTGTTCCACTCATCCCACACCCAGAACCCGATGCCCACGCCGCCGGTGAGCATCTCGGCGGCGACGATGACCAGCCAGGCCGTGCCCACCGACAGCCGCACGCCCGTCAGCATGTAGGGCAGCACGGCGGGGAAAAGGATGCGCGTGATGACCTTCCATTCGCTCAGGTTCAGCACGCGCGCGACGTTCAGGTAGTCCTGCGGTACACGCTGCACGCCCACGGCGGTGTTGATCACCATCGGCCAGATGGAGCATATGAAGATCGTCCAGATGGCGGCGGGGTTGGCCGCCTGGAAGACCAGCAGGCCGATCGGCAGCCAGGCCAGCGGCGACACCGGCCGCAGCAGGCTGATCAGCGGATTGACCATGCGGCTGAGGAACTCGAAGCGCCCGATCAGGAAGCCCAGCGGGATGCCCACCAGCGCCGCCAGGCCGAAGCCCACCGCTACGCGCTCGAGCGAGAACAGGATGTTCCAGCCGATGCCTTGGTCGTTGGGGCCGTTGCTGTAGAACGGGTCCGCGAAGAGCTTGGCGGCGGCCTGGAAGGTGGCCCAGGGCGTGGGGAAGGTGGTACTGCCCTGCGTCAGCAGCGCCCACGCGCCCACCAGCAGGCCGACGCCGAGCACCGGCGGCAGCACGGCCAGCCACAGCGCGCGGGCATCGAACCTCGGCGCGGCGGGGGCAGCCGGTGCAGCCGCGGCAGCGGAGGAGGGGGCGCTGGCCACGGCCTGCGGCGGCTGGCTGGCCTCGAGCGGGGAATGGAAGACGGCACTGACCATGGTGGAGGTCCTTTCTGCGCGTGAGGCTGTTCAGGCCTTGATCTTGAAACCGTCGGCGTACTTGGCGGGGTCCTTGCCGTCCCACACCACGCCGTCGATGAACTTGCTGCTGCGCATCGGCTCCTTGGGCACGCTGATCTTCATCGCGCCGGCCACCTGCTTGTACAAGTCGATCTGGTTGATCTGCCTGGCCACGCCCAGGTAGTCGGGGTGCTCGCGCAGCAAGCCCCAGCGCTTGTGCTGCGTGAGGAACCACATGCCGTCCGACAGGTACGGGAAGTTCACCGCGCCGTCGTTGAAGAACTTCATGTAGTTCGGGTCGTCCCAGGTCTTGCCCAGGCCGTTCTGGTAGCGCCCGAGGATGCGCTGGTTGATGGCGTCGACGCTGGTGTTGACGTAGGACTTGTCGGCCACCGTCTCGGCCATCTTCATCTTGTTCTGCAGGCCGGCGTCGATCCAGCGGCTGGCCTCGAGCACGGCCATCATCACGGCCCGGGTGGTGTTGGGGTACTTCTTGACGAACTCGCCGGTGGTGCCCAGCACCTTCTCGGGGTGGTCCTTCCAGATGTCCTGCGTGGTGACCGCGGTGATGCCGATGCCGTCCATGATCGCGCGGTGGCCCCAGGGCTCGCCCACGCAGTAGCCGTCCATGTTGCCCACGCGCATGTTGGCCACCATCTGCGGCGGCGGCACGGTGATGACCTTGGCGTCCTTCATCGGGTTGATGCCGACGCTGGCGAGCCAGTAGTAGAGCCACATGGCGTGCGTGCCGGTGGGGAAGGTCTGGGCGAAGGTGTAGTCGCGCTTCTCGGCGGCCATGGCCTTGGCGAGCGATGCGCCGTCCACCGCGCCCTTCTCGGCCAGCTTCTTCGACAGCGTGATGGCCTGGCCGTTGTTGTTGAGGGTCATCAGCACGGCCATGTCCTTGCCCTTGTTGCCGGGCATGCCGACGCCGAGGTGCACGCCGTAGACGAGGCCGTACAGCACGTGCGCCATGTCGAGCTCGCCATTGACGAGCTTGTCGCGCACGCCGGCCCAGGAGGCTTCCTTCGTGGGGATGATCTTCACGCCGTACTTCTTGTCGAAGCCCAGCACCGAGGCCATCACGACGGAAGCGCAATCGGTCAGCGGGATGAAGCCGATGCGGACCTCCTCCTTCTCGGGCTTGTCGGAGCCTTGCGCGTACACGGCGGATTGAAGGCCCGGCACGACGCCGGCGGCCGTGGTGGCTGCGGCTGCGGCGACGAGGTTGCGGCGTCCCATGTTGATCTGATCCTTGGCTGGCA
Source organism: Aquincola agrisoli (assembly GCF_036621135.1). NCBI lineage: Bacteria > Pseudomonadati > Pseudomonadota > Betaproteobacteria > Burkholderiales > Sphaerotilaceae > Aquincola > Aquincola agrisoli. Next base: position 35,933 of record NZ_JAZIBG010000036.1, read on the forward strand.
TGTGGTCCCCGATATTGGCAGGCAAAAACAAAAAAGGCGCCCTCACAGACCCGGGCGCTTCGCCTCGGGGTGTGGGGACGCCTTCGTCCTTTTCGCGGCGCGCCAGCGTTGGTGCACCACGATGTGATCAGGAGATCGCCGTTGACCTCTTGCTGCCCAGGTATTTGCAAGCCCCGTGCCACTGCGGGGCGGCACGCCGCGGGGGTGAAACGTCGCCGGATGCACCAAAGCCGGTGTGCCCGCCTGCCGTGCCGCGCCGACATGGTGCCGGCGCGTTGCGCCGCACGGCCTAGCCGAGCAGGTCGGAGACGTCGACGATGCGCTGCGCCACCTCGGCGAGCTTCAGGCCCTTGTCCATCGCCGTCTTGCGCAGCCGGGCATAGGCTTCTTCCTCGCTGATGGACTGGCGCTTCATGAGGATGCCCTTGGCGCGCTCGATGACCTTGCGCTCGCTGAGCTGGCTGCGCGCTTCCGCCAGGTCTTGGCGCATGCGCTCCTCGTGCTCGAAGCGGGCGAGGGCGATGTCGAGCACCGGCTTGATGCGCTCCGGGGCGAGGCCGGCCACCACGTAGGCGGTGACCCCCGCGGCGATCGCGTCGCGCACGTGCGTGGTGTCCTCGTCGTCGGTGAACAGCACGATGGGCCGGCGCGCATCGCGCGTGGCCATCACCACATGCTCCAGCGTGTCGCGGGCCTCGCTCTCCGCGTCGACGACGATCATGTCGGGCTGGATCTGCGCCAGCCGGTCGGGCAGGAACACATCGACCGGCAGCACCGCCACGATGTTGTAGCCCGCCTCCAGCAGGCCGATGCGCAGGCTGCGCGAACGCTCCGCTTCCCACCAGGCGTCCACGTCGGAAGGTTCGGGGGACAGCGACTCCGGCGCAACGATGACGATGCGCAAGGGCGAGGGCGGCGGCTGCATGGGACGGTGGGCGAGCAAGGTTCGCGCCACGGAAGGAGCGCTGACTACACTGGGCGGCATGAATGTACTCGGCATCGAATCGTCCTGCGACGAAACCGGCGTGGCGCTGGTGGCGGACGACGGCGGCGCCGCGCCGCGCCTGCTGGCGCATGCGCTGCACAGCCAGATCGACATGCACCAGGCCTACGGCGGCGTGGTGCCCGAACTGGCCTCGCGCGACCACATCCGCCGCGTGCTGCCCCTCACGCGGCAGGTCATGGCCGAGGCGGGGCTGGCCCTGGCTGACATCGATCTCGTGGCGTTCACGCGCGGCCCGGGGCTGGCGGGGGCGCTGCTGGTGGGGGCGGGCGTGGCCTGCGCACTGGCTGCCGCGCTGGACCGTCCCACGCTGGGCGTGCACCACCTCGAAGGCCACCTGCTGTCGCCGTTCCTGTCGGCCGATCCGCCGGAATTCCCGTTTGTCGCGCTGCTGGTGTCGGGCGGCCATACGCAGCTGATGCACGTGGCCGGCGTCGGCGACTACGCCCTGCTCGGCGAGACGATCGACGATGCGGCCGGCGAGGCCTTCGACAAGTCGGCCAAGCTGCTGGGGCTGGGCTACCCGGGCGGGCCGGCGTTGTCGCGCATGGCCGCCTTCGGCGATCCGGCGGCGTTTGCGCTGCCGCGGCCGCTGCTTCACAGCGGCAACCTCGATTTTTCGTTCGCGGGCCTCAAGACGGCGGTGCTGACGCAGGTGCGCAAGCTCGGCAGCAACGTCTGCGAGCAGGACCGCGCCAACCTCGCCGCATCGACGCAGGCCGCCATCGTCGAGGTGCTGGTGCGCAAGTCGATGCGGGCGGTGCGCGATGCCGGCACCCGGCGCCTCGTCGTGGCCGGCGGCGTGGGTGCCAACAGCGAACTGCGCGCGCAGCTCGGCGCCGCCTGCCGCAAGGAACGCGTCCGCGTGCACTACCCGGAGCTGGCGCTGTGCACCGACAACGGCGCGATGATCGCGATGGCGGCGGCGATGCGGCTGCGGAGCGGCCGCGCCCAGCCGGCACACGACTACGCGTTCGACGTGCGGCCGCGCTGGGCGCTGGCCGAGGCCTGACGGCACTTTCCCCACTCCTAAAATCCCGCCCCCGCGGCCGGCGGCGCCCCTGGCGCCCCGTTGTCCTCTCCGTTGTCTGGTGATCTTGAAAAGGCGCGTCTCCATGCGTTGGTCTGCGTTGCGTTTCTGTCGGCTGGCGGGGCTTGCCCTGGCTGCCACCCTGGTCGGCCATGGCGCCGTGGCTCAGCCCGCGAAGGAGCCCGTGCGCATCGCGCTGATCGAAGGGCTCTCGGGCCCGTTCGCCAATGCCGGGGAGGCCGTGTTCCGCAACCTGCTGTGGGCGGTGGAGCGCGTCAACGCGCGCGGCGGCGTCCGGCTGCAGGACGGGGCGCATCCGCTGGAATTGGTGCGGCTGGACAGCAAGGGCAACACCGAGGAAGCGCTCGCGATGTTGCGGGCCGCGCTGGACCGGCGCATCGTCTTCGTGGCCCAGGGCAACAGCTCGGCCACGGCCGCGGCCATCGTCGCGGCGCTGGACAGGCACAACGAGCGCGAGCCGACGCGGCGTGCGCTGTTCCTCAACTATTCGGCCGTCGACACGGCACTGACCAACGAGAAGTGCAGCTTCTGGCATTTCCGCTTCGACGCGCATGCCGACATGCGGCTGGCCGCACTCACCGACGCACTGCGCGACGACGCGTCTGTGAAGAAGGTCTATCTGATCGGGCAGGACTACAGCTTCGGCCAGCAGGTGCTGAAGCAGGCGAGGGCGATGATCCAGGCCAAGCGGCCCGACATCGAGTTCGTCGGCGACGAACTGCATCCGATGGGGCGCGTGAAGGACTTCCTGCCCTATGCGGCGAAGATCCGCGCCAGCGGTGCCCAGGCCGTGCTCACCGGCAATTGGGGCAACGACCTGACGCTGCTGGTGAAGGCCGTGCGCGACGCGGGGGCGCCGGTCAAGTTCTACACCTTCTACGCCAACGCACTCGGGGCGCCCGCGGCCATCGGCGACGCGGGCGTCGGCAGTGTGCTGGCCGTGGCCGAATGGGTGCCCAACCTCGGCGGCGCCGGCTCCGACGACTTCTACCAGGCGTTCCGCCAGCGCTTCCCCGATCCGCGCGACGACTATGTGCACGCCCGCATGCAGTCGATGATCGAGATGCTGGCGCGTGCGCTCGAGCGCGCAGGAACGGTCGACGCCGTCGCGGTGGCGCGTGCGCTCGAGGGCGCGAAGCTCGATTCGCAGCCCTTCGGCGGTTTCCACACCGGCACCATGCGTGCGGCCGATCACCAGTTCCAGCAGCCGCTGGTGGTCAGCATGATGGAGAAGGCGGGCACCAGCGGGGTGCGTTTCGACGTCGAGGGCTCGGGCTACGGCTTCCGTGTTGTGCGGCGCCTGGCGCCGTCCGAGGTCGAGCAGCCGACGACGTGCCAGATGGCCCGCCCCTGAGCCGTGGCCGCCGGGAGCGGCCCGCTGGCCTGCCCTCGTGGCGCGTCGCGGCCGGCGGCGGCGCTTGCCGTATAATCGCCGGCTCCGTAGTGCTGTGGCTTGCTGCAGTGTGCGGGACCAGGCACGGCATGGGTTGGTTTCACCCGTGACCGCAAGTGAAACGGCTGCACACCGTCCATTCCATGTGCAGCACATTCGAGACCGTCTTGCCGATGTTGCACAGGGTGCGCGCGCATGGCGTCTCGACCACGAGGAACTCGTCATGGCAATCGCCGATATCAAGAAGGCAGACATCATCCAGGCCCACGCACGGGGCGCCGCCGACACCGGCTCGCCCGAAGTGCAGGTGGCACTGCTCACCAGCCGCATCAACGAGCTGACGCCCCACTTCAAGCTGCACGCCAAGGACCACCACGGCCGCCGCGGCCTGCTGAAGATGGTCAACCAGCGCAAGCGCCTGCTGGCCTACCTGAAGAGCAAGGATGCCGATCGCTACACCTCGCTGATCCAGAAGCTGGGCCTGCGCAAGTAAGCACCGAATGCAAGCAAAGAGCCTGTCTGGAGCCTCCAGCACAGGCTCTTTGCGTTTTGGAGCCGGTTCGTCCACGGCGCTGCTGTGTCATTCCAACGAGGCTGCGGCCTTGCGTTTCGCTGGAATGGCATTGCGCCACCCCGATGAGCCTGCCCCGGGCACCCGGCGCCGCCCGTGAGGCGCCCATACCGGAGAAGAACAGATGAGCCTTTTCAACAAAGTCACCAAGACCTTCCAGTGGGGCCAGCACACCGTGACGCTGGAGACCGGCGAGGTCGCCCGCCAGTCGACCGGCGCCGTGCTGGTCAACATGGACGACACCGTGGTGCTCGCCACCGTCGTGGCCAAGAAGGAGCCCAAGCCGGGCCAGGACTTCTTCCCGCTGACGGTCGACTACATCGAGAAGACCTACGCCGCCGGCAAGATCCCCGGCAGCTTCTTCAAGCGTGAAGGCCGTCCGAGCGAGCTCGAGACCCTGACCAGCCGCCTGATCGACCGCCCGATCCGCCCGCTCTTCCCGGAAGGGTTCATGAACGAGGTGCAGGTCGTCATCCATGTGCTGTCGCTGAACCCCGAAGTGGCGGCCGACATCGCCGCGATGATCGGCACCAGCGCGGCGCTGGCCGTCAGCGGCATCCCGTTCAGCGGCCCGATCGGCGCTGCGCGCGTGGGCTACATCAACGGCGAATACGTGCTGAACCCCAACAAGTCCCAGCTGGCCAACAGCCAGATGGACCTGGTCGTCGCCGGCACCCAGGCTGCCGTGCTGATGGTCGAGTCCGAGGCGCAGCAGCTGTCGGAAGAAGTCATGCTCGGCGCGGTGGTGTTCGGCCACGAGCAGGGCAACGTGGCGATCCAGGCGATCAACGAACTGGTCCGCGACGCCGGCAAGCCGGAGTGGCAGTGGTCGGCGCCGGCCAAGGACGAAGCCTTCATCGGCAAGGTCACCGCGCTGGCCGAAGGCCCGCTGCGCGAGGCCTACCAGATCCGCAGCAAGCAGGCCCGCACCCAGGCGACGCGTGATGCCTACGCCAGCGTGATCGCTTCGCTCAAGGCGGAAGGCGCCGACTTCGACGCGGCCAAGGTCGAAGGCCTGCTGTTCGACATCGAGGCGCGCATCGTGCGCGGCCAGATCCTGTCGGGCGAGCCCCGCATCGACGGCCGCGACACCCGCACCGTGCGCCCGATCGAGATCCGCACCGGCGTGCTTCCGCGCACCCATGGCTCGGCGCTGTTCACGCGCGGCGAGACGCAGGCGCTGGTCGTCGCCACCCTCGGCACCGACCGCGACGCACAGCGCATCGACGCGTTGGCGGGCGAGTTCGAAGACCGCTTCATGCTCCACTACAACATGCCCCCGTTCGCCACCGGCGAAACCGGGCGCGTGGGCTCGCCGAAGCGCCGCGAGATCGGCCACGGCCGCCTCGCCAAGCGCGCGCTGGTCGCGGTGCTGCCCAGCAAGGAAGAGTTCCCGTACGCGATCCGCGTGGTCAGCGAGATCACCGAGTCGAACGGTTCGTCGTCGATGGCCTCGGTCTGCGGCGGCGCGCTGAGCCTGCTCGACGCCGGCGTGCCGCTGAAGGCGCACGTCGCCGGCATCGCGATGGGCCTGATCAAGGAAGGCAACCGCTTCGCCGTGCTGACCGACATCCTGGGCGACGAGGACCACCTCGGCGACATGGACTTCAAGGTCGCGGGCACCACCGGCGGCATCACCGCGCTGCAGATGGACATCAAGATCCAGGGCATCACCAAGGAGATCATGCAGGTCGCCCTGGCGCAGGCCAAGGAAGCGCGCCTGCACATCCTCGGCCGGATGAGCGAATCGGTGGGCGAGGCCAAGGTCGAGGTGTCGCAGTACGCCCCGCGCCTGTACACGATGAAGATCAACCCCGAGAAGATCCGCGACGTGATCGGTAAGGGCGGCGCGACGATCCGTGCGCTGACCGAGGAGACCGGCACGACGATCGACATCGGCGAGGACGGCACGATCACCATCGCGTCGGCCGACGCCGACAAGGCCGCCTATGCACGCAAGCGCATCGAGGAGATCACGGCCGAGGCGGAGATCGGCAAGGTCTACGAAGGCGCCGTCACCAAGATCCTGGATTTCGGTGCGCTCGTGAACATCCTGCCCGGCAAGGACGGCCTGCTGCACATCAGCCAGATCGCGCACCAGCGCGTCGAGAAGGTGACCGACTTCCTGCAGGAAGGCCAGATCATCAAAGTCAAGGTGCTCGAGACCGACGAGAAGGGCCGCATCAAGCTGTCGTTGAAGGCGCTGCTCGACAAGCCGGAAGGCTACGTCGAGGAAGAGCGTCCGCGCCGCGAGTACGGCGACCGTGGTGACCGCGGCGAGCGCCGTGACCGTGGCGATCGTCCGCCGCGCCGCGAGCGCGAGCCGCGCGAGCAGCGCGACGAGGTGTCCGGCGCGTCCGATGCTGCGCCGTCGAACGGCGATTTCGCCAAGCCTTCGCAACCCGAGTGATGCCACTCGCTGCCGCGGCGCCGGCCGGTGCCGCGGCGTTGCACGGAGTTTTTCGATGAATGCAATCGAGATCGCGCAGCCTGGCGGTCCCGAGGTCCTGACCCTCGTGCAGCGGCCCGACCCGGTGCCGGGCGCTGGCGAACTGCTGATCGCGGTGACGGCTTCGGGCGTCAACCGTCCCGACGTGGTGCAACGCAAGGGCCACTATCCGCCGCCGGCGGGGGTGTCCGATCTGCCGGGGCTGGAAGTCGCTGGGACGGTGGTCGCGGGTGCGCAGGCGGACCTGGCGGCGGCAGGTCTCGCGCTGGGCGACCGTGTCTGCGCGCTGGTGGCGGGCGGAGGCTACGCCGAGCTGTGCGTGGCGCCTGCCGGCCAGTGTCTGCCGGTGCCCAAGGGGCTGACGGACGTGGAGGCGGCCTGCCTGCCTGAGACGTTCTTCACCGTCTGGCAGAACGTGTTCCACATCGCCGGCCTGAAAGCGGGCGAGACGCTGCTGGTCCAGGGCGGATCGAGTGGCATCGGCACCACGGCGATCCAGCTGGCCAAGGCGCTGGGCGCCAGTGTGATCGTCACCGCCGGCACCGACGACAAGGTCGGCGCCTGCCTGCGGCTTGGTGCCGACCACGGCATCAACTACCGCACGCAGGATTTCGTCGCCGAGGTGCAGCGCATCACGGGCGGGCGCGGCGTGGACGTCGTGCTCGACATGGTGGGCGGCGACTACGTGGGCCGTGAAGTGGAATGCCTGGCCGTGGACGGCCGGCTGGCGCTGATCGCGGTGCAAGGCGGCACGAAGAGTGCGATCGACGCCGGCCTGGTGTTGCGCAAGCGCCTGTCGATCGTCGGCTCGACGCTGCGTCCCCGGTCGATCGACTACAAGACCCAGCTCGCACGCGCGTTGCGCGGCACCGTTTGGCCGCTCATCGAGGCGGGCCGCATCAAGCCGGTGATCCACAGCGTGTTCCCGGCCGCGCAGGCGGCGCAGGCGCATGCCTTGATGGAGTCCGGTGCCCATGTGGGCAAGATCGTCATGACTTGGTGAGCGCGATGACTACACGACGCAAATTGGTGGTGGGCAACTGGAAGATGCACGGCACCCACAAGGCCAACGCCGAACTCTTCGAGGGGCTCCTGGCGGCAGGTCCGAGCAATGCCGACGTGGCGGTGTGCGTGCCGTTCCCGTTCCTGGCGGAAGCGGCCGTGGCCCTGGCTGCGAGCGATGTCCGCTGGGGTGCCCAGGACTGCTCGGCCCACGAGCAGGGTGCCTACACCGGCGAGGTGTCATGCGGCATGCTGCACGAGTTCGGTTGCCGCTACGTGATCGTTGGACATTCCGAACGGCGCGCCTACCACGCCGAAAGCGATCAACTCGTGGCCGACAAGGCCAAGGCGGCCCTGGCCAAGGGCGTCACGCCCATCGTCTGCGTCGGCGAAACCCTCGCCCAACGCGAATCGGGCGAGACCGAGGCCGTGGTCAAGCGCCAGCTCTCGGCGGTGATCCACACGCTGGGGCATTGCGTGGGCGAAATGGTCGTGGCCTACGAGCCGGTCTGGGCCATCGGCACGGGCAAGACCGCATCGCCGGAGCAGGCCCAGGCGGTGCATGCGCTGCTGCGTGCGCAACTGCAGGCGGCGACGCCGCATGCCGCCGCCATGAAGATCCTCTACGGCGGCAGCGTCAAGCCGGACAACGCCGCAACCCTGTTCGCGCAGCCCGACATCGATGGCGGGCTGATCGGAGGCGCCTCCTTGAAGGCCGCCGACTTCGTGGCGATCTGCCGCGCTGCGCCCTGAAAACCTGGAGTCAAGAAGCATGCAAATCTGGATGAATATCGTTCTGGCAATCCAGCTCATCACGGCGATCGCCATGATCGGCCTGGTGCTGATCCAGCACGGCAAGGGCGCCGACATGGGCGCGTCGTTTGGCAGCGGTGCGTCGGGCAGCCTGTTTGGCGCCACGGGCAGCGCCAACTTCCTGTCGCGTTCGACCGCCGCCTGCGCCACGGTGTTCTTCGTGTGCACGCTGGCGCTGGCCTACCTCAGCAGCAACACGGCCAGCCGTGCTCCGGACGCCGGTGGCTCCATCTTCGAACGTGCCATTCCCACCGCGCCCGCGGTCGAAGGTTCCGTGCCTGCCGCCCCGAGCGCTTCGGAGGCCGCATCTTCTGCGGCCCCGGCGGCCTCCGGGGCCGTCATTCCCAAGCCCTGACGAAGTTTCGATGCATCATGTTGGTGAGAACCCTCGTAGTGCATCGAATTTCGGGCTAGAATACGAGGCTGTTCAGCGAGCAACACCTCACGCAAACTGAGCAGCAAAGCAACAAACACCGCCGACGTGGTGAAATTGGTAGACACGCTATCTTGAGGGGGTAGTGGCGAAAGCTGTGCGAGTTCGAGTCTCGCCGTCGGCACCAGACACAACTAGATAGGTTGCAGGCAAGGTCCTCATCCGGCACTTTGCAAGACAGCGCCCTGACAGCGAGAGCGAACAGGGGACATCGGGCGCGCTAGGGAGCCTTGGCGGTTCCGGCGCGCTTTTTGCTGCCCGGATGGGAGTCGCCGACAACCTAAGCCAAGAGCCATGGACCTGCAACAGTACCTGCCTGTCATCCTGTTCATCCTGGTCGGCGTCGGCGTCGGCATCGTGCCCCAGGTTCTGGGATTCCTGCTGGGGCCGCAACGGCCCGACATGGCGAAGAACTCGCCCTACGAGTGCGGCTTCGAGGCGTTCGAGGACGCACGCATGAAGTTCGACGTGCGCTACTACCTCGTGGCCATCCTCTTCATCCTTTTCGATCTCGAGATCGCCTTCCTGTTTCCCTGGGCCGTTGCGCTCAAGGAGATCGGTCCTGCCGGCTTCTGGGCGATGATGCTGTTCCTCACCATCCTCGTGGTGGGCTTCGTCTACGAGTGGAAAAAGGGCGCCCTCGACTGGGAGTAACTGCAAATGGGTATCGACGGCGTTCTCAAGGAAGGCTTCGTCACCACGTCGGTCGACAAGCTGATCAACTGGTCCAAGACGGGCTCCCTGTGGCCGATGACCTTCGGTCTGGCCTGTTGTGCGGTCGAGATGATGCATGCGGGCGCTGCGCGTTACGACATCGACCGCTTCGGCATGCTGTTCCGCCCCAGTCCGCGGCAATCCGACCTGATGATCGTCGCGGGCACGCTGTGCAACAAGATGGCGCCTGCGCTGCGCAAGGTCTACGACCAGATGGCCGAACCTCGCTGGGTGCTGAGCATGGGTTCGTGCGCCAATGGCGGCGGCTACTACCACTACAGCTACTCCGTGGTTCGTGGGTGCGACCGCATCGTGCCGGTCGATGTCTATGTGCCTGGCTGTCCGCCGACGGCCGAAGCGCTGCTTTACGGCATCCTGCAACTGCAGGCCAAGATCCGGCGAGAAAACACCATCGCGCGCTGATGCGCGCGGCCTCTTACGCGCACGCCATCGCATGACCCAGAAATTAGACCTCCTGCAGTCCACGCTGGAAGCCGTGTTGGGCGACCAGATCAAGGCATTCAAGCGAGAGCGCGGCGAAATCACCGTCACCGTTTCGGCAGCCGCCTATGCGGACGTGGCGAAGCGCCTGCGTGACGAGCCCTCGCTGCATTTCGAGCAATTGATCGATCTGTGCGGGCTCGACTACAGCAGTTGGAAGGACGATGGCAGCTACGAGGGCCCGCGGTTTGCGGTGGTCTCGCACCTGCTGTCGATCAAGCACAACTGGCGCCTGCGGTTGCGCGTGTACTGCCCGGACGACGAACTGCCGCTGGTCGCCTCCGTCAACGACGTCTGGAACTCGGCGAACTGGTTCGAGCGTGAGGCGTTCGACCTCTACGGCATCCTGTTCGAGGGCCACCTCGACCTGCGCCGCATCCTCACCGACTACGGTTTCATCGGCCATCCGTTCCGCAAGGATTTCCCGACCTCCGGCCATGTGGAGATGCGCTACGACCCCGAGCAGAAGCGCGTGATCTACCAGCCCGTGACGATCGAGCCGCGCGAGATCACGCCTCGGATCGTGCGGGAAGACAACTACGGCGGGCTGCACTGAGCGCCGGAAGGCGCGGACAGGTTTTCTCATGGCAGAGATCAAGAACTACACGCTGAATTTCGGCCCCCAGCACCCTGCCGCGCACGGCGTGCTGCGGCTGGTGCTGGAGCTCGACGGCGAGGTGATCCAGCGGGCCGACCCGCACATCGGCCTGCTGCATCGTGCGACGGAAAAGCTCGCGGAGAGCAAGACCTTCATCCAGTCCCTGCCGTACATGGACCGCCTCGACTACGTGTCGATGATGTCCAACGAACACGCGTATTGCCTGGCCATCGAGAAGCTGCTGGGCATCGAGGTGCCGGAGCGGGCGAAGTACATCCGCGTGATGTTCAGCGAGATCACGCGCCTGCTGAACCACCTGCTGTGGCTGGGTTGCCATGGCATGGACTGCGGCGCGATGAACATGCTGATCTACTGCTTCCGCGAGCGGGAAGACCTGTTCGACATGTACGAGGCCGTGTCCGGCGCGCGCATGCATGCGGCGTACTTCCGTCCGGGCGGCGTGTACCGCGATCTGCCCGATGTGATGCCGCAGTACAAGGTTTCGAAGATCCGCAACGCCAAGGCGATCGCGGCGCTGAACGACAACCGTCAGGGCTCGCTGCTCGATTTCATCGAGGACTTCGTCAAGCGTTTCCCGATGATGGTCGACGAGTACGAAACGCTGCTCACCGACAACCGCATCTGGAAGCAGCGCACCGTCGGCATCGGTGTGGTATCGCCGGAGCGCGCCCTGAACCTCGGTTTCACCGGCGCGATGCTGCGCGGCTCGGGCTTCGCCTGGGACCTGCGCAAGACGCAGCCTTACGAGGTGTACGACCGGATGGACTTCGACATACCTGTCGGCGTCAACGGCGATACCTACGACCGCTATCTGGTGCGCATCGAGGAGATGCGCCAGTCGAACCGCATCATCCAGCAGTGTGTCGACTGGCTGCGCAAGAACCCCGGCCCGGTGATCACCGACAACCATAAGGTGGCGCCGCCCTCGCGCGTGGACATGAAGTCCAGCATGGAAGAGCTGATCCACCACTTCAAGTTGTTCACCGAGGGCTTCCATGTGCCCGAAGGGGAGGCCTATGCGGCCGTGGAGCATCCGAAGGGCGAGTTCGGCATCTACCTGGTCAGCGACGGCGCGAACAAGCCTTACCGGCTGAAGATCCGCGCGCCGGGATTCGCACATCTGGCGGCGCTGGACGAAATGGCGCGCGGCCACATGATCGCCGACGCCGTCGCGATCATCGGCACCATGGACATCGTGTTTGGCGAGATCGATCGATGAGTCTGAGCACTGAGATCACCGAGGCCACCTTGGCCCGTTTTGCGAAGGAAGTCGCCAAGTACCCGGCCGATCAGAAGCAGTCCGCCGTGATGGCCTGCCTGTCGATCGTGCAGCAGGAACAAGGCTGGGTATCTCCCCAGAGCGAGTCGACCATCGCCCACTACCTGGGCATGCCGGCGATCGCCGTGCACGAGGTGACGACCTTCTACAACATGTACAACCAGCAGCCGGCGGGGCGTTTCAAGCTCAACGTCTGCACCAACCTTCCTTGCCAGCTGCGAAACGGTCAGCACGCGCTGGAGCATCTGTGCTCTCGGCTAGGCGTGGAAGAGGGTGGGACCACGTCGGACGGTCTGTTCACCGTGCAGAAGACGGAATGCTTGGGCGCCTGCGCGGATGCACCCGTGATGCTGGTCAACGACCGGCAGATGGTCAGCTTCATGTCGGACGAGCGTCTCGATGACCTCGTCGATACCCTCAAGTCGCAGGCGAAGTGAACATGCTCGATCTTTCGAAGTTCCAGGCGACGGGCGGCGAAACCTGCTTCCACGACCGCCACATCGAACCGCAGATCTATGCCGGACTGAACGGCGCGAACTGGTCGCTGAAGGACTATGAGGCACGTGGCGGCTACCAGGCGCTGAGGAAGATCCTCGGTGCCGATGGCGGTGCGGGGATGACGCCGGACCAGGTGATCGCCGAGGTCAAGCTGTCGGGCCTGCGTGGCCGCGGAGGCGCCGGCTTCCCGACGGGATTGAAGTGGAGCTTCATGCCCCGGCAGTTCCCGGGCCAGAAGTACCTCGTCTGCAATTCCGACGAGGGCGAGCCCGGGACGTGCAAGGACCGAGACATCCTCGCCTACAACCCGCACATCGTCATCGAGGGCATGGCCATCGCCGCCTATGCGATGGGCATCAGCGTGGGCTACAACTACATCCACGGCGAGATCTTCGAGGTGTACGAGCGCTTCGAGGCCGCGCTGGAGGAGGCGCGGGCGGCCGGCTACCTGGGAGCCAACATCCTTGGCAGCAGCTACAGCTTCCAGCTGCACGCGCACCACGGCTTCGGCGCCTACATTTGCGGCGAGGAAACGGCACTGCTGGAGTCGCTCGAAGGCAAGAAGGGCCAGCCGCGCTTCAAGCCGCCATTCCCGGCGAGCTTCGGCCTCTACGGCAAGCCGACGACGATCAACAACACCGAGACCTTCGCCGCGGTGCCGTGGATCATCCGCAACGGCGGCCAGCCGTATCTCGACATCGGCAAGCCCAACAACGGCGGCACCAAGATCTTCTCGGTGGTCGGTGATGTGAACCGGCCGGGCAACTACGAGGTTCCGCTGGGCACGCCTTTCACCAAGCTGCTCGAGCTGGCCGGTGGGGTGCGTACGGGCCGCAGGCTGAAGGCGGTGATCCCGGGTGGATCGTCGGCGCCCGTGTTGCCGGCAGCCATCATGAACGAGTGCACCATGGACTACGACTCGATCGCCAAGGCGGGGTCAATGCTGGGTTCGGGGGCGGTCATCGTGATGGACGACTCCCGCTGCATGGTGCGCAGCCTGCTGCGCCTGTCGTACTTCTACATGCATGAAAGCTGCGGCCAGTGCACGCCGTGCCGCGAGGGCACGGGCTGGCTGTGGCGCATGGTCGACCGCATCGCGAACGGCCAAGGCCGTCCGGAAGACGTCGATCTGCTGAACTCCGTGGCGGACAACATCCAGGGCCGCACGATCTGCGCGCTGGGAGATGCCGCGGCCATGCCGGTGCGCGCCATGCTCAAGCACTTCCGCGACGAGTTCGTCCACCTCATCGAACACAAGACTTCCAAGGTTCCGCAGCCGGCTTCGGCCGTTCATGCCTGACGGCCGCGGGGCATCCCAACATGGTTGAAATCGAACTCGACGGCAAGAAGGTCAACGTTGTCGAAGGCAGCATGGTGATGCATGCCGCCGACGCTGCCGGCACCTACATTCCGCACTTCTGCTACCACAAGAAGCTGAGCATCGCGGCCAACTGCCGCATGTGCCTCGTGGAAGTGGAGAAAGCGCCCAAGCCGATGCCGGCCTGCGCCACACCTGTCACCAACGGCATGATCGTCCGCACCAAGAGCGACAAGGCGATCAAGGCGCAGCAGGGCGTCATGGAGTTCCTGCTGATCAACCATCCGCTGGATTGCCCGATCTGCGACCAGGGCGGCGAGTGCCAGTTGCAGGATCTGGCGGTCGGCTATGGCGGCTCCTCGTCTCGCTACCAGGAAGAGAAGCGCGTCGTCTTCCACAAGGACGTCGGCCCGCTGATCTCGATGGAGGAGATGTCGCGCTGCATCCATTGCACCCGCTGCGTGCGCTTCGGCCAGGAAGTGGCCGGCGTCATGGAACTGGGCATGATCCATCGCGGCGAGCACTCCGAGATCACCACGGTGACGGGCAACACCGTCGATTCCGAGCTCTCCGGCAACATGATCGACCTGTGCCCGGTCGGCGCGCTGACGAGCAAGCCTTTCCGCTACAGCGCGCGTACCTGGGAACTGTCGCGGCGCAAGAGCGTGAGCCCGCACGATGGCGTCGGCGCCAACCTGATCGTGCAGGTCAAGTCGAGCAAGGTCGTTCGCGTGGTGCCGCTGGACAACGAGGCGGTCAACGAGTGCTGGCTTGCCGACCGCGACCGCTTCTCGTATGAAGCCGTCAACAGCGAGTCGCGCCTCACCACGCCGATGATCAAGCAGGGCGGCCAATGGCAGGCCGTCGACTGGAACACCGCACTCGGCTACGTGGCCGACGGCTTGAAGCGCGTGAAGGCCGAGTTCGGCACGTCCGGCATCGGTGCGCTGGGCTCCGCGCATTCGACCGTCGAGGAACTGCACCTGCTGGCCAAGCTCGTGCGTGGCCTGGGCAGCGAGAACATCGACTATCGCACCCGGCATGCGGATTTCGGCCTGGAGCAGGGCGGTGTCCGATGGCTGGGCACGTCGATCGCTTCGCTGTCGAAGCTGCAGCGGGCCCTCGTGATCGGATCGTTCCTTCGCAAGGATCAGCCGCTGTTCGCGCAGCGGCTGCGGCAGGCCGCGCGGCACGGCGCTCACGTCCACAGCCTGGGCGCCGTCAATGACGACTGGTTGATGCCGATGGGTACGCGCCTCGTCGCCGCGCCGAGCGCGTGGGTGTCGGCGCTGGCCGAAGTGGCTGCAGCCGTCGCCGACGCCACCGGCGCTGCCTGGCCGCTGCCCGAGCAGAACAAGGTGGATCCGGGCGAGGCGGCGCGTGCGATCGCGACGTCGCTGCTGTCCGGCCAGCAGAAGGCCGTTCTGCTCGGCAACGCCGCCGCACAACATCCGCAGGCGTCGCAACTGCTGGCGCTGGCGGGCTTCATTGCACGCCACACGGGTGCCACGGTCGGCTACCTGACCGAGGCCGCCAACTCCGTAGGGGCCCAGCTGGTGCATGCGATGCCGCGCGAAGGCGGCCTGAACGCAGGGCAGATGCTTTCGCAACCGATGAAGGCGTTGCTGCTGCTGAACGTGGAGCCGGCGCTCGACGCAGCCGATGCCGCGGCAGCGACTGCTGCGCTGCAGGCCTCCGGCCTCGTGGTGGCCCTGACGCCGTTCAAGGATGCGCGGGTCGAGAACGCGGATGTGCTGCTCCCCATCGCGCCTTTCACCGAGACGTCCGGCACGTTCGTCAATGCCGAAGGCCGTGCGCAGAGCTTTCACGGCGTGGTCAAGCCGCTGGGGGATGCACGGCCCGCCTGGAAAGTGCTGCGTGTGCTCGGCAACCTGCTGGGGCTGGACGGCTTCGACCACGAGACCAGCGAAGCGGTGCGTGGCGAAGCACTCGGTGATGCGGAGGCCGTGGTGTCGAAGCTCAGCAACGAAGCGACGCCCAGCGCCGGCTTGGCGAGCGGCTCGGCCGATGGCCTCGAACGACTGGCCGACGTGCCTATCTACAGCACCGACTCGCTGGTCCGTAGGGCCACGTCGCTGCAGTTGACGGCCGATGCTCGCCCGCCGGTGGCGAGCCTGCCTTCGGCCCTGTGGTCCGCACTGGCATTGAAGCCGGGCGACCGCGTGCGCGTTTCGCAAGGTGCCGCCACTGCGGTGCTCCCGGCGGTCGAAGACGCCACGCTGTCGTCGTCGACGGTCCGCGTGCCCGCAGGCCACGACCACACCGCGACCCTCGGCGCCATGTTTGGCGCGCTGACCATCGAAAAAGCCTGACCATGCTGGATTCCCTCCAACAAGCCGGCACCTCGCTGCTCGGTCCGACGCTCTGGCTGGTGGTCTGGAGCCTCATCAAGATCGTCGTCGTCGTGGCGCCGTTGATGGGCTGCGTCGCCTACCTCACGCTCTGGGAGCGCAAGGCCATCGGCTGGACACAGATCCGCCCGGGCCCGAACCGGGTCGGCCCCTTCGGCCTGCTGACGCCGATCGCCGATGCGGTCAAGCTGATCTTCAAGGAGATCATCCGTCCGACGGCGGCCAACAAGGGCCTGTTCTTCCTGGGCCCGATCATGACCATCATGCCGGCGCTGGCCGCGTGGGCCGTGGTGCCGTTCGGTCCGGAGGTGGTGCTCGCGAACGTCAACGCAGGCCTGCTGTTCCTGATGGCGATCACCTCGCTCGAGGTCTACGGCGTCATCATCGCCGGCTGGGCGTCCAACTCGAAGTACGCCTTCCTCGGCGCGCTGCGGGCTTCCGCGCAGATGGTCAGCTACGAGATCGCGATGGGGTTCTGCTTCGTCGTGGTGCTGATGGTGTCCGGCACCCTCAACATGAGCGACATCGTGCTGGGGCAGGGCAAGGGCATCTTTGCCGACAAGGGCCTGGGCATCCTGTCGTGGAACTGGCTGCCGCTGCTGCCGATCTTCGTCGTCTACTTCATCTCGGGCTTGGCCGAGACCAACCGCCATCCGTTCGACGTCGTGGAAGGTGAGTCGGAGATCGTCGCCGGCCACATGATCGAGTACTCGGGCATGTCCTTCGCGATGTTCTTCCTGGCCGAGTACGCCAACATGATCCTCGTCTCCACGCTGGCGGTGATCCTGTTCCTCGGCGGTTGGCTCAGCCCCTTCGCGTTCCTCGACTTCATCCCCGGCTGGATCTGGCTGGCGATCAAGGTCTTCGTCGTGGTCACGATGTTCCTGTGGGTGCGCGCTACCTTCCCGCGCTTCCGCTATGACCAGATCATGCGCCTGGGCTGGAAGATCTTCATTCCCGTCACGCTGGTCTGGCTGGTCGTGATCGGCCTGTGGATCCAGTCGCCCTGGAACGTCTGGGCCTGACGGCGCCCATCCTGCATACAGAGGTCAACCCCATGTCTGCTGTCAAAGACTTCGTTTCCAGCTTCATGCTGCTGGAACTGCTGAAGGGCCTGAAGCTCACCGGTCGGCACTTCTTCCAGAAGAAGATCACCATCCAGTTCCCTGAAGAGAAAACGCCGCTGTCGCCGCGCTTTCGCGGCCTGCATGCATTGCGCCGCTACGACAACGGCGAAGAGCGCTGCATTGCATGCAAGCTGTGCGAGGCCGTGTGCCCAGCGATGGCGATCACCATCGAATCTGATGTCCGCGACGACGGCTCGCGCCGGACCACGCGCTACGACATCGACCTGACCAAGTGCATCTTCTGCGGCTTCTGCGAAGAAAGCTGCCCGGTCGACTCGATCGTCGAAACCCACATCTTCGAATACCACGGCGAAAAGCGCGGCGACCTTTATTTCACGAAGGACATGCTGCTGGCTGTCGGCGACCGCTACGAGCGTGAAATCGCCGCCAACAAGGAGGCCGACGCGAAGTACCGCTGAAGCTTCGGCCGCACCGGCGGCCCGAGGCTCGCGAGTGTCCGCGCGAGAAACATGAATACGACGACCGCTCTCTTCTACGTCTTTTCAGCGGTACTGCTGTTTGCCGCGTTCCGTGTCATCACGGCGCGCAGCACGGTGCATGCTGCGCTGTTCCTGGTCCTGGCCTTCTTCAGCGCATCCTGCGTCTGGATGCTGCTGAAGGCCGAGTTCCTCGCCATCACCCTGGTGCTGGTCTACGTCGGCGCCGTGATGGTGCTGTTCCTGTTCGTGGTGATGATGCTGGACATCAACACCGACGCATTCCGGCAGAACTTCTGGCGCCACTTCCCCGTCGCCGGCCTCATCGGCGCGGTGATCGCTCTGGAGATGGCCGCCGTGCTGTACCAGGGCTTCTACGTGCCGGAGGCACCGGCGTTGAGTGAAGCGGCCATCCAGGCGGGCAACACGAAGATGCTTGGCATCGAGATGTACACCAAGTACCTCTACCCGCTCCAGATCGCGGCCGTGCTCTTGCTGGTGGCCATCATCGCGGCGATCGCGTTGACACTGCGCCGGCGCAAGGATTCGCGTGCCATGAATCCGTCCGAGCAGGTCCGTGTCAAGAAGGCGGATCGTGTGCGCCTCGTCAAGATGAAGCCCACGATCGAAACGCCGGCCGCCGCGGCCGTCCAGCCTGAGGGGAAGCAGTGATGCTGGGTTCTGTCTCTCTCGGCCACTACCTGTCGCTGGGCGCCGTGCTGTTCGCGTTGTCGGTGATCGGCATCTTCTTGAACCGTCGCAACCTGATCGTGCTGCTGATGGCGATCGAACTGATGCTGCTGGCCGTCAACCTCAACTTCGTGGCGTTTTCGCACTACCTGCCTGTTGCTGCCGACCAGATGGCGGGCCAGGTGTTCGTCTTTTTCATTCTGACGGTGGCGGCCGCCGAGTCGGCGATCGGGCTTGCGATCCTGGTCGTGCTCTTCCGCAACCGTGCATCGATCAATGTCGAGGAACTCGACACCTTGAAGGGCTGATGAGCATGTCGGCAACCCTGTCCCAGAACATGCTCGTTGCGGTGCCGTTGGCACCGCTCGTGGGCTCCATCATCGCCGGCTTCTTCGGCAAGGCCGTGGGGCGCCGTGGCTCGCACATCGTCACCATCCTCGGAGTCGCGATCGCGTTCGTGCTGTCGGCGCTGGTGTTGAAGAGCGTCGTCGTCGACGGCGCGCGGTTCAACGCCACCATCTACGAGTGGATGCGGCTCGGCGATCTGAAGATGGAGATCGGCTTCCTCGTCGATGGCCTCACTGCGATGATGATGTGCGTCGTGACCTTCGTGTCGCTGATGGTCCACATCTACACGATCGGCTACATGGAGGAAGACCCGGGCTACCAGCGGTTCTTCTCGTACATCTCGCTGTTCACGTTCTCGATGCTGATGCTCGTGATGAGCAACAACTTCCTCCAGCTGTTCTTCGGCTGGGAGGCCGTGGGCTTGGTCTCCTACCTGCTGATCGGCTTCTGGTTCAAGAAGCCGACCGCGATCTTCGCCAACATGAAGGCTTTCCTGGTGAACCGGGTCGGCGACTTCGGTTTCATCCTGGGCATCGGCCTGCTGCTGGCGTTCACCGGCACGCTCAACTACGGCGAGACCTTCGCGAAGAGCGGTGAACTGGCGCAGCTGACGCTGCCGGGTACGAACTGGATGCTGCTGTCCGTCGCCTGCATCTGCCTGTTCATCGGTGCGATGGGCAAGAGCGCCCAGGTCCCGCTGCATGTCTGGCTCCCGGACTCGATGGAAGGCCCGACGCCCATCTCCGCGCTGATCCACGCGGCGACGATGGTCACGGCCGGCATCTTCATGGTGGCTCGCATGTCGCCGCTGTTTGAACTGTCGGACACGGCGCTGTCCTTCGTGCTGGTGATCGGTTCGATCACTGCGCTGTTCATGGGGTTCCTGGGCATCATCCAGAACGACATCAAGCGCGTGGTGGCGTATTCCACACTGAGCCAATTGGGCTACATGACCGTCGCGCTGGGCGTGTCCGCGTACTCGGTGGCGGTGTTCCACCTGATGACGCATGCCTTCTTCAAGGCCCTGCTCTTCCTGGGTGCCGGCTCGGTCATCATCGGGATGCACCACGATCAGGACATCCGCAACATGGGCGGCCTGCGCAAGTACATGCCCATCACGTGGATCACGTCTCTGCTGGGATCGTTGGCGTTGATCGGCACGCCGCTGTTCTCTGGCTTCTACTCGAAGGACAGCATCATCGAGGCGGTGCACGAAAGCCATCTGTGGGGGGCGGGTTTCGCCAACTTCGCGGTCTTGGCGGGCGTGTTCGTGACGGCTTTCTACTCGTTCCGGATGTATTTCTTGGTCTTCCATGGCAAGGAGAATTTCCGCCACAAGCCGTTCCCCGGGGAGCACGACCACCATGACGACCATGAGGGGCATCACGAGCCCCATGTGCCGCACGAGTCGCCGTGGGTGGTGACGGCGCCGCTGGTGCTGCTTGCCATCCCGTCCGTGGTCATCGGCTACCTCACGATCGAGCCGCTGTTGTACGGCGAGTTCTTCAAGGATGCGATCTTCGTGGACAGCGCCCGGCACCCGGCCATGGCCGAGCTCAAGGAGGCATTCCATGGCGCTTCGGCGATGGCCTTGCACGGCCTGTCGACGGCCCCGTTCTGGCTCGCGCTGGGCGGCGTCGTGGTGGCTTGGTGGTTCTATCTGATTCAGCCCGCGATTCCGGCGGCGATCAAGGCGCGTTCAGGCTTCCTCTACAAGCTGCTCGAGAACAAGTACTACATGGATGCCTTCAACGAGAAGGTCATCGCTGCGGGCGCCCGCATGCTGGGCATCGGCTTGTGGAAGGGCGGCGACGTCGGCCTGATCGACGGCGCGGTCGTCAACGGTTCGGCACGCCTGGTGGGCGGCATCGCTTCGCTGACACGCTTCCTGCAGACAGGCCATCTCTACTGGTATGCGTTGGTGATGCTGCTGGGTGTCTTCGGCTTGATGACCTGGCAACTGTGGCCCACGCTGGGCGGCCTCTTCGGGCGCTGAGGCAGGGCGGAGAACAAGAACATGGGATTGTTGAGTGTTGCCATCTGGCTGCCGATCGTCTTCGGCACCGTTCTGCTCGCGTTGGGCAGTGACAGGCATGTACAGGCCGTGCGGTGGCTCGCCCTGATCGGTGCCGTCCTCGGCTTCGTCGTCACGTTGCCGCTGATCACCGGATTCGATGCAGGCACTGCAGCCATGCAGTACCAGGAAAACCTGGCCTGGATCGACCGGTTCAATGTGCGTTACCACCTGGGCGTCGACGGACTGTCCGTGTGGTTCGTCCTCCTCACGGCCTTCATCACCGTGATCGTGGTCATTTCCGCGTGGGAGGTGATCACGGACCGCGTGAACCAGTACATGGGTGCGTTCCTGATCCTGTCAGGGATCATGATCGGCGTCTTCTCGGCGCTGGACGGCCTGCTGTTCTATGTTTTCTTCGAGGCGACGCTGATCCCGATGTACATCATCATCGGCGTGTGGGGTGGCCCGCGGCGTGTCTATGCGGCGTTCAAGTTCTTCCTCTACACGCTGCTCGGTTCACTGCTGATGCTCATCGCGCTGCTGTACCTGTACTACAAGTCGGGCGGCAGCTTCTCGATCCTCGACTGGCACCGGTTGCCGCTGGGTGATACACCCCAGACCCTGCTGTTCTTCGCCTTCTTCGCGGCGTTCGCCGTCAAGGTGCCGATGTGGCCGGTGCACACCTGGCTGCCCGACGCGCACGTGGAGGCGCCGACGGGTGGCTCGGTCGTGCTGGCGGCCATCATGCTGAAGCTCGGAGCCTACGGCTTCGTCCGCTTCTCCATGCCCATCGCGCCCGATGCGTCGCACGAGTGGGCGTGGCTGATGGTCGCGCTGTCGCTCGTCGCGGTGATCTACGTCGGCCTGGTGGCGCTGGTGCAGCAGGACATGAAGAAGCTCGTCGCCTATTCGTCCATCGCCCACATGGGTTTCGTGACGCTGGGATTCTTCCTCTTCAGCGAACTCGGCGTGGCCGGCGGCATCGTGCAGATGCTGAGCCACGGCTTCGTCTCGGGTGCAATGTTCCTGTGCATCGGCGTGCTCTACGACCGTGTGCACTCGCGTGAAATCAAGGCCTATGGCGGCGTGGTCAACACCATGCCCAAGTTCGCTGCATTCGCGGTGTTCTTCGCGATGGCCAATGCGGGCCTGCCAGGCACGAGCGGCTTCATCGGCGAATGGATGGTGATCCTGGCGGCAGTGAAGTTCAGCTTCGTGATCGGCCTGCTGGCCGCAACCGCGCTGATCCTCGGGGCGGCTTACAACCTGTGGATGGTCAAGCGGGTCTATTTCGGAGAGGTCGCCAACGACGACGTGCGGGCGCTCACGGACGTCAACACCCGGGAATTCCTGATGCTGGCGATCCTGGCGACCGCGACGCTGGCGATGGGCGTGTACCCGAAGCCGGTGACTGATGTCATGCACGTCTCGGTCAACGAACTTCTGAAGCATGTGGCAATTTCCAAACTTCCCTGACGGACGGCCACAACCATGATGCATATGAACTGGCCGGTCATCTACCCCGAACTCCTGCTGCTCGTGCTGGCTTGTGCCGTCGCGCTCGTCGATCTGTTCGTTCAAGACCCGAAGCGGCGTCCAACCTTCTGGCTGGCGCAGGTCTCGCTGGCCGTGGTTGCTGCCTTGCACTTGCTGCAGGCACATGAGGGCGTGACGCTCTACGGCATGCAGGACATGGTCGTCGCCGACCCGATGGGCCATCTGCTGGCGTTTTTCTCTGCGGTGGCCGTGATGGTCACGCTGGCCTATGCGCAGCCGTACATCGGCCCGCGCGACATGCTCAAGGGCGAATTCTTCACGTTGGCGATGTTCGTGTTGCTGGGCATCTGCGTGATGGTCTCCGCCAACAATTTCCTGGTCGTGTACCTTGGCCTGGAGTTGATGAGCCTGTCGCTTTACGCATTGGTGGCACTGCGCCGTGACAACGCCACCGCGACAGAAGCCGCGATGAAGTACTTCGTGCTGGGTGCGCTGGCCAGCGGCTTCCTGTTGTACGGCCTGTCGATGATGTACGGGGCCACCGGCACGCTGGAGATTCCCGGCGTGCTCGCCGCCATCAGCACCGGGCAGGTCAACGACACGGTGCTGGTTTTCGGGCTGGTGTTCGTCGTGGCCGGCCTCGCGTTCAAACTCGGGGCAGCGCCGTTCCACATGTGGGTGCCCGATGTCTACCACGGTGCTCCCACGGCCGTGACGCTGCTGATCGCCGGGGCTCCCAAGCTGGCGGCGTTTGGCATGACGATCCGCGTCCTGGTCGACGGCCTGTTCGGGCTGGCGGTCGAGTGGCAGCAGATGCTGATCGTGCTGGCGCTCGCTTCGTTGGTGCTGGGCAACCTGGCCGCGATCGCGCAAAGCAATCTCAAGCGCATGCTGGCGTATTCGGCGATCGCGCAGATGGGTTTCATGCTGCTGGCGCTGGCCTCCGGCGTGGTGGGGCAGGAAGACGCCGATCGGGTGCACAACGCCTACAGCTCCGCCATGTTCTACATGGTCACCTACACGCTGACCACGTTGGGCACGATGGGCCTGGTCATGCTGTTGTCCCGTGAAGGCTTCGAGAGCGAGGAGATCACCGACCTGGCCGGGCTGTCCCGCCGCGCGCCGTGGATGGCGGGCGTCATGGCCGTCTTCATGTTCTCGCTCGCCGGCATTCCGCCCACGGTGGGCTTCTACGCCAAGCTTGCCGTGCTGCAGGCGCTGGTGACCACGGGCGTGTCCGGTTACGTGTGGCTGGCGATCATCGCCGTGCTGCTGTCGCTCATCGGTGCCTTCTACTACCTGCGGATCGTGAAGGTGATGTACTTCGATGAGCCGCCGCAGGGGGCTCCCGCGGTGCTGCAAGGTTCGGGCGTCAATGCGCTGCTCGCGGTCAACGGTGCTGCGGTGCTGGTGCTGGGCATACTGCCCAGCGGCCTGATGGCGATGTGCCGCGACGCCATCGTCAAAGCATTGACCAGCTGAGCATTGGCCCGTGACGGGACACTCGGCCGAGGTCTGGCTGGTCTTGCTGGTGGCGGCAGTTGCTGCCAACCTGCCGTTTCTGACCGACAAGCTGCTGTTTGTCGGGCCGCTTCGGGTGCCGAAGCCTTGGGCTTGGCGCTTGCTCGAGCTGGCCTTGATGGCCGCACTGGCGTTGCTGGTGGGCCTGGCGCTCGAGTCGCGGGTCGGGCAGCGGCAGCCGCAGGGCTGGGAGTTCTATGTCGCGGGGATCTGCCTGTTTCTGACGCTGGCTTTCCCCGGCTTTGTCTGGCGCGTCCTGCGCCGCCACCACGGATAGCGCATGGCTGACGAAGACCGGCATCTGATCGAGACGCGCTTGTCTAGCCAGCAGGTATATCGAGGCAACTTCCTCGATGTTCGACGCGATGTCATCGGTCTGCCCGGCGGGGGCACCGCGACGCGGGAATACATCGTCCATCCCGGTGCCGTGGTGGTGGTACCGATGCTGGATGACGGCAGGCTCGTTCTGGTCAGGCAGCATCGCTATCCGTTGAGCCGCGTGTTGCTGGAGTTCCCCGCAGGCAAGATCGATCCTGGCGAAGACACGATGAGGTGCGGGCTTCGAGAGCTGGCCGAAGAAACGGGTTATCGCGCTTCCGAATGTGCGCGTGCCGGCGTCCTCCACAACGCGGCAGCGTATTCCAACGAGCACATCGAGATCTTCTTTGCCCGGGGGTTGGTGGAGGGCAGCCAACGCCTGGACCATGGCGAACTGATCGATGTGCACGTGCATGCCCCAGAGGAACTCGATGCGATGGCCGGCCGGGGGGAGCTCACGGATGCCAAGACGCTGATCTGCCTGTTGTGGCTGCAACGCTGGAAGGCGGGTGCCTGGGCGCTGGACTGGCAGGCGGTGCGCTGAGGTACCCTCGGTGCACCACTATCATCATCAAATGAAGGTACTCGATCTTTGCTGTGGCCGAGGCCATGGGTTCGAAGGCTGGTTCGCGTCCGATGAGGACTTCGTTGATCAACACGACCGGCAGCTGATCGAGTGCCCGCTCTGCGCAGACAAGTCGATCTCCAAGCGGCCCAGCGCACCGAGGCTGAACCTCTCCGGCGCACGGGAATCGGTCGCCGCACCAGGCATGGCTGGTGAACCTCAGGCGCTAGGCAGCGTCCTGCAGGCCGCGTGGATGAAGGCGGTTCGGCACGTGGTGCAGAACACCGAGGATGTCGGCGAGCGGTTCTCCGACGAAGCGCGCCGGATGCACTATGGGGAAGTTGCTGCGCGCAGCATCCGGGGTCTGGCAACCGCCGCACAACGGGAAGCGTTGGCGGACGAGGGCATTCCCATCGCCACCTTGGCCATCCCCGAAGCGCTCAAGGAGCCGCTGCAGTAGCGCAGGCCGTCCATCACTTCAGGCTGAGCAGCGACATGACCCGGCTGCGGTTCACGCTGACCAGCGCTGGAGCGACCGCGGCATAGACTTCGTAGTCCGGCGCCTGCGCCCGTGCCCCGAATTCCTCGGCGAATGTTGCTGCCCACGCCGCATCGGCCGCCCGCACCGTGCTTTGCTTGGCGCGCTCCAGCGCCTCTCGGACTTGCTGTGCCACACGCCGGACGTGCTCCAGCGCCTGGGTCACTTCTTGCAGCGTGCTGCGCAAGGCGGCTGCGTCGCCGGTGCCCCATGCTGCGGGTGTCAGCGCTTCTTCCTGCGCTTCGGCCTTTGCACGATGCGCCTGCCCTGCAGGAAGGCGAATGCCGCCGCCCTTGATGGCGAGCGTGTCGCGCACCTGCGTCCAGGCCGTCTCCGCAACGCTGAAGATCGTCTCGCCGGCACCGTTGAGGGATACGCCCACGCCCATCGGAGCGAGCGCGCGATCGAGCTTGCGGACGTTGTCTTGCAGCGAAGCACCTGCTTCGAGCGTGATGCTCGCGGTGCTCTGCCGGCCTTGACCGATGGAGAAGGTAAGCGTTTCGCGCTCGCCGGTGGCCAGGGTCGAGCTGTCGAGCCCTCGGACGGAGAAGTGGCGCGTAGCCGGCGCAGCAATGTTGAAGCGCAGCTGGCTGTCGAGGCTGCTGCCGGTCATCGGATCGCGCTGGCGCCACAGGTCGTCGAGCGACTGCAACTGGCGGTCCAAGGCGGACGTCGTGCCGTTGTTGCTGCCCGCTGTGGCGCGCTGGCTGATCAGTTGCGCGCTCAGCGTGCTCTTCAGCTGCTGCAGCTGCGCCGTCATGCGCTCGAGGTAGTCGAGCGTGCGTTGCGTATCGGCTGTCTGCTGGTTGCGCTGCGGATTCCAGTCCTGCCGCGTGATGCGCAGGGGTTGCGCTTCGCGAAGGCCTTCGGCCATCGACGACGTGCCGGACGAGCGCGTGGCCGTCGCGCCGGTCGCCCGAGAGGCCGGTGCGTTGACGCTGGACGAAACCGGTTGCATGGCCTGGACCGGCGGTTAGATCACGTCGAAGAGCGACAGGCCGCTGACCTTCGCATAGGCCTTCTGCGTGGCCTGCAGCGCGGTGGTGTAGCCCTCCAGCTTCACTGCCGCCTCGCTGTAGTCCAGGGCACCCAGACTCAGGCCCGCCTGCTGGTTCGACAAGCTGACGTTGGCATGGTTGTCGCCCAGCGTCTGCAGTGTGTTCTGTGCGCCGCCCAGGCGGGCGATGTGGGTGGTGATCGTCTCGATCCCGTTGTCGATGGCGGTCAGCGTCGCCGTCGTCTCGGCGCGCACGGCCGCATCGTTGATGTTGATGCCCGGTGTCTCGAACGTGCCGATGATGCGGTCGAGCTGGTTCAGCAGCGCGCCCAT
Source organism: Aquincola agrisoli (assembly GCF_036621135.1). Taxonomy (NCBI): domain Bacteria; kingdom Pseudomonadati; phylum Pseudomonadota; class Betaproteobacteria; order Burkholderiales; family Sphaerotilaceae; genus Aquincola; species Aquincola agrisoli. The sequence goes on from NZ_JAZIBG010000036.1 coordinate 62,337, forward strand.
CTCGTCCAGGTTGACGTTGGCTGCCTGCGTGATGCCGTTGCCCACGACCACCAACTGCTCACCGGTGTTTCCTGTCCACGTGTAGCGCGAACCGACGGCGGCGGTGGCATCGTGGGTGACGGTTGCCGTGCTCGTGGCCGTGCCCGAGAACATGTAGCGGCCCTCCTGATCGCGGCTGTTGGCGGTGTAGAAGAGGCTGTCGCGCAGCGACTTCAGCGAATTCGCCATCGCCGCGACGTCTTCCGCCGTGTTGCCGCCATCGGCGCCCCAGACCATGAGATCGCGTGCTTCGAGCAAGTCCGTGCTCATGCCGTCGAGCAGAGCCTCGTTCTGCTGGAGCCGCGTGGACAGTGCGCCGATGTTGTCGCGGTACTGGGTGAGGGCTGCTTCCTCGCGGGTCAACCGGGACAGGCGCACCGCCCTGACCGGATCCTCCGACGGCACGCTCAGCCGCTTTCCGCTGGCAATGCGTTCGAGCATCTCCTGGGCGCGTGCGGAGGCGTTCTGCAGCGCGGTATTCATCGTGCTGTGGTACTGGGTGCTGGCGATGCGCATCGTGCTGTTCCTGTCAGATCATCGCCAACGTGCTGTCGAACAGCTCGTTGGCCACGGCGATGACTTTCATGTTGGCCTGGTACATCTGCTGGTACTGCAGGAGGTTCACCGCCTCTTCGTCCTGATTGACCCCGCTGGTCGATTTCCAGCTCGATTCGGCCTGGTTTCGTACCGTCTGCGCGGTGTTCAACGCGGCCTGGTTCTGCTGGCTGTCGGTCGCGAGCTTTCCCACGAGTTGCGAGTACACATCGCCGAGCAGCACGCTGCCCAGAGAGGTGAGGGTGATCGGCTGTTGCTGCAGCTTGATCACGTCGAGCAGATTGTCGCTGGCACCCGGCTGGGCCGGATCGCTCGAAAAGCCGAGCTTTTGCGGCAGCACGGCGGGGTTGATCTTCAGCATGCTGGTTGCGCTCGTCGGATCGAAGACGAAGAGGGGCATCCCTGCCAGGCCGTCCAGGCCGTAGCCCGCGGTGAACTTGCTGTTGACGCCGGCGGACAGTTGGTCCGCCATCTCCGTGATCGACTTCGCCAGCGGGGCCAGTACCTTGGCCTGCAGGTCGTCGAGTCCGCCCAACTGACCGCCGAAGGCGGTGCCGGCCAGCGAGAAGGTCTGTGAGGCGAAGTCGAGCTTGAGCGTCTGCGAGCCGTCGGGGTTGACCTCTGCACGCAGCGTCGAGGCGGTCGATCCCACCACCAGCGGCTGGCCGCCTTGCAGCGACAGGCTGCGCGATCCGTCCGGCTGGTTGACGACCTGCAGGGAGACCAACGACGCCATCTCGTTGATCTTCTTGTCCCGTTCGTCGATCAGGCCGGAGGCATTCACGCCGATGCCCGTGGCCGCTGCAATCTTGTCGTTCAGGCGGGCCACGTCGAGCGACAGGCTGTTCACCTGATCGAGGATGGTGCTGCGCTGCTGGTAGATGGCCGTGCGTTGGTTGGACAGCACCGTCTGCAGGCTGTTGAACCGTTGCGCCAGGGCGTCCGCGGCCGTGATCACCTGCTGGCGAAGGGGAGAAGACCCCGGCTCGACGCTCGCGGCGTTGAGCGCGGCGAAGAACTTGTCCAGGCCGCCGCTGATGCCCGATTCGTCGTCGCCCATCACCTGCTCGAGCTGCGTGAGGTAGGGCTGCGCGACGTCCCGTTTTCCGACCTCCGACGCCGCAGACCACATCTGCAGGTTCTTGTAGCTGTCGCTGAAGCGGATGAGCGCCGGTACGTTGACACCGCTGCCCACCGAGGTCGCACCGGAGCGGTTGGGTTGCACCGTCGTCAGGTTGACGCCCTGGCGGGTATAGCCGGCCGTCATCACGTTGGCGATGTTCTGGCTGGTCACATCCAACCCGATCTGGGCTGCACGCGTGCCGGAAAGGGCGGTCTGGATGATGCTCATGGCTTGCCTGTTGTGGATGGCAGGCCGCGCTGAGCCTGCTCGTCATGAAAGGGCGACCGCTGCCAGGGGTTACTTAAGCGGGCGGCTGGGGAGGCACCTCGGGCGCCGTGGGCAGCAACTGTCGGAGCAAGGCGTCGGCGATGCCGAATGCGCGCTGGCTCGCGAGCTGGTCGCCCAGCAAGCCGTCCGCCAGGTCCAGCATGTCGTCGTTGACCTTGTTCTTCAGCGGGCTGTCCTCGTCGGCCAGTTCGCGCATGCTCCGGCGCATCTGCCGCAGCATCTGCGTGATCATGTGGGCCTCGAACTTCTCGGCCGCCTTGCCCGCCTGGGCGCGGATGGCGTCGTCCTCGCTCGAGGAACTTGCAGGGGCGTGGGAGGGTGTCAGGGGGGTGATCATGCTGCGTGCTCCAGGTCAGATGACCACGAGTTCCCCATCGATCGCGCCGGCCTGGTCGAGTGCCTGCAGGATCGACATGATGTCGTCCGGCGTCGCGCCGATGCTGTTGATGGCGTCGATGATGGTTTGCAGGTTGGCGCTGGCCGGCCACTGGAACATGTGGCCCGAGCCCTGGTCCACGTTCACGCGCGACTGCGGCACCACCTGGGTATTGCCGCGGCCGAACGCGTTCGGCTGGCTGACCTGCGGGCTCTCGGAGATCACGACCTTCAAGGAACCGTGCGACACGGCCGCCGGCTTCACGGTGACGCCGTCGGCGATCACCACCGTGCCGGTGCGCGAATTGAAGATGACCTTGGGCACCTCGCGGCCCACGTCGATGGGCAGTGCTTCCAGCGCAGCCACGAAGGCCACGCGCTGCGTCGGGTCCTGGGGCGCCACCACCTCGACGCTGGTGGCGTCGCGGGTGCTCGCCACGGTGCCGTAGGCCCGGTTGATCGATTCGACGATGTTGGTCGCGGTCTGGAAGTGCGGACGCTTCAGGCTCAGCCGCACCGTGGGGCGGGTGTCGAAGTCGGTTTCGATCTCCCGCTCGATCGACGCGCCGTTTGGTACGCGGCCGGACGTGGGGGTGTTGATGGTCACGCTCGAGCCACTGTTGCCGCTGGCGTTGAGCCCGCCCACGACCAGGTTGCCCTGGCCCAGCGCGTACACCTCGCCATCGGCGGCGCGCAGCGGCGTCAGCAGCAGCGTGCCGCCGCGCAGGCTCTTGGCGTCGCCCAGCGAGGACACGGTCACGTCGATCGTCTGCCCCTTGCGGTAGCCCGGTGGGAACACGGCGCTCACCATCACGGTCGCGACGTTTTTCGACTTGGCATCGACCTTCTCGGGCAGCTTCACGCCGAACTGCTTCAGCAGGTTGTTCATCGACTGGCCGGTGGCCTTCGACTGCGTGCTGTCGCCCGAGCCGTTCAGGCCGACGACCAGGCCATAGCCGATGAGCTGGTTCTCGCGCACGCCTTCCACGCTGACCAGGTTGCGCAGCGCGCGCAGGTTCTTCGCGGGCAGCGCCTCCGCCGGCACCTTGGTGCGAGGCGTCGTCGCGGACACGGAAGGCCCCGGCAGCACGAGCAGGGCGGACATGCACAGTGCGGCGAAGCGGATGGCGAGGCGGGTGGGCTGCATGGCGGTGGTTGTCAGAAGGGCATCCAGGGGCTGGTGAAGAAGCGCGTCAGCCACCCGGCGTTGTTGGCGTCGGCCAGGGTGCCGCGGCCGGAGTACGCGATGCGCGCATTGGCGATGCGCTGCGACGACACGCGGTTGTCGGTGTCGATGTCGGCACTGCGCACGTAGCCGGCCAGGCGCACGAACTCCTCGCCCTGGTTGAGGTAGAGGCTCTTTTCGCCCGCGACCCGCAGCAGGCCGCCCGGCATGACCTCGTGCACGATCACCGTGATCGCGCCCTGCAGCGTGTTCTGCTGGCTGCTGGTGGCCGAGCCGTTGAAATCGCGCGATGCGCTCGCGCCGATGTTGCTCTTGATCGTCTTGGTGCCGAAGATCGTCGGCGACACCGCTACATTGCTTTCCTTGCCGAACTGCGTGTCGGCCGACTTGCTCGCCTGCGTGGTCTCGTTGAGCACCACGGTGAGCACGTCGCCCGGCCGGAAGGCCCGGCTGTCGCTGTGCAGGCTCCAGGCCGCATCGGGGGCGAACACGCCGCCTGACTGGCCCTTGCGCGCCACCGCCTGCAGCATCGGCAGCGGCTTCTCTTCCGCCAGTGCAGGCGCCTGCGGCGGCTCGATGTGCGCGCAGGCGGACAGCAGCAGTGCGGCGAGCGCCGTGGTCAGTGCGGTCGCGTTCATGGTCAGCGGGCGGCCTGTGCCAGGTACTGCAGCATGTTGTCAGCGGCGGACAACACCTTGGTGTTCATCTCGTAGGTGCGCTGCGCGGCGATCATCTCGACCATCTCCTCGACGACCTGCACGTTGGAGCCTTCGAGCGCGTACTGCTTCAGCTTGCCCAGGCCTTCGTCACCGGGGTTGCCGACGGTCGGCGCGCCGCTGGCGGCGGTCTCGGTGTAGAGGTTGTCGCCCATGGCGAGCAGGCCCGCCGGGTTGACGAAGCCCGCGATCGTCAGCTGGCCGATCTCCTGGGGTGCCGTCTGGCCCGGCATGGTGACCGACACCATGCCGTTCTCCCCGATCGTCACGCCGGTCGCGGTGGCGGGGATGGTGATTTCGGGCATCACCGGCAGGCCCTGCGCGGTGACGATCTGGCCCTCGGGGCTGCGCTGCAGCTGGCCGGCACGGGTGTAGGCGGTGTCGCCGTTGGGCATGGCCACCTGCAGGAAGCCCTGGCCGACGATCGCCACGTCCAGCGGCTGGCTGGTCGTCTGCAGGTTGCCGGTGGTGAACACCTTCTGGGTGCCCAGCACCTTCGTGCCGTTGCCCAGCTGCGTGCCTGACGGCGACATCGTGTTGTCGTCGCGCTGGGTGCCGGGTTGCTGGTCGACCTGGTAGAAGAGGTCCTGGAACATCACACGGTCGCGCTTGAAGCCGACCGTGTTGACGTTGGCGAGGTTGTTCGCAATCGCCTGGAGCTTGGCGTCCTGGGCCTGCACACCGGTCTTGCTGATCCACATTGCGGGGTTCATCGCAGCTCTCCTTACTCTCTGATCAATCGGTTGCCGGCCTCGGCCATCGCGTCGGCGGACTTGTAGAGCTTCATCTGCACCTCGAAGTCGCGGTTCAGGCTCATCGTGGCCACCATCTCCTCGACGGCCGACACGTTGCTGCCCTCGAGGTGGCCGCCTTGCACCTGCACCGTGTCGTCGACCGGCAGCGGCTGGCCGTCGCGCGCCACGATCAGCCCGGCCTCGTTCTTGGCCAGCTGGCCGGCTTCGGGCCTGACGAGCTTCAGGCGATCGACCGCCTGCATCTCGACCTCGCCCGGCGCCTGGATCGACAGCGTGCCGTCCACGCCGATGGCGAGCTTCTCGTAGGGCGGCAGGACGATCGGGCCGCCGTCGCCCATCACGGCGCGGCCATCGATGCGCAGCGCACCGTCCGCGTCGATCTGGATCGCACCGGCGCGCGTATAGGCCTCGCCGTCCGCCCACTGCACCGCCAGGTAGCCATTGCCGTGCACGGCGACGTCGAGATCGCGGCCCGTGGCCTTGATGGCGCCGGCCCGCGAGGTCACCGCACCCGTCTCCAGCTTGGCCATGTGGCGCGCGTCGAAGCCCGTGCCGGGCACGGCTTCGCTCAGTGCGATGTCCAGGTCGGCCCGGAATCCGGCCGTATCGAGGTTGGCCAGGTTGTTTGCATGCACCTGCTGAGCGCGCATCGAGCGCTCGGCGCCGCTCATCAGGGTGTAGATCAAGGCGTCCATGGCAGCTTGCTTTCAGCGTCCTGCGTCAGACGGCCTGCATCAGGGACTGCATCATCTCGTTCTGCGTCGAGATCACCTTCGTGTTGGCCTGGTAGTTGCGCTGCGCGGACATCAGTCCCACCAGCTCACCCGTCATGTCGACGTTGGACTGTTCGATCGCACCCGTGGTCAGCTTGCCCGTCATGCCGGTGCCGGCCGCGAACATCAAGGCTTCGCCGGAGGCGGATGACGAGATCCAGCTCGTGTCGCTGACCGGCGTCAGCGCGCCTTCGGCCGGGAAAGCTGCCAGTGCCAACGTGCCCACGCGTTGCTTCTCGCCGTTGCTGTATTGCGCGAGCACAGCGCCGTTCTCGTCGATCGACGTGGAGATCAGCGTGCCGGAGGCGTAGCCGTTGGACGCGTTGACGGTCGGGACCGACTCGCCTGCGTACTGCGTCGTGCCGGTGTAGTCGATCGCCACGGTCAGTGCATTGGCGCCGGCGGGGGTGCCCAGGCCGAGCGAGACCGCCGTGGTCGGCGACGTCAGCACGCCGTTGGTGTCGAAGGTCAGGGCCTGCGTGCTGGCGACCGGGGCCCCGTCGAACGCGTAGTGCACGTTGATGGCGTTGGTGCCGGTCTTCACGAAGTACTGCGTGACGGAGTGCTTGGTGCCCAGCGAGTCGTAGACCACCGAGACATTGGAGCTGTTGAAGCTCAGAGGATCGGCCGCGTTGAACGGCGCGACCGTGGGCACCGTCCAGTCGCGCGACAGGTTGCTCACGTAGTTCAGCTTGTCGGTGGCCTTGGCGGCGATCTGGCCGTTGGGCACCTTCAGGTCTCCCAGCACGCCGAGGGCGTCGCTGCCGGGCAGGGCGGCATAGCCCTGGACCTTGCGGCCGTTGCCGTCGATGACGAAGCCGGTCTTGTCGACCGAGAACATGCCCACGCGGCTGTAGACCATCTGGCCATTCGTGTCGCGCGAGACGAAGAACCCGCGGCCGCTGATCGCGGCGTCCATGCCGCGGCCTGTCGTCAGGATGCCGCCGCCCTCATCGATCGACTGCGTCACCGAGGAGACCTCCACGCCGGTGGCCTGCGTGCCGGCGTACATCGACGAGAAGTTGGCCCGCCCGGACTTGAAGCCGTAGGTGCCGGAGTTGGCGATGTTGTTCGAGATGGTGTCCAGCTCGGAGTTGATGGCGTTGATGCCGGACAGTGCGATGGCGAAGCTCATGTCTTGTTCCCTCGTCTAGAAGTGTTCAGGGTGTCGCGGTGGCCGGTCGGCCATGGAAGGCGGTGATGGCGTCCGGGGCGGTCTGCCCGACGTTGGACACGTCGACCACGACGCTGCCGTTGGATCCCAGGCGCACGCTGCCCAGCGTGCCGATCACGCTGGCGGCCGGGGCGGCCTGGTCGGCTGCTTCGATGCGCAGGCCGTATGTGCCGGCCGCCAGGCCCAGCGTGCCGCGATCGAGGCTGAAGTCGACCTTGCCGGCGGCCTTGGTGCCCAGTTCAATGCGCCGCTCCGCGCCGTCGCTGGCCGTCAACACGAGCGTGGTCTTCGTGCTTGGCGAACCCAGCTCGAAGCTGCCGGCCACGGCGGTGTCGCCGAGCTGCACTTCGTCGGTGCCGACCGTGACCAGCGAGCCCACCTGGCCGCCCAGCCCCAGCGTCTGCAGGCTTTCGAGCAGGGCGCCGTTGAGCGCGGTCTGGCTCGACAGGCCCTGCAGCGTTTCCATCTGGCTCAGCTGCGTCAGCTGCGCGACGAACTCCGCCGGGTCCGTGGGTTCGAGCGGGTTTTGATTCTTGATCTGCGCGACCAGCAGGGTGGTGAAGAGCTGCGAGACCTCGCCGTTGCCGCCGATCGCGCTTGCGAAGGCGCCGGTGGGCTGGGAGGTGCCGGTGTCGTTGGTGACGAGCGATGCCATGGTGGTCAGGCCTCGCCCAGCTTCAGCAGCGACTGCTGCATGCCCTTGACGCGTGCGAGCACCTCCACGTTGGTCTCGAAGGCGCGCGACGCGGACATCATGTCCGTCATCTCCGCCACCGGGCTCACGTTCGGGTAGAACACCATGCCCTCGTCGTTGGCGAGCGGGTGGTCCGGCTCGTAGGACTTGCGCAGCGGCTCGGTGCTCTGGACCACGTCCAGCACCTGCACCGAACTGCCACCCGCCTTGCCGATGGCGGCGAAGACCGGCTTGCGCGCGTGGTACGTCGCCTCTTCGCTGCCGGAAGCGGACTGCGCGTTGGCCAGGTTGCTGGCGATGGTGTTCAGCCGCACGGTTTGCGCCGACATGGCGGAACCGGCGATCTCGGCGATGTTGCGGAATGCCATCTCAATGCCCCTCGATGGCCTTGGCCAGGCCGCGCAGCTTCATGTTCACGAACGTCAGGCTGGTCTGGAAGTCGGACGCGTTCTGCGAGAACGCTGCCTGCTCGACGCCGAGTTCGACCGTGTTGCCGTCCTGCGTGGCGTGGAACGGAACGCGATACTTCGGGTCTTCCGCACCGGTGTCTAATGACAGCCCGCCTTCGTCCTCGCCTGCCGCTGCCTGGCTCAGTGCAGCGGCGAAGTCGACGTCGCGGGCCTGGTAGCCCGGCGTACTTTCGTTGGCGATGTTGGATGCCAGGATCTTTGTGCGCTCGGCACGCAGGGCCAGCGTGTTGGCGTGCGTGCCCAGCGCCTGTTTGAAGTCGATGCTCATGCTGCTCCTTTGCCTTTCGAAAAAGTGGATACCTGCCGGGCTGGCGGCGGCCTTCGCGGCGGTGGTGTCCGCCGCGCCCGCCGTGCCTTCCATGGAGGCCGCGGTGGCCGATGCCGCACGCGAGGCGCTGGCCCAGCAGGCCGAACGCGACGGCTTGCTGGCGCCTGAAATCGGGGTGAGCGTGGCCGCCAGCGGCGGCAAGGAGGCGCCGCGCTGCGCGCAGGCGCCGGTGGTCGATGCGGTCGACACGCGCTTCGCCAGCCGCATGCGCTTCGCCGCGCGCTGCCCAGGCATGGATGACACGCGCAGGGTGTTCGTGGTGCGCGGTTCGCTCAGCGCCGACGTGGTGGTGGCCGCGACCTCGGTGCCCTCGGGCAAGCCGCTGGCGGCGGCCGATCTCACGCTCGACCGGCGCGACGTGTCGTCGCTGGCCGATCCGCTGTCCGACATCGACGAAGCCTCAGGGCAGGCGCCGCTGCGTCCGCTGCGCGCAGGCCAGGTGCTGCAGAAACGGCTGCTGACCGCGCCGGTGCTCGTCAAGCGCGGCGATTCGGTGCTGATCGATGCCCGCAGGGGGCCCGTGCAGGTCACGGCCAGCGGCGAGGCCTTGGAGCCCGGCAAGCGCGACGAGGTCGTGCGGGTGCGCAACGTCAACACCGGCAAGGTGATCCGCGCCCGCATCGTCGATGCCGGCGTGGTCGAGCCGGCCGACATGCCCTGAGGGCGCGCAGTCGTCTTCATCGGCCGCCTGCTCATGGCGCCTCCGCGGCGGAAGGCCGGCTGCGCAGGCGGTTCACGACGCTCACCAGCTTGTTGGCGTAGTTCGGGTCGGTGGCGTAGCCGCCGCGCGCCAGCGCATCGGCGTAGGCGCGGACGTCGGTGCCCGTGTTGAGCGCCGCTTCGTAGCGCGGATTGTTCTGGATCAGCTTCGCAAAATCCTGGAAGGCCGAGGCGGTGTCGGCGTAGCTGCGGAAGCGTTCCGTCCGCTTGGTGGCGACACCCTGCTCGTATTCCGTGGTCATGGCATCGGCGCTGTCGCCGCGCCAACTGCTGCCGGCCTTGATGCCGAACAGGTTGTTGGTGCTGCTGCCGGCGGCCTGGCGCAGCGGACGCTGGCCCCAACCGGATTCCAGCGCTGCATGGGCTGCCAGGATGTCCGGCGCCACGCCGAGTTGCTGGCCCGCCTGGGCAGCCCACGGCGCGATCGAGCCGAGAAACGCCTGGTGCTCCGGTGTGCTCGCCGCGGCATCGGCGAGCGAGCCACTGCCTTGGATGGCGGCGAGCGCGCTGGCCGTCGTCAGGCCGCCGCCGGCGTCCTGCAGGCTGGCCATGTAGGCACGGCCGGCCGCGCTGAGTGCAGGCACGCCGTCGCCCTCGGGCGAACCGTTCGCGATGTAGTCGCGGATCTCGCCGTCGACGCGAGCGAAGTGCTGGCTGAACCGGCCGCCGCCCAGGGTGGGCAGGGCAGGCGCCACGGCAGACAAGGGCGCCGTGGCCTGCGTCGCCGGCGTGGCCGCGGGGAAGGCGAGCTCAGGTCGGAGCATAGGTGTCCGTCTCTCCGTCGAGCACGCGCTGCATCATCGCGTGCTGTTCCATCATCAGCCGGCAGTTGCGGGTGTTGAGCGCCTTGCACTCCACCACCAGCGCTTCCAGCGCATTCCACAACTGTGCGACGGCATCGCGGGTGTTCTGCGCGAACAGCGCGATCACGTGCTCCATCGAGGCCGGTGCGCGCAAGCCCAGCAGCGCCACCTGGCGCATGCGCTCGCGGCGGCTCTCGTCCAGCAGCGCGACCTGCGTCGAGATCCTGGTGCCGAGCTCGGCCAACGCCTGGGTGTCGTGGCGCAGTGCCGCGTCGAACTGTTCGTCGAGAAGGCGGCGCAGCGCCTGGTAGCCCGCGTGGTCGGTATGCACGCCGGAGATCACGCTGCGCAGGACGTCGGATCGCTTCACGACCGCCCTCCGTGGTAGCGCTGGATCAGGCCAGCCAGCTTGGCCGCGTCGAAGTGCAGCTCGCCGCGGGCGATGGCATCGCGCAGCTCGGCGACCTTGGCATGGTCGATCTCGGGCATCGTGGCCATGGCGGCCATCGCCGGTCCCAGCACGGCCGACTGCAGCGCCTGGCCGCGGGTGGCCGCGCCGGCACTTGCCGTGGCCGCCGCGTCCGCGGGAGATGCCTGCGCCACAGGGCTCAGGCCGGTGGCTGCAGCCAGCGCCGTGGAGCCGTTGGAGCTGATCCTCATCGGTGCACCTTTGGAAGAGGAGGACTTGGTGGTTCTCATGGCGTGCTCGTGCGAAGAGGTGCCAGCGTGGCCGTGGTGCCGCCGTCGCGGCCGGCGGCCAGCAGCTGGCTGCGCAGCGCCGAGACACCTTGTTCGAGCCTGGCGGGCAGCGCCGACAGGCTGCCCTGCACCAGCGGCTCGCTGCGCGTGGGCATGCCGTACATCGCGCTGACGTTGCGCGCCTGCTCGGGCGTCAGCACCATCAGCTCGATCCGGCGGTTCACGTCGGCGCGGGGGTTGTCTGGCGTCATCGGTGCGCGGTCGGCCATGCCGACGACCTGCAGCACGCTGGCCTCGGGCATGCCGCCGGTCAGCAGGTGGGTGCGGGCGGCCGCGGCGCGGTTGTTCGACAGCGCCCAGTTCGAGAATGCGGTCGGGCTCTTCTCGACGTACGGCAGCGAGTCGGTGTGTCCGACGATCATCAGCTGGTTCTCGATCTGGGCGAAGAGCGGCCCCAGCTCCTGCATCAATGCGCGGAAGCGTTCGGTGGGAATCGCGCTGCCGCGCTTGAACATGCCCTCGCGCTCGGTGTCGTGCAGCATCACGCGCAGCCCGAAAGGCGTGATCACCGAGGAGAGGTTGTCTTCCAGCCCGGCGCGGCGGCTGACGTCGGCCAGCACGCGCGCCAGCTCGTTCATGTCGGAAGCCGACTCGTAGCGCGACTTGGACAGCTTGGGCGTCGGGCCCGCGCCTTCACCGGAGGAGCGCGCGCCGGGGTTGCCGTGGCGGTTGTCGGGATCGTCGCCTCGGCTGGGCACCGGTTCGCGCGAGATCAGGCTGCCCAGGGGGTTGCCCGACTCCGCCGGCACGCGGCCGCCGCCGCCGCCGTCCATCGGCGTGCCGCCCTGCGCCATGCGCAGCTGCTCGGCGGTCTCCTGCTGCTCGCGGGAGGCCATCAGCCACAGCACCAGGAACAGGCACAGCAAGGCCAGGCAGAAGTCGGCGAACGCCACCTTCCAGGCGCCGCCGTGCTCGTCATGGTGCCCCTTGCCGGAGACACGCTTGACGACGGTTTCGCCGTGGCCGTTGCCGTGCGCGTCAGGCTTGGGCACGCTTGTCTCCTGCGCGCCGCTGCGGCGTGGCGTCCGGGTCGCCGGCGTTCTGCATCTTGTCGATCCAGCCTTCGAGGCGGGCGAAGCTCGGCTTGATATTGAGCTGCACCAGGCGGCGGCCGGCGTCGATCGCCAGCAGCGGGGGCTTGCCGGCCACGTGCGTGACCAGCACGACCTTCACCGATTCGAAGGCCTGGAGCTCCTCGGCGACCAGCTGCTTCATCATGCTGCTGATGGGATCGAGCAGGCCGTAGCACATGAAGATGCCGATGAAGGTGCCGACCATCGCGGCCCCCACGCGCACCGCGATCTCGCCGATGCCGGCGCCGTCGGCCACCACGTTCATGGTCATCACGATGCCGAGCACGGCCGCGAGGATGCCGAAGCCGGGCATCGCCTCGCCGATCTTGGCGAGCGACTTGGCCGGTTGGGACATTTCTTCGTGGATGGCTTCGATCTCCTGTTCGAGAACGCCTTCCAGCTCATGTGAGTTGATCTTGCCCATCGCCATGAGGCGAAAGTTGTCGACGATGAAGTGGAGCAGCTTGGGCTCTTCGAGGATCAGCGGATAACGCTTGAAAAGAGCGCTTTCATGCGGCGCTTCCACGTGCGCGTCGAGCGCCTTGAGGCCGCCGGCGGCCGTCTGCAGCAGTTCGTACATCAGCAGCAGCAATTGGCGCTGGAATTCCTCGCCCTGCTTCTTGCGCAGCATGACCTTGCGGACCTGCAGCCACATCTCCGACAGCACGTGGCCCGGATTGCCGAGCACGATGGCGCCAGCGCCGGCGCCCACGATGATCACCAGCTCGACCGGCTGCCAGATGGCACCCAGGTTGCCTCCGTGGAAGGCGAAGCCGCCGAAGACGCAGCCCAGGATGATGAGGATGCCGACGATGGATTGCATGGCAGTGAGCCCGGTTGATGCGGTGTTTTGAGTCAGGCGGGCTGCAGGAAGCTCTTCATCTTCCGCAGCGCGCCCTTGTTGATCTGGCAGATGCGGGCCTCGGTGACGTCGAGGACCGCAGCGATTTCCTTGAGGCTCAGCTCGAACTCGTAATAGAGCTGGATCACGCGCTGCTCGCGCGCGTCGAGCGACTTCAGCGCCTGCTCGAGGCTGCGGCGCAGCACGTACTGCTCTTCCGGCGAGCGCTGGTCGCTGGGCACCAGGCTCAGCTCGGCGACCAGTTCGTCGAAGCTCGACAGCTCCTCGGCGTTCTCGTCGAGCTGGTGCTCGTGCCATTGCTCGGACGTCAGGCGCAGCGCGGCGATGACCTCGGCATCGCTCGGCTCGCGGCCGAGCTTGCGGGTGAGGGCGCGCACGCCGTCCCGGATCTTGTGGCTGTCCTGGCGGACGCCGCGCGGCCGCCAGTCCTGGCGGCGCAGTTCGTCCAGGATGGCACCGCGCACGCGCACGGCGGCATAGCTGCCGAACTTCTCGTCGGGCGGGCCGTAGCGCCGCAGGGCGTCGAGCAGGCCCATCAGGCCGATCTGTTCCATGTCGTCGCGGCCCATGGTCACGCTGACCTGTGCATTGAGCTGCCGGACGATGCGCTTGACCAGGGGGGCGTACGCCATCAGCTGCGCACCTTCGTCGAGCGCACCGTGCGCGATGGCGCCCGACGCTGCACCGTAGGCCGGATCGCCATAGGTGGCCAGGTAGGTCATGCGGCTACTCGATGATGAGCTTGCCGATCATCGCGACCTTGAAGGGCATCTCGCGATGGTCCGCTTCGTAGCTCTTCGCGAAGGCGGCGTTGATCTCGTCGGTGTACTGGTCGATGGTCAGCTTGCCGGCCGTCTCCAGCGTGTGCGCCGACAAGGCCTTCACCGCGACGCTGCGCAGCAGGGGAAGGTGGTCCTTGATGGTCTTTTCCTGCTCGGCCGGCGTCTTGAAGACGAGATCGACCGCCAGGTAGTGCGACAGCGGCTCGCCTTCGCGTCCCCGCAGCATCACGATGATCTTGTCGAGGTTGACGTACTTGTAGACCGTCTTGTCGGTCTTCTTCGCCTCTTCGACGTGTTCGGCCTTGGGCTTCATGTACCACCAGGCGGCGGCGCCGCCACCGCCCAGCAGGAGCACGCTCGCGACGCCGGCGGCCACCAGGACTTGCAGTTTCTTCATCGTTTACTCCAGGATCGATGCGAGGGTGAAGCCGCCTGGCGCGGCGCCTCGTTCGGCTTCGGCCAGCGCCTGGCCGGGACGTTCTTCGGGTTCGCTGCCGTGGCCCTGGCGGCGGCGGCCGTCGGCATCACCCGGCTGGGCGGCGACGTTCACCGATACATCGGTGTATTGGCGCTGCGACAGGTCCTGGCGCAGAGCGTCGCTGATGTGCTGCAGCTGGCGCTGCACATCGGGGTTCGACGCGGTCAGCTGCACGTGCAGCGCGCCCGCCTCGTGGCGCAGGACGATCTCGACGCTGCCCATCATGGGCGGGTCGAGGCGGATCACCGCGTGTTCGCTGCGCTGCGCGATCTGCACGCGCACACGATCGCCCAGGGCCTGCAGGAGCGGTTGGCTCTCGGCGGGCACGGCAGTGGCGGAGGCCTTCTGCACCGCGCTGGTCGATTCGCCTGCCGATGTGGCCGGCATTGCCGCGGCCGCAGCGGTGGCGGCGGGCGCCGCGACGGCCTCTTCGCGTGCCCCGGAGCGCGCCGTCGCATCGGCGATGGCGGCACCCGTGGCGGGCTTGGCCTCGCGCAGTGCGGCGACGCCGGCTGCCGGCGGAAGTTCGGCTCGCGTCGCCGTGGCGGGCGCTGCCGTGGTGGGCGGGGTGGCCTTCGCCACGTCGCCGAACGGGGTGGCCGGTGCGGCCCGCGGTGCCGCGGGTGCTTGTGCCGCAGGCGTTGCAGCCGTGGCGGCGAGGGGCAGCTCGGCGTGGTCCACCGGCAGGGCGTCTTGCGGGGCCGGGGCCGCCATGGACACCGGTGCGGGCAGGCTGACCAGCAGCGTCGCGGCATCGGGTGTCAGGGCGGGCGGCAGCGGAGGCACCGGGGGCGCAGCCGCCAGCACGTCCGGCGCGGCGAGGCCGGCGGTTTCGTGCGCATCGGGCGTGGTGCCGGCTTGCGGATCGGCGTCCGCCGCATCGGCCTCGCCGGCCTCCAGCTCGCCGGAGGCCGCCGGCGGCAGCAGCCCCAGGCTGGCCAGCAACGCATTGAAGGCGGTCGGCGCCGATGCCTCGCCGGGCGCGGCCGCAGCGGCGCCAGCCTGCGCCGTGTCGCGGGGCAGGCCGCCCGTGGCCGGCGCCACGCGTGCCGGCGCTGCCGTGGCGGCAGCGGCGGCCGCGGTGTCGAGCGGAAGGGTTGGGGCGAAGGTGTTCATTCGGTGTCCCAGGCATTGCCGCCGGCATAGGCCAGCCAGCCTTCGCGCTGCTGGCGCATCGCATCGAGCTGGCCACCGATCCGTGACAGCGTCGCAGCGCAGCGTCGCCGTGCGCGCTCGTGGGTGGCCTGCAGCTGCTGCAGGGCCGTGCGTTCGGGGGTGGACCAGGGGCCGGCCGCCGCCAGCGAGGGCAGGCCGGCGGCCAGTTCCTGGTCGGCCTGGGCCAGGGCGGTCCAGTCGTCGTTCTGCGCCGCGGCTTCGAGCCGCTGGCGCCAGCCGACCAGGGTCGGGCGCCTATCCATGGCGTGCCTGCAGGCCGACCCAGCCATGCTTCAGCGTCGTCAGCAGGCCGCTCACCTCGTCGATGATCTGCGGATCCAGCTGCGTGCCGGCGTGGTAGAGCCGGTCCGCGCAGTAGTCGTACAGGCGGTCGAGGTTCTGCACGATGTCGCCGCCGTTGTCGAAGTCGAGCGAGCTGGCCAGGCCGTGCAGGATGTCGATGCACTTGTCCAGGCTGCGTGCCTTCATCTCGTAGCGGCGCGCGACGACGTGCGCCCGCGCCCGCGCCAGCTCCTCCAGCAGGCCGTCGGTGAGGATCAGCACCAGCTGCACCGGCGAGGCCTGTGCAGTCTGCGCACCGAGGTTGACAGCGTGGTAGCTGCGGTAGGCGTCTTGGTTCAGGTTCATGGCTTGCGTCAACTCGACAAGGAGGTGAAGAGGTTGGTGGTCTGGCCCATGCTCTCCTGCAGCGTCTGCAGCTTGGTGAACTGGGCGAGGTACCGGGCGTACAGGCTGTCGTACTGGGCGTCGAGCCGCGTCTGGCGCGACGTGAGGGATTTCTGGGAGAGCGCCAGCGAGTCCTGCCGCTTCTTGATCTGGCCGTTGGTGCTGTTGGTCCACTGCTCGACGTAGGCGTCGAACTTGCCGAACAGTCCGCTGGGTGCGGTCGTGCTGGCGCTGCCGAAGACCTTGTCCAGGCCCGTGGGGTTCGCGGCCAGCGCCTTTTCGAGCTTGGTCTGATCGAGCTGCAGTACGCCTGAACGGTCGATCGTGATGCCGTAGGTGCGCAGGCTGTCGCCCCCGACTTCCTCGCGCAGGATGCTGGCGAGTCTGCTGCGCAGCGAGCGGATGCTGGCGTCGCTGGCGAAGGCGCCGGCCGCCGTGCCCGCGTCGGGCTTGGCGGACTTGGTCATGTCGGTCAGCGTGTTGTTCAGCGCGTTGTACGCGTCGACGAAGCTCTTGACGTTGCCGGCGGTGCCGCTGGCGTCGTTGGCGACCGTCAGCGTGACCGGCGCGTCGCCGGGCGCCATCGCCTTCGTGAAGTTGATCGACACGCCGTCGACCGGCGTGAAGGTGTTCGTGGCCTGCTGCAGCTTGATGCCGGTGGTCTGCGCGCCGAGCCAGACGATCGCGTCCTGCGCGGCCACGAGCGGGTTGCCGCTATCCAGCTTGGCCTTGAGGGCGGCGTCGTTGAGGCCGGTGGTGTTCAGCGTGACCTCGCCTTCTGCACCCGACTTGCCTGACGACAGCACCAGCTGCGACTGGCCGCCGGAGGTGATCACGCTGGCGGTCACGCTGCCCTTGTTGTCGGCATCGTTGTTGATGGCACGCGCCAGTTCGGCCGGCGACAGCTGGCCGTTGCCATCCGCGTCCGCGGCGGCGAAGCTGACGTTGAAGCTGGTGCCGTCGGCCAGCGACAGGCCGAGCGTGCCGGTTTCGGTGGAGTCCGTCAGGTTGGCATAGGCCACCTGGTGCGTCGTCGCCAGCTGCTCGACGAAGAACGAGTACTTGCCCGGCTGCGCGGTCGCGGAGGCGGTGGCGGTGCCGTGGGTGGTCGCGTCGAACGTGGCGCTGTACTTGATGACGCTCTTCTTGCCGGAGAGCGACGCCACCGCGGTGTCGAAGCTCGTCAGTGCCGAGCGCAGCTTGGTCAGTGCGGTCGACGTCGACTGCGCGACGGTGTTCTTGGCCGTCAGCAGGCTCTGGGCGTTTTGCGTGTACGCCGTGGCCAGTTGCTGGGCGGTGGTCGCGGGATCGAACGTGGTGGCCATTGAAATTCTCCTAGGCAGGCAGACGGGCAGGGTTGCCTTGCAGAAGGCGACCGGCTGCGTGCATCACTGAAATCGGCCGCCCGGCGGCGTTCATGAGCGCCCCCGCAACCAGACCTGCGATGCGAGGTCGTCCACGCGCTTCTGCTCGCGCACGCCCTCGGCGCGCTGCAGGGCGTGGGCCTGCTTCTCGACGACCTGGCGCAGCACCTCGTGGCCGCGGGCGGCCTGGTGTAGCGCCTGCTGGGCCACCACCATCTGCGCCTCGTGCGCAGCCAGGTCCGTGCGGTGCGATTCGGCCAGCTGGATCAGCGATTCCTTGTAGCCGGCGAAATTCGCCGCCAGCGCGGGCGAGACGCTGCCGCTGGCACCGCTCTCGCGGCACAGGGCCTGCATGCGCTCGATGTTGCCGACGTAGCGCTGGCGCATCGCCTCGCGGGCGGCGAAGTCGGCCGTCAAGCGGTCGACCTCGCGTTCGCGCAGCTCGACCAGCCGGTTCAGCGGCAGGGCCCTTGTCGTCATGCGGTCACCTCGGCGAGTTGGGCGATGCTGTCGGCCAGCGGCGCGGCCTCGCGCACGCCCTGGTGCAGGAAGCCTTCGATCCGCGGCCAGGCGGCCACGGCACGGTCGGTGACCGGGTCGGCGCCGGGCACGTAGGCGCCCAGCGGCAGCAGGTCGCGCACCTGCGCGTGGCGGGCGGCCATGGCCTTGAGGGTGCGGGCGGCCTGCTGGTGTTCGTGCGTCGTCACCAGCGCCATGCAGCGGCTGATCGACTGCGCGATGTCGATGGCGGGGTAGTGGCCGCGCTCGGCCAGCTCGCGTGACAGCACGATGTGGCCGTCGAGGATGGCGCGGGCGGTGTCGACCACCGGGTCCTGCTGGTCGTCGCCTTCCGCGAGCACGGTGTAGATCGCGCTCATGCTGCCGGCGGCGTTCTCGCCGTTGCCGGCGCTCTCGACGAGCTGCGGCAGCATGCTGAAGACGCTGGGCGGATAGCCTCGCGTGGCCGGCGGCTCGCCGAGCGCCAGCGCCACCTCGCGCCGCGCCATTGCGTAGCGGGTGAGCGAGTCGACGAGCAGCAGCACGTCCTGCCCCTGGTCGCGGAAGTGCGCGGCGATGGCGTGGCACAGCTCGGTGGCGCGCACGCGCATCAGCGGCGATTCGTCGGCCGGCGCCACCACCACCACCGCGCGCGCCAGGCCGGCCTCGCCGAGCGACAGGTCGATGAACTCGCGCACTTCGCGCCCGCGCTCGCCGATCAGGCCGACCACGACGACGTCGGCCACGGTCTGGCGGGTGATGAGGCCCAGCAGCACGCTCTTGCCGACGCCGCTGCCGGCCATCAAGCCGACGCGCTGCCCCTTGCCGAGCGTGAGCATGCCATTGATCGCACGCACGCCGACGTCCAGCGGCTCGTCGACCGGGCGCTTCTTCAGCGGATTGACCCGCGGCGGCTGCGTCTCGAGCACCTGGTCGCCGCCCAGGCGGCCCAGGTCGTCGACCGGTTCGCCGAGGCCGTTGACGATGCGGCCCAGCCACGAGGGGCCGATCTGCAGCGCGCTCTGGTCGGGCTGCGGGAGCACGCGCGCGCCGGTGGCCAGGCCCTCGGGCTGCTTGAACGGCATGAGGTAGGAGACGTCTTCGCGGAAGCCGATCACCTGCGCGTCGATCCAGCTGCCGGTGCCGGTCTCGATGCTGCAGCGCTGGCCGGTGCGCAGCGGGCAGCCGACGCTCTCGAGCAGCAGCCCGGAGGCGCCGACCAGCCGGCCCGTGGGCGTGGCCACCGGCACGGCGCCGAGCTGGACCTGGCGAAGCGCCGCGCCGATCATGCGGCCACCTGCGCGGCGGTGGCCGCCTTGCTGCCGGCCTTGCGCGGGGCGCCCGCCTTGGCGGCGGTCTTGGCTGCCGGGGCGGGGCTGGCGGCTTCGGGCACTGCATCGGCCGCCGGTGCGGCCGCAGCCTTCGGCGTGGCGGCCTTCTTGCGGGCGGCGGCCTTCGGCGGTTCGGCGGATGCGGCCGGGGGCACGGGCGAGGGCCCGGCTTCGGGCTGCGCGGCACCGCGCGGTGGGAGGGCGGCCTCGGTGGCCAGCGCAGCCGCCACCGGGATCGCCACCGGGACCGCGACGGGCGCAGGCGCGAGGCCGGGGCCGGGAGCGGCCGCGCTGCCAGCCGAAGCCGTGGCCGGCTCCGCTGCAGGCGCGTCGTCGAGCAGCTGCGAGCGCACCTGCTCCATGCAGGCGGCCAGGCGCTGGCGGCAGCCTGCGTCGGCTTCGCGGCGGCCAGCGCGCACGCGGCACTCGCCGGCCTCGAGCTGCGCATCGGCCACCAGCGTCCAGCGGGCGGCACGCTCGGGGTCGACTTCGCGGATGCGCTTGAGGTCTTCGACGTTCAGGTGCACTTCGACGCCCTGGTGCGGCGGCGGCATCGTCGCCAGCGTCTCGTCCACCAGCTGCAGCAGCTGCACCGGCTGCAGCGCGAGCTCGCAGCGGATCACCTGGCGTGCCACGCGGGCGACCAGGTCCACCACTTCCTCGCGCAACGCGGTCTGGTAGTCGGCCTGGGCCTGCTGCAGCGCGGCCAGCACGGCATCCACCGGTGCCGCGAGCTTGTCGAAGCGCGCCAGCACTTCGCGCTTGCCTTCCTGCGCGCCGGTGCGGCGGCCCTCGTCGCGGCCGATCGCCTGCCCGTCGTCGCGGCCGCGCTGCAGGCCGGTCTCGTAGCCCTCGCGGTAGCCGAGCTGCTGGCCGTGCTGGAAGCCGTCGGCCAGCGCGGCCTGGGCATCGGGCGAATGGCCGTGGCCTTCTCCCAGCGCCTTGACCACGTTGACCTTGGCCAGCGGCGGAAAGCGGTGCGGCCGATTGATCATCGAAGCACCCCGCGGGCCGGTCCGGGTTGTCCCAGGAGGCGGATCATTCGACCGTCGCCTCGGCGAACAGCTGGATCTCGATCTCGCCGTCGTCGACCAGCGCCTTGACCTGCGCCATGATCTCCTGGCGCGTCTGCTCCACGCGCGACAGCGGCACCGGGCCACTGCGGCGCATGGTGTCCTCGAAGGCCTGGGCCTGGCGGCGGGGCATGGTCTGCAGGATCGCGTCGCGCACGGCCGCCTCGGCGCCCTTGAGCGCGATGGCCCACTGTTCGAGCGGCACGGCCTCGATGATGCGCAGCAGGTTGGGTTCGCTCTGGCGGCCCAGCACGCCGAAGTCGTACATGCTGATCTCCAGCTCGGTGACGACCTCGGGATCGTGTGCGCGCAGCAGCTCGACCATCTGCTGGCGGTTGCCCGGCAGCCGGTTCAGGATCTCGGCGGCCTGGCGGAGGCCCTCGACGCTGGTGCTCTGCGTCGACAGGGTGTCCAGGCAGCGGTCGACCAGCAGGTCGAGCTCGACCAGCAGCTCGCGGTCGATCTCCTTCAGCCGGGCCACGTTCAGCAACACGAGGTCGCGGCCTTCGGCCGGCAGCGCGTCGATCACGCCGCCGGCCATCGCCGACGGCAGGAAGGCGAGGAACACGGCCTGCATGCGCACATGCTCGTTGGCGATCTGGTCGGCCAGCCACTTGGGCGTGGCCCATTGCAGGCGGGCCATCTTCGGGCGGATCGCGTCGCCGTAGATGTTGTTGAGCACGCTGCTGGCGATCTCGCGGCCCAGCGCGAGGTCCAGCGAGCGCTGCAGGTACGAGCGCGATGCGCCGTGCACCCCGCTCTGCTCGCGGTAGTCCTCGAAGAAGTGCTGGATCGAGTGCTTGACCGACTCCACCTTGATGCCGCTCATGCGCGACATCACCTGGGTCACCTCGAGCAGCTCGTCGCGCGACAGGCAGCGCAGCACCGCCGCGGCGGGCTCCTCACCCATGCTCAACAGCACGATGGCCGCCTGCTCCACAGGGCTCATGACGGCGGACTCAGACATCTTGTTCTGCTCGGTCATTTCTCTGCACCCACTGTTTGACGACTTCTGCGACGCGCTCCGGCTCCTTGGCCGCCAGCACCTTCAGGTGGTCGACCAGCACGTCGACCGGCGAGCCGGGCGGCGGGAGGTCGTAGTTCTCGAGGAGCGGGCGCACCGACATGTCGGCCGCGGCCGCCCCCGGGGTGCCCGCCGCGGACGCGGCGGCGTTGGCGATGGCCGCGGCGGCCGGCTCGGCGGATTCCCCGGCGCCCGGCTGCGGCAGTGCGGCGATGGCGGCGTTGCCTGCCGTGCCCAGCGCGGAGGGGCGGTCCACGGTGGCTGCGGCCTGCGGCGCCGGCGGTATCGGCGTGACTGGAGTCACCGTCGACGGCGTGTAGCGGTGCTGCAGCAACTTGAGCACCGGCCGCACCACGAGCAGGAAGCCCAGCAGTGCTGCCAGCGCATAGCCCACGTAGCCGCCGATGTCGACGATGTTGTCGCGCTGCTGCCACCAGGGTTCCGCGGCAGGCCGCGTCGGGAAGGGCAGGGCCGAGACCACGAGCGTGTCGCCGCGGTCGGCGTTGATGCCGAGGCCGCTGCGCAGCATCTTCTCGATGCCGGCGATTTCCTCGTTCGTCCACGCGCCCTTGCCACTGGGCGAGGCCGCGTTGTTCAGCACCACGGCCACGTTCAGCTTGGCCAGGCGGCCGCGGGCCCGCTTGATCTGCGTGATGTTGCGGTCGTAGGCGTACTGGCGGGTCGTCGCGTTCTTGCTGGCGGTGCCGGCGTCGGCGGGTGCGGAGGCAGCCACGGCGACGGGGCGGTTCGACAGCGAGCCCGGGATGCCGAGTGCGACGCCGTCACGGTCCATCTCCTGGCGCATCGCCTCGTTCGTCACCTTCGGCGTGGCGCCGTAGGTCTCGTGCGTTTCCTGGATGCGGTCGTTGTCGACCTCGGCGGTCACGCTGGTCTTGTAATTGTCCTCGCCCAGCACGGGGGCGAGCAGGTCGCGCACGTTGCGGCGGGCTTCTTCGGTGAAGCGCTTGGCCGCATCGCTGACCTGCGCGGTGCCGTCGAAGGTCTCGGCCAGGTCGATGCGCGCGGACAGCAGGTTGCCCGCCTGGTCGACCAGGCTCACGCGCTGCGGGTCGAGGCTGGCGACGCTGCCGGCCACCAGGTTGATGGCCGCGGCGATCTGTTCATGGCTGAGCGTGCGGCCGGGCTTGAGCGCCACCACGACCGAGGCGGAGCTCTTCTCGCCGTCGCTGACGACGAAGGAGGACGACTTGGCGATCGACAGGTGCACCCGCGCCGAGTCGACCGCATCGAAGGTCATGATGCTCTGCGCCAGCTCGCCCTCGAGGCCGCGGCGGAAGCGCACGTCCTGCACGAACTGGCTCACGCCCAGGGGATCGTTGCGGTCCATCAGCTCCAGGCCGCTGGGCAGCTTGGCCACCACGCCCTTGGAGGCCAGCAGCATGCGGATCTTGCCGAGCTGCGCTTCCGGCACCAGCACCTGGCCGCTGTCGGGGTGGATGCGG
This sequence comes from Aquincola agrisoli, assembly GCF_036621135.1. Taxonomy (NCBI): domain Bacteria; kingdom Pseudomonadati; phylum Pseudomonadota; class Betaproteobacteria; order Burkholderiales; family Sphaerotilaceae; genus Aquincola; species Aquincola agrisoli. The sequence goes on from NZ_JAZIBG010000036.1 coordinate 84,885, forward strand.
TAGGGCACGCCCTCGGCATCGAGCACGGCCATCATGTCGGCGGCGGCGATCTTCTCGCGGGCGCCGAACACCGCCTTGTAGCCGGCCTGGTCGCGCCACAGGAACATCAGCACCAGCAGCGTGACGCCGACGGCCAGCGCCAGCAACGGGCCCAGGCTCTTGACGAGGCCGGGCGGCAGCGAGCCGGCGGGGCGCAGGCGGTTCAGAACGGGCTTGAGCGTGGTGATCACGGCGTGGGTGCGGTAGTGGTGCAGTCGGTTGCGGCGGCTGCGGTGACTACAGCTGCAGCTTGATCAGGTCGTCGAAGGCGCCGACGACCTTGTTGCGCACCTGCATCAGCATCGAGAACGACAGGCTGGCCTGCTGGCTGGAGAGCATCGCGCCGACGAGGTCGTCGCTTTGTCCAGCGTCGACGGCGGCGGCCTTGGCGGCGGCTTCGCGGTCGCGGTCGTCGACGGCGTGCAGCATCTGCTTAAAGCTCGCGGCGAAGCCGTCGCCTTGTGAGGAGGCGGCGGCCTCGAAGCCGCCGAAACCGTCGTCGAACGACGTGGCAGGCTGCACGGGCATCGACGGCGTGAGCCGCTCGACGTCACCGGCGATGCGGGTCAGGTCGGCCTGGATCGAAAGCAGTGCAGAGGACATCGGTTCGTGTTCCTTGGCTGGAGACCATGCGGCAGCACAACTCGCCGCGATGGCGGGTTGAACTGAATCGGTTTGGAGGATGCGCTGTGTGCGCTATCGTCAGTCGGCTCGCTGACTTGAGGACTGATTGCGCTCGGGCGCTGAAAACAGGCGCTGCAGGTCGGTCAATATCGGCGCCAGGGTTTTGCCGTCGAGTCTTTGATATTCCTGCATGGGAGGCTTCGGGTGAATTTGGCGCCGGTTTTGGTGCCAAAGAATCAGTCGTGTCGTTGGAGCCAAATGTTACGGAGGCGGCCGGCCTGGGGCAAACCCGAGAAAGGCCCGAACAACCGGCCAATTGCGGCGTTAGGCGGGCGACGTCGGCTGAAGGGGCGGGGTGGGTGGCGGGGCTCAAAGTGCGCTCGGAAGGGGCTGGAAGCCCAGGCGCACGGCCACACGCAAAAGCAGGTCTCCGGGGCGTGCCACACACGCCCCGGACAGCCGGGTCGCACGTCACGCCGCCCGGGAGCGGTGATCGGTGCACCACGCGCTCGGCGTGGCAGGTCCCGTCTGGCGGCCCCGCTGTCCTGTTCACCCGCCGCGGCGGAAGAAGGTAGACCGGAAGCTTTGCGACCCCGGCTTTCGCGCGGGTGTGCCCTGAGGGGGCCGATCCTAGGGCTCTGCCGCCTCGGGCTGCAACCGGCGTTGCCGATGCTGCGCTGCAACGTGTGACTGAATGCACTGCATTCGCAAAAGATCCCAGGCAGGCCGAGAAAACCGGGCCGAGCCGCCACTGGAGATCTTCTGAAATATTCCTGTCATATTGAGGCAGGGCCGAACTCATATTGGTGCGCACCTGCACGGATACGGTGCCGGGCAGCCGGGTGGAGTAGCGGGTTGTCCGGATTTCCGGTCCATATCCGGCGTTCGGCAATGCAGGGCATTCCTAGAATCGAATGGACACCCCCGCCATGCCCGTGACGACATGACCGAATCCACCAACGCCCCCCGCGCCGAACCGCCCATGGTCCTGGACGCGGGCACGCTCGGCCGCCCGGTGCACCTGCTCGCGCGCTTTTCGAAGCAAGTGCGCGAGGACCTGGCCGAGCTGCTGCGGCTGCGCCTGAACGTGCGCTACCGGGCCCGTTTCGAAGTCGAGCACGTCGCAATGCGCCGGCTCGACACCCGGGCGCCGGACGTGCCGTGGCTCACCTTCGACGCCGAGACGGGCGAGATGGGCTGTGCCGTCGATCGCCAGGTGCTGATGAGCGTGCTGGCCTACCGCTACGGCCTGCGCACGCCGCCGGCCGACGAAGGCACCGACGCGCCGCGGGAAACCGCCACCGAGGAGCGGCTGGCCGCCTTGCTCGGGCAGCAGTTCGTGGAACTGCTCGCCGCGCGCATCGATGCCGGCGCCGGCCCGCTGCCGCAGCGCGTGCCGGCCTTCCGCCCGGTGGGCCGCCTACCGCCGGCACGCGGCTCGTGGCTGCTGGAGGCGCGGGTGGTCGAACGCCATCACAACATCACCGGCGGCGTCTGCCTGGCGGTGGGCGAGGGCTGGATGAGCCGCCTGTGGCACCAGCTGACGCCGCTGCGCGCCAAGGCCGGCGAACAGCTCGAGCAGGCCGCGCCGCTGTCCACGCGCCTGTCGCTGACGCTGGTGGCGCGCCTGCTGCAGAAGGACATCCCGCTGGGCCAGCTCGCCGACCTCGCGGTGGGCGATGTGATCCCGATCAGCCTGGGGGCGACCGACGTGCTCGTCGACGACTCCCGGCTCTTCACCGCCACCGTGGCGGAGCACCAGGGCAAGTTGTGCCTGACCTCTTTTGCCGATGTGGATTGACCCATGGACATGACCGACAAGAACGCCATCGACGAGCTGCTCGCCTCCGTGCCCGAAGGGCTGGACGACGAGGAGATCGCAGCGCCCGCGCCGGCCGCGCGCCCGCGCCGCAACATCCCGCAGATGATGCGCAAGATCCCCGTGACGCTGACGCTGGAGGTAGGCTCGGCCCGCGTCTCGCTGCAGGAGCTGATGGACATCCAGACCGACAGCGTCGTGCCGCTGGACACGCTGGCCGGTGAGCCGCTGGTCATCAAGGTCAACGGCACGCCCGTCGGCCGCGCCGAGGTGGTGGTGGCCGGCGAGAAGTACGGCCTGAAGGTCGTCGAACTGGCCGGCCTCGACCTCGACACGCTGGAACACTGACCCGTCCATGAGCATGCAGCGCGCGGTTCTGCGGGCCGCCGTCGGCGGCGCCATGCTCGGCCTGGCCTGGGCCGGGCCGGCCTCGGCCGCGGAGGGCATCCCGATCTTCGGCACGACCACCGGCGGCGTGGCGACCGACTTCACGGTCAAGACGCAGGTCCTGATCATCATGACCCTGCTGGGGCTGCTGCCCTCGCTGGTGCTGATGATGACGAGCTTCACCCGCTTCGTGATCGTGCTGTCGCTGCTGCGCCAGGCGCTGGGCCTGCAGCAGGGCCTGCCCAACCGCATCATGACGGGCATCGCGCTGATCCTCACGCTGCTGGTGATGCGCCCGGTCGGGCTGCAGGTCTGGAACGAGGCCTTCCTGCCCTACGACCAGGACAAGATGGGCCTGCAGGAGGCGCTGAAGACGGCCGAGGTTCCGCTCTCGCGCTTCATGATGGCGCAGACCAGCAAGACGGCGCTCGCGCAGATCTCCCGCCTGGCCGGCGAGCAGAACATCGAGAAGCCCGAGGACCACGCCTTCACCGTCAAGCTCGCCGCCTTCGTGCTGAGCGAGCTGAAGACGGCCTTCCAGATCGGCTGCATGCTGTTCATCCCGTTCCTGGTGATCGACATGGTCGTCGCCTCGGTGCTGATGGCGATGGGGATGATGATGCTGTCGCCGCTGGTCATCTCGCTGCCGCTCAAGCTGCTGCTGTTCGTCCTGGTGGACGGCTGGACGCTGACGGTCAACACGCTGGTCACCAGCATCCAGGGCTACTGACCCCGCCACGACATGATCACGCCTGAAGTTGCCGCGGACCTCGTCGGCGAATCGCTGCAGATCGTGACGCAACTCGTCATGGTCCTGGTGGTGCCCAGCCTCGTCGTCGGGCTGCTGGTCGCGCTGTTCCAGGCGGCGACCTCGATCAACGAGCAGACGCTGAGCTTCCTGCCGCGCCTGCTGGTCACGCTGCTGGTCATCGGGCTGCTGGGCCGCTGGATGGTCGGGCGGCTGATGGACTTCTGCGTCTCGATCTTCGAGCGCGCAGCCACGCTCATCGGCTAGCACGGCCCTTCCTCGGCGATGGAACCCGTCTTCAACCAGCTCCTCGGCCTGCTCGGCGCCTTCTGGTGGCCGTTCTGCCGCGCGATGGCGGTGTTCAGCGCCGCGCCGGTGCTGGGCGAGAACATGACCCCGGTGACCGTGCGAATCCTGCTGTCGCTGGTGCTCGCCGTGATCCTCATGCCGACGGCGCAGACGGCCGTGGCGATCGATCCGTTCTCGCTGCACGGCATCGTCGCGACGATGGAACAGGCGCTCATCGGCTTCGTGATCGGGCTCGCCTTCCACCTGACGATGAGCACGATCATGGTGCTGGGCTTCATCGTGTCGTCGCAGATGGGCCTGGCCATGGCGGTGATGAACGACCCGATGAACGGCACCTCGTCGGACGTGATCTCCACGATGCTCTACATGATGTGCATCCTGGTGTTCTTCTCGATCGACGGCCACCTCGTCGTGACGGGCGTGCTGGCGGCCAGCTTCAAGGCCTTCCCGGTGGGCGCGGGCATCGCCGCGCTCAGCCTGAAGACGCTGCCGCTGGCGATCGCCTGGGTGTTCTCGGCCGCGCTGCTGCTGGCCGTGCCGGTGGTGTTCTCGACCATCGTGGTGCAGTTCGGCGCCGGGCTGCTGAACCGCGTGGCACCGTCCCTCAACCTCTTCTCGCTGGGCTTCGCGGTGGTGACCGTGTTCGGCCTGTTCATGCTCACGCAGGTCGTGCGCTTCGTGCCCGAGCACTACATCCGGATGACCGGCCAGGTGCTCGACCTCATCCACCGCGGCCTGAAGGCCGCCTGAAGGCCGCGCGATGTCCGACAACAGCAGCAGCGGCGACAAGACCGAGCAGCCCTCGGCACAGAAGCTCTCCAAGGCGCGGGAGCAGGGCCAGATCCCGCGCTCGCGCGACTGGTCCACCGCGGTGGGCATCTTCGTCAGCCTGAAGGTGTTCCTGCTGCTGGTGCCGAGCTACCTGGAGGACTTCCGCGCGCTCTTCCACATGGCCTTCGTCGACGTGGGCGGCGACGGCGGGCTGGACAACGCCTGGTCGGACGCCTTCATGTCCGTGCTGGTGCTGATCGCCAAGATGGTGGTGCCGCTCGCGATGATCCCGCTGCTGATCGTCCTGGCATCGCTGTACCCGGGCGGCTGGGCGGCCAGCGCCAAGAACCTGATGCCCAAGCTCAGCCGCATGAGCCCGATCGCCAACCTCGGACGGCAGTTCAGCGGCAAGCACTGGGCGGACTTCGCGACCTCGCTGGCGAAGTGCAGCGTGGTCATCGCCGTGCTGTGGCATGCGACCACGGCGTCCATGCACGACTACATCGGCCTGCAGGCGCAGACCTTCGACCAGGCCCTGATCCAGGGCGCCGGCCTGATGCTGGACGGGGTGATGGCGGTCGCGATCGTGTTCGTGGTGTTCGCGTTCATCGACGTGCCGGTGCAGAAGTTCTTCTTCATGCGCCAGCAGCGCATGACCAAGCAGGAAGTCAAGGAAGAGCACAAGTCGGCGGAAGGCCGGCCCGAGGTGCGCCAGCGCATCCGCCAGGTGCAGCAGCAGCTCTCCCGGCGCAGCGTGCGCAAGACCGTGCCGACGGCCGACGTGGTGGTGGTCAACCCCGAGCACTACGCCGTCGCGCTGAAGTACGACGAGGCGCGTGCCGAAGCGCCGTTCCTCGTGGCCAAGGGCGTCGACGAGATGGCGTTCTACATCCGCCAGGTGGCGCGCGAGCACGGCATCGAGGTGGTGCCGCTGCCGCCGCTGGCACGGGCCATCTACAACACCAGCCAGGTCAACCAGCAGATTCCCGCGCCCCTGTACAAGGCGGTGGCGCTGGTGCTGCGCTATGTGATGCAGATACGTGCCTTCCAGGCCGGGACGCGCAAGGCGGCCCCGGTGCTGCCCGATGACCTGGACATTCCGGCGAAGTTGAGCGAAGCCAGACCATGAACTACCTGAACCGCATGGTGGCGGAACTGCGCCGCCACAAGATCGCGACGCCGCTGTTCCTCATGGCCCTGCTGGCCATGATCATCCTGCCGCTGTCGCCCATCGTGCTGGACGTGCTGTTCACGTTCAACATCGTGCTGGCGTTGATCGTCATCCTGGTCAGCGTGGCGAGCAAGCGGCCGCTGGACTTCAGCGTCTTCCCGACCATCATCCTCACCACCACGCTGATGCGGCTGGCGCTGAACGTCGCTTCGACGCGCGTGGTGCTCCTGCACGGCCACGAGGGCACGCACGCGGCCGGCCAGGTGATCGAGTCGTTTGGCAACGTGGTGATCGGCGGCAACTTCGTCGTCGGCCTCGTGGTCTTCGTCATCCTGATGATCGTGAACTTCGTGGTCGTCACGAAGGGCGCGGAGCGCATCTCGGAGGTGTCGGCCCGCTTCACGCTGGATGCGCTGCCCGGCAAGCAGATGGCGATCGACGCCGACCTGAACGCCGGCGTGATCAGCCAGGAGAAGGCGCAGGAGCGCCGCCGCGACGTGGCGATGGAGGCCGACTTCTACGGCGCCATGGACGGCGCGTCGAAGTTCGTGCGCGGCGACGCGATCGCCAGCATCCTGATCCTGATCATCAACATGATCGGCGGCGTGGCCATCGGCGCGCTGATGTACGACCTGTCGTTCGGCGACGCGTTCAAGCAGTACGCGCTGCTGACCATCGGCGACGGCCTGGTCGCGCAGATCCCGGCGCTGCTGCTGTCGGCCGCGGCCGCCATCATCGTCACCCGCATCAGCGACTCGGGCGATTTCGAGCAGCAGATCGGCTCGCAGCTGCTGGCCTCGCCGGCGGTGCTCGGCAGCGCCGCGGGCGTGATGGTGCTGCTGGCCATCATCCCCGGCATGCCGTGGATCCCGTTCCTCGGATTCGCGGCGGCGCTGGGCTTCGTCGCCTGGCGCATGAGCCAGCGCGTGGACAAGCCCAAGCCGGCCGACACGGCGGCCATTCACCAGGCGCTGGTGGCCGAGCGCAATGCCGACATCGACTGGCAGGCCCTGCCGTTCACCGAGCCGCTGGGCATCGCGGTCGGCTACAAGCTCGTCGGCCTGATCGACCAGGCGCAGGGCGCACCGCTGACCAAGCGGCTGAAGGGCGTGCGCCAGACGCTGAGCGAGAGCATGGGCCTGCTGCTGCCGCCGCTGGGCCTGCGCGACGACCTGGCCCTCAAGCCCTCGCAATACAGCGTGCTGCTCAGCGGCACCGCCATCGCGCAGGCCGAGGTGCACGCCGACCGGCTGATGGCGATTCCCGGCCCGCAGGTGTTCGGCGAGGTGGACGGTGCCCCCGGCATCGACCCCGCCTACGGCCTGCCGGTGACCTGGATCGATCCCGACGACAAGGCGCATGCGCTCGGCCTGGGCTACCAGGTGGTCGAGCCGGCCAGCGTGATCGCCACGCACGTCGCGAAGCTGGTGCGCGACCACCTGCCCGAGATCATCCGCCACGAGGACGTGCCGGCGCTGATGGAACGCCTGGGCGCCCAGGCCCCCAAGCTGGCGGCGGCGCTGGACAAGGCGCTGAACCACAGCCAACTGCTGAAGGTGTTCCGCGTGCTGCTGGCCGAGGGCGTGTCGCTGAAGGACATCGTGCCGATCGCGACGACGCTGCTGGAGAACGCCGAGACCACGAAGGACCCGATCCTGCTCGCGGCCGAGGTGCGCTGCACGCTGCGCCGGCAGATCGTGGCCGGACTCGTCGGCCCCACGGCGCCGATGAACGCCTTCAACCTGAGCGGCGAGCTCGAGAACCTGCTGCTCGGCGCGCTGAACCAGGCCCGCGCCGGCGGCGCCAAGGTGGCGCTGGACAACTACCCGGTCGACCCCAAGCTGCTGTCGCAGCTGCAGACCCACATGCCGATCGCGCGCGACCAGATGAAGCAGCAGGCCGCCACGCCGATGCTGCTGGTGATGCCGCAGGTGCGCCCGCTGCTCGCCCGCTATGCCCGCCTGTTCGCGCCGGGCCTGGCCGTGCTGTCCTACAACGAGATCCCCGAGCAGCGCGAGGTGAACGTGGTCGGTTCGCTCGGCTAGCGCGCGGGTGCGGCGGCGGTGCCGCCTGCGCAGACAATCCGCCGATGAGTACCGAAGCACCCGTCGTGATCGTCGGCGCCGGCCTGGCCGGCCTGAGCGTGGCCTTGACGCTGGCCGAACACCGGCCCGTCGTCGTCCTGGCCAAGCGCCCCTTCGAAGAAGCCGCCACCGCCTGGGCACAGGGGGGCATCGTCGGCGTGCTGGGCGCCGACGACAGCATCGACAGCCATGTGCACGACACGCAGGATGCCGGCGCCGGCCTGGTCGACGAGCGCACCGCGCGTTTCATCGCCGAGCGCAGCGCCCGGGCCGTCGAATGGCTGGTCGCGCAAGGCGTGCCCTTCACCGCCGACCCCGAAGGCCCGCTGGGACTGCACCTCACGCGCGAGGGCGGCCACTCGGTGCGCCGCATCGCGCATGCGGCCGACGCCACGGGCCGGGCGATCCACGAGACCCTGCTCGCGCAGGCCCGGCGCCACCCGCGCATCACGCTGCGCGAACGGTGGATGGCGCTCGACCTGATCGCCCCGCCGCCCGCGCACAGCGGCGAGCCCCGCCGCTGCCAGGGCCTGTATGCGCTCGACATCGACCGCCAGCGCGTCGAGACGCTGCCGGCGGCGGCGGTGGTGCTGGCCACCGGCGGCGCGGGCAAGGTCTACCGCTACACCAGCAACCCCGAGACCGCGACCGGCGACGGCATCGCGATGGCGTGGCGGGCCGGCTGCCGTGTCGCGAACATGGAGTTCGTGCAGTTCCACCCGACCTGCCTCTACCACCCGCAGGAGCGCAGCTTCCTGATCACCGAGGCGCTGCGCGGCGAGGGCGGCCACCTCAAGCTGCCGGGCGTGGCAGGCGAGGGCGCCCGCTTCATGGCGGCGCACGACGTGCGCCTGGAGCTGGCGCCGCGCGACATCGTCGCCCGCGCGATCGACTTCGAGATGAAGAAACACGGCCTCGACCATGTGTGGCTCGACGCCACGCACCTGGGCGAAGCCTTCCTGCGGGAGCACTTCCCCACCATCCACGCGCGCTGCCTGGCGCTGGGCATCGACATCGCGCGCCAGCCCATCCCGGTGGTGCCCGCCGCACACTACACCTGCGGCGGCGTGGTGACGGACCTCGCGGGCCGCAGCGACCTGCCGGGCCTCTACGCCGTCGGCGAGAACGCCTGCACCGGCCTGCACGGTGCCAACCGGCTGGCCAGCAACTCGCTGCTGGAGTGCGTGGTGCTCGGCCATGCCTGCGCGGCCCACATCGCGGCGCAGCCGGCCGCGGCGCCGGCCGGGCTGCCGGCCTGGGACGAGAGCCAGGTGCACGACGCCGACGAGCAGGTGGTCATCGCCCACAACTGGGACGAACTGCGCGGCCTGATGTGGAACTACGTCGGCATCGTGCGCAGCACCAAGCGGCTGGAGCGGGCGCTGCGCCGCATCGAGCTGCTGCGCGGCGAGGTCGACGACTACTACGCGCACTTCCGCGTCAGCCGCGACCTGCTGGAGCTGCGCAACCTGATCGACTGCGCGTCGCTGATCGTGCGTTCCGCCCTGGCGCGGCACGAGAGCCGCGGCCTGCACTACAGCCGCGACCACCCCCACACCCAGCCGGCCAGCCTGCCGACGGTGCTGGTCAACGACCGCGGCATCCGCGCGCGATGACGCGCGGGCCGGTGGAGGTCGATGCCTTCGTCAGCTTCACGCTGGCGATCCTGCTGCTCTTCGCGGGGCGGGAGCTGACACGGCGCATCACGGCGCTGCGCCGCTACAGCATCCCCGAGCCGGTGGTGGGCGGCGTGCTGTGCGCGGCCGTCGTCGGCGTGCTCGACCTGGCGGCCGGCGTGCGGGTGAGCTTCGAGCTCGGTGCCCGCGACATGCTGCTGCTGTACTTCTTCGCCGCGATCGGGTTGAAGTCCGACGTGCGCACGCTGATCGACGGCGGACGGCCGCTGCTGGTGCTGCTCGTGCTGGCCTGCGTGTTCATCGGCCTGCAGAACGGCGTGGGCATGGCGATGGCGGCGGCGTTCGGGCAGGACGCCCGGGCCGGGCTGCTGCTCGGCTCGATCGCGCTGGTGGGCGGCTTCGGCACCACGCTGGCCTGGGCGCCGGACTTCGCCTCCCGCCTCGGCATAGCCCATGCGCTGGAACTGGGCGCGGCGGCCAACATGGTGGGGCTGGTCGCCGCCTGCGTGATCGGCGGCCCGGTCGCGAGCCACCTGATGCGCCGCCACCGGCTGCAGCCGTCGGGCGCGGCCGAGCAGGACGTCGGCGTCGCCAACGATGCGGCCGATCCGCCGCTCGACTACTACGGTGTGCTGCGCGCGTGGCTCTGGCTGAACGTGACGCTGCTGCTCGGCCAGGGCCTGGCTGCGGCGCTGCGCCAGGCCGGGCTGAACCTGCCGGACTTCGTCGGCTGCCTGCTCGCCGGCATCGCGCTGCGCAACCTGCTGCCGCTGGCGTGGCCGAAGGCGCTGGCGCGGCAGTGGGCCGGCACGCGCCGGGGGCTGGCGCTGATCTCCGACATCTGCCTCGGCATGTTCCTGACGATGGCGCTGATGGGCCTGCAGCCGTGGGCACTCGACGGCGTGCTCGGCTTCGTGGCCGCGGTGATGGCGGTGCAGATCGTGCTAGCGGTCGCCTACATCCTCTGGGTCGTCTTCCGCTGCATGGGCGGCGACTACGAGGCCGCCGTGGTCTGCGCGGGCTTCGGCGGCATCGCGCTCGGCTCCACCTCGACCGCCGTGGCCAACATGAGCGCGGTGACGCGCCAGCACGGCGCCGCGCACCGTGCGTTCATCGTCGTGCCGCTGGTGTGCGGCTTCTTCGTCGATGTGGTGAATGCGTTCGTGATCGGCTGGCTGGCGCGCTGAGCGGCCCGCCGCCGCCGTTGCTCAGTTCGCCGGCACGCCACCCGCGCGGGCACGCACGAACTCGAACGCCTCGCGCACCGCGGTGTTCACGGTGCGTGCATGCTCGTTGCGTTCCTTGTCGGTCAGGTAGAAGTGGAAGTCCGCCTGGTGGCGGATGTAGCGCGGCGTCACGCGGTTGAGCGCGAGGCAGGCCACGTCGATCAGCCATTCCTCGTTGCGGGCGATCTCCGGATAGGACTTCGACAAGTCCAGCACCGCCTGGAAGACGCCGTGCTCGTGGTGGTTGTGGACGGAGGAGAAATCCATGGTCGCGCTCCGCGCTGCTGTGAAATCGCGTTCATTGTCAGGAGCGCCCCGGCTGGCAGTGATTGGAACAGGCCGGTCCAGGCTGCGCTTTTCCGAGCGCGGCCCGTTACCACATCGCCGTGTTGCTGCTGCATTGCGGTGATGGGGAACCCCCTTGACTCTGGGGATGGAGACCCTGTGCGCCACCGTGTGAAATGCCGCATTCAAAGAAGCGGTACGTTGCTTTTTTTCGATAAGCCGCAAACGCAGTACCTTGGGACGGGTCGACCGTGTTCCGTATTGCGTGTCCACACGCTCTGTCTCGGGGGGATACCCCATGGTCGACAACCGCCTGCTGTGCGTCATCGCCAGGGGTGTCGCATCGCCGGCCCGGTTGCTTGAGTCGATCGGCTGGGAGGTGTGCGCCATCTCGGATTCGCGCCTGCTCCCCGAGGCGTCCGCGCGGGGCCGCTGCCGTGTCGGGCTGGTGATCGGGCGGGGCCTCGACGACGCCGCCTGCGCCGAGCTCGATGCGCTGCTGCGCGACCACGCTGGCATCGAGTGGGTGGGCGCCTTCGATGCCGCATCGCTCTCGCTGCCGGCCTGCCGCGACCTGATCTTCGAGCACCTGTTCGATCACCACAGCCTGCCGCTCGACATGGAGCGGCTGCGCGTCACGCTGGGCCATGCGCACGGGCGCGGACTGCTGCGCCAGGGGCGTACCCAGCCCGCGCGGCACGACAATTCGCCGCTGATCGGATGCAGCGACGCGAGGGCGCAGCTGCTGCAGCAGGTCAGGCGCATCGCGAAGGTCGACGCGCCGGTGCTGATCTCGGGCGAGAGCGGCAGCGGCAAGGAACTGGCCGCCCGGGCGATCCACGAGGGCTCGGCGCGGGCGGCCGGCCCCCTGGTCACGGTCAACTGCGGCGCGATCCAGCCCACGCTGGTGCAGTCCGAGCTGTTCGGCTACGTCAAGGGCGCCTTCACTGGCGCCGTGCGCGACAAGCGCGGCTTCATCGAGGCGGCCAACGGCGGGACCATCTTCCTCGACGAGATCGGCGACCTGCCGCTCGACATGCAGATCAACCTGCTGCGCTTCCTGCAGGAGGGCACCGTCAACCGGGTCGGCTCCACGCAGCCGATGCCGGTCGACGTGCGGGTGATCGCCGCGACGCACATCAACGTGGAGCAGGCGGTGGCCGCGGGCAAGTTCCGCGAGGATCTCTTCTACCGCCTCAACGTGCTGAGCCTGCACGTGCCGCCGCTGCGCGAGCGGCGCCGTGACGTCGCGGTGCTGGCGCAGCATTTCTTCGAGAAGTTCTCGACCGAGAAGCAGGCCAGCGTCAAGGGCTTCAGCCAGCGCGCGATGCGGGCGATGGACGCCTACGCCTGGCCGGGCAACGTGCGCGAACTCATCAACCGCGTGCGCCGCGCGATGGTCATGTCGGACGGCCGGCTGATCACGGCCGCCGATCTCGGACTGCCGGAAAGCGAAGTGCGCAAGCCCCCCGAAAGACTGGATGCCAGCCGCATGCGGGCCGAGCGGGAGGCCATCCAGGCCGCTCTGCAACAGGCTGGCAACAACGTGAGCCATGCCGCCCGCGAACTCGGCGTTTCGCGCATCACGCTGTATCGGCTGATGGCCAAACACGGCCTGGCGCACTGAGCGTTGCCGCCGCCACGGGGCAGCGCCCCGGAACCGGGGTCCGGCGCATCGCCGGATGCACTTCCGTCCTAGAACTAGGGCCTCCTGAACGGGGGGTGGGTTGCCCCGCGGGACGTGTGCCCTGGGACGTTTCCGTTCATCGGAACCGTGCCTCCGGAGACCCGTCTGGGGCCTCGAACGTCTCAGGCCTGAGACACCTGCCGCGGGCAGGCTCCCGGATGCAGCGCCGGCTGCAAGTGATTGATTTCAAACGCCACCCTGACCAGGGCACCGCCCAGGCAAGGGGTTGCCCCCTGTTTCACGGCTGTGACGCATACACAAAGCGGATTTCGTTACGACTTGTTTGCGCAGGGCCGAATCGCGAGGCGATTCAAGGACTTAGCCGTGATGGCACCCCTTTCGCAATGGTGCAGACGGATCGGCACGACGCCGATCTTGATGTGTCCGACACCAACTCCATCGAGGAGACATAGATGAACAGAACCCTGCTGGCAACTGCGGTCGCCCTTGCCTTTGGCTCAGGCGCGGTCTGGGCAGACCCCAACAACGACAACGATGCCCGGAACACCGGCACCCTCAACCAGACTGCGACGGCCAACAACACGCAGACTGGCAACAGCGGGCCCACCGCGAATGAATCGTCCAGGGCGGTCCAGAAGTCCGATTCGTCGAACAACTCAGACCAGAACAACAACAAGAGCACCGGCGACAACCGCGACAACCGCGGACGCGCCCGGGCCGATGGCTACGGCACGACCGCGGCCAACAACGGCTCCTCCGCCACCGCCAACTTCAGCAACGCGTTCAACAAGAGCGCCGCGGTGGCGATGAGCAAGCTCGAAGGCTCGGTGACCAACATCCGCGTGCACGGCATCGGCAACCAGGCCTACAACAACGGCGACGCCAACGGCGGCGACGGTGGCAAGGGCGGGGCCGGCTACGGCGGCCATGCGAAGGGCGGCGAAGGCCGCGGCGGCAGCGGCGACGGTGCGTCCGGCGGCCGTGGCGGCAGCGGCGGCGACGGCGCCCGGGCCGGCTCGGGCGGCGACGCCCGCAACGGCAGCGTGATGGCCGGTGCCAAGAATGGCAGCGCCACGGGTGCCAACGGCGGAGAAGGCGGCAGCGCACGCGATGCCGACGGTGGCCGCGGCGGCAGTGGCATGGGCATGGGTGGCTCGTCGATCTCTGCCAACCTGCAGAAGAGCGGCTCGGCCACCGCGGACAGCGAAGCCAAGGGCGCCAACGCCGACGCCTACAACAAGTCCTGGGCCGGCGACGGCGCGGGCCTGGGGGCGGGCAAGGGCGGCGGCTCCGACGTGGCCGGCAAGGGCAGCGGCGGCGATGCGATGTCGCACAGCGGCGCGACCGGCGGCAGCGCCGACGGCGGCAATGGCGGGCGTGATCGCGGCGCCGGCAATGCTGGCAACGGCGGGGCGGGCGGCACGGGCGGCGCAGGCACCGACACCGGCGGCGCCTCCTCCGGCGGCGCAGGCTCGTCCACCGGCACGTCCACGGCCGGCAGCGGTACCGGCACCGGCACCGGCACGGGCGGCGCGAGCACCGGCACGGCCACGGCGAGCGGCGGCTCCGCCACCGCAGGTGCATCCACCTCCACCTCCGGCAGCAACACCGGCACGAGCACGAGCACGGCCGGCAACGGCAGCGGCACCGGCGCGGCGGGTGGATCGGCCAGCAACACGGCGGGCAACGGCGGCACGGGCGGCAGCGCCACCAACGGTAGCGCGACCTCGACGGCGAGCAACGGCAATTCCACCGGTGGCAACGGCGGCAACGGCGGCAGCGGCGCGGCCGGCGGCAACGGCGGCGCGGGCGGCAGCGGCACGGGCGGCAACGGCATGGGCGGCACCGCCACGGCCGGCAACGGCAGCGGCGCAGCGGGCGGCACCGGCGGCGCGGCGGGCACCGTCAGCGTGAGCGCAGGGACCTTCAACCTGTCGAACACGATGAGCGGCACGGCGCAGTCGGCGGCCGGCATCCTGGTGATCAGCCAGAACACCGGCATCGCAGCGCTCACGCAGCAAAGCGTCAACGTCCAGGCCAACATGAACCTGGGCCGGTAGCCCGGCCTGTCGCGCCCGCGCGCCTCGTGCGCGCGGGCGCTCCGTTCATCAGCAGGTCGGAGGAGACATGAGAACCAAGACGCGATTGCGCATCGCCAGCGTGCTGCTGGTGGTGCTGGCGAACGGTCCGAATCCGGCGCGTGCCGACGGCCCGCCGGCACAACGTCCTGCACTGTTCGACATGAAGCCCGTCGGTGAATCGGCGCTGGCCGGGCGGCGCGGGGGCACCCAGACCGTGAACGACGTGAAGCTGCGCGGCGTGGTGGCGAACAACCAGGCCGTGGACGTCGTGACCGGCGGCAACAGCATCTCCGACGGCGCCTTCTCGGGCGCCGCGGGCTTGCCGATGGTGATCCAGAACACCGGCAACAACGTGCTGATCCAGAACGCCACCGTGGTCAACGTGAAGGTGCAGTGAGGTGGCCATGCGAAACGCCGCAGCGCTTCTGATCGCCGCGTGGGCGCTGCCGGCGTGGGCAGGGTCGGTGGATCTGCCGATCCAGGTGGGGGGCGCCTTCTCGGTGCCCACCACCAGCCTGAAGGAGGCGCGCAACCGCAGCACCGTGCTGCAGCAGTACGACTTCAGCTGCGGCTCGGCCGCGCTGTCGACGCTGCTGACGCACCACTACCGGTTCACCGCCAGCGAGCAGGCGGTCTTCGAGGCGATGTACCGCCAGGGCGACCAGGAGAAGATCCGGCGCGAGGGCTTCTCGATGCTGGACATGAAGCGCTTCCTCGAGTCGCACGGCTTCCAGGCAGACGGCTTCGAGGCGTCGCTGGACACGCTGGCCAGCGCCAACGTGCCGGCGATCGTGCTCATCAACGAAAACGGCTACGACCACTTCGTGGTCATCAAGGGCCTGCAGCCGGGCCGCGTGCTCATCGGCGACCCCGCCGGCGGCACCCGCGCGCTCCCGCAGGCGGCGTTCGAGTCGATGTGGAAGAACGGCATCCTGTTCGTGATCGCCAACCGGCAGGACCAGGCGCAGTTCAACCAGGCCACCGACTGGGCCGTGGCGCCGAGGGCGCCGCTGGGCGGCGGCGTCAACCGCGAGGGCCTGGCCGGCGTGGTGATGCCCAAGCTGGGCGTCTCGGACTTCTGACGAGGGGAGCCGCGTATGTACACCCCCGGCCCCAAGCTCGCACAGGCCGTCTCGATCGTCGGGATCGGCCTGGCTTCCGCCGCGCCGGCGCTGGCGGCGGCCGAGGACGTCGGCATCGCCGATGCCGCCTCGCTGCCCGCGGCGGCAGCGGCGAGCCCGCTGGCGCCGGACGCCCGCGACGGCGGCGGCGCGCAGGCGCTGCCGCAGGGGTGGACGGAGTCGACGCTTGTCCTTGCGTGCGGCGGCACTGCCTGCGCGCTGGAGACCCTGCGCATCGCGCAGGCGCAACTGCCCGCTGCCCCGGAGATGCCGGCCGCTGGGTCGGCCATGGCGGCGGCCGACGAGCCCGTGCTGGGCGGCTGGGAGGCTCCGCCGCCGGAGATGCCGGTCACCGCCGCGCTCTCGCCGCAGGTGCCCGGCATCGACGCGCCTGCGCTGCGGTCGATGAAGGGATCGCTGGCGCCCATCGCGACGCTGGAGGACGCGGGCGATCCGGCCGGGATGCCGCTCGCTTCCACGCATGCACGGCGTGTGCTCACGGGGCTGCATGAACTGCGGGCCATCGCGCCCGTGCAGGAGCCGGCGGGCGCGGCATCTTCCGTGCTGCCGGAGCGGGCCCCCGTGCCGGTGCAGGTCGCAAGCACGGTCGACATCGAACTCGAGGTCCCCGTGCATGCGCTGCGCAGCACCCTGGTCGACATCCCGCTGGAGCTGTCGGTGGATGTACCACTGGACATGCTGGTCGATATCCTTTTGGATACGCATGTGGACATTCCGCTGGAGATGGCCGTCGACATCGCCCTCGAAGTTCCCCCCGCACCGCTGCCCCAGGCCGAGCCCGTGGCGCCGGCGGTGCCTGCCGCATCGGGCTGGGTGGCCGTCGGAGACAGCCGCCTCGACCGCGTGCGCGGCGGCTTCAGCAACGGCAACCTGAACATCTCTTTCGGCATCGAGCGCGCCGTCTACATCAACGGCAACCTCGTCACGACGACGCGGCTGAACCTCTCCGAACTCGGGGCGATCTCCGGCGGATCCGCCGCGCCGGCCGCCCCCATCGACACCGGCGCGCTCACCGTGCTGCAAAGCGGCCCCGGCAACGTCTTCCAGCCCGGCCGGCTGTCGGGCAACGCGATCGGCACGGTGATCCAGAACACGCTCGACAACCAGAAGATCCAGAGCATCACGGTGATTGACGCCACCGTGAACAGCATGCAGATTCTCAAGGGGCTCAATCTCCAGTCGTCGCTGCGCAGCGCGGTCACCGACTCGCTGCGCCGCTGAAAGCACCCTGCGGTCCGATGCATTGCATGAGGAGGAACCACGATGCCGAATCACTTGATCCCCGGGTGGGGTGCCGGCGCCTGCGCGCTGGCCCTGGCCCAGGCCATCTCCCCGGCGGCGGCCGAACAGGCGGCCGGCGCGGCGCAAGACGATGCCTTGCAACGCCGCGTGGAGGAGCAGGCGCGCGAGATCGAGATGCTCAAGCGGCTCGTCAACGAGCAGGCCGCCAGCCTGCTCGAGGTGCGCCGAGCGATGGGAGTGGACCGCCTGGCGACCCAGCGCGGCACCGGGTTCGGCGCGGCGCCGGCCGCAGCCGCGGTGGCCCAGGCCACGGCGGCGCAGGACGCGACCCAGCAACAGCAGCAGCAGCAACAGCCGGTCGGCCAGGCGCCTGACCGCGACAACCGCGCGCTCGATGTGGCGCCGATCTTCGAACAGCCCGGCGTGCTGACGCCCAAGGGCAAGCTTACGCTGGAGCCGTCGCTGCAGTACTCGTACTCGTCGAGCAACCGCGTGGCGCTCGTGGGGTACACCATCATTCCGGCGATCCTCATCGGCGTGATCGACGTGCGCGAAGTCAAGCGCAACACCTTCACCGCGGCGCTCACCGCCCGCTACGGCCTGACCAACCGCTTCGAGGTCGAGGCGCGCGTGCCCTACGTCTACCGCTCCGACACCAGCGTCGGCCGCGAGATCCTGCAGGGCTCGGCCAGCAGCACGGCCTTCGACGCCAGCGGCAGCAACATCGGCGACATCGAGCTCACCGGCCGCTACCAGTTCAACGACGGCGGGCTCGACAAGCCGTACTACATCGGCAGCCTGCGCTTCAAGAGCCGCACCGGCAGGGATCCGTTCGAGGTCGAGACCGATACCTCCATCCTCGGCCTTCGCGACGGCGTGCAGACCTCGCTGCCCACCGGTTCCGGCTTCTATGGCCTGCAGCCCGCGATCACCGTGCTGTACCCGTCGGACCCGGCGGTGCTGTTCGGCTCGGTCAGCTACCTCTACAGCTTCAAGCGCGACGGCATCCAGCGCCGCACCAGCGACGGGCCGCAGGACCTCGGCTCCATCCAGCCCGGCGGCGTGTGGGGCTTCAACTTCGGCATGGGGGTCGCGCTCAACGAACGGTCGTCGTTCAGCATCGGCTACGACCACAGCTCGGTCGGCAAGACCAAGCAGAACGGCCGCGCCGCGGCCGACTCGGTCCGGGTGCAGCTCGGCACGCTGCTGCTGGGCTATTCGTACCGGCTGAACTCGCAGCGCACGCTGAACGTGTCGATCGGCGCCGGGCTCACGCGCGATACGCCCGACGTCACGCTGACGGTGCGCGTGCCGATGACGCTGTAGGCGCTCGGCCGGTGGCCCCGGCTACAGCGCGTAGCCGAAGAAGCGCGCCGGCGGCATGCCCACCGAGCGCCGCACCATCGCCGTGAAGGCGCTGGCGCTGGCGTAGCCGAGGTCGGCCGCGATGCGCTTCATCGGCTGCCGGTGCGCCGCCATCGCCACCGCCTTGGCCAGCAGCACCTGCTGGCGCCATTGGCCGAAGCTGGTGCCCAGCTCCTGCTGGAAGAGCCTGGCCACCGTGCGTGCGCTGGCGCCGGTGCCGCGGGCCCAGCCCGCCAGCGTCGCGTGGCGCGTCGGATCGTCGATCACCGCTTCGCACAGCGCGCGCAGGCGCTTGTCGGCCGGCAGGTCGACGCCCAGCGGGATGGGCTGCGCCCGGCGCAGTTCGTCGAGGATCAGCGCGCTGAGCCGCGCCTCGCGCTGCAACGTCTCCCGCGGGGGTGGCACGGGGCCGCCGTCGGCATCGGGCACCACGTCCATCGACATCACGAGCGCGCGCAGCAGGTCGGACACCTCCAGCACGCGGCACTGGCGCCACGGTGCCTCCTCGGCGCGCGGCACCTGCGGCCCGCAGCGGCCGGAGGGCTGGAGGAAGTAGAGCGTGAAGAGGTCGGTCTCGCTCAGCACGGTGACGGCGTGCTCGACCCCCGGCGGCACCCAGACCGAGCGCGACGGCGGCACGATGTAGGAGCCGTGCGCGGTGGTCAGCCGCGTGACGCCGGTGCTGGAGAAGACGAACTGCGCCCACGGGTGCGAGTGCGGCACCACGAACTGCTCGGGCGTCAGGCGGTGCCGCTTGGCGCGCACCGGGCGCTCCGCGGTAGGCGTGTACAGGTGCGGCGTCAGCGGCCCGATGCGCCGCTGCGCGGCCCGGTGCGGCGCGGGCGGGGATTCGCGCTGGGGCGTCCGTGGCATGTTCTCGATAGAAGTTGGCCCGCTATCGTAATCCTGCCGGCCGGCCAGCGCCTATCATTTCGGCCATGAGCACACTTGCCGCACCGCCTGCCTCCGCCCCCACGCCGCTGCGCCAGGACGCCGCGGTGATCGGCCTCGTCGGCATCGCCCACCTCATCAGCCACTACAGTCAGCTGCTGCTGGCGCCGCTCTTTCCGTGGCTGAAGACGGAGTTCGCGGTCAGCTACACCGAACTGGGCTTCCTGCTCACCGTGTTCTTCGTCGTCTCGTGCGTCGTGCAGGCGGTCTCGGGCTTTGCGGTCGACCGCTTCGGGCCGCGGCCCATCCTGTTCGCGGGCCTGGGCCTGCTCGGGCTGGCGGCGGTGGGTTATGCCAGCAGCCAGAGCTACTGGATGCTGGCGGCCTGTGCGGTGGTGGCCGGCATCGGCAACGGGGTGTTCCATCCGGTCGACTACACG
Source organism: Aquincola agrisoli (assembly GCF_036621135.1). Lineage (NCBI taxonomy): Bacteria > Pseudomonadati > Pseudomonadota > Betaproteobacteria > Burkholderiales > Sphaerotilaceae > Aquincola > Aquincola agrisoli. The sequence continues at coordinate 104,794 of NZ_JAZIBG010000036.1, forward strand.
CTGATCAACCGCAAGGTCGGCAAGGCTCGGCTGGGCCATGCCTACAGCGTGCACGGCATCACCGGCAGCCTGGGCTGGGCGCTGGCGCCGGCCATGCTGGTGCCGCTGGCGGTGGCGTTCTCGTGGCGCGTGGCGCTGCTGTGCGCCGCCGCGCTGATCTTCGGCGTGCTGGCGCTGCTGTTGCTCAACCGCGGGCAGCTGTCGCTGCCGGCCGCGCCGCAGGCTGGCCCCGCGCCGGCTGCGGGCGCGGCCGCGGCGCCGGCGAGCACAGAGGGGCCGTTCGACTTCCTGAAGATCCCAGCCGTGTGGATGTGCTTCGGGTTCTTCTTCTTCTATGCCATTTCGCTCAGCGTGGTGCAGAGCTTCGCGCCCGAGGCCGCGCGGCAGCTGCATGCGGTGCCGGTGCACCTGGTGGCCATGTGCCTGACGATCTACATGGTGTGCAGCTCGGGCGGCATGGTGGTGGGGGGCTTCCTCGCGTCCGACCCGGCGCGCTCCGAACGTGTGGTGGGCCTCGCGTTCGGCACGGCGGCGGCGCTCGCGCTGGTGGTGGGGCTGTCGCGTGTGCCCTCGATGGCGGTGCCGGTGCTGTTCGGCGCGATGGGCTTCTTTGCCGGCATCGCCGGGCCCTCGCGCGATCTGCTGGTCAAGCGCTCCTCACCCGAGAACGCGACGGGGCGGGTGTACGGGGTTGTCTATGCAGGCCTGGACATCGGCCAGGCCCTGTCGCCGCTGTTCTTCGGCGCGCTGATGGACAGGCACCACTACGTGGGCGTGTGGATCGGCTTGGCGGTGGTGCAGGGGGTGTTGATCGTCAGCGCGTTCAATGTGCGGCGGGTGAGGCGGACTAGCAAGGCCATTGGGACTCCCGTACAGGCGTGACCGAGTGGCGGAGGGCAAAGTCCGGTGACTGGGTTCCTGGGATGAGGACCCCATAAAGCAGGGATTGCAAAAAGCAGAATTGAAATTCTAAAAACACAATTGTAACAAAAATATGACGGCAACTTGCAATTTGCGTTTCATTTCAATCATAATTGACGCACATCCTGCTTGATAGCGCAGAGGGGCGTCGCTGCAGGATGGATTTACTCGAACAACAGGAGGATCCATGCATCGAGTCCCATGTAGCGCGGCCGCAGCGAGAAGCGCTCAACGCGGCCAGGGTATGACGGAGTACATCATCATCGTTGCGCTGATCGCGGTGGCGGCCATCGCCACTTATCAGTTCTTCGGTCAAACCATTCGCAGCCAGACTGCGGGTATTGCGCAAGAAGTGTCGGGCCAAACGGCCGACACGGCGATCCGTGAGTCGCAAACGACGGCCGATTCGGCTGCCACCGAGGGTACGACGGTCAAGGGTCTTGATGCGTACTCCAACAACAACTCGCGCGACTGATTTGACGTGAGTTTCGCCAGCCCCAGCAGGGGCTGGCCGGGGATTCGCTCCAGGCAGCGGCAAAAAGGGCAAGCGCTCGTCTACGGGATTTTTGTTCTCGTGGGCGGGTTGGCTGCGCTCTTTTTCTTGTTCAACACCGGTCAGCTTTCTCGCGAGAAAACCAAGCTCGTCAACACTGCGGACGCTGTCGCCTACAGCGCCGGTGTGATGCATGCGCGTGCGCTGAATTTTGATGCCTATACCAATCGTGCGCTGGTGGCCAACGAGGTGTTGGTTGCGCAGATGGTGAGTATTTCATCTTGGGCCCAGTACATGGGCACCCACGCCCAGAATTTTCTTACTCTATTCCCTGGCTGCGCTAGCGTGTACACCTCGTGGGTGGAGGCCCTTCGCGTTGGCGAGTATGCGGCCATGTGCGTTGGGCTCTTCTATGCATATGAATACGTTGCAGATGTCATGGAGCTTGTGCCGGACGTGACGCATGGGATTGTTGCAATTGTCGAAGGTAATAAGCGGATCATCCTCGGTGCCCAGTCCGTGCTTCATGGAACGCTGCCTTTCATGCGGGCACGCGTCATGGATGAAGTCGCCCGGGCCAATTACGCCGCCGTAGAGCGCGGAGATGTGAGCGTGGAACCGAGGATCGTTGCAGCGCCGATGCTTACCAACGAATGGAATGGCTTTACTCGGCAGTATGCCGATGACGACCGAGACCGGTTTGCGGAGGTGGCCCGGCTCGCCGCATATAGCGACGATTTCGTGAAGGCGCGCACTTGGACTTCTCGTGGTCTCGTGCCCGAAAGTGGCGGTGCATGTCTTGCCCGCTGGCGTGTCAGCGAGGTTCGCCGAAGAGGTGGTACAGAGTTGATCGGATTCGATGAATGGAAAGCGGAAGACACTGCTTCGTACCACTCGTGGCGCAGCAAGGGCTTGAGCTGCCGGGCCCGGTCGGACGTGCCGATCGGCTGGGGCGAACAGCAAGCCCACCCCGCGGGCGCTGATCAAGACGAATCGTCAGCCCGCCTGGGTGGCTCGCCGTCCACTAACCCCCGTGCCCATGGCCGAGCGTCGTCGGCAGCCTGGGAGGTCTACAGTGGCCTGCCGCCGTTCTACGAGCTGTCCCCCGCTGCCCTGGCGGAAGAAGACCCGCGCCTGCGCTTCGCGGTGCGTGTGACGCGTGATCGCACCGAGACGGTGGCGTCCGAAGGTCGATCGGCCATGCCGGTCACCGATCGGCTCAACAACTACAGATCGGACATGCCGCGCGATCTGATGGCCGCTGTTGCGACGTCGGAGGCCTATTTCGAACGCCCGGTCGCACACCGCGACAACGTCCATGGCGCAGCCCGCGGCACGCCGCGGGAGCTGGGGAGCCTCTTCAATCCGTACTGGCAAGTCCACTTGGTCGAGTCGCCGACCGACGTGCTGCGTGCCCGCCTGCAGCAAGCGGGCTTTTGATGCAGGGCGAAGTTATGAGGACCAGCAAGCGGACAACGACGGCCAGGCGGCGGGTCACCTGCGTGGCCCGACAGGGGCGATGGCAACGTGGCCAGGCCTACGTCGAGCTCATCGTGATGTCGCTGGCCGTCGTGCCGCTGTTCATGCTGATGCCGATGATCGCCAAGTACCAGGACATCTCGCATGCCGCGCAGATGGCCAGCCGCTACGTCGCGTTCGAGGCGATGAACAATCACCCGGGCAGCACTGGATGGCGCAGTGAAGCGGCCCTGGCAGCGGACGTGCGCCGCCGCTTCTTCGGTGAGTCCTCGGCGCCGATCAAGACCGGCGATACAGCCGGCGAGTTCGATGCGCATCGCAACCTGTTCTGGCGGGCACCCGGTGGCGCGCCGTTGATCACTCGCTTCGATGACGTCACCGTGCAGACCGCCAATGCTGGGAGCCAGGACGGAACGCCGTATCTGCTGCATTCGGCAATGGGGTTGCGTGCCCACGGCATCCATTCGGGCACGGTGATCGTAGCGCTGGCCAACCTGCCGGCGGGCATCCGCAGCCTGGAGCCCTTTGATCGCATCGATCTCTCGATCGTCCGACGGACGAGCCTCGTCCCCGATGCCTGGGCGGCAACATCCCCCGCGCAGGCGGAAAGCCGCTTCGGCGGTTTGGCGCTGGTCAACGAGCTGTTCGATTCCGGCATCGGCGATGTGGTGGGGTTCGGCATCACCGCCTCCGAACTGCTCGGCCGAGTGGCTCCTCCAGCGTTCGGCCAGCTCGACGAGTGGCGCGACGTGGTGCCCGCGGACCGTCTCAAGCCAGCGGAGTGATGATGGCATCGCGTGATCGGAGGCGCAGTACCTTGCCCCAGGCGCTGGTGTGTGCGTGGATGGTGCTCGCGCCCGCGCTGGCTGCTGGCGCCGAATGGCCGGCGGTGCCCTTGCCGGCGGGCCTGCAGGCCTTCGACATCGGCCAGCAGATGAGCGTCAACGGTGTGCCGATGCAGCTTCGTGGCTTTGTCTCCGAGGCTGCCCCCAAGGTGGTTGCCACGGAGTTTGGCAAGGTGCTGGGCGAGCCGCTGGTGCGCAACGAGATGGGCGGCAAGATCGTGCTCGGCCGTCGTGTGGGCGCTGGCGGTGCCGGCGAACTACGCTACCTCACCGTGCAGATCGAAGCGGCCCCCGGCGGCAGCCGCGGCGTCATCGCGATCAGCGACCTGGCAGGGGCGGCCAGCAGCAGCGATCGCAGCCGCGACGACCGTGCGCGCTGGATGGACCGGTTGCCGTCGGGCAGCAAGGTGGTCAACCAGATCCAGTCCCGCGATGGCGACAAGCTCTCGACCTACCTGGTCGCCACCAATCGCCATGCGCTCCGCCTCAATGCAGACCGCTTGATCACCCTGATGGAGCAGGACGGCTATGCGCTCGAGCGCGAGTCCGAGTCGAGCCAGCCCCCTGGCGTGGCGCTGTTCTTCAGGGGCGAGGGCCGTGAAGGCATGGCTGTCGTCAGCCGATCCGGCCCCACCCATTCCACGCTGGTGCTCAACACCATCACCTTGCTGAAGGATTTTCGATGAAGCGCGGCGCACAAGCCGGGCAGTCCATGGTCGAGTACCTCGTCGTCTGTGCGGCGCTGGCCTTGGCGCTGGGTGTCGGCATGACCGATGACGACTCGGTGCTGCGCCAACTGCTCGATGCCTTTGCAGAGGCTTATGACCGATTTGCCTTCGCCCTTTCCTTGCCGTCCTGAGCCATGAAGCGGTTTCTCATCCCCCTCTCCAAAATCAGGCCCAGCAGAACCTGGGCCATCCTGGGCGTTGCCGTGGGCATCGGGTTGCTGGCTGCCATGGCTGCGCGCAACTACTTGTCCAACCAAGTTGCGGCGCTCGAGGCCGGCAAGAAGGGTGCAACGGTCAGCGTCGTCGTTGCGAAGACCGATTTGCCCAAAGGCACGCGGCTGAGCACCGACAACCTGGCCGTGCGGTCGATTCCGAAGGACTATGCCCATTCCGCCGCAGTGATGCCCGAGCAGTTCGAGCATGTCGCGGGCCAGCCGCTGGCCTACCCCGTCAAGGGTGGCGAGATGGTGATCTGGAGCATGCTCGAAGGCAGGAAGGTGCCTACCTTTTCTGCCCGCATCGAAGCGGGGCGGAGGGCAATGACGGTGCCGGTCGACGAGATCAGTTCCATCTCGGGGTTGCTGGAGCCCGGTGACGTCATCGACCTGATGGTCACCGTCGACCGGGCTGATCGCAAGGTCACCATCCCCCTGCTGCAAAGCGTGGTGGTGATGGCCACCGGCCAGCGTTCGGTCGACGATCCCAAGAGCGGCGAACGGCGCCAGTACTCCACCGTGACGCTGGACACCACACCGGAGCAGGCGCAGCACGTCATCGTTGCGCGCGAGGCCGGAAAGATCACCGCCTTGCTGCGCAACCCGGAAGACAAGACGGCGCTGCGGGCGCGCGAAGCCAACCTCGCCGATCTGTGGGGCGGAGGCGCCGGGCCGACGCAACGGCCCATGCTTTCCGGCCCTTCTGATATCCCGGTGCTGTATGGCGGCCAGAGCGGCAAGCTCGTGGGCCCGGCATTGCGGCTCGGCGGGCAGGCGGCCGAGTCGGCAGAGGGGGCGCAACTCATGGTGCCGAACGCCGAACTGTCCGCATCTGCCGCGCCGCTCCCAGTCTCCCGCCGTTGATCCGCCATCGATCGATCCACATGTCATCCTGTCTGCTCCCGTCAACCGGAATGCCGGCCGCCTCTTGCAGGGCGTATGCCGCGAGTACCGTGCTCACCCTCATGGCCTGCGTCGGCGCGGCTTCGGCGCAGAGTGCCACGCCGCCCCCCAACGACATGCCGCCGGCCCCTCGCGTGGTGGCCCCGGTCAACGGTTATGCCGAACACCTGAAGCCCACGGTGCGTCCCGCCGCCCGATCCAAGGAGCCTTACGCGCCAATCCGCATCGATCACGACGCCGGCCCCATGCCGGAGATCGAGATGTTCGTCGGTGAGTCGCGGGTGTTCCCCGCGCCCGGCGTCGCGCGCATCGCGGTCGGCAATGGCTCGCTGATGACGGCCGCGGCGCTCGACGGCCGCGAAGTCATCTTGTTCGCCAATGGCGCGGGCACCTCCTCGCTGTTCATCTGGAACGAGGACGGCCGCTACCAGCGCGTCAAGATCAATATCGTTCCAGGCGATACCTCACGCTACGCGCGGGAGATCTCCTCTTTCCTCGCTGCGATCCCCAATGCGAAGACCTCGGTCATCGGCGACAAGGTCATCGTCGAGGGCGACCAGTTGTCGGACGCCGACCTGGCCAAGATCGGCCAACTGAGCAAGATCTATCCGCAGATCGTCAACTTCACCAACTCGGTCGGCTGGGACCAGATGGTGCTGATCGACGTCAAAGTCGTCGAATTTCCGGTCAACTACCTGCGGGAGGTCGGCTTGCGCTGGACGCCCGTCGGCGGCGCAGCGGTGGGCGCGATCTGGTCACCTGGCCGTCGCGGCCATGCCGGGCCGTACCAGATCGACATCCAGACGGGTGAAGGCAATCCGCCTCCCATCAGCAATCCCGAGGGCGGTGGCGTGATACTGCCCGATGGCCTGAACGTGCTCAGTGCCATCAACCTCGGCCTCAGTGCCCAGCTCGATCTCCTGGCCCAGGAAGGCAAGACGACGGTCCTGGCGCAGCCGCAGCTCTCCACGCGCAATGGCTCCAGCGCCAAGTTCCTGGCGGGCGGCGAGTACCCCTACGTGGTGAGCACGAACAACGGCCCCACCGTCAGCTTCAAGCCCTATGGCATCAAGCTCGACATTTCCCCACGTGTCGACCGCCATGGCGTGATCCGCGCCGACGTGCTGACCGAAGTCAGCCAGATCGACAACTCGGTCACCACGCTCGCCGGGCCGGCCCTGTTGACCCGCCGCACGGAAGCGACGTTCAACGTGAACGGCGGCGAAACGATCGTGCTCAGCGGGCTGATCCAGCGCGAAACCTCCAACACCGTCGACAAGGTGCCTTTCCTGGGCGACATCCCGGTGCTGGGTGCGCTGTTCCGCTCCAAGCGCTATCAGAACAAGGAAACGGAACTGGTCATCTTCCTGACGCCCACGGTGGTGGACAGCCGCACGCCCGCGTTGGCCGGCCGCATCGAGCAGACCCATGAGCGGCTGCGCCAGCGGCTGGGCGAGGCCCCGTACCTGTCGGACCGGGTGCAGCCGGCTGTCGACGGCACGCAGCCCTGAACGGCGAACACCGCCATGCTGCAGATCGAAATCACCGGGCCCGACGGTCGCGTGCAAGTCATGCAGGCACCCGACGAAAGCGTCATCGGCAAAGGAGCGAGCAACGAGGTCCGGCTGGATAGCTGGCGTGTTGCGAAGGAGCACGCGCGGCTCTTTGCAACGCCGGCAGGCGTGCTGCTCGAGGACATGGGCAACGCCTTCTCGGGCGTCCAGGTCAATGGCCGCCGCATCGATACCCAGCATGGCCCGCTCCAGCCCGGCGACCTCATCGGCATCGGCCCTTTCAAGCTCCAGGTGACTTGGCTGCCGGCACCGGATGACGGGTCGGCGCGGGCAGCCTCGCCGCACAGCCGTTCGAGCACGGCGGCGCATCGCAACCAGGTGGCGGCGCAGGACATCGCGCAATCCCGTCAGCGTGCAGAACGGGCAGCGGCCCAGGCGCAGGCCCAGCGACCACCTCGTACGGATCCCGCGTCTGACGGCTATCCGCTCGTGCCGGCGCCCCAGCCGCAGCGGCAACAGCTCGAATTCGAATGGCGCCGCCGCCTGCATGGCCGCCTGCTCGAGACCATGGACCTGCGTCGGCACGACATCTCGGCCATGACCGACGAACAGCTGCGGGGAGAAACCGACGCACTGATCGGCAGCCTGATCGAGCAGCTCAAGTCCGAGATACCGGCCGAGCTCGACCACGGGGTGCTGCGCCTGCAGGTGCTGAACGAAGCCGTCGGCTTGGGCCCGCTGGAGGAGTTGCTTGCAGATGAGTCGGTGACCGAAGTGATGGTGAACCGCTTCGACGAGATCTATGTCGAGCGGGCCGGCCGGCTGCAGCGGCACCCGATGAGCTTCACCGGTGACCGCACCGTGATGGGCGTGATCGAGCGCATCGTCGCGCCGCTGGGGCGCCGGATCGACGAATCGTCGCCGATGGTCGATGCGCGCCTCAAGGACGGCTCGCGCGTCAACGCGATCATCCCGCCACTGGCGTTGAAGGGCCCGACGCTCACGATCCGCAAGTTTGCGAAACACAAGCTCGGGTCGGACGACCTCGTGCGCTTCGGCTCGCTCAGCCCCGACATGGCCGAGTTCCTGCGGGTGTGCGTCGCATCGCGCAAGAACATCATCGTCTCAGGTGGTACCGGGTCGGGCAAGACGACGCTGCTCAACATCCTGTCGAACTTCATCCCGGCCGGCGAGCGGGTGATCACCGTCGAAGACGCGGCCGAACTCCGGCTGCACCATGAGCACCTGATCAGCCTGGAGTCTCGGCCCTCCAATGTCGAAGGCAAGGGCGCCATCACGATCCGCGAGCTGGTTCGCAACACCTTGCGCATGCGGCCGGACCGCATCGTCGTGGGCGAATGCCGGGGTGCCGAAGCACTGGACATGTTGCAGGCGATGAACACGGGCCACGAAGGCTCGCTGACCACGCTGCATGCCAATACGCCGCGCGACGCGCTGGCCCGGCTCGAGACCATGGTGTTGATGGCCGGGATGGAACTCCCGCTGGTCGCCATCCGCGAACAGATTGCGTCCGCGGTGGACGTCATCGTGCAGCAGACCCGGTTTGCCTGCGGCAGCCGCCTCGTCACCAGCATCACCGAACTGACGGGCATGGAGTCCGGAAAGATCCAGGTGCAGGAGCTGTTCCGCTTCGACAACCAGGGCTATGGCGGCCCGGGTGGCCGGGTGCGCGGCAGCTTCAGCGGCTGCGACATGGTGCCCAGCTTCTACGAGGAACTGCGTGCTGCCGGCATGCAGCTCGACATCGGCATCTTCAAGCCGGCAGGCGTGCAGCACTAAGCGGCCATGGAAGACAACAACCTGCTCCTGCTGACTGGCGTGGTGGCGATCAGCGCCGCGATGCTCGTGTGGTTCGTCATCGATGTCGGCACCACGACATTGGCGCGTTACCGCGCCAGCTTCACGGAACGCACCAGCTTCCAGGCGCGAGAGTTCTTCCTCTTCATCGATCCGCGCAAGCTGTTTGTCTTCAACCTCGCGCTGATGGTGCTTGGCGCCTTGGCGCTGTGGTTGCTGACGGGCAGTGCGGTCCTCGCGATTCCGGCGTTCTTTGCGCTGGCCTGGGTGCCGCGCATGCTTTACGCCTGGATGCGCAAGCGGCGCCTGCAGCAGTTCGAGAGCCAACTGCCCGATGCCTTGATGATGCTGTCCGGGGGTATGCGGGCCGGTGTGGGGCTGAACGCCGCCATCTCGCAGTTGGTGCGCGAATCACAGCCGCCGCTGAGCCAGGAGTTCTCGCTGATGCTGCGTGAACAGCGGCTCGGGGTGACGGTGGAGCAGAGCCTCGGCAACCTGAACCGTCGCGTCCCGACGCAAACCACCACGCTCGTCGTGTCGGCCCTGCGCATCGCCTCGGAAACCGGCGGCAGCCTGGCCGAGACGCTGGAGCGTACCGCGCACACCATCCGCAGCCGACTGCAGATGGAGGGCAAGATCGGCGCGCTCACCGCGCAAGGCAAGCTGCAGGCGTGGGTCGTCGGTCTGCTCCCGATGGTGTTGATGTTCATCCTCAACCGCATGGAACCGGAAGCCATGTCCATGCTGTGGAACACCCGGATGGGTTGGGGCGTGCTGGCGGTCATCGCCTTTCTCGAAGTGATGGGCGTCTACGTGATCCGCAAGATCATCGCGATCGACGTCTAGCCATGGCAGGAGACCGCTTGATCTCGCCCGACGTCGCCATCTACCTGTTTGCTCTGGCGATTGGCCTGGCCGCCGCATTGGTCGGCTGGCTGGTCAGCCGCTCCGTCTCCGACGTGCCGCAGGAGGACCGGCAGTACAAGGACCCGCCGCCGCTGGGCTTCAGGTTGATGTGGTTGCCGGTTCAATGGGTCAGCCATCACATCGGCGCGTTCGTGTCGCAGCGCTCGCGGGAGCAGACCGCATCGAAGCTGCGCAAGGCGGGGCTGGACTATGCGCTCAGCCCATTGCAGTTCGTCGCCGCACGTTGGGTGGCGGCTTGTTGTGCGGCTGCCGTGGGCTGGTGGGTGCTCGGATCGTTCGACAACCCCACAGGCGCGGCTGCGCGGCCGGGCATGTCGGGCGCCGCATACTGGCAGGCCGCACTGGCAGGCGCGGCGATGGGCTGGGCCTATCCCGGCATCTGGCTGCGCGACCGGCTCGAGGCGCGGCGCCGCGAGCTGCTCAAGACCTTGCCGTTCTACCTGGACATCATCACGCTGTGCGTCGAGGCGGGGCTCAACTTCCAGGGGGCGATGGGCCAGGCCGTTGCCAAGGGACCCAAGGGAGCGCTGCGCGATGAGTTCCAGCGCGTGCTGCGTGATATCCGTGCTGGCAAGGGCCGGGCCGATTCGCTGCGGGCCATGGCCGATCGCCTCAGCGAGCCCAGCGTGACCAGCTTCATTGCCAGCGTCATCCAGGCCGAGAGCATGGGCATGAACCTCGGCCCCGTGCTGCGGGCGCAGGCCGACCAGCGGCGTACCGAGCGCTTCCTGCGCGCCGAGAAGCTCGCGATGGAGGCACCAGTGAAGATGCTGCTGCCGCTCATCGCCTTCATTTTTCCCTGCACGTTCATCGTGCTGTTCTTCCCGATCGTCATGAAGTTCATGGCGTCCGGCATCTGAGCCGGCGCCTGTGTGGCGGACCTTGTTTCTCACCAACCTTGATTCTCATGACAACAGTCGACCTGTCCCTTGTGTTCCGGCCGTGCCTTCGCCTGTGTGCCGCTGCTGCGCTGGCCGCCATGGTCTCCGCGTGCGGCGGAGGCGGAGGTGAAGGCAGTGGCTCCGATGGGGAGCCGAACGCCAGCACCGTCTTCGCCGCACCGTCCGGGGCGCTGTGCGCCGCGAAGGATGACCGCGGCCACTGCCTGCAGCCGACGGCCAGCGCGGTGACGGCGGAGCAGATGCTGGCCGTGCTCAACGATCCGGAAGGGCCGCAGGTCAAGTTCGAGGGGGTTGGGCAGGTGCTGGGGGGCGCGTGGCGAGTCACCTCCGGGGAGATCCCCGAATACACACACTACACGTATGACCTGGCACGCAAGACTATGGTGATCGGCCGCCACCGGGTGGAGATGGACGGGGAGGTGTATCGCTTCAAGGAATTCGACGGCGAGCGCAAGTACAAGTACGTCAACGATGCCAATACGGGCCTCGTGGAACTGACGCTGTTCAGCGAGGAAGTGCTGACAGTTCTGCGGTCGACCGGTGCAGGCTATGTCACCGGCAGCATTACCACCGGGATAACGTCTGAAGTAGACGACGAGGTCTGGCTGGGTGAGGTCGGACTGCTCACCGACAGGGCAGACGCCGTCACCGGCGACGCCGTGCGATACAAGGGTGTCATCTTTGCCCTCGCCGGGCCGGGTACGCCCATACCGCTGGCTGAGGACAATTTTTACTACAACGCCACATCCGACGGCTGTGAGATCGACCTGGAGTTCAACGCGGTCACCGGCGTGCTGCGGGCCGACCCGACGGCGTGTGCGCCAACCGGCGTGCAATTCACGTTGGCTGAGAACCCCGCCTTCGAGAATTCGGAGCCCAAGCTCAAATCGTCAGACCGCAGCACGGGCGTGGTGACCTATTACGCCAGCCGCAACCTCGACGACCCGATCGTGAGCCTCCCGTTCGGAGCGACCAAGTTCGACGGCGCATTCTTTGGCCGGGGCGCCAAGCGCCTGCACCTGAGCGGCAGCGACGCCAACGGCAGCTTCTACATCAAGGCCGAGCGCCAGTAGACCTTCCCGGGATGCGGCTGGCCGCGGCGCCCGTGGGCGCGCGGCCAGCTTCGCCCTTTCCGTCTCTCCAGAACGACGCCCATGTCTCCAGACAGACAGGCCGATCCCGGCCATGGCCTGGCCATTCGCGTGGCCGATCGCTTCTTTGCGCGCTTCAAAGGCTTGATGCTCAGCCCACCGCTGGCGGCGCACGAGGCGCTGCTCATCACCCGCTGCAAGAGCGTGCACACGGCGTTCATGCGGCAAGCCATCGACCTGGTCTGGCTCGATGCACGGGGCCGCATCGTGGGCTGCGCGCCGCGGCTGGCGCCGTGGCGTGTCGGCTTCGGCGAGCGGGGCGCCGTGCAGGTGCTGGAACTGGCCGCTGGCAGCATTGAGCGCCTCGGTTGGCGCGTGGGTGACGTGATCGCCTTGCCGCGGGCCGTGCCGCCGGCATCACCGCGCCCGCTGCGCCGGCAGCAGGGCTCGGCGATGCTGGAGTTCGTCTTCGCGGGCCCGCTGCTCACGGGCATGGGCCTGGCGGTGCTGCAGTACGGCATGCTGTTCTTCGCGAAGAACCAGTACAACCATGCCGCGTTCATGGCCTCGCGCGCGGGTTCGATGGCGAATGCCAGCCTCGACAGCGTGCGCAACGCCTACGCCGAAGCGCTGGTGCCGGCCTACGGCGGCGGGCGCAATGCGATGGAGCTGGCCGCCTCGCAGCTCTATGCGCGCGATGTCATCAACGGCACGAACCTCAGTGGGCGCAATGCCGACAGCGAGGGCCGGGTGCCGCCCGGGGCGGTGCGCATCGAGCTGCTCAACCCCACGCGAGAGAGCTTCGAAGACTGGAACGACCCCGCGCTGCAGGAACGCATCGGCGGTGGCCGGCGCGTGATCCCGAACACCGGGCTCAGCAGCAACGCGGCCGCCACCGTGAAGGGCAACTCGGGTCAGAACCTTCAGGACGCCAACCTCATCAAGCTGCGCATCACGCACGGCTATGAGCCCAAGGTGCCGCTGATGGGCAACCTGTACGCGCGCATGCTGAGCTGGCTGGATGCGGGCAACGACGGCTTCCACACGACGCTGGTCAACGCGGGGCTGATCCCCGTGGTCACGCACGTGACCTTGCAGATGCAAAGCCCGGCGATCGAGCCGGACAACCCGGTCTCGTTGCCGGGACTGGGCAACGGCGGGGCGCCGAGCGATCCGGGCGATCCGCCGAGCGTGACCGATCCGCCACCCCAGTGCAGCACCTTCGGGTGCAGCGGCGGCGGATCGGGCGGCGGCGGATCGTCCGGCGGTGGCGGCAGCGGCCAGGGCGGCGGTGGCTCCGATGGCGAGGAGCCGGCATGTCCTTGAACAACACGGCGGGGCGTGCCGTTCGCAGCCTGTGGTTGTGGTGGCTGATCGTGGTGATGGCGCTCGTGCCGCTGATGCAGGCGAAGGCAGACCCGCTCGCGGTCGGTGGGGCGGCTGGAGTGGGCACGAGCGCGACGGCCGGCATGTGCCGTCCGCAGACGTGTTTTGCGAACGAGGCTGCGAAGCGGGATTACGCGGCGCGCAACAACTGCTGGTTTGCGGAGGATGTCTGCGAGGGCCCGCGAGATGATGCGCCGCCGCCGGACGCGGACAGGGGTTTCTGGGGCCGCATGTGGGATGGCGTCAAGTCGGGGATGACGCAGGGCTACCAGTTCGTCAAGGGCCTGGTGGCCGGGATGAAGGACCAGGTGGAAGGCCTGATCTCGCTGGTCACCGATTTCGGCGACATCCTCGACGGCCTGATCGCATTGGGCAAGGCCTTCGTCAACGACCCGGAAGGCACGCTGCAAAAGCTGGCTGAGCTGATCGGCCAGGAAGTCGTCGACACCATCCGCCGCGCCACGCAGTGCGGCGCCTACGACACGGGCAAGGTGATCGGCGAGAACGTGAGCCCGGTGCTGGTGTTGAAGCTGGCTGGCAAGCTGGGCAAGTACGCTGGCGACCTGGGCCGTGCGGTTCGAGAGACCAAGCATGAACTGGGCTGTGCCAGCTTTGCAGCGGGCACGCCGGTGCACACCGATGCCGGGACATTGGCCATCGAGCAGATCGTGGCCGGCCAGTGGGTGCGCTCGCGCCATGACGGCGAGTTCTCGGACGCGTTGCAGAAGGTAAGCCGAACCTTCGGGCGCACTGCGCCGTACTACCACGAGTTGCGGACCGAAGCCGAGCAACTGAAGGTCACCGATGAGCATCCGCTATGGTTGCAGGGCAGGGGCTGGACGCCGGTCAAGGACATTCGGCGTGGTGACGTGGTGGCCGCGATCGGCGGCGATGTCACCGTGCTGGCCAACGAGCGGGTGGACCGCCCGCTGCAGGTATTCAACTTCAGCGTCGAGCATACGCCCAGCTACTTCGTGGGCGAGGGGGTTTGGGTTCACAACTCGAAATGTGCCCTGCACGAGCGTTGGGACGAGCTGGACAACAAGCACAAGGGGTTTGCTGCTGAACTGGAAGTTGCTGCGCTGCTGGAAGCAAAAGGCTACACCCCTGTCGGGAAGACGTTCAATATCCGAGATTATCCCGATGTGGAGACTGCATTCCGTTCCTGGGATGGTCAAACAGGAATCGATGGCATCTATAAGAATGCACGCGGGGAATACATAATTATTGAATCCAAGGGGAAGGGAACCTTTGTCAAGGATGAGGTGGAAGGGTGCAGGGACAGGCTATGTGGCACCCAGTTAGACGGTCGGCAATTGAGTATGGTCTGGACTCAGCGGAGACTGGAGAAGCTGATCCCTGACGTTGGAGAAAGAAGGCGTATTCAGTTCGGTCTTCAAAATAACAGTGTCAAAAGAATATACGCCCAAACTGACGGGAATAGAACGATTTTTCACGAAGTTTTAACACCTTTAAAAAACGGCGAGCCAAATTTGATGGACGCTGTGATTGGAGGGCTGTGGCAGCCATGACTATGAGGATGAATAGCTTTTCGAGTGAGCTTGCGGGGAGACTTCTCTGCGATGTTGAGGGGACCTTGTTATTTTATAAGAGGGAGTTTCCTGGTGTGGAAAATGCGGAGGGTGCCAAGAATACGCGCCGGACTTACGTCAACTTGGCCGGCAAGCGGATAAGCATCAAATACATCTCTGGATGTCCGTTGGATGAAATGCAGGCGTTGGTCAAGGAGTCACTGCAGGAAGTGAGTGAGATCCAGCAATGGATTCAGCGGCACGTTCCCCGGCACCCTGATGATCATGTGCTGGTCAACCGACCGCTTTACGGCTTGGACGAAGCCCTTGCCTGGTTGCTGCACGTGTTTTGCCTGCTTCCTGATCGGGCGGACACGGTGGCAGTGGTTCGGCTGTGGCGCCCTTTGCCGAACGATGGAAATGCCCTGATCGACCACTTCTGCCTCGTCCTTGATCCGGAGTACCGGCCGCTCACGCCAATCGATTCGAAGAGGCCCCAACATACCCGGACTTTTCCGGTACTCGCCGCCATCGCGTGCCCGCCCGCCGAACGCGCGCAGGCGCTGGCCACGCACATGAACGGCCGGAACAAGCTGATGGCTCGCTGCGTGGGCTGGAAGCCGAACGTGACGGAGACCTACGACGCCTATCCGTACATGGCCTATGACGTGGCCCTGGCGGTCTGCCTGTACGACATCGACGACAGCAGCTTCCGCGACCACGACAGCTACCCGCGTGACCTTGTCGATCACTACCGCGCGCACTGGCGCCATACCCGCGACGCGGACCGCCCGATCGCGATGGACAGCGGCTTGCCGCCGATGGAGCTGGCTGTCTCCCCCAAGGCAGACCTGTCCAAGAGCAAACGCAAGGGGATCGCTCGTTGGGTGGAACTGGTGTGCGACGGGGACGACAGCGCAGCCGATGCGGTGTTGGAGCAGATTGGCAAGCCGCGCAAAGTCGAGGATCTGTGGGAACTGACCTGCGCACTGTCCGAGCAAACGCCACCGCAGGCGATTCATGCCGACGTGCGTGATGACGAGACCTTGGTAGCGCAGGCAGGTGAACTGTGCATCGCTCGCGCCGAACTGGGCGGTTTCGAGGCCCCGGAGGGGCCCCCGCATGGCGGCATCCGTTGTACCGCTGCACTGCGTGCGCTCGACGGCTGGGCTCGCGCGCGCGGCTACCGGTTGATCGACCTCGACGGGCAGGACGATGCCTGGCACGCCGTGCTGGTGCGCGAGATCTACGCCGCAGAGTTGCTGACACTCAGCCAAAGCCTGGGCCTCGTTGCGCGCGACTCCCGGCAGACCTACACCGACTGATCACCATCATGTTCAACAAGCTTTTCAAGAAGAGCCCGGCCGCGGCCGCCGCCCCACAATACAGCGCAGGCTGCCTGCTGCCTCGCATCAAACACATCGCGTTCTTGCAGGCGTTGCGCGATGCTGGTGTGCCGGCCGAACAGCAGCCGGCGACCTCCGCGCTGTGCGGCGAACTGCTGGTGACCTACGCATTCGACCAGCCCGAGCAGTTCGTGATGGCGACTCCGGGGCTGCTCGCGCGCACCGGCATAGCGCCGCAAGACGCCGCCGCCGTGGCGCTGACCAACCTGCGGCGGCAACTGCCCGAGCCCAAGTACTTCATGAAGGGCGGCTGCATCGCGGCCTACACCGGTGGCGGACTGGAGGCGACGCTATTGCTGCTGGACGACTTGTGGCTGGATCTCCAGCCGCGGTTTCGCGGGGACATCGTGGTGGCAGCGCCGCACCGCGACCGGCTGCTGATGTGCGACAGCGGCGACACGCAAGCACTCGCCACGCTGAGGGACGACAGCCGCCAGTTCCTGGCCGAAGCGGATGATGGGCATGGCTTGTCTGCACAACTGATGGTGCGTCGTGGTGGGCGCTGGCAGTTGCTGGACGCGTCATGACGGCGACCAGCTACGTTCTCGGCAACCTGCTCGGCCGCCTGGTGGCGAGCTGGGTGATCGTGTGGCTGGTGTGCTGGGTGTTCTCGCGCTTTGACTGGCGCGTGGCGCTGCGGCGCAGCCGGCGCTGGCCGGCCTGGCTGGCAGTGGCGGTGCTGTTTGCGCTTGGCCTGGGGCAACTGTTCGGCAAGGGCGCGTCATGACAAACGCAACAAGGGATGCTGGCAACCGTCGCCAGGCCCTGCGGCGGCTGGCGACGGCGATGTGCGCAGGCGTGGCGGCCCCGGTCATCGCGCAGGACAAGGCGCGAGCGCTGCGCGAGATGCAGATCCACCGTGTCGAGGCGCTGGGCCTGGAGATTTGGGTGGAGAACCAGCCACCGTGGGAAACACAATTGATCCAGGGCAAGAGCCTGCCGGTGTTCGCGGCACAGAGCCCGGATCACTACCACCCGCCATCGGTGATGACCTGGGTGAGCCATGCTAGGGCGCAGTCGCCCGGCGAGTTGTTCCCCGCCATGGCCCTGGGGGCGATCCGGGCGGCTGCGCAGAACTACGGGGCGCCCAAGGCCGTGTGGCGGGCACTGTCGCCGGTGGAGGCCCGGCACGGGCTGCTGCAAGGCTTCGAGGCCACGTTTGCAGGCAAGGCGCAGGGCGATGCGGTGGACGTGCGGGTGTTCATCGGCCAGTCGCCTGGGCGGTTTCCGGTGGCGATGCAGGCCTACACGCTGCGCGGCAAGCTCGATCACCTCGACGAGCCGATCCGGCGCTCGTGGGGCAAGGTGAAGTACCTGGGCTGATGGCGCTGGCCCAGGCTTGTCTAGACATTTGTTCCCGATCGTCATGAAGTTCATGGCGTCCGGCATCTGAGCCGGCGCCGGTGTGGCGGACCTTGTTTCTCACCAACCTTGATTCTCATGACAACAGCCGACTTGTCCCTCGTCTTCCGGCCATGCCTTCGCCTGTGTGCCGCTGCTGCGCTGACCGCCATGGTCTCCGCGTGCGGCGGAGGCGGAGGTGAAGGCAGTGGCTCCGATGGGGAGCCGAACGCCAGCACCGTCTTCGCCGCACCGTCCGGGGCGCTGTGCGCCACCAAGGACGATCGCGGCCACTGCCTGCAGCCGACGGCCAGCGCGGTGACGGCCGAGCAGATGCTGGCCGTGCTCAATGATCCGGAAGGGCCGCAGGTGAAGTTCGAGGGCGTGGGGCAGGTGCTGGGCACGGTGTCGCGATCCGTTGGCACTGCCATTCAGCACTTCCAACGGACGTACGACCTGGCCCGCAAGACCGTGGTGATCGGTCGCCAGCGTGTGGAGATCGATGGGAAGGTGTATCGCTTCACGGAGTTCGACGGCGAGCGCACCTACAAGTACGTCAACGATGCCAACACCGGCGGGGTGGAACTGGTGCTGTTCACCGAGGAGGTGCTGGCGATCACCGAATCCACCGGCACGGGCAGCACCACCGGCAGCGTTCCCCACTTGGTCGTTGAGGCAGACACGACGGTCTGGGTGGGCGAGATCGGCCTGCTGACGGACAGGGCGGACGCCGTCACGGGCGACGCCGTGCGCTACCAGGGCGTCGTGTTCGCCATCGGCGGACCGGGCACACCGTTGCCGGAGGGCAATGGCGGCCAGTACCTCAATGGCACGTCCAATGGCTGTGACATCACGCTCGAATTCAACCCGGTGACGGGCGTGTTGCGGGCCGAGCCGACATCCTGCGTTGGCTCCGGCGCACAGTTCACGCTGGCGGATGACCCTGTCTTCGAGAATTCGGAGCCCAAGCTGAAGTCAGCGGCCCGCAGCACCGGCGTGGTGATCGGGCACGCGTTCAGTGATCCGGATGACCCGACGGTGAGCGCCACGTTCGGAGCGACCAAGTTCGACGGCGCATTCTTTGGCCGGGGCGCCAAGCGCCTGCACCTGAGCGGCAGCGACGCCAACGGCAGCTTCTACATCAAGGCCGAGCGCCAGTAGGTCGCCAGCCGCCACCACTGCCTGCGCGCCCCGCATGGAGCGGGGCTTGCGCCGCCATTGTCAGCAGATTCAAGCCTTCGCGGATTTGCTGCCTTTGTCGGCCGCAGCGCCTCCCCGCCTCAATCTGAACGTTCCTTTCATGTACCCAAGAAGCCCGGATGCGCTGCTCGCTGGCTCGGCCCGCCGGGTGGCCGCCCCAACCGGAAGTGCCATGCGCAGCCTGTGGCTGTGGTGGCTGGTCGCGGTGATGGCGCTCGTGCCGCTGATGCAGGCGAAGGCAGACCCGCTCGCGGTCGGTGGGGCGGCTGGAGTGGGCACGAGCGCGACGGCCGGCATGTGCCGTCCGCAGACGTGTTTTGCGAACGAGGCTGCGAAGCGGGATTACGCGGCGCGCAACAACTGCTGGTTTGCGGAGGATGTCTGCGAAGGAAAACGCACAGACCAGGAATCCAGTGCTGCTTCCTATGGACGCAGCTTTTTCAGCGGATTGATCGATGGTTTTCTACAGCAGGCAGTGGACCTGTGGGAGCTGATTGCAAACCCCCTGGAAACGATCAACGGCTTGATCGAGATCGGAAAATCGTTCTACAGGGATCCTGAAGGGACGTTGCAGGCCATCGGTGAAATGTTGGGCGCCGAGGTGCTGGACACCATTCGTCGAGCAACGCAGTGCGGTGCCTATGACACGGGCAAGGTAATCGGGGAAAACGTCAACCCTGTGGTCCTGTTGCGCTTGGGAACCCGACTGGCCAGGTATGGTGGGCGGCTGGAAGACGCTGTCCACGCCACGAAGCGTGATTTCGGTTGTGCGAGTTTCGCGGCCGATACGTTGATTCTGACGCCGCAAGGGGCCCTGCCCATCAAGCAGCTCCAGGTCGGGCAACAGGTGTTATCCCGCGACGAACGGGAGTTCTCGGATGGCCCGCAGGCGATCGAACGCGTATTTCGACGAACAGCGCCGACCCACAGGATATTGCTCACGGAATCGCAGCAACTGCGCGTGACCGATGAACACCCTCTGTGGGTACAGGGGAAGGGCTGGGTTGCAGCGGAGCAGGTGCAGATCGACGACGTGCTCGCCGCTCGGCACGGGGACGAACTGGTTCGTGGCAACGACGTTGTGCCCAGGTCGCTGGAGGTGCACAACTTCAGCGTTGAGAAGACACCGAACTACTTTGTCGGCGAGGTCGGCATATGGGCCCACAACGCCCGGTGCGATCCATCGGTGCCCCGCACAACCGTCGAGGTAAACGTCGTCAACGGACGCGCGCCTGAGTTGAACGATCCCAAACCGAATACCACCTACCGCGTGAACGGGGGGCAACAGGTCTTCGAAGTGGACGAATTGGGCCGTACCACGAAAGCGGAGGCCACCATCACGGAGCATACGCTCGACGCCACGCTACGCAATTGCTACCAGCAGCGGAAAGCGGTTTCTGTCTGCGAAGGCATTCAAGGTGACGACGGCGGGCATATGATTGGCCACAAGTTGGGCGGTGTAGGTGAGCGGGTTAATATATTGCCGCAACTTGCTTCGGTGAATAGGGGTGAGTGGAATCGTATGGAGCGGGAGTGGGGCCGGCTTGCTGCCGATGGGAAAACCGTCAAGGTGACCGTCGTGCCTATTTACGGGTCGGGTGAGGCCAGAAGGCCTATTCGCTTCGAGGTACAGTACGTGGTGGATGATGTGGTTTTTAGAAAGGTCTTTAACAATGAATGATGCATTGCTTCTTAACGTCGTTGACGATGCGCTGACATACTGCCCTACGAACCTCGGTCATGTGCAAATTCATGCTGAGTGGTACTGCTCTGGGGTGCAAGTGGGTCCTGATATCAGTTATTTTGACGTCTCTGGAGGGCGGATCAAAGACGGTTTGGCGGTGGACAAAAGAAGCTCTATAAATCGGCGTCTTGAAATGTTTTTTGGTGATAATAGCTTGGAAAATCACGGAATATTATTGCAGGACGGCGCTACTGCAAATTATTTTATGATGAGAATATGGCCAAATCGCAAGTATGAGTTGGATATTCGTTGTGACCGCGATTTGGACAGACGTAGGCAAGAATTGCTCCGTGCCGAGTTAAGCCCCGCGGAGTTCGATGAGTACTTGAGGGAAACTGAAGAATATTTGGCTCGACGGCGTCAGCGCATGGATCGTAAAGCGGGTGAAATTTCTGAGCATAAACCCCTTGTGCTGAGAGAATCGGATGAACGACCAACGCCGCCGCAACTCTTCAGCGCTATTGTTCAGCAAGTCCAACAAGACGCACCGGCGGACTGGCAAGAACTGGTGATCGACGGCGAGGTCTGGACAGAGCCGAATGCCCAAGGCAAACCCCAGACGCATATCGACGCACATTTCTGGGCTCGCACTGCCGACGGGCAATTACGGCAGGTAAATCCCAAGAATGTGTTCGGGCCGATGAATGCACTGCAAGCCTTGCAAGGCTGCTGGTTCAAGGACGACGGCACACCGTGGCGGCGTATTCGCATCACTTTTGCTCAAGGGGCTTCCAGCGTCGATGTCGACTATGAGCAGCCCGGCCCGCCGCCCGCTACGGCGTGACGCTGGCTGTCCCTGGATGAAGAGTCCCTGGAAGAAGAGGATCTGAACGCATGACGACTTACATCGCAGGCAACCTGCTGGGCCGCCTGGTGGCGAGTTGGGTGATCGTGTGGCTGGTGTGCTGGGTGTTCTCGCGCTTTGACTGGCGCGTGGCGCTGCGGCGCAGCCGGCGCTGGCCGGCATGGCTGGCGGTGGCGGCGCTGTTTGCGCTTGGCCTGGGGCAACTGTTCGGCAAGGGCGCGTCATGACAAACGCAACAAGGGATGCTGGCAACCGTCGCCAGGCCCTGCGGCGGCTGGCGACGGCGATGTGCGCAGGCGTGGCGGCCCCGGTCATCGCGCAGGACAAGGCGCGAGCGCTGCGCGAGATGCAGATCCACCGTGTCGAGGCGCTGGGCCTGGAGATCTGGGTGGAGAACCACGGGGTGCTGCAAGGCTTCGGGGCCACGTTTGCAGGCAAGGCGCAGGGCGATGCGGTGGACGTGCGGGTGTTCATCGGCCAGTCGCCTGGGCGGCTTCCGGTGGCGATGCAGGCCTACACGCTGCGCGGCAAGCTCGATCACCTCGACGAGCCGATCCGGCGCTCGTGGGGCAAGGTGAAGTACCTGGCGTGATGCGTTGGCTGGTTTGGATGCGCCACTGGCTTGTCGCACTGGCGGCCGCCTCGCTGGCTCAGTTGGCCGGTGCGTGGCCCACCACCGTACTCGAGCAACCGCCGTCGGCGCCAGACGCTTGCGCGCTGTTGCCAGTGGCGGCGCTGTGCCCTGGCTCGGGCCCGGCGGTGCTGGGCGCCATGCCGGGCACGCAGGCGATGCTGGGCGACGCCGTCAACCTGGTGGACGGCAGCCTGCGCTGGCGGGAAACCGATCTGCCGGCGTTGCCGGGCGTGCTGGGCCTGGAGATCGTGCGCCACTACCGCAGCGACGCGGCCGGGCGCGTCGGCGCACCGGCCGTTGAAGATGCGCTGGGCCGGGGCTGGCGCCTGAGCTACGACACGCGGTGGCGCCGCGGCCCGGCCGGGCTCGAGATCGAGCAGGCCGATGGCCGCGTGCTCGTGTTTCAGCGGGAAGCCTCGCGCCCCCGTCGCTGGCGGGCCGCACAGGCGGAGTTCGGCGAAGTAGTGCTGCACCCCACGCCGCGCGGCGACGAGCCGGTGTGGCACTGGCCGAACGGTCGGCAACTGCGCTTCGCCGCCGGGGGCTGGCTGGAGCAGATCTTGGCGCCGGGCGGCGGGTTCGTCCGCCTGCAGCACGACCGCGACGGCCGGCTGGTGGCGGTCACGGATCCGCAGGGCCGCAGCCTGCAGCTTCGGTACGAAGCCACGGGCGAAGACGCGCGTGGTGTGCCCGTGGTGCGCCACATCGACAGCCCGGTCGGGCGTTTCAGCTTCGAGTACCAGCCTGTGGCCGGCGACGTGCGGTTGCTGGCCAAGGCGTCGTGGCCCACGCAGTACGACGCCGCGCGACGGCCGCATGCCTTCGCGAACCGCGTCGAAAGCCTGAGCGCCGCCGCTCGCCTGTATCACCACGAGGATCGGGCACACCCTGCGCGCCTGACCGGGGTATCGCACCAGGCGCAGCAGGGGAAGGGGCAATGGACGTCGCAGCGCCTGCAGCGCTGGGCGTTCGATGCGCAGGGTCGCGTGTCGCACATGGAAACGACGCTGCCGGCGCAGCAGGGCCGGTGGGCTCTGCGATGGTCAGCCCCGCCCGAAGGCGATGTGCGGGGCGTGGCCGTCGAAGGCGGGTGGCATGGCGAGGCGGCGCCTGCCGAACGATGGACCAGCCGGCACGAGGCGGGCGCGTGGCGCGTCGTCGAGCGGCTGCAGGGGCGCGCCGACGCAGAGCGCCGCCTGTGGCGCTACGGCCCGGCCGGTGAACTGGTGGGTGAACGCAGGCAGCGCGGAGGCCGGGAACTCGACATTGCGGCCACGCGGGATGCCTTGGGCCGGCTGCGGCAGGTGCGGCTCGTGACGCGCGCGCCCCCCATCTGGCCCCAAACCGCATCGCGCGCGCAGGTGGCGGATCTGGCGTTCGACGGTAGCAGTGCCCGGCCGGCCCGGTTGGCATGGACGAGCACGGTGGCAGGCCGGCGTGCCGAGATCGCGCTGCACTACGGCCCGGCCGGCCAGCCCGTCCGGCTGGACATGGCCGGCTTTTCGCCGGTGGATGGCGAGCCGCTGCGGCAAGGCTGGCGCTGGCGTTATGACACCCAGCAGGGCTCCGACGTGCTGGCCGGCTGGTCGATCGCGGCGCCCGGCGCGCTGCTGCACGAGCATGTGCTGGAGCACGACCTGCAGGGCCACCGGGTGACCGCGATCGTCGCTTTGCCGGGCGGCGACGGGCGCTGGGAACTGCAGGCGGACGCCGTCGGTCGCGTGGCGGGCTGGGTCGATCCAGCGGGCGTGCAGACCGCGGTCGACTTGTCGCCCCGAGGGGAGTGGCTGGCACTCAGGCGCGCGGGCCTGCCGGTGCCGATCGACCCCCCGGCGCTGCGGCCACCGCCCGCCATTGCCGGCCCGGCCGACGAACTGCTGGCCATCGCCGGGCGGATGGCCTGCGATCTGGCCGCCACCGACTGCGACGACTTCGGACGGCCCGTGCGCGATGCGCAGGGCACGCGTGCCTTCGACGCGGCAGGCCGGCTCGCCTGGTCGCGGCAGGCCGACGGCAGCGAGACCCGGTACCGCCGCGACAGGCTGGGCCGGGCCGTGCGCGTCGACCACCGCAGTCCTGGGCGGGAGCCCACGGTCGAGCACTTCCTGTACGACGGCGCCCGCCGTATCGCCCATGCGCGCGTCGCGGGTGGCCGCATCGAGGCCGAGGGTGTCCGGTTGGACGCTGCCGGGCGGCCCTGGGTGCAGGCCAGCCTGCGTCAGGGCCTGGCCGTGCCGTTGACGCGGGCATGGCGTTACCACCCGCAGGGCGGCGTGTCGCACACGTACCTGCCGGACGGCTTGGCCGTGCTGCATGCGCCGGCGGCCGAGGCAGGCTTGCCATGGCCGGCCGTGAGCGTTCGGCATCCCGATGGTTCGACCGAGGCGTTCCCGCTGCGACCGGGGCAGGTGTGGCGTTGCGACGCGGCCTGCGACGACCTGCCGCTGTTCGACCTCGACGCGCAGGGCCGCGTCGCAGCCCATCGCGTGCGTCTGGATGCGCGGCACTGGTTCCGGCTCGAGACCGCGCACGCCGGCGCCGGAGCGGTGGATGCCAGCGGGGCCTGGTCGGCCGTGCGGTCGGCCGACGGGTGGGTGCGGGCGGGTGCGTGGTTGAAATCGTGGTGGCAAAGCCCGGAGGTGACGGGTGCCGGCGGCGCCGCGCCGCCGCTCGCGTGGCGCGTCGCGCCCTGGCGCTGAGCAGCCTCCGTCAAGCCCGCCGCGGGCGCCGGGCGGCCGCTCCCAGCACCAGCGCCGCGCAGATCATCAGCACCGGCCACTCGCGCCATCGCGTCAGAGGCGTTTGCCCCTGCATGCCTTGCACGCTGCCGGCCAGCACGGCTTCCTGCTGCAGCGGCAGCGCGCGCAGTACGCGGCCGCGCTCGTCGATGTGGGCAGTGATGCCAGTGTTGGCCACCCGCAGCACGGGCCGACCGGCTTCGAGGGCGCGCATGCGCGCGATCTGGTGCCGCTGCGCGATGGCGGCGCTGCCGTCGAACCAGGCGAGGTTGCTGGGGTTGATCAGCACCGATGCCGCCTGCGGCCCCGCGCTGGCCCAGCGCAGCGCTTCGCCTGAACCCAGTTCTTCGTGGCAGATCAGGGTGCCGATGCGCTGGAGCCAGCCGTCGTGTTCGAGCACGAACGGTGGTTGGTCCGGTGGACCGGGCGTCAGGTCTTTCAAGGCGATGTCGAGTTCGTTGCCGAACCAGCCGAAGCCGGCCGGGTCGTACTCGCCGAACGGCATCAGGCGCACCTTGTGGTACTGCTGCCAGACAGCGCCGTGGGGCGGTACGTGCACCACGCTGTTGTGGCCCCGGCCTTGCGCCGAGGTGGTGGCGATGCCCAGCATCACATGGCTGCCGCTGCGCTCGACGAAGCCGCGCAACTCGGCAACGGCGTCGGCCGGCAGGTCGGCGAGCATCACGGGCAGGGCGGTCTCGGGCGTGACGACCAGCGTGGCCGCTTGTGTCGTCAGCGCGTGCAGGCTGCGGCGCATCTGCGCGGCCTGCGTCTCGGCGCGGAACTTGTCTTCCTGCGCGACATTGGTCTGCACCAGTGCATAGCGCATGGGCGTGCCGAAGGGCTGCACCCACGCCATGGACTGCAGCAGCGCCCCGGCGGCGGCAGATGCCAGCGAGACGGCCCCGACCTTCCACAGCCGAGCCCCGGGCGCGGTAGCCGCCCATGCCAGGCCGGCGGCAATGGCCAGGCCGACGAGGCTGAGGGCGTACACCCCGGCCACCGGGGCCAGGCCTGCCCAGGGTGTGTCGATCAGCGCATAGCCCAGGGTCAGCGATGTGAAGCCGTTGAACGGCACGCCGCGGGCCATCTCGCCCAGGACCAACAGCGCCGGCAGCGCCGCCCAGGCCCCACGGCCCGTGCGCTGCCGAAGCGCACCCCAAGCCAGGCAGGGCACGGCGGTGAACAGGGCCAGGTACAGCACGAACAGCAGCGTGGCCGCCGCTGCGGCAGGCACGGGCACGCCCGCTTGGCGATGCAGCGCCTCGTAGGCCCAGCCGTGGCCCGTGAGGTGCAAGCCGAGCCCGAACGCCAGCCCGGCCAGGCCGGCCGACCCGACATGACGCGTACGTGCCGCGCAAAGCGCCAGCACGGCATAGCCTGCAATGGCAACGTGCCACCAGCCGGACGGCGCCCAGCCCAGCGGCGCGGCCGCGCCGGCCGCAGCGCACGCCGCCAGCCATGCCATCAGCGGGAGGCCGCGGCCAGATGGATCCGATGCAGGCACCGCGGGTTTCATGTATCAGAGCGATACAAAAAGGAAACAGTCATGGCTCAGCCTGGCGATTTGTGTTGATATCCCATTGTCGATTGCCCCACGGCCACTCGACGACGTATCGACGGCGCTGCTGCCGTTGTCCATCCGCCATCCCTGTCTGCTTCTTCGATCGTCCTGAAGTCCGATCGAGGCACCCGGCGTGCAAGCCGGCGCCGGTCCGGCGAGCCTGACGTTCTTCTTTCGTTACCGTTATGACGATCCGTGTTGCCCGCTCCACCCTCCGTTCCGCCGTTCCGCTGTTGGCCGCAGCTTCGCTGATCATGGTGGTCAGCGGCTGCGGTGGAGGGGGTGGCGGTGGTGATGAAGCTCAGACAGGCGCGGCGGCCAACACCGTCTTCGCCGCTCCCTCCGGGGCGCTGTGCGCCGCCAAGGACGAGCGCGGCTACTGCCTGCAGCCGACCGCCAGCGTCGCGACGGCCGCACAGATGCTGGCGGTGCTCAACGATCCCAACGGGCCCCAGGTGAGGTTCGAGGGTGTGGGGCAGGTGCTGGGGTTCGCCTGGCGCTCGCCCGGCGGCGGTCTCTTCGATGTGTATCGCCAGACCTACGACCTGGCCCGCAAGACCGTGGTGATCGGTCGCCAGCGGGTGGAGATCGATGGCGAGGTGTATCGCTTCACCACGTTCGACGGGACGCGCACTTACAAATTCGTCAACGACGCCGACACCAGCGACGTGGAGGTGGTGCTGTACACCGACGAGGTGTTGTCGATCGTGCAGTCGGCCGCGGTCGGCCAGACCGTTGGCAGCGTCTCCCAGGTGGAGGGCACGGCCTGGAAGGGCGAGATCGGCCTGCTCGCCGACCGGGCGGACGCCGTCACCGGCAACGCCGTGCGCTACAAGGGCGTCATCTTCGCCCTCGGCGGGCCCGGCACGCCCATGCCCGGCGGCCATGGCGGTCAGTACCTCGACGGCACATCCAACGGCTGCGACATCACGCTGGAGTTCAACGCGATGACCGGCGTGCTGCGGGCCGAGCCGACGCCGTGCACCGGCACCGGCGTGCAGTTCAACTTGGTGGAGGAGCCGACTTTCGACCGTTCCGAATCGCAGCTGAAGTCGGCACCCCTCAGCACCGGCGTGGTGACGGGGGCCGCCATCAGCGATGCGGAAGACCCGGCCGTCAGCGCCACCTTCGGGGCGACCAAGTTCGACGGCGCCTTCTTCGGCCGGGGCGCCAAGCGCCTGCACCTGACCGGCAGCAACGCCAACGGCAGCTTCGTCATCCAAGCCGAACGCCAGTAGCGTCCGTCACCTGGCGCGCCGCGCCACCGCGCGGCGCGTGGACGGCCCCGCCAGCGCCCTAGAACCGGTAACTCGCCGTCGCCCCCACCGCCCAGGTGCGCCCGGGCGCCGGCTCGTAGAAGCGCTGGTTCGATTCGTTGACGATCACCGAGCCGACGTAGGCCACGTCGAACAGGTTGTCGATGCGTGCGAACTGGCTGAACTGCCAGCTGCCCACCTTCTGCTCGAAGCCGCCGCGCAGGTTGGCGATCACGTAGCCGGCGGCCGAGGCGGTGTTGGTGTCGTTGGCGATCAGCCGGCTCGCCGCACGCACCTCGGTGGCGCCACTGAAGCCGCTGCCGGCGTGCTTCCAGCCCAGCTCCGCGAACAGCACGTGCCGCGGCACGCCCGGAATGCGCTTGCCCGACAGGTCCACGCCCGCGGGCGTGACCAGGTCGCGGTAGGTGGCCAGCGTCTGCGTGTAGGCCATCGTGGCGTTGAAGCCGTGCGGCAGGGAGGCGTCGAGCGACAGCTCCACGCCCTCGCGCTTGGTCTTGCCGGCGTTGGCGTAGATGGTGCGGCCACCCGACGATCCGGCCGAGACCAGCTCGTTGCGCGTGTCGGCGCGGAACAGCACGGCCGTGGCGCTCACCGCGTTACCCAGCCTGGCCTTCAGCCCGGCCTCGTAGTTGCGGCTGGTCGCGGCCGACAGATCGAAGTTCAGCCCCGGCTCGCCGCCCGGGCGGTAGGCCAGTTCGGCGAAGGTGGGGGTCTCGAAACCGCGGCCGAGCGAGGCGAAGAGGTGCAGGTCGGGCGAGACCTCGTGCAGCACGCCCAGCACCGGGCTCGTGCGCGCGTACCGGGCGCTGCCGCTGTCGTCGGGGTTCTGCGCGGTGATGAAGCGGTCGTCCGATTTGAAGCGCACCACGCTGTGGCGCAGCCCGCCCGAAAGCTTCCACCCCGGCGCGATGCGCCAGTTCGCGATGGCGAACTGGTCGAAGTTCGACACGGTGTCGATCTCGTTGCGCCGCGGGTCGCCGGTGACGCCGGCGTTGTTGACGAAGCCCTGCCGATGCTCGCGCATGCGGTCGTAGGCGATGCCCACCGTCAGCGTGTGACGCTCGCCGGTGTAGCGCCACTGCAGGCCAGTGCCCGCGAACTCGCGGTCGAGGTCGACGACGCCGCCCGACGACGTGGGGCCCTGGTTGGCCACCGGCAGCCCCAGGTGCTGGGTAAGTTGCCGCTGCCCGCCGTACACGCTGGCCTCCAGCGCGCCGCCGGCCACCTGCGGCTGGCGCCACACCACGCCGCCCTGCTGGTGCTTGATGCTCTTGCGCGTGTTCTGCGCGACCGCGTTCGTGCCGGCCTGCCGCGGGTCGTCCTTCAGCTGCGCGGCCGTCAGCCCCAGCGGGTCCTGCGTGTCGGGCTGATCGAGCAGGTTGGCGATCACCACCACGCTGCCGCCGCCCGACAGCCCCAGGCGCAGCCGTGCGTTGGCCAGGTCGCGCCGCGCGGCGCTGTGGTCGCGCCAGCCGTCGGTCTCGAAGCGCGAGACGTTGCCGGTGGCGCCGAAACTGCCGCTCGCGACGCCGAATCGCACGCCGGTGCGCCAGGTGCCGTCGCTGCCGCCCATCACGCTGCCCTCGACCATCGGCGAGCGCGGCGCGTCGTCGCCGATCACGTGGATCACGCCGCCCGAGGCGTTGCCGTACAGCGCCGCGAAGGGGCCGCGCAGCACCTCGATCGATTGCGCGCCGTCCAGGTCGAGCAGCGCGGTCTGGCCCTGGCCGTCGGGCATGGTGAGCGGGATGCCGTCCTGGATCAGCCGCACGCCGCGCACGCCGAAGGTGGCGCGCGCGCCGAAGCCACGCGACGAGACCTGCAGGTCCTGCGCATAGTTCTGCCGGTTGCTCACCACGAGGCCCGGCACGCGGGCGACGCTCTCGGACAGGTTCACGCGCCACTGCTGGCTGCGCAGGGTGTCGCTGTCGACGGTGTCGATCGAGGCGGCGACGTCGAACGCGCGCTCCGGGGAGCGGGTGCCGGTGACGACGACCGATTCGACCGCCTGCGCGGCCGCCGGCGAGGGCAGCAGCGCGGCGATCGCGATGGCGAGCGCGCCTTGCGACAACGGCAGGGCGCAGGGGGCGGGGCGGCGGCGCGCCCGGCGGGCGGCGGCGCGGAGAACGGACATGCTTGTCTCCATGAGGATCGGCCGGGGTGAGCGCCGGTCAGGCGGCTTCCTCGGCTCGTGTGAGCGGGAAATTGAAGGCCGGCCGGAGGTTATCGCAAAGAGGCCGCCAAACGGTACGGGATTCTGTCCTTCGGTACGGCAGGGCCTTGGCTGACAAGCGGTGCGGAACCCTGGCGGCGCGCGGCGGTCCGACCAGCGTGCATCACTCGGAGAAAGCAAGTCCATGCAGGTTCAACTGAACACCGATGACCATGTCCAGGGCGAGGAATCGCTGGCGGCCTGGGCCGAGGGCGAACTCACCGAGAAGCTCAAGCGCTTCCGCGACCACCTCACACGCGTCGAGATCCACCTGAGCGATGCCTCTGCCGCGCGCGAGGGCGCCGCCGACAAGCGCTGCAAGCTGGAGGCCCGGCTGGCGGGCATGCAGCCGATCGTCGTGAGCCACGATGCCGCGAAGGTGGCCGAAGCCTTCCTCGGGGCCGTGGGCAAGCTCCAGCATGCGCTCGACACGGCCGTGGGCCGGGCGCGCGACGCCCATGGCCGCGAGTCGATCCGCGGCGCCGCGGAAGGGCCCGCGGGCTGAACGTCAACCCCGCCCGGCCTGCGTGGCCGGGCGGACCGGCGCATGGGCCTCCAGCCAGGCCCACTCGTCGTCGCTGTAGAGGCGCGAACGGGTGAGGAAGCGCAGGCCGTGCGGCCCCTCCAGCGAGAACATGCCGCCGCGCCCCGGCACCACGTCGATGGTGAGCTGGGTGTGTGCCCAGTACTCGAACTGCGACGCGCTCATGTAGAACGGCACGCCGCCGATCCGGCCCAGCAGCACGTCGCTGCCGCCCAGCAGCAGGTCGCCCTCGGGGTAGCACATCGGCGAGCTGCCGTCGCAGCAGCCGCCCGACTGGTGGAACATCGGCGGGCCGTGCAGGCCCCTGAGCTTGTCGATCAGCGCCAGCGCTGCGGGCGTGGCTGTCACGCGTTCGACCATGGCTGTCTCCTGCGGCCTGAGGCGGCCGTTCAACCGAACACCAGCTTGCCCTTCATCACCGACCAATGGCCGGGGAAGGAGCAGAAGAAGGTGTAGTCGCCGCCCTTGGCGAGCCTGTCGGTCGAAAAACTGATGCGCGTGCTGCCGCCGCCACCGATCACGGGCGTCGAGGCGATCACACGTTCGTCGCCCGGCTTCACGTAGGCCGACGCGGCGCCGGCGTTCATGCCGGCCAGCGCCACCGCGCGTGCGGCGGCCGTTTCGGTCAGCACCCAGTTGTGGCCCATCGCCGAGACGGGCAGTGTGCCGCTGTGCTTGAGCGTCAGGTCGACGGTCTTGCAGTCGGCCGCCACCTTCAGTTCGGCCTGGTCGAACTGCATCTGGTCGTTGGAGCTGATGGTGAGGGCGCAGGTCCTGGCCTGCGCGGCGGCCGTGGCGAGCAGCAGGCAGGCCGCGGCGGCCGCCGATCGGAAGGGGTAGGAACGGGTCATCGTGGGGTCCTTGGGAGGGGGTGTCACCAGTCGGCCGGGCAGCCGGTGCAGCCGTCGAACTGCGCTTCGGAGAACACCGCGAAGCGCACCTTGGTGCCGCGCAGCGAGGCGTTCTTGAAGCTGGCGGCGCTGAACTTGGTTTCCTGCGCGTCGGCGGCGTCGAGCACCGCGCCTTCGTAGCGTGTGCCGACCGACCAGGCGCCCGACAGGTTGGCGGCGGTGAGGTCGGCGCGCGTGAAGTCGGCCTTGCTCATGCGGGCCGATTCGAAGTCGGCACCGGTCAGCTTGGCATCCACGAAACGGGCCTGGGCCAGGTAGGCCTTGCCGAACTGCGCCGCAGGCGCCCTGGCCCCGGTGAAGTCGGCGCCGACCAGGTTGGCGGCCCGCAGGTCGGCACGGCTCAGGTCCGCGCCGCGGAAGTCGGCGCCCTGTAGGTCGCGGCCCACGAGGTCGGCGAAGCGCAGGTCGGCGCCTGCGCACTGGGCCTTGGGTCCCGGCTGGCAGGCCGCCTGCGCGGCAGCGGCGAGCGCGAAACCGCAAGCGCACAAGAGGGATTGGATGATGGTCACAAGGCAGCTCCAACACAGTGGCTTCGCCGAGGCTCGGCCGGGATCCGGCAGCCACCGCGGATCCGGCTTCGCCGGTCCGCTGGTGGCGCCCCCTCGAGGGGGTGCGCCGAAGGCGCTACGGGGGTGGTCAAGATTTCGGCAGCTTGAAGACCCAGAACGAGCCGCCCTGCGTGACGGTCTTCGTCAGGTCGGCCATGTCGCCGCCCCACAGCGGCACGGCGCCGCCGTAGCCCGAGGCGATGCCGATGTACTGCTCGCCGCCCTGCTCCCAGGTGATGGGGATCGAGATGATCCCGGAGCCGGTCTGGAACTTCCACAACTCCTTGCCGTCCTTGGCATCGAAGATCTTCACGTAGCCGTTGGACGTGCCGGTGACGACCAACCCGCCCGCGGTGGCGAGCGTGCCGGCCCACAGCGGGTAGGTCTCCTTGTGCTCCCAGGCGATCTTGCCGGTCTGAGGGTCGAGCGCACGCAGCGTGCCCACGTGGTCGTCATGCAGGCGCTTGATGCGAAAGCCCATGCCCAGGTAGGCGGAGCCCGGCTTGTAGGCCAGGTGCTCGGCCCAGTAGTCCATGCCCCAGTGGTTGGCCGCGATGTAGAAGAGGCCCGTGTCGGGGCTGTAGCTCATCGGGTTCCAGTTCTTGCCACCCAGGAACGGCGGCGACACGAAGACCGACGGACCCTTGTCCTGCCCTTCGGCCGGCTGCCTGGGGCGCTGGCCGTCGTTCTCGATCGGCCGGCCGGTCTTCAGGTCGAAGCCCTTGGCCCAGGTGATGCCGTCGACGAACGGGTAGGCGGCCAGCAGCGCGGTGGGCTTGTTGGGGTAGCCGCTGCCGGTGGCGAGCTTGTCGACGTCGGTGACGAAGAAGAAGCCGTTGCGGTCGGCGTGGGCGCCGGCCTTGACGGTCTTGCCGCTCTTGTCCTTGTAGTCGAACAGCACGATCTCGTTGTTGCCCGAGAAGTCCCAGGTGTCGTTCGGCGTGTGCTGGAAGAAGCCCTTCAGCTCGCCGGTGGAGGCGTCGACGTAGGCCTGGCCGGAGGTGAACAGGCTGTCGTACTTCTTCGGGTCGCCGCCTTGCGGCGTGCGCAGGTTGCCGTTCCACGGCGCGGGGTTGCCGGCGCCGATCACGATGGTGTTGGTCTCGGGGTCGAACGACGCGCTCTGCCAGGGCGCGCCGCCGCCCTGGCTCCAGGGCTGGGCCTTGCCGGTGGCGCTCTTCGCGTCGTCGGGCCACGAAGGCGCCTTCCTGTCGCCGGTGTAGGTGCTCGGCTGGCCGTTCAGGCGGCCCTGGTGGCCCTCCACGAGCGGGCGCGCCCACACTTCCTCGCCCGTCTCCGGGTCGCGCGCGAAGAGCCAGCCCACCACGCCGAACTCGTCGCCCGAGCTGCCGTGGATCAGCAGCACCCGGCCGTTCTTTTCCTTCACCAGCGTGGGCGCGCCGGTCATCGTGTAGCCCACCTTGTGGTCGCCGAACTTCTTGTTCCAAACGACCTTGCCGGTGTCCTTGTTCAGCGCCACCACGCGCGCATCGAGCGTGCCGAAGTACACCTTGTCGCCGTAGATGGCGGCTCCGCGGTTGACCACGTCGCAGCAGGGGCGGATGTCGTCGGGCAGGCGGTGCTCGTAGGCCCAGAGCTGCTTGCCCGTCACCGCGTCGAGCGCGAAGAAGCGCGAGTACGAGGCTGTCACGTAGACCACGCCGCCGTGCACCAGCGCCTGGGCTTCCTGGCCGCGCTGCTTCTCGCCGCCGAAGGAGAAGCTCCAGGCCGGCACGAGCTTGCCGACGTTGTTCCTGTCGATCTGCTTGAGCGACGAGAAGCGCTGGCTCTTCGGGCCCAGGCCGTAGCTGAGCACGTCCTTCGGGGTGGCCTGGTCGTTGGCGATGTCGTCCCAGCTGACCGCCGGGCTGTCGGTCACGTCGTTGGCGGCGGTGGCGAACATCGGCGCCGCGCCGGCGAACAGCAGGGCCAGCGCCACGGCGCGTGCGATCGAGGTCTTCTTCATGGGCTTGTCTCCAGTGGATGGGCGAGGAAAAAGGAGGCCGGGAGCGGTGCCGTCAGTCGGGGCTCTTGGTGTCGACGTAGCTGCGGATCGCCCAGATGGCTTCCTGGGTGAAGATCTCCTTGAACGGCGGCATGTAGACGCGGCCGTCGCGGGTGCGGCCCTGCTGCACCGTGCTCAGGAAGTACTGGTCCATGTCGGCCAGGCAGGCCTTGTCGGGCGACTTGGCGTCGCCGCAGTCGGCGTTGAGCTTGCGCAGGTCGGGGGCGATGCCGCCCGACTTGGCTTCCAGCCCGTGGCAGCGTGCGCAGTTCTGGTTGTAGGCGGAGCTGCCGATGCGCACGGCCTCGGTGTTGGCGGGGCCGGTGCGGTAGGGGTTGGTGCTGTGCGCCTGGGTCCCCAGCTGCGGCAGCGTGTGGGTGTCGACGGCCTGCGGCACCGTGTCGCCGTGGGCCTGTGCGCTGCCCGCGAAGGCCGCGGCCAGGCAGAGGAACAGGCAGGCAGGCAGCGCATGCAGCTTCGTGCGCGGGGTGTTCATGGGTCTTGTCTCCGGAAGATCGGCAATGCAGCGGCCCGGCCTGCCCCTGCGGGCGGGCAGGCGGGGCGTCAGTCGGTTGGGTTCAGGCGCGGCCGGTCAGAAGAAGCCGAGCGCCTTGTCGCTGTAGCTGACCAGCAGGTTCTTGGTCTGCTGGTAGTGGTCGAGCATCATCTTGTGGTTCTCGCGGCCGATGCCCGACTGCTTGTAGCCGCCGAACGCCGCGTGCGCCGGGTAGGCGTGGTAGCAGTTCGTCCACACGCGGCCGGCCTGGATGCCGCGGCCCATGCGGAAGGCGGTGTTCATGTCGCGGCTCCACACGCCGGCGCCCAGGCCGTACAGCGTGTCGTTGGCGATGGCGAGCGCCTCTTCCTCGTCCTTGAAGGTCGTCACCGACACCACCGGGCCGAAGATCTCCTCCTGGAAGATGCGCATCCTGTTGTGGCCGAGGAAGACGGTGGGCTGCACGTAGTAGCCGTCCTTCAGGTCGCCGTCCTGCACCTGGCGGCCGCCGCCGATCAGGCAGGCCGCGCCTTCCTGCTTGCCGATGTCGATGTAGCTCAGGATCTTCTCGAGCTGCTCGCTCGAGGCCTGCGCGCCGATCATCGTGTCCATCTCCAGCGGGTTGCCCTGCTTGATGGCGCGCACGCGTTCCACCGCGCGCTCGATGAAGCGTTCGTAGATCGATTCCTGGATCAGCACGCGCGACGGGCAGGTGCACACCTCGCCCTGGTTCAGCGCGA
Source organism: Aquincola agrisoli (assembly GCF_036621135.1). Classification (NCBI taxonomy): domain Bacteria; kingdom Pseudomonadati; phylum Pseudomonadota; class Betaproteobacteria; order Burkholderiales; family Sphaerotilaceae; genus Aquincola; species Aquincola agrisoli. The sequence goes on from NZ_JAZIBG010000036.1 coordinate 139,713, forward strand.
AGAGCGCGAAGCCTTCGAGCGCCTTGTCGAGGAAGGCGTCGTCCTTGGCCATCACGTCTTCGAAGAACACGTTGGGCGACTTGCCGCCCAGCTCCAGCGTCACCGGGATCAGGTTCTGGCTGGCGTACTGCATGATCAGCCGGCCGGTGGTGGTCTCGCCGGTGAAGGCGATCTTGGCGATGCGCTGGCTGCTGGCCAGCGGCTTGCCGCATTCCAGCCCGAAGCCGTTGACCACGTTGACCACGCCCGGGGGCAGCAGGTCGCCGATGACCTCCATCAGCACGAGGATGGACACCGGCGTCTGCTCGGCGGGCTTGAGCACCACGCAGTTGCCGGCGGCCAGCGCGGGCGCCAGCTTCCACACCGCCATCAGCAGCGGGAAGTTCCACGGGATGATCTGCCCGACGACGCCCAGCGGCTCGTGGAAGTGGTACGCGTAGGTGTTGGCGTCGATTTCGCTGATGCTGCCTTCCTGCGAGCGCACGCAGCCCGCGAAGTAGCGGAAGTGGTCCACCGCCAGCGGCAGGTCGGCAAAGGTCGTCTCGCGGATCGGCTTGCCGTTGTCCCAGGTCTCGGCGGCGGCCAGCATCGGCAGGTTGGCCTCGATGCGGTCGGCGATCCTGTTCAGGATGTTGGCGCGCTCTGCCGGCGAGGTCTTGCCCCACGCGGCCTTGGCGTTGTGCGCTGCGTCCAGCGCGCGCTCCACGTCCTCGGCGCCGGAGCGGGGCACTTCGCAGAAGGCCTTGCCGGTGATGGGCGTGATGTTCTCGAAGTACTGGCCGCCGGCCGGCTCGACCCATTGGCCGTCGATGTAGTTGCCGTAGCGCTTCTTGAAGGCGACGGGGGTGCCGAATTGGCCGGGCTCGAACATGTTCATCGGTGTCTCCTTGAAAGGCGGTGCGCCTGCCTTCCCTTCTGCAGGGCGTGTGCCACGATCCTTGGGGTTTTCACCAGAAGGCGCAGGCCGCCCGAGGCATCGCCATCGTCGCGATCCGATCGCACAATGCGCCCGCCAGCGGCTGTTCGGGGTGCTGCGACAGCGCGGCGGGCGGATTTGTCGCAGGCTGCGACAAACCGTTGCGGCAGGCGATGCGAAGAGCGACAAGGGCGGCGACAACGGCGCGACGACAACGGAGACAGCGGGATGTCCAACCACCACACCGAGGCCGCCGACGTGCATGCGGCACGGCGCCGGTTCTTCGAGGAGGGTGCCGTGCCCGCGGGCGGGCTGTCGCACCACATCGAGCGGTCCTGGCAGCGCTGCCGGGGCCAGGTGCCGGGCCCCGAGCCGCTGGCGCGCGCGGCCTTCGCGAGCCGGCTCGAGGCCTCGCGCCGGTTCATCGACCACGCGCTGCCCGAGATGGACATGCTGGCCGAGCAGATGTCGCACACGCGCAGCGTGCTGATCCTCACCGATGCCCAGGGGCTGATCCTGGAGGAGGGCGGCAGCAGCGAGTTCCTGCGCCGTGCGCAGCGCGTCGCGCTCCAGCCGGGGGTCGACTGGTCGGAGCGCCAGTGCGGCACCAACGCCATCGGCACCGCGCTCGTCGAGCGGCAGGCACTGGAGGTGCGCGGCGCGGAGCACTACCTCGACGAGCACCGCATCCTGCATTGCGCCGCCGCACCCATCCTGTCGCCGCGCGGCGAGGTGCTGGGCGTGCTCGACGTGTCGGGCAGTGCCTCGGAGATGCACCAGCATGCGCTCGCGCTGGTCAAGCTCGCGGGCGAACAGATCGAGCACCGGCTGATCCACGCCGACGGTGCCGCGCCGGCCTGGGGCCGCCGGCTGCTGCGCTTCCATGCCAAGGCGCCGATGCTGGGTACGGCGCGTGAGGCGGTGTTCCTGGTCGACGACGACCGCGTGGTCGGCGCGAACACGATCGCGCTGCGCATGCTGGGCCTGCCCTGGGGCGCGGTGCTCGACCGGTCGATGGACGAGCTGTTCGACCGGCAGTGGCGCACGTTGGGCCAGGGCCGCGGCACGCTGATCACCCAGGGCGGCATCGGCTTCGCGGCAGCCTGGCAGGCGCAGGCCTCCGCGGTGGCCGTGTCCGCACCCCGCCATGCAGCAGCCCGGACGCCCCCGGCCTTCGAGAGCGACGAAACGCTCGAGCCGCTGCTGGCGCGCGCGGTGCGGGTGCTCGACGCGGGCAGCTCGGTGCTGCTGCAAGGGGAGACGGGGTGCGGCAAGGACGTGTTCGCCGGCCTGCTGCACCAGCGCAGCGCGCGTGCGCGCGGGCCGTTCGTTGCGCTCAACTGCGCGGCGCTGCCCGAGACGCTGGTCGAGGCCGAGCTGTTCGGCTACGCGGAGGGCGCCTTCACCGGCGCGCAGCGCAAGGGGCAGCTCGGGCGCGTGCGCGAAGCCGACGGCGGGGTGCTCTTCCTCGACGAGATCGGTGACATGCCGCTGCTGCTGCAATCGCGGCTGCTGCGCGTGCTGCAGGAGCGCAGCGTCACGCCGCTGGGCGGCGGGCGCGCGGTGCCGGTGGACTTCGCGCTGGTCTGCGCGACGCACCGCGACCTCGCGGCGATGGTGGAGGCCGGCAGCTTCCGCGCCGACCTGTTCTACCGGCTGCAGGACTACATCGTGCAGCTGCCGGCGCTGCGCGAGCGGCAGGACATCCCCGCCTTGGTCGAGCGCCTGTTCGTGCACGCCGGCGGCCGCGCAATGGGGCTGACGCTCGCGCCGGAGGCGGTCGCCGAGCTGGCGTCGAGGCCGTGGCCGGGCAACCTGCGGCAGCTGGCGAGCACCTTGCGCACGCTGGTCGCGCTGGCCGATCCGGGCACGGTGATCCATGCCGCGCAGTTGCCGCCGGGCCCACGCACGGCGACGCGCGACGCCTGGCCGCAGCCGGCGCCCGCCGGCCCGCACGAGGCGCCGGCGGCGCCGGTGCCCGACGGCATCGACCTGCGCAGCCTCACCGCCGAGGCGATCGACCGTGCCCTCGCCGCCCACGGCGGCCGCGTCAGCGCGGCCGCACGTGCACTCGGCGTGCATCGCAGCACCGTGTACCGCCACCTCCTGCAGAAGGCCGCGCCGCGCGGCTGACGCACGCGGCCGGCGCGGTGCTCAGCGGCCGCCCGCGGCGCGGGCCGGGGCGGCAGGCGGCGGGGCGGCCGCCGGGCCGAGTTCCCTGCGCGCCTGCGCCAGGCATTCCTCCCTGACCGCGCGCACCGTATGCGCGGCGCAGCGCCGCTGCGCCTGCACCCAGGGATCGCCCGCCGCGCTGGCCGCCGACGCCGGGCGCGCCGGCGCCGATGCCGCGGGGACCGGCCCGGTGCCGTGCGACGGCGCCGCCTGCAGCGGCCCGCAAGCCAGCCACACGGCCACGGCCAGCAGGCACGCCGACCAGTAGGGCCACGTCCCCGAGCGCATCACCGTTCCCGCTGCAGCGTGGAGCGGCGGCGCGCCAGGCTGGCGACGGCGGCGAGGCCGGCGAGGCACAGGGCCCAGGTGGACGGCTCGGGCACGGCCGTGACCTGGCTGAAGCCGGACACGGTGAGCGTTGTGTCGACCGCGCCCACGCCCGCGAACGTGAGGAAGCGGCCCGACACGGCCTGCCCGGTGTCCGACAGCGCCAGCCGCACGACGAAGCTCTCGTTCGGGTTCAGCACCGCGGCGTTCCACTGCAGGCCCATCACCGCGTCGCAGCCCGAGGCGGCCAGGCAGGCCGCGTCGGGCGCGGCGTCGGTGAGGTTGTTGTTGACGGCGAAGCGCGCGCCGATGGCGTCGAACGGGTCGGACGGGAAGGCATGCACCTCGCGCCGCACCGGGTCGCCGGCCACCGCCGCGTCCCACTTCTCCGCCACGGTGTCGAGGAAGTTGAGCTGCTCGCCATCGGGGTTGGCGAACACCATGAAGCGCAGCTGGTTGAAGCTGTCGGTCGTGCTCTTGTTGGTGATGCGGTAGTCGATGGTCAGCAGGCCCGTGCCGCCGCCCGACAGGGTGACGTCGTAGCTCAGCGCCGCGTTGCCGCCCACGACGCTGTTGGGCGCGCCGGCTGCGCCCAGGCCGTTGATGAACAGCATGGGTGCGACCTGGAACACGTTGCCGCTGCCGCCGTAGGCGATGTCGGACAGGTTGCCCGCGATGTCGGGGCCGCTGCTGGGCGTGAGCACCGCGTGCGCCGGCAGCGCAGCGGCACAGGCCAGCGCCGCGGCCGCGGCGAGCGGGCGCCAGCCAGGCCGGCGCTGCGGGATCGAGGCGTGAAGGGATGTCATGGGAAGGCTCCTCCTGGTCATCGGCTCAGCGCGCCGCGCGCTCGGATTCGATCTGCTGAACGAGGTCGTATTCGCGCACCAGGCCCGGTGCTGCGAAGGCCTTCTCCGACGTCTCGATGCGCGTGGCCGGGGCCTGCGAGACGATCACCTTGAGGGCCGGCCGCAGCACGCCGCAGACCGGGCACAGCGGCGGATTGGGGTCGTCGGGATGGGGGTAGGCCTTGCGCAGGGAGATCAGGATCGACATCGAGCCGATCTGGCGCACGCCCTCGTTGTACAGGTCTTCGGCGATCTCGCCGGTCAGCGTGCTGAGCGACTTGGCGAGCTTGGCATCGAGCTTCGGGTCCATCTGCGCATCCGACCAGCCGTCGACCCGCGCGAACTGGATGCCGGCGTCGTCCACCGCGATCACCGCGCTGCCCGGGGCGATGACGTGGTTGAGCTGCCGGCCGGTGGCCGGATCGCGCAGCAGGCCACCAGGCACCGCGAACGCGCGCGGCAGCGTCACCACCTTCTGCAGCGCGTACTGCCGCGCTTCCTTGCCGCGGTCGAGCTCGGTGCCGGCCACCAGCGTCTGCACCGGGAAGAGCCGGGTGGCGCCGGGGGGCGGCAGCGGGATCTCGGACTTCGGGATGCCGACCAGCTCGGCGAAGGCCAGCGCCTGCTTGTAGGCGTCCTCGTCGGTCAGCCTGATCGGCTTGGGCTCCTCGCTCGCCCCGGGCTGGAAGGCCGCGCGGCGGAAGTACTTGATGTTGCCCATGCCGATGTTCTTGCTGTACGACAGCGCCACGTAGCCGCCGGACGGATCGTCGCGCGAGCCGAGGTCCAGCGTGCACAGGCCTTCGTCGGCTTCCTTCGCGGGTGTGGTGGTGATGCGGCAGTCGGGTGCGACGGAGGGCGTGTTGCGGCCGAACACGGCCTGCGACACGCGCCCGGGGACGAACCCGCGCGAGATCGCGCCGTCGGGGCGCACGTTCATCAGCCGGTTGACGACCTCGGAGGGGCCGTTGGGCATGATCGCGGACAGCGAGGCCGCGACCTGCTTCTGCACTTCGTCGAAGCGGCTCTGGGCCTGGGCGGGGACGGCGGCGGCCAGCGCTGCGGCCAGGACGGCCAGGGCGTAGGGTTGCTTGCTCATGGTGTCGAGTCCTTCAGGGGTTGAAGCCGTTCTGGCCCAGCGGGTCGCAGCCCAGGTAGCCCATCCAGGCGTAGTAGCTGCGGCCGGTGGGCGAGCCGAAGGCACCGCTGTTGTTGTAGCGCTCGTGCAGCAAGCGGTTGAGCGCGTTGCCGGCGGTGGGGCCGATCGTCATCGCGGTGGGACACTGGTCCTGGCAGGTGCCGAACCAGTTGAACGGGTCGTAGGCCGCGCAGGCGAACTGGTTGGACTTGTAGTGGTTGGTGACCCAGGCCTTGGCCACCGGCATGAAGTGGCCGTCGAACGCGGTCTCGGCGTAGTTGCCGTTGAAGCTGGAGCTGATCCACATGATCCCGTGGAAGCCCGTCATCACGTGCAGGCCCTTCGCGCTGCCCGTCTCCTTCATCGCCACGCGCATGTTGCTGAAGTAGTTGTCGTTCAGGCTCAGGCAGGACGAGGCGTGCAGGAACTTGAGGTTGCTGTCGCCGACGAAGGTGCTGCTGGCGCCGCCGCCCATGGTCAGGCTGCATTGGTTCTTCCACGAGTTGCGCATCAGCGCGCCCCAGCGGTCGCCCGCGTCGTAGCCGTGGGCGGCGACGATGGCCGCGTCGGGCCAGTCGACGTAGGCGAAGTCGGCGCAGGCCGCGTCGTAGCTGGGGTCGCAGAAGCGGCGCAGCGTCATGTTGCCGTCGACGAACTTGCCGGTCTTGGCATGGCCCATCAGCCCCATCCAGTCGTACCAGGCCGAGGCCATGCCGGGCCAGGAGCCCCGGTCGCTGTCGGTGTCGCCGGGGGCGCAGGTGCCGCCGCTCCAGTTGCCGATCGCGTACATGTCGACCTTGAAGGCGAGGGCGGTCGAGAGCCCGGTGGAGACGGCGGCCGCGGCGAGGAGCCGGATGAGGAGCCGCTGCTGTGGGGGTGCGATGATCTTTCTCAAGGTGGCCTCCTGGGCAGATCGACCACCGGCCGGGGTGCGCGGTGGACGTGCAGCAAAGGTAGGCCGGGGCCTCGCCACCGCCCATCCCCCACGGGCTTCAAGCATGGGAGCCCGGACAGGGGCGCTCTTTGGGGGGAGCCCGCATAAACTGGCCCGCATGAACACACGTCCCGCGGGCCATGCCCTGGTCGAGGCGCTCATTGCGCAAGGTGTCGATACCGCCTTCGGCGTGCCGGGCGAGAGCTACCTCGCGGTGCTCGACGGCTTCCACGAGCACCGGGAGCGCATCCGCTTCATCGCGTGCCGCCACGAAGGGGGCGCGGCCTTCATGGCCGATGCGCAGGGCAAGCTGACGGGGCGCCCGGGCATCTGCTTCGTCACCCGCGGGCCGGGCGCGACCAACGCCAGCATCGGCGTGCACACGGCCTTCCAGGACTCGACGCCGATGGTGCTGTTCGTCGGCCAGGTGGCCAGCGACCAGCGCGACCGCGAGGCCTTCCAGGAGCTGGACTACCGCCAGGTCTTCGGCCCCGGCACGCTGGGGATGGCGAAGTGGGTGGGCGAGGTGCACGACCCCGGCCGCATCCCCGAGTACGTGGCGCGGGCCTTCCACACCGCGCTGCAGGGCCGGCCGGGCCCGGTGGTGCTGGTGCTGCCCGAGGACATGCTGGCCGCCCCGACCGCGGCGCCGGTGCTGCCGCGCATCGAGCCCGCGACGGCCTGGCCCGCCCCCGGTGCGCTGCGCGGCCTGCGTGCGATGCTCGCGGCGGCCGAGCGCCCGCTGGTCATCGCCGGCGGCAGCGGCTGGACGCCGGAGAGCGCGATGGCGCTGCAGCGCTTCGCCGAGAACTGGCAGCTGCCCGTCGGCTGCGGCTTCCGCTTCCAGGACACCTTCGACAACCGGCACCCGCTCTACGCGGGCGACGTGGGCATCGCGATCAACCCCCAGCTCGCGCAGCGCGTGCGGGAGGCCGACCTGGTGCTGGCCGTCGGCGTGCGGCTGGGCGAGATGACGACGAGCGGCTACACGCTGCTCGAGGTGCCGCGGCCCCGCCAGAAGCTGGTGCACATGCACGCCGGCGCGGAGGAACTGGGCCGCGTCTATGCGGCGGACCTGATGCTGCAGAGCGCGATGTCCAACGCCGGCAAGGCACTGGAGACGCTGGCCGCGCCCGCCGGCACGGCGCGCTGGGCCGGCTGGACGGCCGCGGCCCACGCCGACTACGAGGCCAACCATGCGGCGCCCGAAGTGGTGCCGATGGACATGGCGCAGGTGATGAAGACCATCCAGCGGCTGGCGCCCGCGGACACGGTCTACACCAACGGCGCCGGCAACTACGCCGGCTGGCTGCACCGCTACGTGCGCTACTTCGGGCTGCAGCACCACGGCCGCACGCAGCTCGCGCCCACCGCGGGCGCGATGGGCTACGGCGTGCCCGCGGCCGTGGCGGCATCGCTGCTGCAGCCGCAGCGCACCGTGGTCAACATCGCGGGCGACGGCGATTTCCTGATGACCGGACAGGAACTCGCCACGGCCACCGGCTACGGCGCGGCGCGGCTGGTCAGCGTGGTGGTGGACAACGGCACCTACGGCACGATCCGCATGCACCAGGAGCGCGACTACCCGGGCCGCGTGAGCGGCAGCGACCTCTTCAACCCCGACTTCGCCGCGCTGGCCCAGGCCTATGGCTGGCGGGCCGAGCGCATCGACCGCACCGCGCAGTTCGAGCCGGCGTTCCAGGCCGCCCTCGACAGCGGCCGGCCGACGCTGCTGCACGTGAAGCTGGACGCCGACGTCAGCACCACGCGCAGCACGCTGACCGCCATCCGCGAGGCGGCGCGCGCGCGCCGGTAGCCGCGCCCGCCGTCAGCGCGCGCGCGGCCTGCACATCAGCAGCACCACGCCCGCGAGCACGACCGACACCGCGCCCCATTCGTAGCCGGTGACGGTCTCGCCGCCGATCGCCACGCCCAGCAGCATCGCGATCACCGGGTTGACGAAGGTGTAGCTGGAGGCCAGCCCCGCGGGTGCACGCGCCAGCAGCACCATGTAGGCATTGAAGGCGATCAGCGAGCCGGCGACGACGAGGTACAGCCAGGCCGCCGCGGCCTGCGGCGTGGGCGGCCATCGGGGCGTCTCGGCGGTCAGCCAAGACAGCGCCATCAGCACCGCGCCGCCGCACAGCATCTCACTGGCGAAGCCCATGGCGCCGGGGGCCAGCGGCAGGCTGCGCTGGCTCAGCACGCTGCCGACCGACCAGGTCACGCAGGCGATCGTGATGGCCGCGAGGCCGGCCGGCGAGGCCTGGAAGCCCCGGCCCTGCGTGAGCATCAGCACGCCGGCCAGCCCGACCGCGATGCCCGCGGCTTCCAGCGTGCGCGGCCTGACGCCGAAGCCCAGATTGACCAGCGCGATCATCAGCGGCACCACGGCGATGAAGGCCACCACGAGGCCGGAACCCACCGTCAGCTCGGCATACGCGGTGCCGCCCATGCCGCCGCCCAGCATCAGCGTGCCCACCACCAGCGCGTGGCCCCACTGGCGGCGCGAGGGCAGGGGCGCGCCGCGCCAGCGCATCCACGCCAGCAGCAGCCCGCCTGCGGCGAGGAACCGCGTGCCCATCTGGAAAAAGGGCGGGAAGCTCACCAGCGCGAACTTGATCGCGAGGTAGGTCGAGCCCCAGACCAGCCAGGTCGCGGCCAGGCAGGCGAGGATCAGCGGCGAGAGCGTTGCGCCCGGCGCCGGGGAGGAGCTTGCGGCGGTCGTCATGGGCGTCGATGTTAGAAGGCCGCGCCGCGGGTTTCGAGAGGCGGTTCAACGTCTTCACGTTGCAACGCCTTGCAAATCATCGTCTTGTGCGTGCTAGGCTTTGAAGATGTCTTCCGACCTCGACGCGTACGACACCCGCATCCTGGCCGAACTCCAGGCCGATGCCCGGCTCACGATGGCGGAGCTGGGCCGGCGTGTGCACCTGTCGCAGCCGGCCGTGAGCGAGCGGGTGCGCAAGCTCGAGGCATCGGGCGTGATCACCGGCTACCGGGCGAAGGTCAACGTCGGCGCGCTGGGCTACGGCATCCGCGCCGTGATCCGCGTCGGGCGGGCCGAGTACGCGCGGGTGGTCCAGCTCATCCAGGAGACGCCGGAAGTCATCGATGCCTACAACGTGACGGGCGAGGACAGCTGGATCCTGCAGATCGCAGTGATCGACGTGGCGCACCTCGATGCGGTCGTCACCCGCTTCTGCCTGCTGACCGAGACCTCGACGTCCATCATCCTGAACGCCGCCCGCGAGGACAACCCGATGCTGCCGGCGCGGCGCGAGAACATCCGCCCGCCGCTCGTCAAAGTGGAGAATGCCTGATGCCCCCAGCCCCCCGTGATCCGTGCGATCCGCATGATCGTTTCCAGGAGGTCGAGCGATGACGCACAACGACATGAACGCGTGGGTCGCCGTCCCGACCACGCCGCAGCAGCTCGAGACTGCGGCGCGCGCCGCGCGCCGGCTCGTCAACAAGCGCGCAGCGATGGCGGCGGGCGTCGCCACGCTGCCGATCCCCGGCCTCGACTGGGTGACCGACGTGGGCATGCTGGTCAAGCTGCTGCCCGACATCAACCAGATCTTCGGCCTGACGCCGGAGCAGATCGAGCGGCTGGCGCCCGACCGGCAGGTGGTCGTCTACAAGGTGCTCTCGGCAGGCGGCGGCATGGTGGTCGGCAAGCTCGTGACGCGCGAGCTGGTGATCAGGCTGCTGAAGATGGTGGGCGTGCGCCTGACGGCGCAGCAGGCGGCCAAGTACGTCCCGCTCGCGGGCCAGGCCGTCTCGGCCGCACTGACCTTCGCGACGCTGCGCTACGTGTGCGAGCAGCACATTCAGCAGTGCATTGCCGTGGCACGCCAGCTGCAGCTGCCATCACCCACGGTGAGCGTGGGGGAGTGAGCGTTGCCGCAGGCTACAATGCGCGGTCAGTCGGGGCGTAGCGCAGCTTGGTAGCGCGGCTGCTTTGGGAGCAGTAGGTCGCACGTTCGAATCGTGTCGCCCCGACCAGAAGAGATGTTCGGAATCAACGGGTTGACTGCGAAGGCGGTTAGCCCGTTTTTCGTTTTTCGGCACTGCCGGCGCGTCTGGGGAACAGTTGGCGCGTCAACCGGCAGAGCACACTCCGCGTGGTGCTCGGCGTGCGCGAGTTGGCGCGGCCCCGAATCGGTACTGCTGGCGTCGACAAGGTCGTGGCGAAGGCGGTCACGCTCAGGCGGTCGACGCCAGCTGGTGGGCGATGGCGGCTTTGTCGATCAGCGACCAGACGGTGCGAATGCGCAAATCCTCGAACTCATAGAGCACATGCTCGCTGAACGACACTCGCCGTCCGTTCACATCCATGTCAAGAAAGCGGCCCACCGGCCGGCAATCGAAATTGAGCCGGCTCGCCACCGTCGCGGCGTCTGCAACCAGCAGCTGGATATGAAAGCGCAGGTCCGGTATGTCGCGGTAGTTGCCTTGCAGCATGGCGCGGTAGCCGGACAGGCCGATGCGTCTTCCGTTGTAGTGGACGTCGGAATGTACGAAGTCTTCGAGGCGGTCGAGATCGCGGGCGTTCAGGCAGTCGATATAGCGGCGGTAAAGCGAGGACAGGTCGATGTTTGTCATGGCTGGATTGAAACGCGTCGTCTGGGTGATTTTGCGAAGAGATCGTCGCTCGCCGCGCACCGGCTGACGGCACACGCGGCGCAGCGCGAATCGACTGGTGCCTTCTTCCGGCCCAGGCCGCTGCCGTCTGCCGGCCTTTCACATCCGGTCATCGTAATCACCGACTCACCGACCGGCGCTGCCTCGCGACGCGCCCGTTCATCGTTGAGACGCGACGATGGACAGCACGGCTGCGCCTGCGAGGCTGGCAGCGATGCACAGCATGGCCGCACCCAAGGCCTCGGCCATGGCGGCCGGGCTTGGTGAGGGTCCCGCGACGCTGAAGAAGACACCCCCGATGACCGCGACGCCCAGCGACGCGCTGACTTGCAGCGCGGAGTTGGTGACGCCAGAGATCATGCCGGATTCACCCGGCGGGGCACGGTCGATGACGGATCGCACCAGCGTCGGCAAGGCCCAGCCCTGGCCGAAGCCCAGCAAGCCGACGGCGACCGTGACGGCGGACAGGTCGGGCATCCTGGCGGGTGTGTGCCACACCAGCGCCGCCAGAAGCACGCAGCCGGCGACTTCGAGCCACATGCCGATCGCAGTCACCCAGCGGCCGAACATGCGCGTGGCCCACGGCGTGGTCAGCGGGCCGATGAAGAACCCGAGGCCGAACGGCAGGAAGACCAGGCCCGTCGCCAGGGCGTCGATGCCCAGCGCCGATTGCAGGTAGACGGAAAAGACCAGGAAGAAGGCGGACACCACGTAGAAGCAGAGCACGCTTGCCAAGCCGGCCCTCAGCCCCCGCACGCGCATCAGGTCGACGCTGACGAGCGGCACACCGCCCTGGCGCGCATAGGCCTGCTCATGGCGCCAGAAGTGCATGCCGACGAGGGGGGCAGCGACCAGCATGGCACACGCCCACCACGGCCATCCGCGCTCGCGGCCCTCCACCAGCGGCGCGATCAGAAAGCCGAGCGTGCAAGCGCACAGCAGCACGCCGATGCGATCGATCGGCGCCGGGCTGTCCGCGCGTGCATCGGGCAACAGGGGCAGCCCGCCGGCCAGCACCACCGCAACGATGGGCAGGTTCACCAGAAAGATGACGCGCCACGCCAAGTCCAGGATGTTCGCGGCGATCAACGCACCGCCCAGGGCTTGCGCGACCACCGCGGCCAAGCCGATCGTCGCGCCGTAGATGCCCAGGGCGCGTGACCGCTCGTGCAGCGGGAACAAGGCATGGATTGATGCCAGGCCCTGCGGCGCCATGGCGGCGGCGCTCAGGCCTTGCAGCACCCGACCGATGATCAAGACCTGCGGCGACGGCGCCAGCCCGCACATCAGGGACGTCGCCCCGAAGCCGCTGAGGCCGAGCAGGAAGACCCGTCGTCGCCCGAAGAGGTCGCCGAGCCGGCCGCCGGTGATCAGGAACACCGCGTAGGCAGCGGCGTAGCCGGAGATCACGAGCTGCAGTTCGGCGGCACTGGTGTGAAGGCTGCCGCGGATGGACGGCAGCGCCACGTTGACGATGAAGAAGTCCAGCGGTGGCAGGAACGCGCCCACCAGCAAGACCGCGAAGGCGAGCCATCGGCGCTGCTGGGAGGTGGAAGCGTCTGATCGTGCTGAGAGTTGCGCAGACATGGGCATCCTCAGCGACCGTGCTCGAAATCGGTGGCGATCGAAAGGTCGCGCCAGGCGGCGATGTCGGCTCGGAATGCATCGAGTTTGCGCGTCGCGGCCCGGTGGGCCGCAGGGCCCAGGGGCAGGTGCAGGGGTGGGTGCTCGGCGTCGATGGCCCGCAACATCACGGCGACGGCCTTGGCCGGATCGCCCGCCTGCCGGCCATCGTTGCGCTCACGGTAGAGGTGTCGTGCGTGCGCCGTCTCGGCATACGCAGCGATCCTGCGCGCGGCCGAGGCCATCGACCGGCCCAGGAAGTCGGTGCGAAAGGGGCCCGGCTCAACGATGAGCACCCGCACGCCCAGCGGTGCCAGCTCCTCGGCCAGCGCTTCCGAAAGCCCCTCCACCGCAAACTTGGTCGCGTTGTAGAAGCCGGAGCCGGCGGATCCGGCAATGCCGGCGCTGGACGACAGGTTGACGATGCGGGCGCCCCTGCGCCGGCGCAAGGCAGGCAAGGCGGCGCGTGTGGTCTCGATCAGACCGAAGACGTTGGTGTCGAAGAGGGGCCGGTACTCGTCAGGTTCGCCTTCTTCGATGGCGCCGATGAAGCCCGTGCCCGCGTTGTTCACCAGCACGTCCAGGCCGCCAAAGGCCTGCTCGGCCATGGCCACCGCCCTCTGCGCATCACCGGGTCGTGTCACGTCGAGCGACACCGCCCTGACCGTGTCGGGGTGGCGGTCGCACAGAGGCTGCAATGCCGAGGCGCGGCGCGCCGTGGCCACCAGCCGGTCGCCGCGCGCGGCGACGGCATTGGCCAGTGCGCTGCCCAGTCCGGCTGAACAGCCGGTGATCAGCCAAGTCTTGCTCATGGGATCCTTTCAGTGCCGCCCGGTGCCATGCGCCAGCCGCCAGTGGCTGACGAGCCCGGGTGTGGGAGGGTCGGCGGGGCGCCGGGATGCAGCCAATGTCCCAGCTTCAGCTCTGTTCGCCAACTGACAGTGCTGTACGCTCGCCGTTCACTATTGAAGGGGCCGTCGCGTGGAGTGGAGCGACATCCGCATCTTTCTCGCCGTCGCCCGGTCGGGCACCCTGGGGGGTGCAGCCCGGTCCCTGCAGCTGAGTCATCCGACGATCGGGCGCCGTCTGCGTGCGCTCGAGCAGGCGGTGGGCCACACGCTGTTCCAGCGCACCGCCGACGGGCTCGTGCCAACCGACGAAGGCGCCGGCATCATCGCGCTGGCCGAGCAGATGGAAGAGGGCGCGCTGGCAATGGCCCGCCGCCTGGAAGGCCGGGAAGAGAAGCTGCAGGGGCGGTTGCGGATATCGTGCGCCGACTGGTTCGGCGCCTATGTGCTGCCAGCCATCATCGCGGACTACAGCAGGTCATATCCGCACGTCGACGTCGAGATATTGACAGGCACGCGCCTGTTCAATCTGGCGCAGCGCGAGGCGGACATCGCCTTCCGGATCGTGCCTTTCGAAGGGCCTGACGTGGTGCAGCGTCGGCTGGTTCGCCTGCCCTACGGGGTCTACATCGCGGAGGGATCGCCCGACCCGGTGCTGGGGGATGGCGCGGGGTTCAGGCTCATCATGCACGACACGTCGACGGGGCACTTTCCCGACATCGAGTGGCTCAAGGCCAGCTTCCCCAAGGCATGGCCGCTGCTGTCGTCCAACAACCGCCATGTGCAGGCACGCATGTGCCTGCGCGGCATCGGCATCGCCGTGTTGCCGCGGGTGGTCGGCAACCACGTGCAGGGGCTGCGGCGGCTGCAGTTGGCCGACGAACCTCCGAGCCGGGAGATCTGGATGGGCTACCACCGGGACCTGCGCCGGCTGAACCGCTTGCGTGCGTTCATCGGGGTTGTGAGCGATCATGTCGAGGCGATGCACGCCTAGGATCAGCGGCCTGATCGCCAACGCTGACGGCGTGAAGGTGACTTGGCAGGACTCATGCGTCGCACGCGCTGAAGCTACGCTCGACGGGCCGCCTTGACACGGGTGGCCGGTGCATCCGCTGCTGCGACCGCTACTTGAGAGGGTGGTCCATTCGACGGCAAGGCGACGGGTCCCGCCGTCAACTGATCCAGGCTGGCGATGAGATCGGCAAAGCGCTCGCCCTGAACCAGCACGTGACCACGCAAATGCAAGGTAGCTGCCTCGGCGTCGCCATCTCGCAGTGCGTCCAGGATGGCCTGGTGTTCTTCGAAAGAGCCGTTGACACGGTTGCGTACCCTCAACTGCAGGCGGCGGTACGGTCGCAGCCTGCGCTGAAGCGCGACAGCTTCCTCAACGAGGAAGCTGTTATGCGAACCTGCGTAGATCGCGAAGTGAAAGCGTTCATTTGCGTAGAAGTACGCGTCCGTATCACGGCTTGCGGCTGCCTTTCGGCATTCCTCATGAGCGGATTCCAGGGCCGCAATCTCCTGGTCCGTCATGCGACGCGCCGCCAACCGCGCGCACATCGCCTCGAGCTCGGCCATGACCTCGAACATCTCGATCAGGCGCGTGGGCGAAACCTGCGTGACGACCATCCCCCGTGCGCCGGATTCGACGAAGCCCTCGCCGAGCAGCAGGGACAAAGCCTCCCGCACCGGCGTACGGGAGACACCAAAGCGTTTTGCGAGCTCGATCTCTTCAAGCCTCGTCCCGGGAGGCAGCTTTCCGGTTGCGATCTCTGCCTCGATCGACTCGCGCAGACGCTCGGACATTCGGCTCATAACGCGATCTTAGTCCCACGTCG
This sequence comes from Aquincola agrisoli, assembly GCF_036621135.1. NCBI lineage: Bacteria > Pseudomonadati > Pseudomonadota > Betaproteobacteria > Burkholderiales > Sphaerotilaceae > Aquincola > Aquincola agrisoli. The sequence continues at coordinate 155,001 of NZ_JAZIBG010000036.1, forward strand.
CGCAAGCTGGCACGAGACATCGGCTCACGTCCCGAGGGTCGTGTGCACGCTTCGGCTCAGTGACGACGGATGCGTCTGCGTGCGTACAGAAGCGCCCCCACGCCGGCAAGCATCAGTGCATACGTGCCTGGTTCAGGGACGGCGGTCACCGCCACGTTGTCAAGCTCCATGAAGCCGAGATCATTGCGGAAGTTGAAGCTGAGCAGCGAACTTGAACTGTTAGCGGTGGCGATGAATTCGAAGGCTTGGAAACCAACGGTGGCCGCCGCCGCATCAGACCGGCTCAACAGCGTCACCCCGCCGAAGTCCACAATGAATTGGCCAGGCGCGCTCCCGTCACCGAGGAATGAGAAGCTGATCGTGTACTGTCCGCCGGGGACCGTCGCGATGGCCTGCTGAATCCCGCCCAACGATCCAATGGGGCCGAAATAGGCACCACAGATGCCCTGAGGCACCGCGCCAGCGCCGGGACACTGGACGCCATTGAATGCGCTGTTGCCGACTTCGGTCCAACTGGCGAAGCTGCCGCTTTCGAAGCTGCCGTTGTTCACCAGGTTGGCCTGGGCGAACGTCGAGGCGGACGCGGCGAAAAGCCCGATGTACAAGGCCGACTGGACGCGATTGATTCGTTGCAGTGTCATGGAACCTCTCCTTCAAACCCAGAAAGTTGGTAGTCCGAGTGCACAGCGGCACCCGGTTGTCGTCGTTCAGGGGAGCAAGGGCAACACGCCGCCATTGGTCATCTGCGTTTTCATCGTGTTGACCAGCATCGTCGCGTCGGACGGCAGGAGAAGACGCTGCGCGACCAGGCTCTTGGCGACTTTGTTGGCCTGGAAAAGGTAGTTGCCCAGCGAACCATAGCGCTCGACGATGGACAGGCGCGGGTCGCCGAGTGCAAGGCGCTCGGCCGCTGTACGTGGGAAGGGGATGGACCCGCCGGCGAGCGACTGCTCGCGCCCGGCGAGCGGCCCGCTCTGAATCGGGTTCCAGCCGGTGTATGTGCTCAACGGCATGCGATGGAGCAGCGACCTGAGACCTGCGACCTCGTTGCCGTCGGCGTCAACCTTCGGTGCCAGCGAAGCAATGACTCCCAAGATCGGCGGCGGTACTTTGCTGATCACGCCCGAGCCCAGGCTGTTGCTGAACCCAGGGCCATAGTCGTAGTTGAGCACCGGATTCATCACCCCGTCGGGCGTCGGCGAGCCGGGGATGGCTGGCCAACCCAAGGCTGCCGAATTCGCGGGGACCAGCGTACCGTCACTCACGCGGGGGTATGCACTGGGCGGAGGCAGGGTCCCGTTGCGCACCCATTCGATCATCGCCACGTGGAGCGCACGGTTCGTCTCTCTCTGGCCGTTGGGGTTGTTGATGTGCCTGAGGGGGTTGGTGGAGCGCGCGGCCAGATTCCAGCTCGGCGTGCCGCCGCCGTGGGCGGTGCCCGCGTGGTAGTAGCGCCGGACGTTGGCGGGCAGCGGAAGATCTTCCGACCCGAGGGTACCTGTGATGCCGGGGCTGCCATGGCTGTACCACATTTCGGCACCGCCGTAGGTCTCCATGATCTTTGGACACGTGTTGGTCATGCGGCAGCGGGTGAGAAAGCCCCACGGCTGCCCGCCGCGCACCGGGTCGGCATAGTCTTCCCACCACAAGGTGCCGTTCGCGCCCGGGTCGTACATCTCGGCGATGTCGCCGGGGATGGCGAAGCGGATATTGAAGCTCCCCATCATGCCGGCGATGTTCGGGTTCATGCCGTCGAAGACGATCCTGCCTACCGTGCCGCTGTCGTCTTCATTGAAGCCGTTGTTGAGGAAATGCTTTCCCAGACGCCCTGACTGCGAATTGCCGAAGTTGAGCGCATGTTGGATTCGGCCGGCGACAGGGTTCGCAGTGCCGAAGTCGTCGGCAGCGGCGTAACGGAAAAATGAACTGACATCACGCATCGCTGCCTCTCCTACGCCGAGAACGTAGGGATCCTTGGCAAGGCGCACGAGTTCGTAGCCGCGCTGGCTGTCGAAGCCGCCTCGGATGCAAAGCTGCGTGGCGCTTGGAGTCCCAGGGAAGGGGTTCGCAGCGGAGCAGCTTGCGAAGGCGAAGTCGGCACTCGGAATCTCAACCACATCGGCCTTCACCCCTTCTGGCGACTCGCTGGCGAACGAGATCAAACGCGCCTGCGTCGTGTCCATCGTGGCCAGCGGCCGTGTCGCGATGTCGTCGATGGTCACCTGCAGGCCGCTGGGGCCTATGAAGCGGTCCCAGACCGGGCCCACCACGCCTGTCGCCCGGGGAACGTTGATGCCCAGACTTCCTGTTGTCCCGGTGATCGGAATGTCGCCCTGCCAAGCGACATTGAGGAGCACCTGCCCGTACGCAAAGATCAGGTCGGTGCCGTACGGATTGGCGTTGTTGCCACGGTTCGGTATGAGCTGCATCAAGATGCCGCCGGCCTTACCCATGTCGACCGGCATGAGTAAGGTGAACTGCGTGGCGTAGGTCACCTTGCCATTGGCATTGCGGGGTGCGAGTTCGATGTCGGTGATGACCGCATTGCGTCGATCGAACGGGTCTATCTCCCCTTCCGCTACGCCCCTCCACTCCACATAGGGTCCGACTGGACCTGAGTTGGGCACATTGGTAGAGGTCTGAAAGGTGATCTTCGTGACGCGAGCATCGGCGGCGCTGGTCGCCGTCAGGGCGAGCGTGACCGCTGCGAGCGCAACTGTCCGATGAGAGCGCTGTGGTATGGGCATGGGGCTCCTCCGGTGAAAAGACGGGCGTCGGAACTTGTTGGCCTACGCGGCGGCAGGCGCGCGAGCCCCGAGGACCGCAATTCCCGGGTCGAGGACTCATACATGAATCTATTGCCTGTATACATCCCGGCCATTGGGGTATGCGCGTTATCGGGTTTGACCTAGGGAATGCTGGCGCTGTCGGCGCTGGGATGGGAACCAAGCGCATCAGCCGGGAGCTGGGTTGTAGCGGCAACACGGTGCGCGAGGACCTGCGGCTTGGCGGCTGGCGGCCCAAGGATGTCGCTGCGCGGTGCGGTGTGCTGCAAGTTCACCAGGCGTGGCTGGCCGAGCGGCTGCAGCGCCACCGCGGCAACGCCGATGTGGTGCGGGTCTGGCGCGTGAGCTGGGCATCAGCGTCAGCCCGCGCACGGTGCGAAGTTGAGGTCGCATGGAAGAGGTGTTGTTCCAAGCTCCGCAGGTCGCAACAGGCCTGGGGAGCGAGAGGCAGCGCGCCGTGGTCCCGCTGCGGCGCGAGCTGCGCGCGCAGGCGGAGCCCCCGTGCGCTACGAGACCGCGCCCGGCCAACAACTGCAGATCGGTCACGTTCAACGAACGCTTCCAGGCCTTCTGCCGCCACTGGGGCGTCACGCCGCGGGCCTGCGCGCCGTACCCGGGCGCACCAAGGGCAAGGACGAGCGTGGCGTGGGCTACATCAAGCGCAACGCCAGCGCCGGCCATGCCTTCGAGCACCTGGAGGCGCTGCACGCGCACTTGGCGCGCTGGATGCGCGAGATCGCCGATGCCCGGGTGCACGGCACCACCGGCGCGCATGCCGAGGGCCGGCTGGAGGACAAGCTGCTGCACTTCAGCAAGCCCAAGCTGCTGGTGGTCGATGAGCTGGGCGCTACCTGCCGTTCGAGGCCAATGCGGCGCATCTGTTTTTCCAGCTCGTCAGCCGGCGTTACGAGCGCGGCTCGATGCTGGTGATCGGCAACCGCTCGGTGGCCGAATGGGGCGGCGTGTTCGGCGATGCTGTGGTCGCCACCGCCATCCTTGACCGGCTGCTGCACCACAGCCACGCCGCCACCATCCGGGGCGACAGCTACCGGCTGCGCACGAAGCGCAAACGGTGCACCTGCATCGACTACCAACTGGTCATCAACTGGGGGTCAGTTCTAGATGTCGATTGACAGTGCCCGACGGCACCACGCTGCTTGTTCAACGTTGCCCTAACCCGTTTTCATTGCCATGGCAGGGATCCCACCAGCCGACGAGGGGCCGTGGCCGCCGCCTCGCGTGCACGAGGCCGCGCGCCGGCTCAACCTGCGGACGCGCGGCGCCGGCTCTTCCCTTCCGCCGCCACGCCACCTTCCTTGAGCCGCTGCTCACCACGTTGATGGTGGCGAATGGCGGCGCGGCGTGCGCCTTCCGGGTCGCGCGCGGCGATCGCATCGACGATGGCGCGGTGCTCGCCGCGCACCTGCTCCACCCACTCCTCGCGGCGCGCCTCGTTCGACTTGGTGACGCGCATCCCGTCGAGCAGGTACTGCTCGATGAAAGCGAGCAGCCGCACGAACTGCGGGTTGTGCGTCGCCGCGCCGATCGCACGGTGCAATTCGAAGTCCTCGGTCAATCCCAGCTCGCCCTTCTCGTTGGCGGTGTCGATCGCCTTCAGCGCGCGCTTGAGCGCGGCGATCTCGGCGCGTGTCGCACGCGTTGCAGCGAGCGCCGACATCTCGCCCTCGATCACACGCCGCAACTCCAGCACCTGCAGTACGGCCTCCACCGACTCGAGCACCTTGGGGTCGAAGGTCAAGCCGCGCGGCGGCGGCGCGGCCACGAACATGCCCGAGCCTTGGCGCGAGACGAGCAGGCCTTGCGAGCGCACCTGGTGCACCGCCTCACGGACCACCGAGCGCGAGACGCCGTGCTCGCTCGCCAGCTGGGCCTCGGTGGGCAGCCGATCGCCCGGGCGCATGCGGCCGGCCTCGATCTGCTGGGCCAGCAATGCGGCAAGCCGATCGGACAGTCGCTCGACGGGGGCAAGGGTGAGTGGTTCCATGATTCGTCAGGTTATCAGACAACTTTTAGAAGATCAAACGGGGTATGTCCGCAGGCCGATCGCGGGCAGCGGGGATAGCATCACCGCGTTCACTAAGGAATACGTAGCGATGGCCAATGTCTCGATCGCGTCAGTGAAGAAGCGCTTTGGCGGCGTCGGGGTGCTGCATGGCGTGGGCATCGAGATCCCCGACGGCTCGTTCACCGTGCTGGTCGGTCCCTCGGGCTGCGGCAAGAGCACGCTGCTGCGCATGATCGCGGGGCTCGAGAGCATCAGCGAAGGCGACATCCTGATCGGCGGCAAGGTCGTGAACCAGATGCCGCCGAAGGAGCGCGACATCGCGATGGTGTTCCAGAACTACGCGCTCTATCCGCACATGACGGTGCGGCAGAACATGGCGTTCTCGCTCTCGCTGGCCAAGGTGGATCCGAAGGTCGCCGAGGCGAAGGTGGCGCGCGCGGCCGAGATCCTGGCGCTGGGCGCGCTGCTCGACCGGTATCCGCGCCAGCTGTCGGGCGGCCAGCGGCAGCGCGTCGCGATGGGACGCGCGATCGTCCGCGACCCGCAGGTCTTTCTCTTCGACGAGCCGCTGTCGAACCTCGATGCCAAGCTGCGCGTCGCGATGCGCAGCGAGATCAAGGAGCTGCACCAGCGGCTGAAGACCACGTCGATCTACGTGACGCACGACCAGATCGAGGCGATGACGATGGGCGACCAGATCGTCGTCATGCGCGACGGCCGCATCGAACAGACCGGCAGCCCGCTCGACCTGTACGACCATCCTGCCAACCAGTTCGTCGCCGGCTTCATCGGTTCGCCGGCCATGAATTTCCTGCCGGGCACCTTGCGCCGCCATGGCGGCGAGGTGCAGGTCGAACTGGCCGGGGGCATCGCGGTGCCGGCGCCCCCGGACGCCGGCGGCGCCGACGGCCAGCCGGTGATTCTCGGCACGCGGCCCGAGCACCTGGCGCTGGTGGGCGAGAGCCCGGGCGCCATCGCCGCGGTCGTCGCGGTCACGGAGCCGACCGGCATGGACACCTTCGTGGCCTGCCGGCACCACGGCGTCGACCTGGCAGCGGTGTTCCGCGAACGCCACCAGCTCGCCCCGGGTTCGACGATCCACCTGCGCCCCGACGCGCAGCGCGCCCACGTGTTCGATGCCGCCACCGGGCAGCGGCTGGTCGCCTGATTCACTCACCCGCAGAGGAGACATCACCATGACGTTGCCCATCAACCGCCGTCGATTTCTCGAAGGCTCCGCGGCCACCGCTGCCGCGACGCTCGGCGGCGGTGCCGCCGCAATCTGGGCGCCGGCGGTACACGCCCAGGCGCTGGCGTTGAAGCCCGAAAAGGGCGCCAAGCTCCGGGTGCTGCGCTGGAGCCGCTTCGTGCAGGGCGACATCGACGCCTACATGGCCAACGTCAAGAAGTTTACCGAGAAGACGGGCGTGGAAGTGCGCGTCGACAACGAGAGCTGGGAAGACGTCCGGCCGAAGGCCGCGGTGGCGGCCAACACCGGGGCCGGCCCGGACATCGTGCTGTCGACCAACGACGACGCGAACCTGTATCCCGAAAAGCTGCTGGACATGACGGACGTCGCCGAATACCTGGGCAGGAAGTACGGCGGCTGGTATCCGGCGGTGCATCAGTACCTGAAGCCCGACGGCAAGCGCTGGCTCGGGCTGGGCCTGGGCGCTTCGGGGTCGCTGCTCGTCTATCGCGAAAGCCATGTGAAGGCGGCCGGCTTCGATGCTTTCCCGAAGGACACCGCGGGGTTCCTCGCGCTTCACAAGGCCTTGAAGGAGAAGGGGACGCCGGGCGGCTACGCGCTCGGCAACGCGACCGGCGACAGCCTGTGGACGAACTGGCTGATGTGGTCGCACGGCGCCCAGCTCGTCGACAAGAACAACAAGGTCATCATCGACAGCCCGGAGACGCTGAAGGCGCTGGAGTACGCGAAGGAGCTCTACGCGACCTTCGTGCCCGGCACGCTGTCGTGGCTCGATCCGAACAACAATAAGGCCTTCCTCGACGGCCAGGTCAGCTGCACGAACAACGCCATCTCGATCTACTACACGGCGAAGAACTCGCAGGATGCCAAGGTCAAGGAGCTGGCGTCGGACATCAACCACGCAGCGTTCCCGATCGGGCCGATCGGGGTGCCGACCGAATCGCACCTGTTCTTCAACCAGATGGTCTTCAAGTACACGAAGTACCCGCAGGCGGCCAAGGAGTTCCTGCGTTTCATGATGGAGGAGGAGCAGTTCGATCCTTGGCTCACGGCTTCCAACGGCTACGTCGCCCACCCGCTGGCGGCGTACGAGAAGAGCGCCATCTGGACGTCGGATCCGAAGAACACTGCCTACCGCGACTGCGTGAAGAACATGCGGCCGGCCGGATACGCCGGGCGGCTCGGCTACGCCTCGGCGGGGGCAGGGGCGGACTTCATCATTCCGAACATGGTGGCCGAGGCCGCCAGCGGCTCGAAGAGCCCGAAGGAAGCCGCCGAGCGCGCGCAGAAGCGCGCCGAGCGCTACTACAAGGTCTGAGCGACCGCTCCCGAGCCACCCCCTGCGGTGCGAAAGCCCATGCTTCAGAAACTCCAAGACAGCCGCAACGGCCTCGGCTTCTTATTCATGCTCCCGGCCGCGGTCCTGCTGCTGGTGTTTCTGACGTATCCGCTCGGCCTGGGTACGTGGCTCGGCTTCACCGACGCCAAGGTCGGCCGCGCCGGCGAATGGGTCGGGCTGGAGAACTACCGCTACCTGTGGGGCGACAGCGTGACCCGGCTGGCGCTGTTCAACACGCTCTTCTACACCACGATCGCCAGCGTCCTGAAGTTCGTGCTCGGCCTCTGGCTGGCGCTGCTGCTGAACCGCAACCTCAGGATGAAGACGTTCTTCCGGGCGGTGATCCTGCTGCCCTACATCGTGCCGACGGCGCTCTCGGCCCTGGCGTTCTGGTGGATCTACGACGCGCAGTTCTCCGTGATCAGCTGGGTGCTGGTGAAGCTCGGTGTGATCGACACGTACATCGATTTCCTCGGTGAACCGTGGAACGCGCGCTTCTCGACCATCGCCGCCAACGTGTGGCGCGGCGTGCCGTTCGTCGCCATCACGCTGCTGGCCGGTTTGCAGACGATCTCGCCGTCGTACTACGAGGCATCGGCGATCGATGGCGCGACGCCGTGGCAGCAGTTCCGCCACGTCACCTTGCCGCTGCTGACGCCGATCATCGCCGTGGTGATGACGTTCTCGGTGCTCTTCACCTTCACCGACTTCCAGCTGATCTACGTGTTGACCCGCGGCGGGCCACTGAACGCGACCCACCTGATGGCGACCCTGTCGTTCCAGCGTGCGATCTCGGGCGGGGCGCTCGGCGAAGGCGCGGCCATCTCCATCGCAATGGTGCCGTTCCTCCTGGCGGCCATCATGTTCAGCTACTTCGGCCTCCAGCGCCGAGCATGGCAGCAAGGCGGAGCCGATCGATGAACGCGAACAGCGCCCCCAACGCGACGGCCGCGGCCTCGTCCGTCCGCGCCAGCAGCGCCGTCGCGCGCGCGGCCGCGGCCGAAGACTCGGTCGGCATGGAGTTCCTCGAGAGCCGCTCGCGGCGCATCTTCAAGGTCTACCTCCCGCTCGGCGCGTTCATCTTCACGCTGCTGTTCCCCTTCTACTGGATGGCGATCACGGCGTTCAAGCCGAACAACGAGCTGCTGTCGCGCGAAGGCAATCCGTTCTGGATCTCCGCACCGACGCTGGCGCACGTCAAGAAGCTGCTGTTCGAGACCTCGTACCCGCAGTGGATGTGGAACACGGTGCTGGTCTCGGTCGTGGCCACCTTCGTGTCGCTTGCGGCGTCCGTGTTGGCGGCCTATGCGATCGAGCGGCTGCGTTTCAGCGGCTCGAAGCAGACCGGCCTGGCGATCTTTCTCGCCTACCTCGTGCCGCCGTCCATCCTGTTCATTCCGCTGGCCTCGGTGATCAACAACCTCGGCATCTTCGACACCCGGCTGGCACTCATCCTGACCTATCCCACCTTCCTGATTCCGTTCTGCACCTGGCTGCTGATGGGCTACTTCCGCTCGATCCCCTTCGAGTTGGAAGAGTGCGCGCTGATCGACGGTGCGACGCGCTGGCAGATCCTGTCCAAGATCATCCTGCCGCTGGCGGTGCCGGGGCTGATCTCTGCCGGCATCTTCGCCTTCACGCTGTCGTGGAACGAATTCATCTACGCACTGACGTTCATCTCTTCGAGCGAGATCAAGACCCTGCCGGTCGGCGTCGTCACCGAGCTCGTCGAGGGTGACGTCTACCACTGGGGTTCGCTGATGGCGGGCGCGCTGTTCGGTTCGCTGCCGGTGGCCTTCGTCTATTCGTTCTTCGTCGAGTACTACGTTTCGGGCATGACGGGGTCGGTCAAGGAATGAGCGCTCGCCGCCGCGCTCGCTGCGCGATGGATTCGAGGCGTCGACCGCTCTGCTGATGGAGGCTGGAAGTTTTGTTGCCACACAGTCGCGTTGACAGCGTGTTCGCTGACGCATACGCTATTCTGTCAACCATGGCAGCGCCATGTCCGGCGCCGTCTCGAACAGATTGGTGCTACATGACTACCGTTGAACTATCGAAGTCGCTGCTGGATGCGGGTGAACCATCGAACACCCGTCCGAAGTCGTCGCCGGGCGCTGCGGCCCCCTCGCTGGTCGACCGCGCGTACCACACGATACGCCGCCGCATTCTCGACAACGTCTACCCTCCGGGTGCGCAGGCGCTCGAAAGCGACCTGGCCGTCGAGCTCGGCATCAGCAGAACGCCGTTGCGCGAGGCGTTGATACGTTTGCAGAACGAAGGCCTGATCGAGATCGTCCCGCGGCACGGCATGAGGGTGCTGCCCGTGTCGGCCACGGACATGAAGGAGATCTACGAAGTCCTGACCGCCCTCGAATCGTGCGCGGTCGAGCTCGTGGCGCGCCGCAAGCCGACGCCGGCCGAGATGAAGCCCTTGGTCGATGCGACACGCGAGATGGCGCGCGCGCTCAAGGTCAAGAATCTCGATGCCTGGGCTCAAGCCGACGAGTACTTCCACAAGTTCCTGATCGAGGCCGCCGGCAACCGGCTGCTCGTCGAGGCGATCCAGCAGTACCGCGACCGGGCGCACCGCGCGCTGATGTTCTCCCTGCGCCTGCGGCCGAAGCTGGAGACATCGACCCGAGAGCACCTGGAACTCGTCGATCTCCTGTGCAAGGGGGATGCGGCGGGAGCGGTCCAGGCCAACCGTGCGCACCGCGAGCGCGCCAGTCAGGAGCTGCTGGACATCTTCGAGCGGTACCGGCTCCAGCACCTTTGACCGGCAGCGCAACCGTCGCCTTCCCCATCCTCACTCCGTCCGATTGATCCCCGATGACTTTGCCGCCTCGAAAGCTCCGGTCCGCCGCTTGGTTCGGTACGGCCGACAAAAACGGTTTCATGTACCGCAGCTGGATGAAGAGCCAGGGCATTCCGGACCATGAGTTTCAGGGCAAGCCCATCATCGGGATCTGCAACACCTGGTCGGAGCTGACCCCGTGCAATTCGAATCTCCGCAAGCTGGCGGAGCACGTCAAGCGCGGCGTGTCGGAGGCCGGCGGCTTCCCGGTGGAGTTTCCGGTGTTCAGCAACGGCGAGTCGAATCTGCGGCCGACCGCCATGTTCACGCGCAACCTGGCCAGCATGGACGTGGAGGAGGCGATCCGCGGCAACCCCATCGACGGTGTCGTGCTCCTGGTCGGCTGCGACAAGACGACGCCCGCCCTGTTGATGGGCGCTGCCAGCTGCGACGTGCCGACCATCGCGGTCAGCACCGGGCCGATGCTCAACGGCAAGCATCAGGGGCGTGACATCGGATCGGGCACGGCGGTCTGGCAGCTGTCGGAGCAGGTCAAGGCCGGCAGGATCACGTTGCACGACTTCCTGTCGGCGGAGGCGGGCATGTCCCGGTCGGTCGGCACCTGCAACACCATGGGCACGGCCTCGACGATGGCCTGCGCGGCCGAGGCACTCGGTGTCACGCTGCCGCACAACGCAGCCATCCCTTCGGTCGATGCACGGCGGTACGTGCTGGCCCACATGTCCGGGATGCGCATCGTCGACATGGTGCTCGAAGACCTGACGCTGTCGAAGCTGCTCACGCGCGCTGCATTCGAGAACGCGATCCGCACGATCGCGGCGATCGGCGGCTCGACCAACGCGGTGATCCACCTGAAGGCGATCGCCGGCCGCATCGGCGTGCCGCTCGAACTCGAAGACTGGACGCGCGTCGGCCGCGGTACGCCGACCCTGGTCGACCTGCAACCCTCGGGCCGCTTCCTGATGGAGGAGTTCTACTACGCGGGCGGCCTGCCCGCGGTGCTGCGCCGCCTGGGTGAAGCCGGCCTGCTGCCGCACGCCGAGGCACTCACGGCCAACGGGCGCAGCCTGTGGGACAACGTCAAGGACGCGCCCATCCTCAACGACGAGGTCATCCGGCCCCTCGACAGGCCGCTGGTCGCCGATGGCGGCATGTGCATCCTGCGCGGCAACCTGGCGCCGCGCGGCGCGGTCCTGAAACCCTCGGCGGCCACCGAGAGCTTGCTGCAGCACCGCGGCCGCGCCGTGGTCTTCGAGAACCTGGATGACTACAAGGCGCGCATCGCCGACCCCGAGCTCGATGTCACGCGCGACTCGGTGCTGGTGATGAAGAACTGCGGGCCGCGCGGCTACCCGGGCATGGCCGAGGTCGGCAACATGGGCCTGCCGCCCAAGCTGCTGGCGCAGGGGGTGACCGACATGGTGCGCCTGTCCGACGCCCGCATGAGCGGCACCGCGTACGGCACCGTCGTGCTGCACGTCGCGCCCGAGGCGCGCGCCGGCGGGCCGCTGGCAATCGTGCGGGACGGTGACCTGATCGAACTCGACTGCGCTGCCGGGCGCCTGCACCTGGCCATCAGCGACGACGAGCTGGCGTTGCGCCTCGCGGCCTGGCGCGAGGCCCAGCGCCCCGACCCTCGCGATGCCAGCGGTTACCGGGGGCTGTACGTCGACCGGGTACTGCAGGCCGACGAAGGCTGCGATTTCGACTTCCTCGTCGGCTGCCGCGGCGCCGAAGTCCCGCCTCACTCGCACTAAGCAACCGACATGAATAAAGCTCGCTACAGGGGTGTCTTCCCCGTCGTTCCGACCACGTTCACGGACGCTGGCGAGCTGGACCTCGAGAGCCAGAAGCGCTGCGTCGACTTCATGATCGATGCCGGCTCGAACGGGCTGTGCATCCTCGCCAACTTCTCCGAACAGTTCGTCCTGTCCGATGCCGAGCGCGAGCAGCTGACACGCACGATCCTCACGCACGTGGGCGGTCGGGTGCCGGTGATCGTCACCACCACCCACTTCTCCAGCCGCGTCTGCGCGGAACGCAGCCGCATGGCGCAGGACCTGGGCGCGGCCATGGTGATGGTGATGCCGCCCTACCACGGCGCGACGATCCGCGTGGGCGAGCCGCAGATCCACGAGTTCTACGCCCGTGTGTCGGACGCGATCACGATCCCGATCATGATCCAGGATGCACCGGTCGCGGGCACGCCGCTCAGCGCGGGTTTCCTCGCACGCATGGCGACCGACATCGAGCACGTGGCCTACTTCAAGATCGAGACGGCCGGCGCGGCGTCCAAGCTGCGCGAGTTGATCCGCCTCGGAGGCGATGCGATCGAAGGTCCGTGGGACGGCGAGGAAGCCATCACGCTGATCCCGGACCTGGATGCGGGCGCCACCGGCGCAATGACCGGCGGGGGCTATCCCGACGGCATCCGCCTGATCGTCGACGCCTACGCCGCGGGCCGGCGGGAGCAGGCCTGCGATCTCTATCAGCGCTGGCTGCCGCTCATCAATTACGAGAACCGCCAATGCGGCCTGCTCGCATGCAAGGCCTTGATGAAGGAAGGCGGCGTGATCGAGTGCGAAGCACCGCGCCATCCGCTTCCTGCCATGCATCCCGCGACGCGCGCGGGGCTGATCGAGCTGGCCAGAGGCCTCGACGCCCAGGTGCTGCGCTGGGGCCGCTGATCCTGCGCGCATAGGGGATTCCGCGCTGGCCGGCCTGCGGCCAAGCGCTTGACTGACGCCGGCGTCAGCGCATACATTGTCAAATACGTCATGGCGTACGCGAGATGCGTCAGGCGCTCGAGCTTTTTCGATTCCACCAAGAGGAGACGACAATGCACGGAGTGCATCACCGCGTTCTATCGTTCATCATGTTCATGACGCTGTTCATGAGCAGTTCCTTGGCCTTTGCCGTCACTGCGGCAGATCTCAGAGCTTCGATGCGGGACGCCAATGCGCTGCCCTCGCCAACGGACGTCGAGGAGAGGGCAGCGAGAGGCAACTACCTGCCCTACACCGGGTACTTCGAAGAGACCTACACCACCGGCGCCGCGGCCGGTCGGAAGGCGAGGTTCTATATTCCCCAGGGCGCGTTCGTGCGGGACTACTTCCTGGCGATCGCGCTGCCGAACGGCACGAACGTCGAGGACTTCCTCGTGAACAGCGGGTGGGTCGACGTTGCCGAGGCCAGGCGCATGTCGCTGATCATCCTGATGCCGGACGGCGCCCAATGGGGCTCCTACGCGCAGGAGCAGGGCTACCTGGGGCGGGTGCTCGACGGCTACACCTCGGGCCGCAGGTGGTACTCCGTCCACGGCGTGTTCTATCTCGCCGGGTACGGCAACGGCGGGGACATCCTGCAGCAATGGGCCGGCGAGAACCCCCTGTTCGTGATCAGCCAGGCCTACTTCGATTCCTCGCTGGACGGGGCCACCCTGGCTGCCGCGGGCGAATACTTCTACGTGCCCAGCGGGCAGACGGCGCTGACCTCGGAAGCACCGGGCGTGAGCGCCCCGGGTGCGGGCGTGCCGTGCGGCAGGACCTTCCAGTGCGTCAAGAAGAAGGACATCCCGGTGCCCACCGACCTCTTCGGCACGAGCACGTCGCAGAGCGCGATCAACTACTGGAAGTCCGCCAACGAATGCGGCTTCACCGTGACGCCCGGCGCCGGCGCGCTGGGAAGCGACGTCTGCACGCAGAACAAGGTGAATTCGAAGGCCATCGCCACCGGCGTGAGCAACGTGGTCTCGCGGGTGTCGGTGCTGAATGCCAACGTCAACTACGTTGACCCGCGCGTCACGCAGCAGGTGTACGACAGCCTCACGACCTACACGCGCTACACGAACTCGTCGGCGTGGAGCAATGCGCTGGGCTTCCGGTCCAATTACCAGAAGCTCGGCGTCGAAGTGGTGGACATGTGGCGCATGGAGAACGGCAGGAACGTCAAGCGCCACTACATCGCCTACGTGCCCGCGAAGGTGAAGGACAAAAAGGCCTATCCCAACGGCGCCCCGGTGATCTACGCATTCGGCGGCAACGGCAACAACGCCTTCAACTTCTTCGAGGCCAGCCAGTTCGTCGAGCTGGCCGACACCTACGGCTTCACCATCGTCATGCCCGGCGAGCACACCTCGAACAACGGCGTCACGACGACGTGGAGCATCAACGAGGCCGACTACCAGTTCGTGCTTGCGGTGATGGAAGAAATGAAGGCCAAGCATGGCCAATATTTCGACCCGAAGCGGGTCTACGCCGTCGGGCACTCGCAGGGCGGCGGGATGACGAACTTCCTGTCCGAGCGGGATCCGGACCTGTTCACGGCCTATGCGGTCATGGCCGGCGTGGCGCGCAACTTCGCGGCGGGCACGCCGCCGGCGCCGATGTACGCGATCTACGGCGAGTACGACTCCGTGAGCCCCACCGGCAACAGGACGAACTGGCTGCGCCGCAACAATTTCGAGGCCCCCAATGGCATCGTCACGGATCCGTTCGACCTGCCCGCCAGGTACGACAACCCGATCCAGTACCTGATCTACCCCAACACGCCCGCCTACCCGGGCAACAAGTTCGAAACGACCACGTGGTACACCCCGGAAGGCATCCCGATGTTCGCCGACACCACGGCGTACGGTCGCGAGCACAACAACACCGTTCCTGATGCACGGCGGATCTGGACCGAGTGGTTCTCCCGGTGGGGGCGGGATGAAAGCGGCAACCGCGTGTACGCGCGCACCACGCCGCCGGCGCCCACCCTGCAGGTGGTGCCGGGCGTCTTGAACCTGCGCACGACCGCGGGCCTCGTCACGGCGGTGATCAGCGTGCCTGCGGGCGCCGATCTGCGCGAATGGAGCGTCACGGGCATCTCGGCGGCTGGTGCGCCTGCGGTGTCCACCGCCTACACGGCCGACGGCCGGTCCCTGGTGGTGACGTTCAACAAGGCCCAGCTGAGCAGCCTGCAGGCCGGCGACGTGTCGTTCACGGTGACCGGACATTTCAACCGCTACGGCATGCAGTGGCCCATCAGCGCGGCCGCTGTCGTCAAGGTCGTGAAGTAGAGGGGCGGCGCTCATGAAGACGTTGAGAACGACGATCGCCGCCGCGCTGCTGGCGTGTGCGGCACTGGGCGCACACGCTGCGCCTGGCCCCTACACGAGCAGCTCGTTCGCGAGCGATGCGGTGGCGGTCGCGGGGGCCGTGGCCGACGTGGATTCGAAGGCGAGTCCGCTGGACACGCCACCGTTGATCAGCACCGCGGTGGCCATCAGCGGCGCGGACTTCGCGTCCGCCTCGGGCTTCGCGGGCGGCGGGTTGCTGGTGGCGCAGGCCGAAGCGAGCAGCGCCAGCGAAGCGGTGAGTGCCGTGGGCACGGCGTTCTTCGAGGGCATGTTCAGCATGACCGGCGTGGGGGCGGTGGCGTTCAAGATCGATCTGCTCGAGCAGAACTTCACCGACGCGGGGCAATTCTCGGATGCGTCCCTGTTCTTCAAGCTGACCTTCGAAGGCACGACGTACGCCGATGTGGTGCTCACGGGGGACGACGGCCCGTACGTCCTGAATTTGACCCTCCCTGGCGCGGGCACCGGCATGTTCAGCTTGCTGCTGGCGAGCGAGGCCAACGCGCTGCGGGGCGATGCCTCGAACTTCGCGCAGGCCGAGTTCATGGCGGCCGTGCCGGAGCCGGGCCAGCTGTCTCTGCTGCTGGCGGGCCTCGGGCTGGTTGGCGTGGTCATCCGGTCGCGGCGGCGCATTGGCGCTCCGTCCGCCGCCTGACCTCGCGGTGGCTTGCCGCGCGGCGCGCCCCGCAAGGGCGCGCCGCGTCGATGTGCTGAAGCCCGCGCCTTGCTGCCGTCAGCGCCGCGGCTTCAGGTTCAGCGCCACGCCCGACACGCACAGCAGCATGGCCAGGCATTCGTAGCGCCCCAGCGGATCGCCGTCGACGACGGCACCGGTCACCATGGCCACGACCGGCACGAGCACGGGGCTCAACGCGGCCACATGGGCCGGCACCTTGCGAACGATCGTGAACCACGCGGCGTTGCCGATGGCCATGGGCACGATGCTGATGTAGCCGATCACCGCCAGGCTCGGCCAGGAGGGCACGAACCACTCGCGGTTGCCCAGGGCCAGGGCGACCGTGCCCAGCGGAACGCCGATGCACAGCAGTTGCCACCCGGTGAGCACCGTGCTGCTGACCGGGACCGGGAAACGCTTGAGCAGCAGGGTCCCGCAGGCCCAGCCGATCGCAGCCAGCAAGCCGAGCGCAAAGCCCAGCTGGGTCGACAGGCGGTTGTCCCAGCCGATCAACCCCAGCAGCAGAACGCCCGATCCCCCCAGCGCCAGTGCGGCCAGCGCCCGCCGGTCGAGCCGCTGGCGCAGGAACAGATGTGCCCCCATGGCCGCCCACAAGGGCATCGTGAAGCCGAGCACCGCGGCCTGCCCGGACGGGATGAGCACCGCCGCGTAGGTGCTGGCGACGTTCCACACGCCGAGGTAGACGAGCGCGGCCGAGGCCGTGGTCAGCCAGTAGCGGCGCGGAATGCGCAGCGACTCGCCGCGGCTGTGGCTCCACAGGAGCAGCAGCACGCCCGAGATCACGACGCTGACGGCGCGGAAGGTCCATACGGAGACCTCCTGCACCGCCATCGCGAACAGCGGCCAGTTGGTGCCCCATACGAGGGTCAGCACGGCGACCAGCGGCAACGGTGCGACGGCTTTCGACGCAGAAGGAGGGGAGGGCTGGGTTTGCACGAGCCGAGGTTACCTCGGCGCCGGGGCATTGCGGGGTTGTCCAGACAAGCCGGGCTTCCGGCTGAGCGCGGCGGCGTCGTAGGGCGCATGGACTTTCACGTCCCCGCTTTCCGGAGCCACTTCCCGGCGGAGTCGGCCACAACGATGGCGTTGCGCTTCTGCCGCGGCAGGGCAACGAACTGCGCGCCTCAGCGCCCCGCGGCCGGGTCGCCGGTGTCCGGGCCGGGGGAGGGGTCGCCCGGCCGGCTGGCCAGCCCCGCGCCCCACGCCATGCCCAAGCCCCCGCCGCCGTCCGCTCCCGCGCGCCCGCCCCGGTTGCCGCCCCCCTGGCCCGCGGCACCGCCCTTGCCGCCCGTCCCGCCGAGCCTCAGCGGACCCTGCTTGGGCACCTGGAGTGATGCGGGGATGGGCGCCAGCTCCAGCACCTCGCGGATGAACTGGCGCAGCGAGGCCACCAGGGCGGCCGTTTCCACCGGCCGGCCCGCGACCATCTCCTGGGCGGCGTGGACCGCCAGCCGCACTTGCTCGTCGGTGCCCAGCAGGATGACGTCGGACAGCGCCGCCTCGACCGCGTCGCGCACGCGGCGCGCACGGTCGGAGCCGCCGCCACCGGCCGCCGCATCGGGCGGCAGCTGGCGCAGCTCGCGCAGGTGCCGGGGGTCGACCGCCAACTGGCCGGTGAAGGAGCTGCCCAGCGTCTTGTAGGCCGCTATCAGGGTCTTCAGACGTTCGTTGATCTGGCGGTTCTCCCGCTCGCGCCGCTGCTGCACGGTGTGCATCACCAGCAGCCGGACGCCGACGGCGACCAGCGAGACCAGGGCCAGTCCCAGCACGGTGGACACCAGGGCCTGCCAGGAAGTGAAGTCGAGGGCGTTGCGCATGGGAAGCTGCGGGGCGGGGGATCGGCCGCCTGCACCGCGAGTATCCGGGAAGCCGGGCGATGCAAGGTGTATCTCAGCGGACGTCCTACAGCCCCTGCGCCCTGCAGCCTACGGCCGCCGCGGGCACCCGGTCCTAGATTTGGAAGGCGGCGCAAGGTCGCGCCGCGCATCCGGAGACAGCCATGCAGAACCAGCAAAGCAACCAACCCGGCCAGGGCAACAACCCGAAGCCCGGCCAGCAGCAGGACCAGCAATCGCGTCCTGGTCAGCAGCAGGATGACCAAGGCGGGCGCCAGGGCGGCCAGCAGGGCGGACAGCAGGGCGGCAACCAGAACCCCGGCCAGCAGGATCCGTCGCAGGGCCAGAAGAACCAGCGTCCGTAAGCACGCGCGTTGACCCCTGTGCAGGGCGGCCCCCGAGGGGTGCCGCCCTCTTGGCCGTCTACGGGGCGAGCGGCGCCAGCAGGCGCTCCGTCGCCGGCCGCCGGCCGTTGGCGTAGACGAAGCCCTTGGTCAGGCCGGCTTCGGGCGTCATGCCGTAGAGCGGCTCGCCCGGCAGCCCGTTCGCCAGCGCCGCGCGCCCCGCCGCCAGGCGGCCGAGGTCCACGCCGGTGTCCACACCCATCGACTCGAACATGAAGACGAGGTCCTCGGTCACCACGTTGCCGGATGCGCCGGGCGCATACGGGCAGCCGCCCAGCCCGCCCTGCGAGGCGTCGAAGGTGCGCACGCCGGCCTCGTAGGCGGCCAGGCAGTTCGCGAGGCCAAGGCCACGCGTGTTGTGCATGTGCGCGGCCCCGGCATGCTCGCCGAGCGCGGCGCGCAGCCGTTTGAACAGGCGCTGCACCTGTGCGGGGTTGGCCATGCCGGTGGTGTCCGACAGCCCCGATTCGTCGGCGCCCGCCGCGATGGCCTGCTCGGCCATCCAGATCACGTCGTCCTCGGCGACGGCGCCCTGGATCGTGCAGCCGAAGGCGGTGGAGATGCCGGCCTCGATCTTCACGCCGGGCGCGCGCTCGTCGCGCAGCGCGGCGATGTTGCGGATCTCCTCGATCATCTGCTCGCGCGTCTTGCGCACGTTGGCCAGCGAGTGGGCGGCGCTGGCCGACACCGGCAGGGTCAGCTTGTGCACGCCTGCCGCCAGGGCTGCTTCGGCGCCGCGCAGGTTGGGCACCAGGGCCATCACCGTCAGGCCGGGCTTGCCCAGCGCATGGCGCACGACCTCGGCCGCGTCCGCCATCTGCGGCAGCAGCTTGGCCGGGACGAAGGAGCAGACCTCGATCTCGCGCAGGCCGGCGCCGTGGAGGGCATCGATCCACGCGAGCTTGGCGGCCGTCGGCATCGTCCGGGACACGCTCTGCAGCCCGTCGCGCGGGCCGACTTCGCTGATCAGGACGGAAGGCGGGAGGGCGGTGGTCGTGGGCATCGTCGTGACGGAAGTATGTTCTGTGAAGTAGAACATTATTCTGTCAGACGACCAAACCGGGCGTCCATCGCCCGGCCTGCCTCAATGCCCGATCTGCAAGGCCACCAGGAAGCGCGAGACCATGTTGTAGGCGCCGATGGTCACCAGCGCGTCGACCACCTGCCGTTCGTCGCAGTGCCGGCGCACCTCGTCGTACAGCGCCTGCGGCACCTCGATGTCGCGGGTCATCGTGTCGGTCAGGCGGATCAGCGCCTGCTCCGCCGCCGTGAGGCCCGGCCCGATCGTCGCCGGATCGGCCAGCGCGTCGATCTTGGCCTGCGTGGCGCCCGCCGCCAGCGCGATCGGCACGTGGGCGTCGTACTCGAAGCGCGCCCGGTTCAGCACCGCGACCCGCACGATGACGAGTTCGCGCACGTCCTCCGGCAAGGTGTTGTGCCGGCGCACGGCGGTGAGCATGCGCTCCCAGCCCTGTGCCATGGGCGGGCTGTTGAGCAGCACCTGGTAGAGCGGGGAGACGCGGCCGCGCTGGGCGGTGATGCCGGCTTCGAGCTCGGCGAGGTCCGGGCGGGTGCCGGGCGGAATGGGGGCGATGCGCATGGGGCGGGCGGTCAGATCAGGGGGGTGTTGGCGCCGTCCATCGGCACGATGGCGCCATTGACGTAGCTCGCGCGCGGCGAGGCGAGGAACACGGCCACCGCGGCGATCTCCTCGGGTTGCGCCACGCGGCCGAGCGGCAGCAGGGCGCCGGGGTCCGGGGGCGGCGGACGGCCTTCGGACGCGGCCAGCCGGCGGTCGGCCTCGATGCGTTCGGCCAGCCGCTCGGTCAGCACGGGGCCGGGGTTGATGCCGTTCACGCGCACGCCGCTGCGGGCATAGGCTGCCGCCAGGCCGGCGCTGGCCAGCATCAGCGCCGCGTTGGCGGAGCCGCCGGCCAGGTGCACCGGGTTGCCCACCTTGCCGCCCATGCCGATCACGTTGACGACGGCGCCGGCGCCGCGCGCAGCCATGCGCTTGACCGCCGGGTCCAGCATGTGGATGTAGGTGAAGTACTTGGCGTCCATCGCGGCGCGCCAGGCGGCAGGCGTCAGCTCGGCGGCCGGCATGCGGCGCGCCGCGCCCGCGCTGTTGACCAGCACGTCCAGCGGGCCGAAGCGTTGCTCGGCCGCGTCGAGCGCCGCCGCGGCGGCCTCGGCGTCCTGCAGGTCGGCCGGAAAGGCGGCGGCGCGCCCGCGCTGCGCCGCATCGAGCGTGCCGATGGCCTGCTGCAGCCCCTCGGCGCCGCGGGCCACGAGGCTCACGCGGGCCCCTTCGTCGAGGAAGGCGCGCACGCAGGCGAGCCCGATGCCGCGGCTCGCGCCGGTGACCACCACATGCTTGCCGTCGAGTTGCAGGTCCATCGGCTACCCCCGCTTCAGCAGCAGCCCGCCGTCGACGGGCAGGACCACGCCGGTGATGTATTTCGCCTCATCGGACGCGAGGAACACCGCGGCGTTGGCGACGTCCCAGGCGCTGCCCATGCGGCCCATCGGCACCATCGCGTCGCGCTCCGCGCGCACCACCTCGCGCGGCACCCCGCGTTCCTGCGCGCGGCGCTCGATCGCCATCGGCGTGTCGATCAGCCCGGGCAGGACCACGTTGGCGCGCACGCCGTGCGGCGCGTTCTCGAACGCGATGTGCTGGGTCAGCGTGTTCACCGCGCCCTTGCTGGTCTTGTAGGCGACGGTCTGGCGGCCGGCCAGCGCGGAGGTGGACGAGATGTTGATGATGCTGCCCGAGCGCTGCGCCACCATGTGCGGCAGCGCATGCTTGCAGGTCATGAACATGCCCTTGAGGTTCATGGCCATCAGCGCGTCCCAGGCGTCGGCGTCCATCTCCGCGGTCTTCTTGTCGCCCTTGGAGCGGCCGACGTTGTTGTGCAGCACGTCGATGCGACCGTAGCGCTCGATGCAGGCCGCGACGAGCGCCGCGCAGTCCGCCTCCTGCGTGATGTCGGCGCGCAGCGTGGAAGCCGGATGGCCGTGCGGCCGGACGGCGGCCAGCGTGTCGTCGGCCCATTCGGGGTTGATGTCCACCAGCAGCAGCGTGGCGCCTTCCTGCGCGAAGCGCTCGGCCGTGGCGCGGCCGTTGCCGAGCGTGCCGCCCGGCTGCTGGCCGGCGCCGACGATGACGGCGACCTTGCCTTCGAGTCTCTTGCTTGTCATGGGTGTCCTGGATGGCTGTGTTCTGTCTTGACCGGGGGCGGGGCCTTCAGTCCACGCTGACGTTGCCCTCGACGACCACCTTGCGCCAGCGTGCTTCCTCGGCGCGCAGGAAGCGCGTCATGTCCTGGGGCGAGTTCACCGCGACGTTGAGGCCTTCGTTGACCAGGCGGGCGCGGTACGCAGGCGCCTCGGCCGCCTTGCGCAGCGCGGCGTTCAGCCGGTTCAGCGCCTCGGGCGGCGTGCCGGCCGGCGCAAAGAGGGCATACCACACTTCGGCCTCGTAGCCCGGCACCGTTTCGCCGATGGTCGGCACGCCTTCATAGGCCGGCGTGCGCTTGGCCGAGGTGACGGCGATCGCGCGCATCTTGCCGCCGTCGACCAGCTTGGCCACGCCGCCGGCGGTGCCGAAGACCAGGTCGATCTGGCCGCCCATCAGGTCGTTGTAGGCCGGGCCGGCGCCGCGGTACGGCACGTGGGTGAGGTCGATCTTGGCCAGGTTCTTGAAGAGTTCGCCGGCCAGGTGCACCGCCGAGCCGTTGCCCGACGAGCCGTAGTTCAGCTTGCCGGGGTTGGCCTTGGCGGCCTGGATGACGTCCTGCACCGTCTTGTACGGGCTGCCCGGGTGCGTGACCAGCACGTTGGGGCCGCTGCAGATGAGGCCCACGCCGGTGAAGTTCTTCTGGGTGTCGTAGGGCAGCTTCTTGACGAGCGAATCGTTGATCGCGAGCGCCGAGGTGGTCAGCAGCAGCGTGTAGCCGTCGGGCGGCGCCTTGGCGACCATGTCCGAGCCGATCACCGTGCCGGCGCCCGGCTTGTTGTCGATGATCATCGGCTGGCCCAGCTCGCGCGACATGTCGTCGATCAGCGCGCGGCCGACCATGTCGGTCCCGCCGCCGGGCGTGAAGGGCACGATCACGCGGATCATGCGCGAGGGGTAGGCGTCGGCCGCGCGGGCGCTGGGGGCGGCGAACGAGAGGCCGGCGGGCACAGCGGCGCCGAGCAGGCGCAGCGCATTGCGCCGGGAGGGGGAGTGAAGGGCCACGGTCATGTCTCCTGCGGTGAAGCGTGCGCGCGTCGAGGCGGCATCGCGGTACAGGGGCAGTCTAGGAACCGGGGCGGCACGAGCTTTGAATTTTCGGAAAAGCTCCGTTTCCCGTTCATGCGCGGCCCGGCGACCGCTCAGCCCTTGTCGCCGGCCTGCAGGTGGTCGAGGAAGGCGCGTGCCGGCGCGGAGAGCTTCTGGATGTCGCGCACGCAGACCCAGAGCTGCCGCAGCGCCCAGGGGTCTTCCAGCGGGATCACCACGAGGCCCATCGACGCCTCGTAGTGGCGCGCGATCCCGATCGGCACGATGGCCAGCCCCAGGCCCTCGCGCACGAGGTTGCAGCGGGCCTCGGGGTTGGAGACCTGCGCACGCACGCGCAGCGGCCTCGAGAGCGTCGGGCCGGCCAGCAGCAGGAACTCCTCCAGGCTGTGGCGCGGGAAGTAGCCGAGGAAGTCGTAGTCCAGCGCCTCCTCCAGCCGCACCTGCGGGCGCGACGCGAGCGGATGCCCCGCCGGCACGACGAGGCCCGAGCGGTCGCGCCGGTACGGCATCGAGACCACGCCCGAGGCGGGGTGGGCCGCGTGGTAGATGCCGATGTGGGCCTCGTCGTCGGCGACCCTGCGCGGCACGTCGTAGCTGTAGGCCTCGGTGAGGTCGACGCGCGCGTCGTCGCTGATGCGCGAGAAGGTGCTGATCTCCCTCGGCAGGAACTGCTGCACCGCCGACAGGTTGGCCACCAGCCGGATCTGGGGCACGCCGCTGGCCGAGAACGAGGCGAGCGAGCTGCGCGCCTGCGCGATGTTGCGCAGGATCACCTTGGCCTGCTGGTAGAGCATCGCGCCGGCGGGCGTGGGCTCCACGCCGCGGCCGTGGCGGTGCAGCAGCTGCGTGCCGAGGCGGCGCTCCAGCTCGGCGATGCGCTTGCTGGCAGCGGAGGTCACGAGGTGCATGCGCTCGGCCGCGCGCGACAGGCTTTTTTCCTCGATCGCGGCGACGAGGATTTCCAAAGAAGAAAACTCCATGGTCCGCGGATTGTGACCGTGCGCGCTCGCCGCCTGCGTCAGTCGTCGGCGTCGAACAGCGCTTCGGCCGCCATCGCCTGGGCGGAATCGGGGTCCGGGTCGTCGGCCGTCGGATCGGTGCCGTCGTGCTCTTCCTCGTCCTCGCCCAGGATCGGCAGCGGGTCGAGGTGGCGCCAGCTCGGCGTGGTGGCCAGCATGCTCGCGACCAGGCCGCCTGCACGGCTGGCCCACCACAGCAGCCCGGTCGACATCGCCACGTAGCTGGCCTGCAGCCCGACCTGCAGCGTGTCGAGCTCGGGCGCCGAGGCGCCGTCCGACGGGGCATCGGCCCGGCCGCCGTCGCCCGGCGCGAGCGATCCCCGCGCGGAGGCGCCGTCGATCTGCACCGCGAAGAGCGGCGGTACCGGCGTGGTGTCGAACAAGGCGAGCATGCCGTCGCTGGCGACGCCGTCCAGCAGCCCCTGGAGCTGCGCCACGCTGTCGCGCAGGATGCCGTCGCGCCAGCGTGAGGCGGCCGGTTCGCCCCGGGCGCCGTTGTCCGCGCCTGCGGGCCGCGGCGCGGCGGCCGGCGGCGGCAGGGCGGGCGGCAGCGTGGCCTCGGGAACCGGGGCCGATGGTGCGGCGGGAGCGCCGGTTTCGGCCGGCGGCGCGGGGGACAGCGCGGGGTCGGGCGCGGGCGGCAGCGGTGGCGGTGCGGAGGCGCCGGGATCGACCGGCGGCCAGGCCGGCGGCGGCAGGGCCGGTGCGGGTTCGGGCGCCGGTTCGGGCGCCGGCGGCGGCGAGGGCGGCGCCGCACGGAAGCTGACCGCACCCGCGGTCGGCGACGAATCGACCTGCCCGTCATGCGCGACGATGAGGAAGCCGGGCGCCTCGGCGGAGCCGTCCTGCACGAACCGCACGCTGCCGGCGGTCAGCTGCCGTGCGGTGAAGGTGGTGACCGCCTCGCCGGGCGCATCCAGCAGTTCGAAGCGGCCATGCCGGACCTGGAAGACCGTGAACGACAAGTCCTCGAAGGCGCCGTCCGGGTCGCTCGCCACGATCTCCGTTGCGGAGAGCAGCACCGCCTCGCCTTGCGCGACCGCGAACTGCGCATGCGCGACCACCGGCGCCTGGTTTGCGGCCGGTGCCCGCAGCACCAGGCTGCGGGCCTGCGGATCCGTGTCGGCGCCGCCCCAGGCCGTGCCCCCGTCGTCCTGCACACGGAAGCCCAGCACGGCGTCCTGGCCCGGGACGGCGGTGTAGACGAGGCGGCCCGCATCCAGGTCCGCCGCCGTCACGGCCGTGCCCACGCCGACGGCCTGCCCGCCGAGGGTGAGGCGCCCGGTGGCCGGCAACCGGTCGACGACGACCGCGAGCAGGTGGTGGGCGGGCAGGTCGACCGGGTCCCTGAAGCCGAAATCCTCCCGCGTGAAGGCACGCCCCTCGGCCGGGATCGCCAGCATGCCGTCACGGCCCTGCGGTGCGTCGTTCACCGCGATCACCTGCACCTGCCGTGTGGCCTCGGTGCTGTGCGCGCTGCCATCGTGGGCGCTGAACGCCACCGTGCGCACGAGCGTGCTGGGGCTGTCGCTCGTGTTGGCATAGGCGACGCTGCGCAATGCGGCCTGGTAGTGCGCCAGCGTGGCCGTGCCGCTGAGCGTGAGCGTGCCGGTGGCGGCATCCCAATGGCCGGTGATGCCGTTCTGGTCGACGAAGGCCAGCCGATCCTGGCCGGCAACGTAGTTCGTGCTGATGCGCACCGTCGCGCCGGCCAGCGTGCCGCTGTCGGCATCGCTCACCGTCAGGCCGGGGTCGATCGGCACCGGTGCTGCGTTCTCGACATGGGCGACGATGCCGCCGCTGGCGCCGACGACCGGCGCGGTGTCGTCGACGTCGGTCACGCTGATCGAGATCGCCTGCGTGGCCGTGCGTGCGCCGTCGGTGGCCTGGACGATCACCTCGTAGACGTTGTCGCCATCGGCATCGCCGGGCGCTTCGTGGTCTGGCGCGCTGATGAACGACAGGGCGCCGGTTGCCGCATCGATGCGCAAGCGTGCCTGGTCGGCGCCGCCGACGATCGCGTAGCCGAGCGACTGCGCGGGCAGGTCGGCATCGGTGGCCGCTACCGTGGCCACGGCGGCCGTGTTCTCCGCGACGCTGGCCGCCGCGGTGGCGCCGCCGCCCAGGCTGGTGATCACCGGATCGTTGTCGTTGACCGGCGTGACCGTCACGGCGATGGCCTGCGTATCGGTCAGCGTGCCGTCGCTGACCTGCACGATGACGTCGTAGACGTTGTTCCTTCCCGCGTCGGCGGGTGCCTCGAAGTCCGGTGCCGTGATGAACGACAGCGCACCGGTCACGCCGTCGATCGTGAACAGGCCGCCGTCGGCGCCGCCGCTGATCGAGTAGGTGAGCGAGGGGCCGTCGGGATCGGCCGCGGTGACCGTCGCGACGGCCATGGTGTTCTCGGCCACGCTGGCGGAGGCGCTGCTGCCGCCGCCGTGGCTGGTGATGACCGGGGCGTCGTTGACGGCGCCGACGTTGATCGTCGCCGTGCGCGGCACCGGGTCGGTGTCGACACCGCCGTGGGCCGTGCCGCCGTCGTCGTGCAATTGCACCGTGAAGGTGGCGTAGGGCTCGCCGTGGCCGCCCGCGGCAGGGGTGTAGCGCAGCAGCCCGGCGGCGATGTCCGCCGCCGAGACCGTCTGCCCCGCGGTGATCGCCACGCCGGACAGCGTGATCGTGCCTGCCGTGGCCAGCGAGGTGAAGGTGACGGCGGCGAGCGCGTGGGCCGGCGTGTCGACAGGGTCGATGAAGTTGAACGTGGCCACCGTGAAGACGTGGCTGCCGCCTTCGGCCACGTCGATCACGATGCCGCCAGTGGCCGGTGCATCGTTGACATGCACGACCGAGATCGACGCCTGGTCGGCGGCGTCGCTGAAGACCGTGCTGCCGCCGTGCAGGGTGGCGTCGACCTTGTGGCCGGCGGTGCCGCTGCTGCCGTCCCAAGCGCGGTAGGTGAACGATGCGTCGGTGCCGTTCTTCGTGTCGGGCTCGAACCGGATCAGGTCGCTGCCGCGCAGCAGCAGGGCGGCGCTGTCGCTGACGGGCCCGAGCGCCTGCCATGTCGCGCCGTGGTCGATCGAGACCTGCCAGGCGCCGTTGCCGGCATCGGCCCCGGTGATCGCGATGCCGACCTGCCCGCCCGCATCGACGTCGGTGATCGATGTGCCGATGAACGAAGCCACCGTCTGCCCGCCGTTGCCGACGTCGTCCTCGGTGATCGGCGCCAGGGCGGGAGCCGCCGGCGCCAGCAGCGGCGCGTCGTTGACGGACGTGACATCGACCGTCATCGTGCGCGGTGTCGGATCGGTGTCGGCGCCGCCATTGGCGGTGCCGCCGGCGTCCTGGACCTGGAAGGTGAAGCTGGCGTAGCCGGTGCCATTGGCATCGGCCGCGGGGTTGAACTTCAGGTTGCCGGCGGTGATGTCGGCGGTGCTGATCGTTTGGCCGGCCGAAACGGTCACGCCGTTCAAGGTGAGGCTGCCAGTCCCGGGGGGCGTCGTGATCCTGACGCCCTGCAGGCTGTTGCCATCCACGTCGCCAAAGCCGAAGTCTGCGACGGTGAAGGTGTAGGCCGTGTCTTCGAGCGTGGTGACGGTCTTGGTCGTGCCATTCGGCGCATCGTTGACCGAGGTGACCGCCACGCCGCGCGTGGTGTCTGCGCTCCAGGCCGCGCCGTCGGTGACACGGAAGCTCACCGTGCGCATCGCCGTGCCGGGCGCCTCGCTGCTGTTGGCGTAGCTGACGCTGCGCAGCGCGGCCTGGTACTGCGCCAGCGTGGCGGTGCCGGTCAGCGTCAACGTTCCGGTCGAGGCATCCCAGCTCCCCGTGATGCCGTTCTGGTTGGTGAAGCCGAGCACGTCCTGGCCGTTGGCGTAGTTCGCACTGATGCGGACGATGGCGCCGTGGAACTGCGCGCTGTCGACGTCGTCCAGCGTCAAGCCGGCGTCGACGGCCGCGGCCGGGGCGTTCTCGGTGTAGCCGGTGGTGCCGCCCGTGGCCGTGGCCACCGGCGCGTCGTTGACGGCCGTGACGGTGATCGTGGCGGTGTCCGTGGCCGTGCTGAACGCGGTGGTGCCGCCGTTCGATGCGGTCGTGACCTTGCTGCCGGCGCTGCCGCTGGTCCGGTCCCAGGCACGGTAGGTGAGCGAGCCGGTGGTGCCGTTGGCGCCGTCGGGCACGAAGCGCACGCGGTCGGTGTCGCGCAGCAGCAGCGCGGCGCTGTCGCTCACGGCGCCCACGTCCGTCCAACTGCCGCCGCCGTCGGTCGAGTACTGCCAGGTGCCGTTGCCTTCGGCGGCCGCGGTGATCGCGATGCCCTGTATGGCGCCGGTGTCCACGTCGGTGATCGACGCGCCGACGATGGAAGCCACGGTCTGGCCGCTGTTGCCGGTGGCGTTCTCGTCGATGGTGACCAGCGAAGGCGCTGCGGGTGTGAGCACCGGCGCGTCGTTGACGGCGGTCACGGTGATCGAGGCCGTGTCGCTGGCCGTGCTGAACGCCGTGGTGCCGCCGTTGGTGGTGGTGCTCACCTTGCTGCCGGCCGCGCCGCTGGTCTGGTCCCAGGCGCGGTAGGTGATCGAGGCGGTGGTGGCGTTCTGTCCGTCGGGCACGAAGCGCACGAGGTCGGTGGCGCGCAACAGCAGGGCCGAGCTGTTGCTGACGGCACCCACCGCCGTCCAGGTGCTGCCACCGTTGGTGGAGTACTGCCAGGTGCCGTTGCCGCTGCTCAGCGCCGTCAGCGCAATCCCTTCCAATGCGGCGGTGTTGGCGTCGCTCACGCTGCTGCCCAGGAACGAGGCGACCGTCTGGCCAGCATTGGCCGTTGCATCCTCGTTGATCGCCGCCAATGCCGGGCTGGAAGGTGTCAGCACGGGCGCGGCGTTGGCTTCGGCGATGGTCAGCGCGGCGGAGAACTCCGAGGTGTCGGTGAAGCTCGCGTAGCTGCTGTCGGACCGGGTGGTCGTGGCCGAGACGACGTGACCCGCAGGCACGGCCAGGCCGGTGAGCGTGGCCGAGAAGCTGGCGTTGCCGGAGGCGTTGGTGGCGACGTTGACGTAACCGAGGTAGATCTGGCCCTCGCCGTGGCCGCTGGCGTTGGCGGTGGCACTGGCGAAGAACTCGATGCGGAAGAAGCTGTTGGCCGTGCTGTTGAGCGTGCCGGCGACGTTCACGCTGTTCGTGCTGTCGGTGCTCGCCTGCGTGAGCACCGCGAAGTTCTGCAGGTTGTTGGCGCCGGTGTCGGCGTCGCCCGCGTCGTTGGCCGTGGCGCCGCTGGTGCCCAGGTCGATGCCCAGGCCGCTGGTGCCGGCCACCGTGCCGTAGATGCGGTTGCCCAGGATGGCGTTGCCGGTGCCGCCGCTCACCGCGATGCCGTCGTAGGTGGACGCGGCCTGGTTGCTGTGGGCGACGATGTTGCCCCGGCCCCCGCCGGTGCCGCCGATCAGGTTGTTGCTGCTGGCCACCTGAATGCCGTTCTGTTGCGCACCCCAGTTGGCCGTGCCGGCCGCGTCGGTGCCGATGCGGTTGCCCTGCACGGTGACACCGCTGGCCGATGCGTCCAGGCGGATGCCGGACGCGCTGGCACCCGCGATCACGTTGTTTGTGATGACGGTGCCGACGCCCACCTGCACTGCACGGATCCCGTTGATGGGTGCACTGACCACGGCGGTGCCGGCCGCATTGGTGCCGATCAGGTTGTTGTGCACCACCGTGCCGCTGCCCGAGGTGTTGATGTACACGCCGTGGTCGCCGTCGGCTGCGATCACGTTGCCTTCGATGCGGTTGGAGGCGCCGTCGAACACGGTGATTCCGTCCTGTACGCCGCTGAACGCCGTGACGCCGTCGGCACCGATGCCGATGTAGTTGCCCAGGATCTGGTTGCCGTTGGCGGTCGCGCCCGAGATGATCAGGCCGTACGTATTACCGTCTCCGTTGGTGCCCAGCACGTTGCGGTCTGCGGCGGTGCTGCCGCCCACGGTGTTGTTGGCCCCCCTGATGTACACCGTGTAGGACCCGTTGACTGCTGCCGCCAGGTTGCCCGTGGCATCGACCGCACCCAGGTAGTTGCCGGCGATGGTGTTGCCGTCCGAGCCTGCGTCGATGTAGATGGCCGCGCCGAAGAAGTTGCGGACCACCAAGCCGCGGATGGTGGAGCCGCCGGCGGTGGAGGTCAGTGTCAGGCCATCGACGTTCTGGCCGTTGCCATTGAGCACGATGGCTGGCCGTCCACCGTTGCCGGTCACGCTGGCGGTGTCGGTCGTGCCGTCGATGACCACGGGCCGCGTGATCGCCGGCAGCGCCGAGCCCAGCGTGATGGTGTGCACGCCGCTGCCGGCAATGGCGAAGTCGATCTGCGTGGGCAGGCTGCCGGCGGGCGTGTTGTTGATGGCCGTGATGGCCTCGCGCAGCGAGATGAGCCCGTCGGCCCCCTTGCTGGCGAGCAGCGTGGAGATGCTGGTGGTGTCGCCGTTCACCGTGTCGGCGTTGGTGTCGACGACCAGCACCGCCTGGGTGCTGGAGATCGCCACCACGTTCTTGGCGAACTCCGAGGTGTCGGTGAACGCGGTGTAGGCAGCGCTCGTGGCCCGGGTGGCGGTGGCCGAGACCACGTAGCCCGCCGGCATGGCCACGCCGTTGAGCGTGGCCGCGATGCTGGCATTGCCCGAGGCGTTGGTCGCCACGTCGGCATGGCCCAGGTAGATCTCCCCCAGGCCGTAGCCGCTGCTGTTGCCGCTGGCGGAGGCGAAGAACTCGATGCGGAAGTAGCTGTTGGCGGTGCTGTTGAGCGTGCCGGCCACCGTCACCTGGCCGGCCTCGTCCGTGCGGGCCAGCGTCAGCACCGGGAAGTTCTGCAGGTTGTTGACGCCGGTGTCGCCGTCGCCGGCGTCGTTGGCCGTGACGCCGTTGGCGCCCAGGTCGATGCCCAGCCCGGCGCTGCCGTACACGAGGTTGCGCGACAAGGTGTTGCCGGTGCCGGTGGTGTTGTACGCCTGGATGGCGACGGTGTAGACGCCGCCCTGGCCGCTGAAGGCCACGATGTTGTCCAGGATCTGGTTGTTGGCCGGTCCGCTGATGGGGGCCGAACCGTCCTCGAGCAGGATGCCGTTTTGCTGCGTCCCCCAGTTGGCGGTGCCGGCCAGGTCGGTGCCGATGCGGTTGCCCTGGACCAGCGTGCCGCTGGAGGCGCCATCGAGTTCGATGCCGACGCGGCCCGCGGCGGCGACCCAGTTGCCCTCGCCCGTGGTAGGCCCGCCGATCACGGTGTTGTCCGGGCCGTCCTCGAGGTAGATGCCGTCGCCGCCGTTGCCCAGCACCGCCGCGCCGTCGGCGCCCACCCCGATCCAGTTGCCCTTGACGATGTTGCCGTCGCTGGCCTCGCCGTTGATCAGGATGCCGTCGTCGCCGTTGCCCGAGATGATGTTGCGCTGGTTGGCGTTCGCGCCGCCGATGGTGTTCGCGCTGGCGCCGCCCGCCAGATGCACGCCGTCGTAGGTGTTGGCGATGGCGGCGGTGCCTGCCAGGTTGGTGCCGATGTGGTTGCCAATGATCTGGTTGCCGGTGGCGGAGGCGCCTTCGATGAAAAGCCCGTTGGCATTGCCGGACAGGACGTTGCGGTCCGCGGCGGTCGTTCCCCCGATGGTGTTGTTGCCGCTCAAGACATAGATGCCGGCATCGCGGTTGCCCGTGCCTTGCGCGTTGCCACTGTTGCCCAGGCTGCCGATGTAGTTGCCCGCGATGGTGTTGCCGTCGGAGCCGGCGTCGATCTGGATGCCGTCGCCCCGGAAGTTGCGGATTACCAGGCCGCGGACGGTGCTGCCGCCGGAGCCCGACGCCAGCTGCAACCCGTCGGCATTGAGGTTGTCGCCGTCCAGGATGATGGCCGGGCGGCTGCCGTTGGCCGCAAAGCTGTCGTCGGTGCTGGCGTCGAGGACCACCGTGCCGGTGAGGGTGGGCAGGGCCGAAGACAAGGTGATGGTGTGCACCCCGGTGCCGGCGATGTTGAAGTGGATGGTGTCGGTGCCGGCGTTGCCGTTGGCCTGATGGATGGCCCAGCGCAGCGTGCCGCTGGTGTTGGTGTCGGCGGTGCTGGTCACCGTGTAGGTGGCGAGCACGCCCTGCCACTGCGCCTGCACCTGCATCCCGAAGGCGAGCTCAGCTTCGATGCGGCCGGTGTGCATCTCCAGCGTCCAGTCGCCGCCACGCGTGACCGCGCCGGTGCGGTTGTCGGAGGCGGCCACGTCGGCGCCTGTCAGTTCGGCCAGGGTCTTGACGAACGCGCGCCCGGCGGCGCCTTCGGCGACGTCGCAGCCGTAGACCAGCAGGTCGGCGTCGTCCGCCAGGGCGCTGCGCCAGCCGGCGATCTCGCCGGCACGCTGCTGCAGCGCGACCGCGTCGAGCACGCCATTGCCGACGATCAGCCGGCCGGCGCCGCCGTGGGTCAGGAAGTGCAGGGCGCCGACGCCGCTGCGGCCGGCCAGGGCTTCGGTGACCTGCGCGATGCCGTCGCGGCGGCCGTCGAGCACGATGGCTTCGATGCGCCGCCCGTCGGCCGCCTGCCGGGTGATGTCGGCCAGCAGCTGCTCTGCGTCGTCCACGCCGGCGTCGATGAAGACGAGGTCGGTCGCGGCCTCCCGCACGGGCCCGATCGACGTGGCCTGCGCCAGGCTGCCCACGCCGCGGGTGCCGAGTTGCACGCCGCCTTCGCCGGGGTGGCCGATCACGTGCCACCCCGTGCCGCGCGGCTGCTGCGCCAGCACTTCGGCGATGCGCTCGCTGCCGTCTTCGCCGGCCTCGATGGTGACCACGTCGAGGTCGACGCCGTCGCCGCGCTGTGCGGCGAGTATCGCCACCTGGCCGTCGGGGTCGGCGACGCGCTCGTCGACAAACACCACTTCGTGCGGCCGGGCTTCGGCAGGCATGGCGCCGGTGCGGGTGGCGGCATCGAGGCTGCGGTGCTCGGCCGTGGCGGCCTGGAGGTGGGCCGGTGCGAAGTCGGCGGAGTAGAGAACCCGCGCTTCGAGCTCTTCGATCAGGGGCCGCGCCGGCCTGGGGAATGGTTTCATCGGGACTGCGATCCAGGAGGTCAGCCGGCGAACCCCCAGGGCCCGCTTCCAGGAAGCATTCTCGATGTCGGCAAATGTGCCTAAATATGAAACTAAATCCCTAAAAGTGCGTTGTTTTGCGTTTCTTCATCGGTGCGTTGTGCCGGATCGTGGTGCCGGTTCGCGCACTTGGTGTGACCCGCCCGCGCCCCGTCCGGGCCTCAGGTGTTGGGCTTGATGCGCCCCTCCGCGATGACGCGGCTCCACTTGTCGATCTCGGCCTCAATGCGCGCCTTGAACTCCGCCGGCGTGCTGCCGACCGGGATGAACCCCATGCCGGTGAGCTTGCTGTTCAGCGGGCCGGCCTTCACGGCCGACGAGGCGGCCTGGCCGATCTGCTGGAGTCGCTCGGCCGGCATGCCGGCCGGCGCAACGAGGCCAAAGAGCGGCGACGCATCGACGCTGGACAGCCCGGCCTCGGCCATGGTGGGCACCTGCGGCAGCTGGGCCGCCCGCACCGGCCCCGTCACGGCCAGCGCCCGCAGCGTGCCCGCGCGGATGTGCTCGATCATCGTGGGCACCGTGGTGAAGCCGAAGTCGATGTGGCCCGCGATCATGTCGTTCAGCACCGTCGAGCCCCCGCGGTAGGGGACGTGGGTGGCGGGGATGCCGGCGGCCACGCGCAGCTGCTCGCCGGCGAGGTGGGGCGCGCTGCCGATCCCGGCGGAGCCGTAGTTGAGGCCGTCGGGTTTCGACTTCGCCAGCGCGACCAGTTCCTGCACCGATGCGGCGCGCACGCTGTGGTGCACCAGCAGCACGAAGGGCGCCGTGGCCATCAGCGACAGGGGCACGAAGTCCTGCCGCGTGTCGTAGGGCAGGCTTTTGCCGAACAGCCCCGGGTTGATCACGAAGGCGGTGTCGACGAAGCCGAGCGTGTGGCCGTCGGGGGGGGCCGTGGCGATGGCCTTGGTGCCGATCTGCGTGCCGCCGCCGGCCTTGTTCTCGACGATGAAGGTGCCGCCGAGGGCGCCTTCCAGCGCCTGGGCCATCAGGCGCGCGAGCGCGTCGGTGGCGGCGCCGGGCGCATACGGCACGATGACGCGCGAGGCCGTGGCCTGCGCCCACGCCGGCCCGGCCGCCGCCAGCGACAGGGCGGCCGGCAGGGCGCCGGCCTGGATCAGGAAGTGTCGTCTGCGCAAGGTGTCCATCGCTGTCTTTCGGCGCTGCGGGTTCATGGCCGGCTCACGAAGGGGCCGTCGATCAGCGCGGGCTCGGGATCGGCGCCCAGGCCGGGGCGGTCGGTGAGGGTGAAGTGCCCTCGCTGCAGCGGCACCGCGGTGCCGTAGGGCACCGCGCCCAGCTCGCAGTACAGGCGCTCCACGGCGCATTCGGCCTCCTGCGCCGCCAGCACGTGCAGCGTGGCGAGGAAACCGGGGCCGAAGAAAGCCGATTGCGGCGAGAACCGCACGGCGGTGCCCTCGCACTGCCGGGCGAGCTGCCACAGCGCGGTGACGCCGCCGCACTTGATCGCGCTGGGCTGCAGGTAGTCCACCCCCGCGTTCGCGACCAGCGATTGCAGCTCGAACAGGCTGCTGGCGTTCTCGCCGACGGCGACCGGGATGCCGGTGGCCGCCCGCAGCGCGGCGAGCGAGCCGCCGTCCTCCGGCGGCCAGAGCGGCTCCTCGATCCACAGCGGATCGAAGGGCGCCATCTCGCGCACCGTGCGGACCGCCTCGTCGAGCTGCCAGGCGCAGTTGGTATCGACCATCAGCGGCAGGCCGGGCCCGAGCGCCCGGCGTGCTGCCGCCACCGCTGCGGCTGTCCGCTCGTGCAGCTTCACCCGGCCGAAGCCGTCTTCCAGCGCACGCGCGGTATGGCAGGCCACGAGGCCGGCATCGCCGTAGTACTGCAGCAGCGACGCGTAGGCCGGGATGCGCTGGCGCTTGGCGCCGCCCAGCAGCGCATGCAGCGGTACGCCCTCGAGCTTGCCGCGGAGGTCCCACAGCGCGATGTCCAGCCCGCTCAGCGCATGCAGCAGCACGCCGGATCGGCCGAGGTTGTGCAGCGTGCGCTCCAGCGCCGGCGTGAGGCCGGGTTCGAGGGCATCGCGGCCGCAGGCGAGCGGGGCGACGCGGTGGGCGAGGACGGCGGCCAGCGCATCCAGCTCGCCGCCGTAGGCCTCGCCCCAGCCGACGGCGCCGTTGTCCAGCTCGACGCGGACCAGGACGCTGTCGAGCGTGGTGCGGGGGCGGCCGGCGAACAGCGGCGGCTCCGCGCCATGGCGGAAGGGCAGCCGGAGCTTCAGGCAGTCGATCGAGCGGATGGTGGTGCGCGGCACGTGATGACCTGTTCTGGCGCTGCGTCCCGCGGCCCACCAGCACGTGCGGCGCCGGGCGACGGAACTGGTAGCGCTACCAATCTAGGCAAGATGGTACGGGCGGCGATGCGCCGAAGAATGCGCATTTCTACCTACCGTGTTCACACTAAGCCGTTTCCCGGACGATGAGGCTGAATCCCACGTCGACGACGGCGTTGGCCACCTCGCGCCCCTCGGCACGCTCGACGATGCA
Organism: Aquincola agrisoli; assembly: GCF_036621135.1. Taxonomy (NCBI): domain Bacteria; kingdom Pseudomonadati; phylum Pseudomonadota; class Betaproteobacteria; order Burkholderiales; family Sphaerotilaceae; genus Aquincola; species Aquincola agrisoli. Next base: position 190,159 of record NZ_JAZIBG010000036.1, read on the forward strand.
GTGCGCCGCCTTGCGCCCGATGGCCTCGCTGTCGACCCGCACCGTGGTCAGCGCCGGGCGGATGTCGGCCGAGAACGACGCGTCGCCGAAGCCGACGATCGCGATCTGCCCCGGCACCGCGATGCCGCGGGCCTGGGCTTCGGTCACCATGCCCAGCGCCAGCATGTCGGAGCTGCAGAACACTGCGCTGGTCTTCGGCTGCCGCGCAAGGATGCGCCGCAGCGCTTCGCGGCCGCCCCGCACGGTGCCCGGCGTGGGCGCGGTCTCCAGCACGATGGACACCGGCTCGTTGCGGCTCTTGCCGCCGGCCTGGATCGCCGAGGCGAACGCCTTGCCGCGCCGTCGCGCGCGTTCGTGGTCGCCGCCGACGAACGCGAACTGCCGGTGGCCGTGGCGCAGCAGGTGCTCGGCCACCGCGCGCGCGATGCTCTCGTGCGAGAAGCCGACGACCATGTCGATCGGCGAGGCCACCATGTCCCAGGTCTCGACCACCGGCAGGCGCGCGGCGGCGAGTTGCCGCGCGCCTTCCGCGGAAGGCACCACGCCGCACAGCACCAGCCCGTCGGGCCGCCGGCCGATCAGGGCTTCGAGGAAGCGGTGGTCCTGCTGGACGCCGTAGCCGCTCTGGCCCAGCAGCAGCTGGTAGTCGGACTGCGCGAGCGCCACGAACAGCGACTGCACCATCGGCTCGAACACCGAGCCGGCCAGCGAAGGCAGCACCGCGGCGACCAGCCGGCTGCGCCGCGAGGCCAGTCCGCCGGCGACCCGGTTGGCCACGTAGCCGGTGGACGCGACGGCCGCCTGCACCTTCGCGAGGATGGCTGGCGAGACCAGCGCCGGGGCGTTGAGCGCGCGCGAGGCGCTCATCGGCGAGACCCCGGCGATCTGCGCCAGCTCGCTCAGCGTCATGCCGCCGCGGCTGCGGTGCCGCCGGCCGGGCGGGGGCGTTTCGGCCGGGCCGGGGTCTGCGGGCTTGCGAGGGGGGCGTGCCATCGGGTGGAAGCGGTCGTGCCGGGGGTGGCAGGCAGTCTATGCGGCCGGGCCGCAGCCGCTGCGCCACCGGCAGCACCCCGGGCTAACCCCTAGGCTGGATTGATTGCGCTAACACGAAGGTATCGTTAACAATCGACGCCCGAGACGATCCTTTCGACCCAGGACACGCCATGAACAAGCTGATTTCCACCCTCGCCGTGGGTTTGACCTTCGCCGCCGCCGTGCACGCGCAGACCTGGCCGACGAAGCCCGTGAACATCGTCGTGCCGTTCCCGCCCGGCGGCTCCACCGACGCCGTCGCGCGCGCCATCGCCGGCAAGGCCAGCGAGAAGCTGGGCCAGCAGTTCATCGTCGACAACAAGGCCGGCGCCACCGGCACCATCGGCGCCACGCAGGTCAAGCGTTCGCCGGCCGACGGCTACACCTTCCTGGTCACCTCCCTCGGGCCGCTGGTCATCGCGCCGCACCTGATGAAGTCGCTGCCCTACGAGGCGCTGAAGGATTTCGATCCCATCACCGTCGCGGTCCAGGCGCCCAACGTGCTCGTCGTGCCCGCGTCGTCGCCGCACAAGACGGTGGCCGACGTCATCGCCTTCCAGAAGGCCCACCCGGGCAAGATGACCTTCGCGTCGTCGGGCAACGGCTCGAGCGACCACCTGACCGCGGCGCTGTTCTGGCAGCAGACGGGCACCAGCGGCCTGCACGTGCCCTACAAGGGCGGCGCCCCGGCCATCACCGACCTGCTCGGCGGGCAGGTCGACGCCTCGTTCCAGAACGTCAACGCGGTGGTGCAGCACGTCAAGGCCGGCAAGCTGAAGGCGCTGGCCGTCACCGGCAGCAAGCGTTCGCCGGTGCTGCCCGACGTGCTGACGGTCGCCGAGGCCGGCGTGAAGGGCGTCGACGTGTACTCGTGGCAGGCGATGGTGGCACCCAAGGGCTTGCCGGCCGACGTGCGCGACCAGGCCTACGCCGCGGTGGCTGCCGCCCTGAAGGACCCGCAGGTGCAGCAGCAGTTCACCTCGCTCGGCTTCGAGATCGTCGCCAGCACGCCGGCGGAGTTCGCCGCCTTCCAGCAGCAGGAATACGCACGCTGGAAGAAGGTGATCGAGTCCGGGAACATCACCGTCGACTGACTGGCGCAACGGTCTCGCCGCACCGCCGCCATGCCGCCGCAAGGGCCCTTTCCGCCCGACCGCGCCACGAGGCCGGCGCAGCTGTACGGCGAGCTGGCCAGGCGGCTGCGCGACGGCCGCCTGCCGCCCGGCAGCCGGCTGACCGAACGCCTGCTGTCGCAGGAGTTCGGCGCCAGCCGCACCGTCGTGCGGGAGGCCGTCTCCAAGCTGCAGGCCACCGGCCTGGTGCGCTCGGTGCGGGGCGTGGGCACCCTCGTCGTCGAGCCGCAGGAGGCCGGCATGCCGCTACCGATCCTTGCGGCGGGCGCAGACCGCGTGCGGCTGCACGAACTGCGCGCGGGCTTCGAGAGCGAGGCCGCGGTGCTGGCGGCGCGACGGCGCACCACCGACGACCTGGCCGCGATGAAGGCGGCATTGGAGGCCACGGGCGGCGACATCGCCTTCCACCTGGCGGTGGCGCGTGCGACGCACAACCCGCACTACGGGCACATCCTCGCCCGCATCCTGAGCGCCACGGGCGACGACGGCCACGATCCGGCGGCGCACGAAGGCATCTTCCGCGCCATCGAGCAGCGCGACGGCGACACGGCACGGGCCTACATGCGCATGCACCTCGCGGCGCCGTCGCACCACCTCCCCGCCGCGCAGCGCGGCTGAAGGGCCGGCGCCCTCGCAAGGCTCACAGCTCGAAGCGGCTGCCGGGCACGGGCGCCTCCGCACGCCAGCCAAACCGTTCGGCGATGGCCTGCGCGAAGCCGCAGGCGGTGGCCTCCTCGCCGTGCACGACGAAGGTCCGCTGCGGCGGTGTGGTGAAGCGGCCCAGCCAGCCCAGCAGCGCGTCGCGGTCGCCATGGGCCGACAGCCCGCCGATGGTGTGCACGCTGGCCCGCACCGCGTGCTCCTCGCCGAACAGGCGCACGTGCTTCTGGCCGTCGACCAGCCGCCGCCCCAGCGTGCCTTCGGCCTGGAAGCCGATGATGATGATCGCGCATTCGGGCCGGCCGAGGTTGTGGCGCAGGTGGTGCTTGATGCGGCCTGCGTCGCACATGCCGCTGGCCGCGACGATGATCGCCCCGGCCTTGACCTGGTTGAGCGCCATCGATTCGTCGACGCTGCGGGTGAAGCGCAGGCTCAGCCCCGCGGGCGGCGCGCGCCGCAGCGACAGCATCTCGCGCGTCTCGTCGTCGAGGAACTCCGGGTGCTTCAGCGTGATGGCGGTGACCTTGTCGGCCATCGGTGAGTCCACGAAGACCTGCATCGGCGGCAGCCGCCCTTCGCGCCGCAGCTGCGCCAGCAGGAAGAGCAGCTCCTGCGTGCGCCCGAGCGCAAACGCCGGGATGACGATGTTGCCCTGCCGGCGCTTCAGCGTGTCGTCGATCACCTGCACCAGCTCGTCGATGGTCGCGTCCAGCGGGCGGTGCAGTCGGTTGCCGTAGGTCGACTCGACCACCAGCACCTCGGCCTCGGCGATGGGCGTCGGATCGCGCACGATGGGCCGCCCCGGCTGCCCGATGTCGCCGGAGAACACGAGCTTGCGGGTGCGGCCCGCATCGGTGATCCACACCTCGACGATGGCCGACCCCAGGATGTGGCCGGCATCGCGGAAGCGGCAGCGCACCGAGGCGTGCGGCCGGACCTCGGTGTCGTAGGCCGCCCCTTCCAGCTGCTCCAGGCAGGCCTGGGCCTGCGCCACGGTGTACAGCAGCTCGGCGGCCGCGGCCTGGCGCTGGCGCTGGCGGCGGTTGCCGCGCTGCGCGCGTGTCCACTCGGACTCCTGGATGAAGGCGCTGTCCAGCAGCATCACCGACAGCAGGTCGGCCGTCGCCGTCGTCGTGTGCACCGGCCCGCGGAAGCCCAGCGCGCACAGGCGGGGCAGCAGGCCGCTGTGGTCGATGTGCGCATGCGTCAGCAGCACGAAGTCGATGTCCTCGGGCGCGAACGGCCACGGGGCGAGGTTGCGCTCGCGCGCTTCGCGCCCGCCCTGGTGCATGCCGCAGTCCACCAGGAAACGCGCGCCGCCGGCTTCGACGAGGAAGCAGGAGCCGGTCACCTCCCGTGCAGCACCGATGAAGCTGATGCGCATGCCGATCCTCCGCACCCATGGTGCGCCCATCGTCGCACACCGGGGCCTCAGGACCACATCGGCAGCGTCGGGCCGGTGCCCGCCGGGTCGTTGCTCTCCGCCAATTGCTCCGACAACGCCGACGCGCCCGCCGGCGTGCCCATCTCGTGCACGAAGCCGACGAAGTGGAAGATGCTGCCGAAGGCGCCGAGGTTCAGGTTGTGGCCGGCCTCGTGGTCGAGGTGCCAGCCCGAGGAGTTGCTGTCGACGTAGGCGAAGGCGCCCATGTTGTAGGCGGTGTCGATGGTGTTGAGGTTGGCGATCCAGCCGCCGCGCGTGGCCAGCATGCCGGTCGACCAGTCCATCCGGAAGCCGGTGATGCGGAAGAACTGGATGCCGCCGCCCCACAGACTCGGGATCGACCAGAAGATCAGGTGCCCCAGCCCGTTGAGCACCCACATCACCGCGCCCAGGCCGAGCACCAGCCACGACATCGGCATCAGCCAGTTCGACCAGCCGAGGATGCCCTGGTAGATCTCGTTGCCCGCCACGCTGTCGATCGAGGCCATGAAGACCACCACGCCGACGAAGAGCCCGACGACGCCGAAGCCCATCATCGTCAGGAAGGCCGCGTTCATGCCGGCGTTCAGCCCGATCATGAAGCCGCGGAAGAACTCGCCCAGCGCCGTGCCCTGGTTGTTGTGCGCGACGACGTAGCTCACCGTCACCAGCCCGATCACGCCGACCACCGCCAGGATGCCGAAGCCGATGCCGGTGGCGAAGGCCGCGACGATGGCCACCGCGACGACCACCCCGACGATGACGCCGACGATCGCCCCCACCACGCTCCAGAACGACAGGCCCTCCGGGTCGACGTGGTTGGCCGGGTTGTTGCCCGCATAGGCATAGAGGTGCAGCGGCGCCGGGTCGCCATCGCTCTTCTCGGGCTGCAGCAGGTACAGCGGGTCGGGCGTGAGGAAGCGGCCGGTCTGCGGGGCATACCAGCGGTGGCCCATGTAGACCAGGCCGGTCTCGTCGTCCACGTCGTGCAGCGCGAAGATGCGCAGCAGCGGGGCCGCGGCCAGGTGGCGCCGCTCGGTGCCGAAGGGCAGGTAGGCGGTCTGCGCGATGCGGGTGCCGGCCTCGTCGCTGAACAGCGTGGCGCTGCCCAGCGGGTCGGCATGGATCCAGCGCGTCGCGCCCCCCTGGCGCAGCGCGATGCGGCGCCGGTTCAGGATGACGTAGTTGGTGTGCAGGCCGCCGCGGATCTCGGCCATGCGCCCGAGGTGGATGGTCTCGACCGTGGCGCCCTGGCGCGTGACGCGGCGCCGCACCCGGTTGCCGCGGTAGTCGTAGCCGTAGTCGATCACCGTGCCGTCGTCCAGCGTCACGCGGCGCAGGTGGTTCTTGAAGTCGTATTCGCAGCGGCGCCCGGGCATCTGCAGCAGGTTGCCGTTGGCGTCGTACGTCACCGCGGCGGCGGCCTCGCCGGGGCGGGTGGCGGCGGTCAGCCGGTCGGGCCGCAGTGGGTCGTCGTAGCCGAGCAGCCAGCCCGATTCGCCGTGGCGCTCGAGCCGGCCGCGGCCGAGGTAGCCGTAGCCGTGGTCGAAGGCCCCGCCGGGATCGCTGCCGTGCACGCGGGTCAGCTGCTGCAGCGCGTCGTACTCGTAGGCGAGCTGCCGGGCCTGGCCCGGCGCGGTGTCGTCCAGCGTCAGCAGCTGCATCAGCGCGTCGTAGCCGTAGCGCACGTCCTCCAGCACCGTGCCGCCGGGGCCGGTGCTGCGCTGCTGCGCCACGTGCCCCACGCCCGGCGCGTAGGCGATCTCGGTCTGCACGCCGTTCGTGAAGGCGATGTGCGTGGGCAGGTTGCGCGGGCCGTAGCGCAGCTCGTCGACGATGCCGTCGATGCGGCGCACCAGCCCGCTGTCGTCGTGCGCGCGGGCGATGCGCATGCCGTCGGGGTAGGTGAGGGCGGTCTGGTGGCCCAGGTCGTCGCGCTCGTAGCGCAGCGTGAAGGGCTGGCCGGCCACCTCGATGAGGTGCTCGACGAGGAAGCCGCGGGCGCTGTAGCCGTAGCGCTGGCGGCCCTCGGCGTAGTGCGCCTCGACCAGGCGGCCGTCCGCGCCGGGCGTGAGGTCGTCGTAGGTGAAGCGCTCGGCCACCGCGCCGTTGTGCCGCACCTCGGTGATGCGGCCTTCGCCGTCGCGGCTGACCTCGACGTCGTTGCCGGCGGCGTCGCGGGTGCGCACGATCTCGCCCTGGCTGTTGAACCACTGCTCGCGCCGCCCCGCGTCGCGGTGCACCACCGCCAGGCGCTGGCCGCGGCGGTCGTAGGTGTAGCGGGCGATCTCGCCGCCGGCGCCGTCCAGCAGCGCGAGCAGCTCGCCGAAGAGGCCGACCTCGTAGCGCAGGGGCTGTGCGCCGCCCGGCGTGGATTCGATCACCGCGGTGCGGTGGTTCCAGACGTCGACCTCCTCGATGCGGGGTGTACCGGCCAGCGGATGCGCCGGGTCCAGGTCGTGCGCATCGGCCAGGCGGATCTCGAAGGGCGTGTAGCGGCCTTCGCTGCGTGCGCCGTTGAAGTTGACGCTGGCGACCGGCCGGCCCTCGCCGTCGAACAGGGTGCGCCGCACGGGGCCGGCGAGCGCGGGCACCGCGAACGCCAGGTCCGCCGCGATCTGCGGCTCGAACTCCGCGCGGGTCTGGCGCCAGGGGTTGTGCACGAGCCAGGCGCTGACCAGCACCTCGCCGGGCAGGCGCTGCACGCGCCGCTGCACCTCCTGCGCGCTGCCGTCGTAGTAGGCGACCGACAGCGCCCGCCGCGCCGCATCGATGCGGTAGCTGGTGTGCACCGCGTTCGGCACCCGGGTGTCGTCGTAGGCGAGGATGCGTGTGGCCGTCTCGGGGGTGTCGTCGGCCTGCATGAAGTGCGTCAACCGGCCGAACGCGTCGTAGGCCATGCGCACGGTGGCACCGCCGGGCGATCGCAGTTCGAGCGGCTTGCCGGTCACGCTGTCGGGCACGCGCTGGCTGGCCAGGCCGTTGGCGATCTCCTCCACCACGTGCAGCCCGATCGTGTCGTAGCGCTTCTCGGTGCGCCGGCCGGTGCCGGTGGTCTCGCTGGCGACGTTGCCGTGGGCGGTGTAGGTCAGCCGCTTGTCGATGGCGAATACCGCCGGCGTGCCGTCGGCATCGGGCTGCATCACGTGGCCGAGCGCCGCGGCGTCCATCGCGCCGTAGTGCGCGTCGTAGGCGTCGCGGGCCAGCACCAGGTGCTCCTCGCGCACCATGCGTCCGCGCGTCAGCTCGCCCAGCGGCAGGCCGGCATCGGCCGCGCCGTCGTAGTGGCGGCGCAGCTCGAGCAGCAGCCTGCCCGCTGCGTCACGCTTGACGGTGCGTGCCATCTTGAAGATGCGGCCGTCCGCGTCGTGCGCGTATTCGATGTGCGTGTCGACCAGCTTCTCCGGCATCGCGGCGCCGGCCCGCGTGCCGAAGCCGCGCATGCGCTCGTGCACCAGGTTGCCGGCGGCGTCGTACGCGAACAGGCGCTCCTCGACCCGCTCATCCTCGCTGCGGTCGATGTGGCGCTTGCGCGTAGCCCGGGCGTGGACAAAGACGCGCGTGTCGCCGTCGGGCAGCGCCTCGAGCTCGGTGACGCCGTAGTCGCTCTCCTCCACGCGCCAGGGCCGTGAGGCCTCGGGCGTGCCGTCCTCGCTGTAGACCTCGACCCGCGCGAGCAGCCGGTCGAGGTGGGCGTGCAGGCGGCTGTGGCCGGGCACCGCCGCCTGGTCGGCCAGGAAGTGGTGGCGCGTGCGCACCGCGGCGCGGCTCTCGTCGCCCAGCTCGGTCTTGTCGACGACGGCGAAGCCGAGGAAGCGGCGCTGCCGCGTGTCGTAGCGGCCGTCGTGGTAGCGGTACTGCAGCTCGGTGCGGCGGCCGCGCACGTGGTCGGTCTCCAGCGTGCGCTCCACCACCCACAGCGGGAAGGGCAGCGCCGCCGTCCAGGGCCGGCCCTCGTCGCGGTCCTGCAGGGCCATGTCGACCGCGCTGCGGTAGTGGATCTCGCTCGCGAGCCCGTTGCCGTTGTCGACCGTGCGCAGGCCGTAGGCCGGCCCGCCGCGCTGCCAGCCCAGGTGCACGCAGGCGCTGCGGCCCTGGCGCAGGCTGTTGTAGAAGAGGCCTGCGCTGCCGTTGCCGAAGAAGTCGAGCAGGCGCGCGCTGCCGGCCAGCGCGGGCGGCAGCGTGTCGATCACCACCGGCTCGGCAAAGCCGGCGCCCGAGCGGTTGAGGTACAGCTCGAGCCGGTCGGGCAGCAGGCGCACGAGGTCGCTGCAGCCGTCGCCGTCCACGTCGGCCAGCAGGATCTGCTCGGCCTGGCCGCTGCGGCTGGCCAGGCGGGGGCTGCCGGCCATCACCACCGGCGCGCCGAAGCGGCCGTGGCCGAGGTTGAGCCGGTAGCTCACCGCGCCCGAGCGCACCTGCACCAGGTCGGGCAGGCCGTCGCCCGTCATGTCGGCCAGGAAGGTGAGCGCGTCGGCGAAGTCGGCGTCCGGCGCGCCGTGGCCGGCCACCGGCTCGGCCCAGCCCGCGCGGCCGAGGTTGCGGTAGGCGACCAGGCCGCGGCGCGTGCTCAGCAGCGCATCGACCACGCCGTCGCCGTCGAGGTCGGCCAGCCGCGCGCGGCCGGTCTCGAACGGCGGGCGCTGCGGTGCGCTGCGCGGGTACGCGACGAACTCGCCGAAGCCGCTGCGCTCGCCGCCGCCGTCGTTCGGGTAGTAGCCCTGCAGCGGTGCCTGCCCGACGCCCACCAGCATGTCGGCCGTGCCGTTGCCGTCGATGTCGATGAACTGCACGCCGTCGGCGGCGAACGACGCGGCCTGGGGCACCGTGCGGGCGAGCGGCCGCGCCGCCGCCCAGCCGCCGCGGCCGTCGTTGGGCCAGTGGTAGAGGCGGCCACCGCGGTTCTCGACGATGCCCGGCAGCGGCAGGCCGCCGAGCGCCAGCAGCGCGGTGTCGGGGTCGGTGAGCGGCCGCGGCGCCGGGTCGCCCGCCGCGGGCTCGATGAAGCGGATCCGCGGGGCGCCGGCATCGAAGGTCTCGTAACCGAGCACGAGCGGGTTCTTCACCACCGGCGGCAGCCCCGGCGCAAAGCCGGACAGCTGCAGCGAGCCCAGCAGCGAGACGCCGGTGCCCGGCGCCTGCACGTAGGCCAGTGCCAGCCGCCGCACCTCGCGGTCGTCGGCCGCCAGGTGCAGCGAGACGCTGCGGCAGCGCCGCGCGACCCGGCGCTCGAAGCCGGCGCGCCCGTTGCGCAGCACGTCGGGCCGAGCCTCGTAGGCCAGGCGCACCACGAAGTGCGCATAGCGGATCTCGGCGAGATAGGGGTGGCCGTCGTGGCGCTCGTACACGTAGTCGATCGTGTTGCCGTTGACGTCCTCCTGGCGCTCGAGCAGCCAGCTCTGCACCCGCTCGGGGTGGTCGGGGTCGGCGACGCGGGCGTTGGCGCTCAGGCCGAGCAGGCAGCGCGAGCCGTCGCGTTCCTCCACCGTCCAGTGGCCGGCGTCGAAGACGTAGCGCGAGAAGGCCGTCTCGCGCAGCGGGCGGTAGCGGCCGTCAGCGCAGCGGCGCAACTCGGTGCCGCTGTCGAGGAAGGCCTCCGCGGTGCCGCCGCCGGGCACGCCCAGGTCGAGCCGGCGGTCGATCTGGCGCAGCGGCAGGCGCCAGCCGAGCCCGAAGGGGCCGTTCGACTGGCCGTGGGCGTATTCGAGCTTCAGCCGCGGCCGCAGCCCGGCGATGCCTTCGGGCAGCTCGAAGGGCACGCTGAAGTTGCCCTGGCCGCTGTTGAGGTCGAGCGAGAAGGCCTCGCCCATGCCGGCGACGTTGCCCGACCCGGCGGGCGGCGAGATGGCCGTCTGCGCATCGGATGCCTTGCTGTGTGCCATGGTGTGCTCCCGGCCGGCCGTCAGCCGCGGTAGGTGAAGCCGTAGTCGACGAAGAGCGCCAGGTCCTGCAGGCCGGCGAGGTCGAGCACGCCGTCCTTCACCAGCTGCGGGTTGTCGGCCGCGTCGACGCGGAACTGCAGCGTGTCGAACAGCGTGCGGCCGGTCGGGGCGGCGAAGGCGGCGCCGTCGGCATTGCCCTGCGCGTCGAACTCGAACAGCTGCCCGGCCCCGAGGCCGGCCCAGTCCACCCGCAGCTTCAGGCCTGCGGCGGCCGGGCCGCGCGCCTGCAGGAAGTAGCTCCTGAGCTGCGGATCGGCCTGGTTGGCGGGCAGCAGGCCGGCGTCGAGCACGAGCCGGGCCTCGCCCTGGCTGCGCAGGAAGAACAGCTCGTCGGGCGCGGTGAGCCGCAGCGCGAACGAGCGCGTGCCGGTGCCCTGCGCGGGCAGCGCGGCCACCACGCTGCGCTCCAGGTTCGGATCGAAGAAGCCGTCGTAGTACATCACCAGCTGCACGTCGAGGATCTGGCTCAGCTCGAAGGTGTTGGAATGCTTGGGCACCTCGATCTGCCAGACGGTGGCGATGCCGTTGTTCTCGAACAGCCGCAGCTCGTTGGCGCTGAGCTGGAACACGACGGCGTCCTGCCGCACGTCGTAGTCGGTCAGCGGCATCACGTCGGCCGGGTAGACCTGGTCGGCGACCGTGCCGTCCCGGCGCCGGAACTTCGACAGCCCGATGTTGCGCAGCGTGCCGTGCACGCCCTCGGTGCCGGCCAGGCCGACGAACAGCAGCTCGACCTGCTTGACCTTCTGCAGGTAGAAGCCCGGGTAGCGGCGGTCGAAGTGCTCGAGCGTGGTCTCGAACAGCGCGCGGCCGCTGCGCACCAGCTGGTCGAAGGCCATCGGGAATTGGTCGGCCAGCGACAGCGTCTGCTTCATCGGCGCCTTCTTCGACTTGGTGCGCACGAAGTCGAGGCTGAAGTAGTCGATGTCGAGCAGCAGCGCATCGGCGGCCAGCAGGCCGTTGAGCTGGTCGAGCCCGTAGTCGAGCTTGATCTTGCGCAGGTCGCGCCCGGTCTCGGCCTCGTAGGCCTTCTCCATCAGCACCGCGACCTCGACGGCCATGTCCTGGTAGCGCTGCGCGATGCGGCGCGCCTCGCGGGCCAGGTCGTACCACATCGTCGCGCTGAACTCGCGGCCCTTCAGGAAGGCGAGGTTCTCCTGCGCGTACTGCGCCTGCAGCGCGGCGATCTGCACCCGCTGCTGCGCCACCGCCACCCGGGCCTGCGCCTGCTCGACCTGCTGCTGCGCCATGCCGCGGTAGGCGTTGGCGGCGTCGATCTCGTTCTGCAGCCGCGCGGCCTCCAGGTCATGGCCGATCTGCGCGCGCCGGTTGGCCAGGTCGAACAGCACGTGGCTGCGCGGCTTGCTGTCGGCGCTGTAGTAGGTGGCGTTCTTGACGTTGAGCTTGACCTCGTCGTTCGACGCGGAGCCGGCCCAGGCCTGCAGGCGCTCCAGCTCCTGCAGCTCCCAGCGCACGGCGTTGAAGCGGTCGCGCATCTCGGTGGCGTTGTCGCGCTGCACGGTGGCGTAGTTCAGCCCGGCGTTGGCGACGTCCACGCCCTCGCGCGTCTCGGCCAGGCCGCGCCGCTCCAGCTCGACCGAGGCCGCGGCCACGCTGGCCTGCTGCGCCATCTGCTGCTCGCGCAGCGTCTCGTTCTCGCCCGAGCTCTTGAACTGGATGTAGCTCTGCTCGACCTGCGCCGCGTGCTGCGCGAAGTAGCGCGCGAGGTTCTGCAGGTGCTCCCAGCTGAAGGGCGGCACGTGCAGCGACATGCCGAGGAAGTTGAGCCCCGCGGCGATCTTGCCAAGCTGCATGCGCGCCCGGGCCAGCACCATCGTGACCCGCGGGTTCTCGTCGTGCGCCTCGCCGGCGATGAGCGCCTTCTGCACCGCGAGCGCGGCGCGTTCCTTCATCGGCGCGAAGGTGGGGTGGCTGTACAGCGGCGAGCCGGCGTCCAGCGTGCCGTCGAGCGCCAGCACCTTCTGGTAGACGGCCTTCGCGGCGTCGAACTCGGCCACCACGTTGGCGGCGTTGCGGTAGAGCCGGTCGCCCCAGTCGAGGTACAGCTCGCCCAGCCGCAGCCACAGCACGACGGACTCCACCGCGACGTTCAGGTACTTGTAGCCGAGCGTGGAGAGGTACTCGTCCTCGGCCTCCTCGTAGGCACCGAGCGCGGCGCGGCAGTCGCCGATCGCCATCGGCAGCACCCAGCCCACGATGTGGCCGAGGTAGGCCACGGTGACGGTGTGGTGGCTCAGGTAGCCGGTGAGCAGCGCCACGTCCCGGGTGTCGCGCAGCGTGGCGTAAAGCGCGTCCATCCCCGCGCCGCCGTCGCCCACCGCGGCCGAGACCGGCTGGCGCTTCGCGTCGAACACCGTGACCGTCTTGGCCGTGCGCCGGGCGGCGAAGGCCTGGTTCGCCATCAGCTGCACCACGCCGGCCTCCAGCGGCTGCGCGGCGGCGGCCGCCTCGGCCGGCGCGGGTGCGGGAGCCGGTGTGTCGCGGCGCGGCAGCGGCCTGACGGCGCCCACGGCGGTGAGCGACGGGCCGACGCGCGTGGCCGTCAGCGAGGGGCGGATGCGCGTGGGGCCGGCCTGGTCGAGCGCGAGGCGCCCGCCGGTCACCACCGGGAAGACCGAGAGCTTGCGCCGCAGCTCGTCGGCCTGCGCCAGCGTGGCCTTGGCCGCATCGGCCTGGCCGGCGCGGGCCTGCATGCCGGCCAGGGCCGCCATCGCGTCCAGTTGCGGCTCGGGCTTCTTGGCCTCGGCGAAGGTGTCGATGCTCTGCTGCATCACCTGGGCCGCCTTGGCGCCCTGGCCACCGCGTTCCATCAGGATGGCCTGGTCGTGCAGCAGCGCGGCGCGCAGCTGCGCATCCTGCGACTGCTTCGCGGCGACCGCGGCCGTCTTGGCCGCGGCGGCGAAGTCGCCGGCCTCGAAGGCCGACTGCATCTCCGCCATCGAGGCGGCCAGCGCGCCGTCGGCATCGGCGAGCCCGGCCTGTTCCACCTGGGCGAAGAGCTGGCCCGCGTCGGCGCTCATCGCGGTCGTGGCGCCGAAGGCCTTGGGCACGGCCGTGCTCAGCGCGGGCGTGCGCTCCAGCATCTGTGCGCCCTTGACGATCGCCGCCTCGGCGATGCCGGCCCGCACCAGCCGCGGCCAGTCGGCCTGGCTGCCGACGAAGGGCGGGATCCGCGGGTAGAGCACCGCGGCGATCACGCCGCGCAGGCTCAGGTAGTCCTCGAGCGCAGCGGCCGGCCGGCCCGAGGCGAGCAGGCGGTTGGCCACGGCCAGCCGGCGCTGCACGTCGCGCTCGAACGCGGTCTCGGGGGTGTCGATCTCGTAGCTGCTGCGGTCGATCTCGCGCGCGGCGTCGATCACGAAGGCATAGCGGTTCTCGGCCAGATATTTCGGTGCCATGTGCCTGCTCCTCAAGGGGTGGAGCAAGCTTAGGCAGCGGCCCGGGCGATCGCCTCCTACCTATAGGTGCACCCCTTTCAACGTGGGACGGCCGGCGCCTACGGCTTGTTCGAGGCCGCGTTGGCGGCAGGATCGGATGGCGGGGCGGCCGGCGCGGCGTGGTCGGCGCCGCCATGGGCCTGCGTCGGATCGGCGATCTGGAAGGCCTGGCCGCGTTGCCATGCGTCCGCGCCCGGGTCGATGGCCGGCGCCGCGATGGCCGCCCGGTCCTCGCGCTTGCGGCCGCTGTCGACGCCGAAGCGCTGGTCGCGGGCCGCCACCATGGCGGGGTCGGCCTGGCCGTCGGCGGTGAAGCCCATCATCAGCTGCGGGACGCCCAGCGGCAGCTGCCGGTGCAGGTCGGTGTGCCAGGTGTGCCAGGTCTTGCCATAGGTGCGCACGAGCTTGTCCATCAGCGCGTTCTCGGCGACCTGCGGGATCCCCGGGGCGATCAGCTGCCCCGACTTCACCTCGTGGGCATGGCTGTGCCACAGCGCCTTCTCGGCCGGCGGCAACGTGGCGAACAGCGTCTCGCTGACGATGTACTCCACGCCCATGAGCTTGGCGTCCTCGACGTTGCCGTCGTAGATGACGCACTGGATCACGTCCTCGTTGAGGGTGGCGCAGTAGTGGTGGGCCTCCATCTGGGCCTGCGGCCGGCCGCTGTAGAAGTGGAAGCCGTCGAGGTAGGCGTTGAGGGCCTCGATCGGCGGCTTGTCCTGCAGGGCGGCGGCGCTGGCGTCGAGCACCTTCGTCGTCGCGGACTCGGCCTGGCCCGGCGGGGTGACCGGCGATGCCGTGGGGCGGTCGCCGCAGGCGGCGAGCAGGACGGCCGTCATCAGGCTCCAGGGGGTGGCGGGCTTCATCGCGGCTCCTTGCATCGGCAACCGCGCCGATCGGCAAGCGGCATGCCGGGCCTACTGCCGCGCGGGGTCGGTCCCGGCGCCGACCGCGGCCGACAGGTCGTCGACATGGACCATCAGCGCCCGCACCTGGCACAGCGTCGGGTACTGCCGCAGCACCTGCTCGAAACGCGGCGACGCGAGGAGCTGCCGCCACAGCGGCACGAGGGCCTGCAGGTCGGCCGGCTGGCCGTCGGCCACCCGGCCCGCGAAGGCCAGGCTCTGCGGCGCGGACAGCAGCTGCATCCGGCTCGCCGCGCTCAGCAGGCGCGGCGCCGGATCGGCGGGCCCGTCGCAGCAGTAGAGGACCGCGCGGTGCAGGTCGGCCTCGGCGGCCAGGGCACGCAAGGAGGCGCCCCGCAGCTGCAGCTCGCCCTGGCGGGAGGCGAACGGCAGCGCGGCCGCGGCATCGGCACCGGCCAGCAGGGCCAGGCCGCGCAGCAGGCGCGGGAAGTCCGAGGTGGCGGCGTCGGCCGATGCCTTCACCTCGACGAGCAGGCACAGTTCCCACGCCGGGGCGTCGCCCACCGGCGGCGCCTGCCGAAGCACGGCCAGGTCCCACTCGGTCTTGGCCCGCTCTGCATGCGCGGCGAGGCGGCCCGGAACGAGCAGCGAGCCCACGGCCCGGTAGCGCGCCGACGCGGGCGCGGTGGTGTTGAGCCGGTCGACCAGCGCCTGCAGGGCCGGCGCGGCCTGCGCCTCGGCCACGGCACCGCGGCGCCGGGTGTCGGCCCCATGCGCCGCGGCCGCGTGCGTCCCGGCGGCCGGGCCCTGGCGCGCCTGCAGCCCCTGGTGCCGGCGCACGGCGGCATCCGAGGCGAGGGCGTCCAGCCGCTGCAGGCGCTGCAGCGCCGGGGCGTCGAGGATGCGTTGCAGGCCGGCCCCGATGCCCGGCTGCTGCCATGCCACCGGCGCGTCCAGCAGTCCGCGCACGTCGGCGGCGAGCGCCTGCCATGCGCCGCTGGACGCCAGGGCATGCAGCCGCTCCAGCGCCTGTCGCTGCGGCTGCGGAGCTTCCGGCCGCGGCTTGGCGGGGTGGGCCACCGCATCGACCGCCGACCGGATCGCGCGCCGGTCGCGGTCGGCCTGCGCCGCCAATGCGGCGTGTTCGCGCACGCACGGCACGTGATGGCGCAGCACGAGCGCCTGGACGGCGGGGTCGCCGCCCTCGGGGCGCAGCGCGTCCCGGATCATGCGCGCCAGGGCGTCGATGAACAGTGCCTGCAGGGCCGGCGGCGGTGCGGCCTGTTGCGCCATGGCAGCGCGGGCGTGTTCGATCGCGAAGGCGAGCGCCGCCGCCGGCGCTGCCTGCCGCGCCTCGTCCTCGCTGGCCGGCAGCGCCGGCACGGGATAACGGCGGGGGACGGCGCGCAGGACGTCGATCGGGCACAGCGGACGGGCAGGGGGCATGCGACGTGGCGGGCGGGCGGCCCGCGGAACCTGCCGCCAGCCTAACGGAGCGGCCGGCCCGCCGGGAACGTGGCTTGCCGTGCGGCGGGCCCACCACCCCTGCAGGAGCCTTGCCATGCCTCGCGGAGCCGTCGCCGCCAACGATCCCCGCCGTCCTCCCCTCGTCACGGCCGGGCTGGTCATGGTCGCCGGCCTGCTGCTGCTGGGCGCCGGCGGCTGGCTGGTGGCGCTGGGGGGCTCGGGCTACTACGCCGCGGCCGGCGTGGCGCTGATGGCCACCGCCTGGCTGCTGTGGCGGGGCCGCAGCAGCGCGCTGCTGCTCTACGCGGGGTTCACCGCCGCCACGCTGGCCTGGGCACTGTGGGAGGTCGGCCTCGACTGGTGGCCGCTGGCGGCCCGCGGCGATCTGGTGTTCCTGCTCGGCCTGTGGCTGCTGTCGCCATGGGTGGCGCGGCGGCTCGGGCCGGCCCGCCCGGCGCCTGCCGACGCGCCGCGCAGCCCGGCGGCATGGCGCGGGCCGCGTGGCCTGCTGGGGGGTGTGCTGCTGGTGTTCGCCGCGGTGGCCATCGTGTCCGGGGCGGTCGACAGGCACCGCACGGAAGGCACGCTGCCGCCGCCCGCGGCCGCCGGTGGGGCCGCGGCGTCGACGGTGCCCGACGGGGAGTGGCATGCCTACGGCCGCACGGGCGAGGGGCAGCGCTACTCGCCGCTGTCGCAGATCACGCCGGCCAATGCGGGCGAACTGGAAGCGGCATGGCATTTCCGCACCGGCGATGTCCGCGGCCGCCCCGGCGATCCCGAGGAGACGACCTTCGAGGTCACGCCGCTGAAGGTCGGCAACCGGCTCTTCCTCTGCACCCCGCACCAGCTGGTGATCGCGCTCGATGCCACCTCGGGCCGGCAGCTGTGGCGCTTCGATCCGCAGATCAAGGGCGAAGGCACGCTGGCCCTGCAGCACCTCACCTGCCGCGGCCTGGCCTACCAGCCGCCGCCGTCCGCCGGCGCTGCGGACGCCACGCCGTGCCGCAGCAAGCTCTTCATGCCGACCGCCGATGCCCGGCTGGTGGCGCTCGATCCCGCCACCGGCACCCGCTGCCAGGGCTTCGGGGTCAACGGCGAGATCGACCTGTGGACGCAGATGCCCAACGTGCAGCCCGGCTCGTACTACGCGACCTCGCCCGTCGTCGTGACCGAGCGGCTCGTGATCGTCGGCGGCACGGTGCTCGACAACGTCTCGACGAAGGAGACCTCCGGCGTCATCCGGGCGTTCGACATCGCCACGGGGGCCCTGGTCTGGAACTGGGACGCTGCCCGCCCGGACGACACCGCCCCCCTGCCGCAGGGCCGCACCTACACGCCCAATTCGCCCAACAGCTGGTCGATCTCCAGCGTCGACCCGGCGCTGGGGCTGGTCTACGTGCCGATGGGCAACCAGCCGCCCGACCAGTGGGGCGCCGACCGCAGCCCGGCGGTGGAGCGCTACGCCTCCGCCGTGGTGGCACTGGAGCTGGCGACGGGCCGCGTGCGGTGGGCCTTCCAGACCGTGCACCACGACCTGTGGGACTACGACGTGCCGGCCCAGCCGTCGCTGGTCGACCTCACGATCGGTGGCCGCCGCGTGCCGGCGCTCGTGCAGCCGACCAAGCAGGGCGAGGTCTTCGTGCTCGATCGCCGCACCGGCGAGCCGCTGCTGCCGGTGCAGGAGCGGCCAGCGCCGCAGGGCGCGGTGGCGGGCGACCGCACGGCGCCCACGCAGCCGGTCTCCGCGATCTCGTTCGATCCGCCCCCGCTGCGCGAGCGCGACATGTGGGGCGCGACGATGTTCGACCAGCTGGCCTGCCGCATCGCCTTCCGGCAGCTGCGCTACGAGGGCCGCTACACGCCGCCGTCGCTCGAAGGCACGCTCGTGTACCCCGGCAACTTCGGCGTCTTCAACTGGGGCGGCGTGGCCGTCGATCCGGTGCGGCAGATGATGTTCGCGACGCCGACCTACCTGGCCTTCACCTCGCAGCTCGTGCCGCGCCCCGACGACAAGACGCTGCTCGTGCAGGGCGACGAGCGGCCGCACGACAACCTGCCCTCGCTCAACGAGAACTTCGGCGCTCCGTTCGCGGTGAAGCTCGGCGCCTTCACGTCGCCGCTGGGCATCCCGTGCCAGGCGCCGCCCTGGGGCTATGTCGCGGGCGTCGACCTCACCACCGGGAAGGTGGTGTGGCAGCACAAGAACGGCACCGTGCGGGACAGCTCCCCGCTGCCGCTGCCGTTCGCGATGGGGGTGCCCAACCTGGGCGGCCCGGTCATGACGGCCGGGGGCGTGGCGTTCCTGTCCGGCACGCTGGACCAGTACGTGCGTGCGTACGACACGGCCACCGGCCGCCAGGTCTGGCAGGGCCGGCTGCCGGCCGGCGGGCAGGCCACGCCGATGACCTACCTGGGCGACGACGGCCGCCAGTACGTGGTGGTCGTCGCCGGCGGGCACGGCTCGCTGGGCACCCGCGCGGGCGACCACGTGATCGCCTATGCGCTGCCGCGCCGCTGAGCCGGGCCAGGCCCGGTACTGCAGCGCCACCGCGCCCGCCTCGGCTTGCTGCAATCGGCGACCCGCGGGCGGCAAGAAGCACTGGCCGGGGTGGCCGTTCCAGCGCCTTGCACGGGGGAAGGCCCCGTCGGCGTGCACCGGCACGAAAGCTGCGGAGTGGAGGCTGCCGCCCCGGCGAGGAGGGCGGGTGTTCACAGTGAAGGAGACCTCCCCATGGCTTTTCTGTCGATGCGTGCCACGACCCAGCAATCGCAGGTGATGTCGCCGAGGCTGCAGCATGCGGTGCGGCTGCTGCAGATGTCGTCGCAGGACTTCGAACAGACGGTGACCGACTGCCTGGGCAGCAACCCGTTCCTCGAGCAGGACGACGAGGGCAGCCTGCTGCAGGGCGGCCTGGCGGCCCTGGTGGCGCCGGCCGCCGCGGGCGCGGCCTTGCACGCCGAACCGTCCGCGTCGGCACCCGAGCCCGCCGGTGGCCCGGAGCTGCCGGAGCCCGCGGCCCCGGCCGATGGCGACGCATGGGACCTGGGATCGCCGGCGTCGCCTTCGCGCGGCGAGCGCGACGACCTGTCGGCCTGCGATTTCCTGGTCGAGGCGCCGACGCTCAACGCCCACCTGCACGGCCAGCTCAACCTGCTGCCGCTGGGCGCGCGCGACATGGCGCTCGCCAAGGCCGTGGTCGAGTCGCTGGACGACGACGGCTACCTGCGGTCCGATCCGGCGGAGCTGGCCGCGTGGACGGGACTCGACGAACCGGCGAGCGGCGAGGAGATCCGCATCGCGGTGTGCCGGGTGCAGTCGCTCGACCCGGCGGGCGTCGGCGCCCGCACGGTGCAGGAGTGCCTGGCGCTGCAGGCGCGCGAGGTGCCCTGCGCGGCGCAGCGCGCGCTGATCGAGGCGATCGTGGGTGAGCACCTGAAGCTGCTGGCCTCGCGCGACGTCGAGGCGCTGGCCCGCGCGACCGGGCGCCCGGCGGCCGAGGTGGCGGCGGCCTGTGCGCGCATCCGCCGCTTCGAGCCGCGGCCCGGCTGGCGCCACAACGCACCGCCGGTGCAGTACGTCACGCCCGACGTCATCGCCCGCCGCGTGCGCGGCCGCTGGGTCGCGCAGCTGAACCCCGAGGTGGTGCCGCGGGTGCGGCTCGACCGCACGATGGCCACGCTGTTCCGCCACGACGCGGGCGGCGCATCCCCCGCGATGGCCAGCCACCTGCAGGAGGCGCGCTGGACGCTGCGCAACGTGGAGCAGCGCTTCACCACCATCGTCGGCGTCGCGCAGGCGATCCTGGATCGCCAGCACCACTTCCTCGATTACGGCGAGATGGCGATGAAGCCGCTGGGGCTGAGCGAGATCGCCGAGGCCGTGGGGGCGCACGAGTCCACCGTGTCGCGCGCGACGAGCAACAAGTACCTCGCGACGCCGGCCGGGGTGTTCGAGCTGAAGCACTTCTTCTCGCGGGCCATGGTGATGCCCAACGGCAACCATTGCTCGTCGATCGCGATCCGTGGCCTGCTGCGCGACCTGATCGCCGAGGAGCCGCCCGATCACCCGCTGTCGGACACGGCGCTGATGACGCTGCTCGCGCGCCAGGGGCTGAACGTCGCGCGCCGCACGGTCACCAAGTACCGCCAGTCGCTGAAGATCCAGCCCGCCGCGCAGCGCCGCGCGGCGGCCTGAGGGGCAGGGGCGCCGCCTTCAGTGCGACGGCGGCGAGCCCACGGCGTCCTGCACCGCCGCATCCTCGCGGGCGTATTCCTTGAGCCGGTTGTAGAGCGTCTTCATGCTCATGCCCAACACCGCCGCCGTGCGCTCCTTGTGCTGATCGAAATGACGGAACGTCGCCAGGATCAAGCGCTTCTCCGCCTCGGCCATCGAGACCCCGAGCGGCAGCACCAGCGAAGGCTCCGCGGGCGCGGCCGGCGGCCGTGCGGCCTCGGCCGGCACGGGCACGCCGGCATTGCGCGGCAGCCATTCGGCGGAGATCTCCTCGCCGTCGGCCATCACGTAGGCACGCTGCACGACGTTGCGCAGCTCGCGCACGTTGCCCGGCCAGCGGTAGGCCTGCAGCGCCTCGAGCGCGGCCGCGCCGAAGCGCTTGGCGCGGCCCTCGCGCTGGCCCACGTCGGCCAGGAAGCGGCTGGCCAGCAGCGGCACGTCCTCGGCACGCTCGCGCAGCGGCGGCAGCTCGATCGGGAAGACGTTCAACCGGTAGTACAGGTCGTCCCGCAGCTTGTGCTCGTCCACCGCCTGCAGCGGCGAGCGATTGGTGGCGGCGATCACGCGCACGTCCGCCTCGCGCAGCTGCGTGGAGCCCACGCGCATGAAGGTGCCGGTCTCCAGCACACGCAGCAGCTTGACCTGCAGCTCCATCGGCATCTCGGTGATCTCGTCGAGGAACAGCGTGCCGCCGTGCGCGCGCTCGAAGAAGCCCTGGTGCTGCGAATCCGCGCCGGTGAAGCTGCCCTTCTCGTGGCCGAAGATCTCGCTCTCGATCAGGTTGGCCGAGATGGCGCCGCAGTTCACCGCCAGGAAGGGCCGCTGCCGGCGCCGGCTGAGCTCGTGCACGGCACGGGCCACCACCTCCTTGCCGCTGCCGCTCTCGCCGGTGATCAGCACGCTGATCGAGGTCGCGGCCACGCGGGAGATCTGCTTGTACACCCGGCGCATCGGCGCGGAGCGGCCCCACATCGGGCCGAAGCGGCCCTGTTCGTCCACCTGCCGCTCCAGTTCGCCGAGCTCGGTCTGCAGCGCGCCCGGCTTCATCATCCGCGACAGCACGCCTTCCAGCGAGCGCGGGCTCACCGGCTTGATCAGGTAGTCGGCCGCACCGAGCCGCAGCGCCTGGATCGAGGTGTCGAGGCTTGCGTGGCCGGTGATCAGCACCACCTCGGAATGCGCGATCAGCTCGGGGCTCTTGAACAGCTCCATGCCGCTGCCGTCGGGCAGCTGCAGGTCGAGCAGCATCACGTCCGGCCGGTGCAGCGCCAGCTGCTTGCGGGCATCGCGCAGCGAACCGGCCGTGGCGACCGTGAAGCGCTGCTGCTCGACGAGCGTGGCCATCATCCTCGCGGCGTCGGGATCGTCCTCGACGATCAGTGCGTGGCTCATCGGTTGCATCCTCCTGTACTGCAAGAAGCCCCGGGCTCGATGACGCGCGGGGCGACCGGCAGGATAAGCTGTCCTTCACACGGCGCCCGCCCCGGCGGCCCGCCGCATACAACTTGTCGCAATTCGGGCGCCGCGCCTCGATCCCCATGCTGTTGAACCTGCGCCGGCGCGCCATCTCCCTGCGGACCTGCCTCGTCGCGCTGATGATGGTCGCGAGCGTGCCGATGGCGTTGTTCATGTCGGTGCAGATCGTGCGCGATGCGCAGGGCGAGATGCAGCGGATGGCGGCGCAGCTCGAGGCCACCACCGCCGCGGCCGCCGCGGCCGTGGAGCGCGAGCTGACCGCCTCCGCGGAATCGCTCGCCCTGCTCGCGCATGCCAGCGTGCTGCGCGCCGGCGACGTGGAGGGCTTCGGCGCGATGCTGCGCAGCTGGCCGCAGCCGCTGCTGCGCCGGAGCTGGGACGCCGTCTTCGTGCTGGACGAGCGCCTGCAGCGCAGCGTCTACAGCAGCGGGCCCGCGCCCTGGCAGTGGCCGGACGGCGGCGGCACGGCGGACGGCGGCCGGCTGCGCGTGACCGGGCTGGTGCGCTCGCCCGACGGCACCTGGGCCATGGCGGTGGCCGTGCGGGTGGGCGACGGGCCCTACTGGCTGGGCGCCTGGATCGAGGCGGCGTACTGGCAGGCGCTGCTGGAACGCACGAGCCTGCCCGAGGGCGGCTTCGCGACGCTGTACGACGGCGAGCACCGCATCATCGCGCGCACCATGTCGCCCGGCCGCTTCGTCGGCGGCATGCTGCCGCCCGGCGCCGTGGCCCGCATGGGCACGCGGGCGTCCGGGGTGCACCGCGCCGAGCTGCTGGAAGGCGGCGACACCTACGCGGCCTGGCAGCGCCTGTCGCAGGGCGGCTGGGGCGTCGGGGCCGGCGTGCCGGCGCAGCCGCTGGAGGCCCGGGCCACGCAGTCGATGCTGCGGGCCTTCGGCATCGCCGCGGCCTGCCTGCTGGCCGGCGTGTTCATCGCGCTGCGCCTGGCCCGCCAGGTCACGCGGCCGCTCGCGGCGCTGGGCGCCGGGCAGCCCTGGGACGGCGTGCTCGCGGTCCGCGAGGTGGCCTCGCTGCGCGATGCGCTCGGCGAGGTGCGGGCCGGCGAGGCGGCCGCGCGGCAGCGCCTGCAGCACAAGGCCGACGAGTTCGCCGCGGTGTTCGACGGCAGCCCGATCGGCCTCGCGTTCGCGCAGGACAGCAGCGCCCGCCAGCGTCGCTTCAATCCCGCGCTGCAGTCGCTGCTGCAGCCGCCCGAAGGCGGCGGGGCGGTGCAGGTATCGCAGGACGGGCAGGTGATCGGCTTCGAGCAGACGCCGCTCGCGGTGGCGGCCTCGACGGGTCGCCCGGTCGGGGCGACGACGCTGGAGCTGCGCTGGGAGGGTTCGGACGCCCTGCGCATCGTCGTCGTGCAGGCCGTGCCGCTGCGGGATGCCGACGGCCGCCCGCGTGGCGCCATCGCGGCGGTGGTCGACGTCACCGACCGCCAGCGGGCCGAGCAGGCCGCGCAGCGCGCCAACGAGGCGAAGGACCGCTTCCTCGCCATGCTCAGCCACGAGCTGCGCAACCCGCTCAACGCGATCACCTCGGCGGCCGAGGTGCTGCAGCTGCTGGGCGACGCCGGCGCCCAGCGCACGGAAGCGGCCGACGCGCGGGGCATCATCGCGCGCCAGACGCGCCACCTGGCCCACCTGGTGGCCGACCTGCTGGACATGGCCCGCGTCGTGGCCGGCGACGTGACGCTGGCGCCGGCGCCGCTGGACCTGGCCGCGCTGGCCGCGGAGCAGGCGGCCCGGCAGGCGGCCGCCCCGGGCCTCGCCGCGCACCGGGTGGTGCTGGACCTGCATGCGGCGTGGACGGTGGCCGACCGCGCGCGCATGGCGCAGGTGCTGCTCAACCTGCTCGAGAACGCCCGCAAGTACACCCCTGCCGGGGGCTCCATCACGCTCACGACGCGGTCGGAGCACGGCCGGGCCGTGCTGGAGGTGAGCGACACCGGCCGCGGCATCCCGGCCGAGCTGCAGGCGCAGGCCTTCGACGCCTTCGTGCAGGGCGAGCGCAGGCTGGACCGCCAGGAGGGCGGGCTCGGCCTGGGCCTCGCGCTGGTCCAGCGCATCGTGCAGCTGCACGGCGGCACCGTGGGCGTGCGGAGCTCCGGGCAGGGCAGCGTGTTCCGGGTCGAGCTGCCGGGCGCCGAGCCGCCCCGGTCCGACGAACCGGCCGGCAACCCGCGCCGCGCGACGCCGCGCCACGTGCTGCTGATCGACGACAACGCCGATGCCCTGCAGGCGCTGCGCTCCGCGCTCGTGCTGGAGGGCCACGAGGTGCATTGCGCGTCCGACGGCGACCAGGGCCTGCGGCGGCTGCTGGCGCGGCGGCCCGAGGTGGCGGTGATCGACCTGGGCCTGCCGGGGCTCGACGGCTACGAGGTGGCGCGCCGCAGCCGGGCCGCGGGTTTTGCCGGCTGCCTGGTGGCGCTGTCCGGCTACAGCAGCCAGCGCGACGTGCGCACCGCGATGAAGGCCGGCTTCGACGTGCAGCTGCCCAAGCCGGTCGACTTCGCCCGGCTGCGCGAGGTGCTGGCGCGTCCGCTGTAGCGCACCGGCCCTCAGCCCGCCGCCCGGTGCGCGGTGCACCAGCGCAGCACCTCGGCGCGCAGGCAGGCCGGGCGTGCCGGCTTGGCGAGGAAGCCGTCGAAGCCGGCCTGCATCGCCCGCTGCCGTGCCAGTGCGTCGCTGCTGCCGCTGTGGGCGACGATCCGGCACGGCGCCATCGCGCCGCTGCGCTGCAGCGCGCGCAGGCGCCGCGTCGCCTCGTAGCCGTCGAGCACCGGCATCTCCAGGTCCATGAGCACCAGCGCGGGCGCCGACCGGCGGCACGCGTCGATGGCCTGCTCGCCGTCGGAGGCGGTGTGCACGGCGTAGCCCATGGCGGACAGCAGCTTCTCGCCGACGAAGCGGTGGTAGTCGTCGTCGTCGACCACCAGCACGCGGACGCGGTCGGCCGGCTCCAGCGGCAGCGGCCGCGTCAACCCCGAGGGCGTGTCCGCGTCCGGCTGCAGCCGCGCCGACCAGCCGGCCCATTCGTCGTGGCACAGCGGATGGCAGTGCAGGTCGTAGCCGGCCAGCGCCTCGGGATCGGCGAGCCAGGCCGAGCCCGTGGCGGCAGCGGCGATGCATGGCACCCGGGGCGGCAGCGCCAGGCGCAGGGCGGCCAGGTCGGCGGCCGGCCATCCCGCGGCGGCGGCCGGCGAGGGGTCGACGAACACGATGGCCAAAGCCGGCCAGGCCTGGCCCTCGGCGTGGTGGCGTGCCCGGCGCAGGGCTTCGGCCAACGTGCCCATCGGCACCACGGCCCAGCCGTGGTGCTGCGCCTGGCTGGCGACGCAGGCGGCGTTCACCGCGTCCCCGTGCACGAGCCACAGGCGCGGCGCCGGGCGGACCGGCGGGGCGGGCGGCACGCCGTGGGGCACGGCGCGCCGCAGCGAGCAGCTCGCGCTGAACATGAACCCGGCCAGCGGCAGGCAGCCGAAGTCCACCCGCGCGCCCGACGCGGGGCACACGCCGTGGGCGCGCTGCAGGCGTGGCAGCGACGCGTCGGCCGAGGCGTCCGGCGCGAGGTCCAGCCCCTGCAGCACCTGGGCGATGCGGCCGTGCAGCCTCATGCGGCCGGTGCCGCCGATGCGCACCCGCAGCGCGCAGCCGCCCGAACGCAGCGGCTTCGCCGCCAGGTCGAAGGCGATCGCGCCGTGCGACACCATCGCCGCGGCGGCGCAATACAGGCGGTGCAGCATGCGGGCGAGGGCGTCGGCATCGCCATCGTCCTCCAGCAGCCATCCGCCGCCCTTCTCGGCGAAGGTGTAGCCCAGGTGCGCTGCCTGCAGCAGCGGCACGACCTCGCGCACGCTGCCGGCGAAGAGTCTCGAAACCGACACTGCCATCGCCCACCCCGCCGTTCCATCCCGACCTGGCCCGCGAAGGGCAATCGGCGGGCCATCGCACACGCCCATAATGCCGCGCGGCGCGCCGCGTGGTTCGAGCGACGAAGAGGAGTGAGTTCATGGACGAGCAGGGCCCGGGCGAGGACCAATCCGGCGCGGCCGACGAGGCCGACGATGCGATTCCCACCCAGGGCTACCGGATGCAGCCGGTGGTGGGCCTCGGCGGGTCCGCCGGGGCCATCCAGGCGATCCAGAACTTCCTGCGCGAGACCCCGCCCGACACCGGCCTGGCCTTCGTGGTCGTGCTGCACCTGTCGCCCGAACACGAGAGCACGCTCGATGCCGTGCTGCAGGCCGCGACCTCGATGCCGGTGGTCCGCGCCGCCGCCACCCAGCGCATCGAACCCGACCGGGTGTACGTGATCCCGCCGCGCAAGGCGCTGCGGACGCTGGACGGCCACCTGCAGCTCACCGAGCTGCCGCGCGAGCGCTACCGCCATGTGGCGGTCGACCTGTTCTTCCGCACGCTTGCCGACAGCCACGGCCCGCATGCCACCGCGGTCGTGTTCTCGGGCATGGACGGCGACGGCGCAGCCGGCATTAAGCGCATCAAGGAACGTGGCGGCCTCACGATCGCGCAGGAGCCGGAGGAGGCCGAGTACAGCGGCATGCCGCGGGCCGCGATCCTCACCGGCATGGTGGACTGGGTGCTGCCCGCGGCCGAGATGCCCAGGCGCATCGTCGACTACCAGCGGCTCGAGCGCCAGCTGCTGCTGCCGCCCGAGCAGCCCTCGATGGTCCCGCAGCGCCCGCGGACGCTGGGCGCGGTGGAGGAGGGTTCGCTGCGCGACGTGCTGGCCTACCTGCGCTCCCGCACCGGGCGCGATTTCTCCTGCTACAAGCGCGCGACCGTGCTGCGCCGCATCGGCCGTCGGATGCAGGTCAACGGCATCTCGGACCTGCCCAACTACCTGTCCTTCCTGCGCACGCACTCCGGCGAGGCCGGCGCGCTGCTGCAGGACCTGCTGATCAGCGTGACCAACTTCTTCCGCGACGGCGACTGCTTCACGGCGCTCGCGGCCTGCATTCCGCAGCTGTTCGCCGGCAAGAGCGCATCGGACACCCTGCGCATCTGGGTCGCCGCCTGCGCCACCGGCGAGGAGGCCTATTCGGTCGCGATGCTGCTGGCCGAGCATGCCCGCACGCTCGATGCGCCGCCGCAGGTGCAGGTCTTCGCGACCGACCTCGACGATGAGGCGATCCGCATCGCCCGCGATGGGGTCTATCCGGCGGCGATCGAGGCCGACGTGTCGGAAGACCGGCTGCGCCGCTTCTTCATCAAAGAGCACCACGGCTACCGCCTGCGGCGCGAGATCCGCGAGATGGTGCTCTTCGCGGTGCACGACGTGCTGAAGGACTCGCCGTTCTCGCGCGTCGAGCTGGTGGCGTGCCGCAACCTGCTGATCTACCTCGACCGCGAGGCGCAGGCGCAGGTGCTCGGCACCTTCCACTTCGCGCTGCAGCCGTCCGGGCTGCTGTTCCTGGGCTCGTCGGAGTCGGTGGACGATGGCAGCCAGCTGTTCACCGTGCACGACAAGAAGCACCGCATCTACAGGCACCGCGCCACGCCCCGCATCGGGCTGCCGGTGCCGGCCGGCTCCGGCACGCTGGCGCTGGAGGCGCAGCACGCCGGCCGCGTGGTGCTCGTCGTGCCGGGCGCCAGCCTCCTGCAGCCGCCGCCCACCGGCGCACGCAGCAGCGCCGGGGACGGCCGGGTCGTGTCCTGGGGCGAGCTGCATTTCAGGCTGCTGGAACAGCTGGCACCGCCGTCGCTGCTGGTCGATGCGGAGCACGAGCTGGTGCACCTGTCGCCGGGCGCGGGACGTTTCCTGCAGTTCGCGGGCGGCGAGCCGAGCCGCAACCTGCTGCGCACCATCCACCCGTCGCTGCGCATCGAGCTGCGCGCAGCGCTGTACCAGGCGGCGCAGACCGGCCAGCCGGTCGACGTGGACCCGCTGCCGATCGACATGGGCGGCGAGCAGACGACGGTGGCGATGTCGGTGCGCCCGGTGGGTGAGGCGGCGCCGGGGCTGCTGCTGGTGCTGCTGCGGTCCGGCCCGGCATCGGCCGGCGGCGACAGGGGCCAGGGCGTGCCGCTGCGCGAGGAAGGCGATCCCGTGGCGCGCCACCTCGACCGCGAGCTGGAGCGCCTGAAGCTGCACCTGCGCGACACGGTCGAGCAGTACGAGGTCTCGACCGAGGAGCTGAAAGCCAGCAACGAAGAGCTGCAGGCGATGAACGAGGAGTTGCGTTCCGCGACCGAGGAGCTGGAGACCAGCCGCGAGGAGCTGCAGTCCATCAACGAAGAGCTGACCACCGTCAACCATGAGCTGAAGAACAAGGTCGACGAGCTCGGCCACTCCAACAGCGACATGCACAACCTGATGGACGCGACCGCGATCGCGACCGTCTTCCTCGACCGCGAGCTGCGCATCACGCGCTACACGCCGTCGGCCGTGTCGCTGTTCAACCTCATTCCCACCGACGTGGGCCGGCCGCTGGCGCACCTGACGACCCAGCTGGACTACGCCGACCTGACGCACGACGCCCGCCGGGTGCTGGAACGCCTCGTGCCGGTCGAACGCGAGGTGAGCGAGGCGGGCGGCAATGCCTACCTCGTGCGCATGCTGCCGTACCGCACGCTGGACGACCGCATCGCCGGCGTGGTGCTGACGCTGGTCGACATCAGCGAGCGCAAGCGCGGGCAGGAGGCGCTGCGCCTGTCGGAGGAGCGCTTCTCGACGATCGTCAACCAGACCTCGGTGGGCGTGACGCAGGTGAGCCTGGACGGCCGCCTCACCTTCGCCAACAGCGGCTACTGCGACCTGCTGGGCTACACCGAGGCCGAGCTGGTCGGCCGCCCGCTGGCCGACCTGGTGCACCCCGACGACCGCGCCCGGGCCGGCGAACTGTTCAGCCGCCTGGCTTCCACCGGCGAGCCGATGCAGATCGAGAAGCGTTGCCTGCGCAAGGACGGCAGCGTGATCTGGCTGCACAACAGCCTGAGCTTCCTGACGGACGGGGAGGGCCGGCCGCGCTCGGCGCTGGTGGTCAGCACCGACATCAGCGAGCGCAAGCTGGCCGAGGAGGCGCTGCGCAGCAGCGAGGAATGGATGCGGCTCATCATCGAGAACGCGGTGGAGTACGCCATCTTCTCGGTGGACAACGAACGCAACGTCACGACCTGGAACACCGGCGCCGAGCGCCTGCTCGGCTACACCGAGGCCGAGGTGCTGGGGCGCAGCTGCGACGTGATCTTCACGCCGGAGGACCGGCAGGCCGGCGTGCCGCAGCAGGAGGTGGCCCGCGCCCGCGCCGAGGGCCGCGCCAGCGACGACCGGCTGCACGTGCGCAAGGACGGCAGCCGCTTCTGGGCCAGCGGCGCGATGATGCCGATGCACGACGGCTCGGGCGAGGCGGTGGGCTTCGTGAAGATCCTGCGCGACCAGAGCGATGAGCGTGCGATCCAGCAGGCGCTGGAGGACAGCCGTGCCGCGCTGGAAGCGGCCGACGCGGCGAAGGACCGCTTCCTCGCCGTGCTGTCGCACGAGCTGCGCAACCCGCTGGCCAGCGTCGGCGTGGCGTCCAGCCTGCTCGCCACCGGACACCTCACGCCGGCCGAGCGCCAGCACGCCGCGCACGTGATCGAGCGGCAGTCGGGTGCGATGCGCACCCTGCTCGACGACCTGCTCGACGTGTCGCGGCTGCGGCTGGGCCGGCTGACGCTGCGGCCGCGCGCCACGACCGCGCGCGAACTGATCGAATCGGCCATCGAGACGACCCGCCCGCTGATCGACGGCGCCCAGCACCGGCTGTCGATTGCGCTGCCGCCGGAGGCGATCGGGCTGAGGGCCGATCCGGTGCGCATCAGCCAGGTGCTGTCGAACCTGCTGTCGAACGCGGTGAAGTACACGCCGCCGCCGGGGCACCTGGCGGTCGCCGCCGAGGTGCAGGGCGACGCCGCCGTCTTCACGGTGTCGGACGACGGCATCGGCATGGAGCCGGAGGCCGTCGAAGGCATGTTCGAGATGTTCTCGCAGAGCGCGCAGCCCGAGCACCGCGGGGGCGGGCTGGGCATCGGGCTGGCGCTTGCGCGCAGCATCGTCGAGCTGCACGGCGGCCGGGTGACCGGGGCCAGCGAAGGCCGCGACCGCGGCAGCCGCTTCACGGTGACGCTTCCCTTGGCAGGGCCGCCGCAGGCGGCCGCGGCGGCAGAGCCCGCCGCGCCGGCCTCCCCGCCATTGCAGGCACCGCCGATCCGCGTGCTCGTCGCCGACGACAACATCGATGCCGCCTGGGGCCTGGCGAAGCTGCTCGAGATCTGGGGCTGCGCGGTGAGCACCGTGGGCGGCGGCAAGCGCACCCTCGCCGAAGCGGAGCGGCACCGCCCCGCGGTCATCGTGCTCGACATCGGCATGCCCGATCTCAGCGGCCTCGAGGTGGCCCGCAGGCTGCGGGCCGAGCCGTGGGCCGCCGGCGTGCTGCTGGTGGCCGCGACCGGCTGGGGCCAGCAGGCGGACCGCGACGAGGCCCTGGCGGCGGGCTTCGACGCCCACCTGGTCAAGCCGATCGTCTTCTCGGAACTGCAGGCGCTGATCGTGCAGCACCATGCCGCCGGCGGCGCGGACGCCGCCTGACGGCGGCGGCGTGGTGGATCAGTACGGCTGCGTCGACGGCATCGCGTCGGTGTCGGGCGCCGCGTTGTCGGCTTGCGGGCTCAGCTCGCCGTTGGCGCGGGCCTGCTGCAATTCCTGCAGCACCTCGCTGCGGCTCTTCTGCGAGACCAGCGTGTCCTCGGGGATGCGGTAGGTCTGGGTGTCGCCGTTGACGATGGTGTTCTCCTCGCGGGCCTCGCGCGCGTCGGCCTGCACCTCGCTGCGGCTCAGCGGGGCCTGCATCGAGGTGTCGGGCGTCGCGTAGGTCTGGGTGTCGCCCATCACGAGCGTGTTGTCCTCGCGTGCCTGCTGCAGTTCGGAGCGCACCTCGGCGCGGGATGCCGGGCCGTGCTCGGCATCGGTGCCCATCGGGGCCTGGGCCCAACCCGCGGTGCTCACGAGCGCGGCGACGGAAGCGGCAATGAGGGACTTGCGGTTCATGGCGGATTCCTTTCCAAAGTGGCAGAGGCCCGTTGGTGCACGCCGTCCGGGTGCGAGTTGCAGCGATGATGCAAGCGGTTGTCAAGGGTGCAGGCGCAGGCCTACACCGCGGCGTGCCTCGGCGGAAGCGATGCCGCGGCGGTGTCTGAAGCCCCGGCCCGCACCAGGGGCGCGAGCAGGCGCCGGACGGTCTCGACGCCGTCGTCCCACGACATGCGCGCCACGGTCGCGGCCATCGCGGCCCGGCGCTGCGCCCGCGCCGCCGGCGCCTCGGCGAGCGCGTCGCGGCAGGCGGCGATGAAGGCCGGCGTGTCGTGCGCGACGCGCACGGTGTCGCCGTACAACATGGCGACGTCGTGCACCGCGGTGCTCACCACCGGGCGGCCGGCGGCCATGTACTCCAGCGTCTTCGTCGGGCTGATGAAGCGCGTGGAGGCATTCAGCGCGAAGGGCAGCAGGCAGACGTCCCATGCCGCGGCCAGGTAGGGCAGCACCGCGTAGGGCTGCATGCCGAGCCAGTGGAGGTTGGGGCGCTGCGGCAGCGTCGCGGGGTCGATCTTCACCACCGGCCCGGCCATCACCACCTGCCAGGCCGGGTCGGCGTCGGCCAGCGCCGCCACCAGCCGCACGTCGAGCCGTTCGTCGATCACGCCGTAGAAGCCCAGCCGCGGGCGGCCGACCGCGCGGTGCAGCGTGGCGGCGGTGGCGGCCTCGGCGCTGTCGGGCAGCAGCCGCTCGGGCGAGAAGTGCGCGGCATCGACGCCGCTGGGCAGGCAGTGCAGCGCCGCGTGCCGGCCGCGCCGCGCCTCGTAAAGCGAGGGCCCGCCGGTGAACACGAGGTCGGCGAGCTTCAGCAGCTCGGCCTCCCATGCACGCAGCGCGGCCGGGGCGCCCTGGAAGGCGGACAACTCGTCCATGCAGTCGTAGACCACCGCGCCGGGCCGCAGCACCTCGACCAGCGGCAGCGCCATCGGCGTGTACAACCAGGCGATGGGATGCACGATGTGCTGCGCCGCCAGCCACGAGGCGAGCAGCGGCGCGATGCGCGGGCGCTGCTCGTCGTTGAAGCCGGGGGCGTCGCAGCCGGTGACCGGGCACAGCACGTCGACGCCCGGCAGCGGCTGGTGGTGTTCCATCCGCGGCGGCCCTTCGGCACGGACCGGCTCCTCGACGAAGACGATGCGGTGGTCGCGCGCGAGGCGCGACATCAGCTGCTGCGGCCGCTGGTAGACGAAGCCCCAGCGCAGGTGGGAGAGCACGACGATGACGGGCATGGTGGAGTCCTGGGGTTGGGGAAGTCGGGCCTGCCAGCGCGCCAGGGCGGCGACGCTGGCAGGGTGGGGGCTGCGGCGCCAGGCGCCTGGCGGGGCGGCGGTGCCGTCCGCCGGGGGCGGCAGCACGTCGAAGAGGCCGCTGCGGTGCCAGCGCGCCGCCTCGTCCCAGTCGGGCCGGTCGACCAGCGGATAGAGGCACAGGCCCAGCAGCGGGACGCCCGCCTGCATCGCGCCGGCGGCCTGCCGCGCCATGTCCTCCAGCCAGGCGGCGCGCCCCTCGCCGACGTGGCTGGTCTCGGCGATGACGAGCGGCCGGCCGTAGCGCTGCCACGCGTCGGCCAGCAAGTGCGCGGGCGGGCGGCGGCGCGGATCGCCCAGGTGCCAGTCGAGGCGGCGCTCGGTGCCCACCTCCCATTGCCCGCTGTGGTAGTGGTTGACGCCCACCAGGTCGAGCTGCCCGGGGCTGCCGCCGAGGCCCGGCTCGCACCGCCCGGCGATCAGGTCCCACGCCTGCCACTGGTAGCCGGCCACCTGCTGCGCGAGCGGCTGCAGGTCCGGCCGGTCCTGGGGGGCCACCACATGCACCAGCGGCTCGACGTGCAGGAAGCGGGCGCGCGGGTCGACCTGCCGGATCGCCGCCATGCCGGCCAGGGCCGCACGCGCCAGCCGCCGCTTGACCTCGTAGCCGCTGCGCCGGCTGTCGTCCTCCGCGCCGCCGCCGTGGCGGTGGGGCCAGAAGCGCGAGGTCTGCGACACCCCCCAGGCGAGGAAGCCGATCTCGTTGACCGGCGTGTAGACCGGTGCATCGTCCGACAGCGGCGCGAGCACGCGGGCGGCTTGGCCCGCGAAGGCGGCGAAGCGGTCGATGAGGGCGTCGTCGAACAGGTCCACGTCGGGCGGGGTCCCGTAGTGCATCAGCGTCCACAGCACCTGCAGGCCGTGGCGCCGCGCGGCGCGGGCCATGCGTTCGGCCCGCTGCAGCGCATAGCGGCGGGGCGCGGGTTCGGCCAGGCGCCAGCCGATGCTCTCGCGCACGGTGCGCAGCCCGAGCCGCGCGGCGGCGGCATAGTCCTCGTCGAGGCGCGCCAGGTGGCCGGTGGCGGCGGCCATGTCCAGCGGCCGGGCGTGCATGTTCACGTGGTCGGCGCCCTCGAAGCCGCCGATCCAAAACGAGCGGATAGGGCGTTCCGCGTGGCCCGCGCTCACGCGCCGCCGATCCCGACGTTGACCTTGCCGCTGCCGGCGCAGGCCGGGCAGGCGCCGCCCGCCGCGTCGCGGCCGCTGCCGCCGCAGGCAGGGCAGGGCCCTTCGCCGGTGCCCGGCGTGCCGGGCGGGGCTTCGTCGCCCGGTGCAGGGGCCGGCGCGGGCTCGGGCGCCGCTGCGGCGGACGGGGCGCCTGCCGCGGTGGCGCCACTGGTGCCGGCTGCGCCGCCCAGCGTCGCGCCGAGCAACGCGCCGGCCAGGCTGCCGACGGGCCCCGCCGCGATGCCGGCCACGGCGCCTGCCGCGGCGCCCGCCGCCGCGCCGGCCGCGGTGCCGACCGGGTGGTTCAGCGCCCGCTCGGCGCCGGGTGAGGCAGCGGGCGCAAACGCCGGCCGCGCCTGCGGCTTCACCGAAGGGGGCGGGCTGGGGGCATGCGCGGCATCGCGCGGGTCGTCGTGCGCTTGGGTCATCACGGGCTCCTCGAATGGCATGGGGATGCCCTGGCCCGGCAAGCGGGATGCCGCGCCGGCGGCGGGAACCATCCTTGCCCCTGCACGGCATCACCATCAAGGAGCAGGGCATGGACAAGGCAGGCCACGAAGTCGAAGCCGTTGCGTGGGCCGCGTCTGGAGGAACGGGCTTCGACTGCCTGATCGTCGGCGCCGGCTTCGCCGGCAGCGTGCTCGCCGAGCGGCTGGCGCGCGGGCTGGGGCAGCGCGTGCTGGTCGTCGAGCGCCGGGCGCACGTCGGGGGCAACGCGTACGACTGCCACGACGCGGCCGGGGTGCTGGTGCATCCCTACGGGCCGCACGTCTTCCACACCAACTCTGCCGAGATCTTCGGCTACCTCTCGCAGTTCACCGCTTGGCGGCCCTACCAGCACCGCGTGCTGGCGAGCGTCGAAGGGCAGCTCCTGCCGGTGCCGGTCAACCTGGACACGGTGAACCGGCTCTACGGCATGCAACTGGACGCCGAGGGCATGAAGCGGTGGATCGCATCGGTGGCCGAGCCCTGCGAGCGCGTGCGCACCGCCGAGGACGTGGTGGTCAGCGGCATGGGCCGCGATCTCTACAACAAGTTCTTCCGTGGCTACACGCGCAAGCAGTGGGGCATGGACCCGTGCGAGCTGGACGCGAGCGTGACCGCGCGTGTGCCGCTGCGCACCAACCGCGACGACCGCTACTTCACCGACACCTTCCAGGCCATGCCGGTGCACGGCTACACCCGCATGTTCCAGAAGATGCTCGACCACCCGAACATCAAGCTGATGCTGAACACCGACTACCGCGAGATCGTGCAGCTGGTGCCCTGGCGACACATGGTCTACACCGGCCCCATCGACGCGTTCTTCGACCACCGCCACGGGCACCTGCCGTACCGCAGCCTGCGCTTCGAGCACGTCACGCTGCCGCAGGCGCAGGTGCAGCCGGTGGGCACCGTGAACTACCCCAACGACTACGGCTACACCCGCAGCACCGAGTTCAAGCACCTCACCGGCCAGGTGCACCACTGCACGTCGCTGGTCTATGAGTACCCCTGCGCCGACGGCGACCCCTACTACCCCGTGCCGCGCGAGGAGAACGCGGCGCTCTACCGGCGCTACCAGGCCGATGCGGCGCTGCTCGACAACGTCACCTTCGTCGGCCGGCTGGCGACCTACCGCTACTACAACATGGACCAGGTGGTCGGCCAGGCGCTGGCGGCCTTCCAGCGCCTGAGGCAACGCCAGGCTGCCGGTGCCAGTGACGTGGCTGCCGGCGCGACCTGAGTGCGGCCGCACGGCCGCTGGCACGGTGGTTGCCGCTGCCAGGGCCCGGGCCGCGCGACGGCCCTGCCACGTCGAAGGAGATCGGGATGGAAGAGCAGAGAAACCAGGAGGCCCGCGGCTACTACGCCGGCACCGGCACCGGCACCGGCAGCGCGCAGCAGCCGCTGCCGCTCGGCGACGCGATGCACGAGATGCTGGAGCTGTGCCGCCAGTGCGTGCGCGAGCATCCGTTGACCTCGGTGGCGGTCGGCTTGCTCGTGGGCCTGGCGATCGCGCGCCGCTAGGGCCGCGCGCTTGGCCGCCGCCTTCCCGCCGCCGCGGCCTGGCCTGCGCGCCAGCGTGGTCGTGCCGGTGCGCGACGAGGCGCGGCGGCTGCCGGCAGCGCTGCAGGCGCTGGCCGACCAGCACGGCGCGCCGCCGTTCGAGGTGCTGGTGCTGGTCAACAACACGCGCGATGACAGCGCGGCGATCGCCCGCCGGTTCGCGGCGCAGCGGCCGGACTGTGTGCTGCATGTGGCAGAGCTCGACTTCGCGCCGCAGGACGCCCACGTCGGCCACGCCCGGCGCTGGCTGATGGACGAGGCGAGCCACCGCCTCGCGGCGGCCGGCGCGGTGCGCGGCGTGATCGCCAGCACCGATGGCGACAGCCGCGTCGCACCCGGCTGGCTGGCCGCCACGCTGGCCGCCGTTGACGCCGGGGCGGACGCGGTCGGCGGCCGGCTGCTCGCCGATGCGGATGCGCAGGGGCAGCCTGCGCGGGCGCAGCGCTGGGACACGCTCTACCGGCTCGCCCGCGAACGGCTGGCCAGCCTGCTCGATCCGGAGGACGGCGACCCCTGGCCGCGGCACCACCAGCACTTCGGCGCGAGCCTGGCGGTCACCGCCGAGGCCTACGGCCGGGTCGGCGGCGTGCCGCCGGTGCGGTGGCTGGAGGACGAAGCCCTGGTCGAGGCGCTGCGCCGGGCCGATGCCCGCGTGCGCCACAGCCCGGCGGTGCGGGTCGTGACGTCGAGCCGCCGGCAGGGCCGGGTCGACGTGGGGCTCTCGTGGCAGCTGCGCGAGTGGGACCGGCAGGCACGGCAGCACCTGCCGCTGTGCGTCGAGGGTGCCGGGGAACTGCTGCGCCTCGTCCCGGCGCGCCGCAGGCTGCGCCGGCTGTGGCGCCACGCCTGGCCCGCGGGCGACCCGGCCTGGCCCGCGATCGAGGCGCTGCTGGCCCTGCGCCCGGGCACGCTGGGGCCCTTGTGCCGCGCCGCCGGCGGGGCCTTCGGCGCGGCCTGGGCGGCCGTGTGCGGCGCCCGGGCGGCAGTGGCGCCCGCGCCGGTGCCCGTGCCGATCGACCGGGCGGTGGGCGAGCTGCGCCGGCTGATCGCGGCGCACACGGCGCACGCGGCGGGCGGCGCCGGGGAGGAACGGTGGTTGCCCCTTCCCCGTGTGGACGCCGCGGCCGACGGCGGCGTCGCGACGCCGAGCCTTGTGTCCCCACTGCAGGAGAACGCCATGACCCGTCCGCCCCGCAATCGTTGCGGCAATTCGCAACCCGGTCCCGGGAGCCCCGCATGAAGGCCCTCTGCTGGCACGGCAAGCACGACGTGCGCTACGAAACCGTGCCCGACCCGAAGATCGAGGAGCCGCGCGACGCCATCATCAAGATGAGCTGCTGCGCGATCTGCGGCTCCGACCTGCACCTGTTCAACGGCTACATGCCGACGATGGAGTCGGGCGACATCCTGGGCCACGAGTTCATGGGTGAGGTGGTGGAGGTCGGCTCGGGCAACAGCCGGCTGAAGGTCGGCGACCGTGTGGTCGTGCCCTTCACCATCTGCTGCGGCGAATGCGAGCAGTGCCGGCGCGGCAACTTCTCGGTGTGCGAGCGCAGCAACCGCAACAAGGAGATGGCCGACAAGGCCTTCGGCCACGCCACCGCCGGGCTGTTCGGCTATTCGCACCTCACCGGCGGCTATCCCGGGGGCCAGGCGGAGTACGTGCGCGTGCCCTACGCCGACGTGACGCCGGTGAAGATCCCCGAAGGCCTGACCGACGAGCAGGTGCTCTTCCTCGGCGACATCTTCCCCACCGGCTGGCAGGCCGCCGTGGCCTGCGACATCCAGCCCACCGACACCGTGGCTGTGTGGGGCGCCGGGCCGGTGGGCCAGTTCTGCATCCGCAGCGCGGTGCTGCTGGGCGCCAGGCAGGTCGTGTGCATCGACCACGTGCCCGAGCGCCTGGCGATGGCGGCCGCGGGCGGCGCCCTCACCATCAACTTCGACGAGGAGAGCGTGCTCGACCGGCTGAAGGAGCTGACCCAGGGCAAGGGCCCGGAGAAATGCATCGACGCGGTGGGGCTGGAGGCGCACGCCACGCGTTCGCTCGATTCGCTGTACGACAAGGCCAAGCAGGCGGTGATGCTGGAGACCGACCGCCCGCACGTGCTGCGCGAGATGATCTACGTCTGCCGGCCGGCCGGCATCCTCTCGATCCCCGGCGTGTACGGCGGCATCATCGACAAGCTGCCGATCGGTGCGCTGATGAACAAGGGCCTGACGGTGCGCACCGGCCAGACGCACGTCAACCGCTGGACGGACGACCTGCTGCGCCGCATCCAGGAGGGTCAGATCGACCCGTCGTTCGTGATCACGCACGAGGTGCCGCTTTCCGAAGGCCCGGGCATGTACAAGACCTTCCGCGACAAGCAGGACGGTTGCATCAAGGTGGTGATGAAGCCATGAACACGACGACTTCCGACCGGGCGGCGACGCTGAAGAGCGCGCCGCCGCGCGACCCGGCGCTGCACGCGCTGGCCCGGGGCCTCGGCTTCTTCAGCCTGGCGCTGGGCCTGGCCGAGCTGGCGATGCCCGGGCGCATGCGCAAGGCTGCCGAGATCGCGCGGCGGCCGGCCGCCCCGGCGCTGCCCGACATGGACTACGCCGTGCGCGCCTGCGGGCTGCGCGAGGCCGCCACCGGCGCCGGGCTGCTGACCGCGGCCGACCCGGAGCCCTGGGTGTGGGGCCGCGTGGCGGGCGACGTCGTCGACCTGGTGGCGGTGGCGGCCAGCCCGCGGCAACGCCGGCTGTTCGGCAGCGGCGACGGCTCGCGCGCCGGGGCGCTGGTGGCGCTGCTGGCGGTCACTGCGCTCGACGTGTACTGCGCCTCGGCGCTGCGCGAGGAGCGGCACCGCCGCGAAGGACGGCCGCGCGACTGGGGCGGCCGCACGGGCTTTCCGCAATCGGCCGAGTGCATGCGCGGCGCGGCGGCCGACTTCGTGGCGCCCGCCGACCTGCGCACGCCCGAGGCGCTGCGGCCCTGGCACGACGGCCGGCCGGCCGGTTGACGCCCCGGCCGGCGCCGCCCCGGCGCGGCCCCGGCGGCGCCGGCCTACGGCGCGGCTGCAGCAGCATCTGCTGCGGGCCGGGCAAGGGCACGACGGCATGCGGTGCCGGGCCATGGCCACCTGCAGCCGGGCGTGCAGATCCTCGTCAAGCCGGCTGCGGTGCGCACGCGGGCGCGCCAGGTCGACGCGCTGCCGAAGGGGTGAGGGCGCACCTCCCGGCCGCGGCATGGGGGTTGCCCTTGCAGGGGGCGGCGGCTGGCCGCCTTCATGGAGTCGAACGATGGTCCCTTCCCGTCCCCCCCTGCGCCCCGTGGCCCGCCGCTGCGGCACGGGCCTGGCCCTCGCCGCCGCGCTGCTGCTCGCGGGCTGCGACCGCGACCCGCCGAACACCGATGGCCAGGGCATGGCTCCGAACGTGCCGGCCGCCTCGGGCACCGATCCCGGCGCGGGCAACGCGCCCGTCGACGCCGGCCGGCCTGCTGCGGACAGCAGCCCCAACCCGCGCACCGGCAACCCCGTCGGCGTGCCCTCGGCCGGGCCGACCGACAGCCCGATGCCGCAGGGCGGCGTGCCGTCGGCCGCGCCGGCGGCCAGCGAAGCAGCCGCCCGGTCCGGACCGGCGTCGCCCACGGCGCTGAGCAGCGCCGACACCGCCTTCATGGCCGAGGCCCACGTCTCGGGGCTCTTCGAGGTGGCGCTCGGCGCGATCGGTGCCGAGCGTGCGCGCCACCCGCAGGCCAAGGCGCTGGCGGGCCGGCTGGTGGCGGACCACGGCGTCGCCAACGACGAGCTGCGCGCCCTGTCGCTGCAGCGAGGCGCCACGCTGCCCACGGCACTGCCGGCCGACCGGCAGGCGGTGCTGGACCGCCTGAAGGCCACGCCGCAGGCGCAATTCGACGAGGCGCTGGTGCAGGGCGTGATGATCCCGGCGCACCAGGAGGACATCGCGCGTTTCGAACGCGCTGCGCAGTCCACGCAGGACGACGCCTTGAAGCAGTGGATCGAGCGCACGCTGCCCGTGCTGCGCGGGCACCTGAAGGCTGCCCAGACGCTGGCGCTGCCGGTGCAGCGTTGAAGGCGCGGGCGGCGGCGCCGGCTCAGCCCGCCACGGGTTCCAGCATCTCGTGGGCGAGGGCCTGCCTGACCGCCGCCCGCCCTTCCAGGCGCCGCAGGTAACCCTGCAGGGCCGCCGGCACGGGACGCTTCGACGACACGGTCCAGCGCAGCACCACGTAGAGGTAGGCGTCCGCGACGTAGAAGTCCTCGCCGCACAGGTAGCCGTCCGCCGCCATGCGGTCGGCAAGGAAGTCGAGCCGCTGGCCGATCTTCTCGAAGGCCTGCTGCTTCTCGGCGTCGCTCGTCGGCTTGAACACGCGGCCGAACTGCTTGTGCAGCTCGGTGGAGATGAACGCCAGCAGCTCCAGCTGGCGGGTCCGGCCGAGCTCGGAGGTGGGTGCCAGTTGTGGCGCACGCTGGCTGATCCAGTCGAGGAGGGCGACGTTCTCGGTCAGCACCTCGCCGCCTTCGATCTCCAGCGCGGGCACGTAGCCCTTCGGATTGATCTGCAGGAAATCACGGCCGTCGTCGGTGCGCTTGCTTTGCAGATCGACCTTGACGCGATCGACGTCGATGCCGGCCTCGTGCAGGGCGATGTGGCTCGCCAGGCTGCAGGCACCGGGGGCGAAATAGAGCTTCATGGCGGCTTTCTCCTGGCTGCGAGGTCAGCGGGCCGGTACCGGCTTCAGCTGCGCCGGCGTGCGGCCCGCCACCGCCGGCCGGCCCGTTGCGGGCGCGAGGCCTGCGGCGATCCCGCTGATCTCGGTGATGACCGCGCACAGGCGCTCGCCGGCCTCTTGCAGCCGCTGCAGTTCCTGCGCCGAAGGGCGGGGGAGGCGCTCGTCCTGCAGCAGCAGGGCGGCGCCCACCGGCGCCATCGCGCTGATGTACTCGGTCTGCGCGGCCAGGCGCGCGTGCTGCAGCGCTCGCCAGCGCTGCGCATCGGCGGCGGCCGGCAGGAAGGAGGAGGGATCCGCTTCGGGGGCGGGCGGCGTGGGGGACAGCAGGGCCAGGCGCATCGGGGGTTTGCAGAGGAGGAAGGGCAGGAGTGCCATCCCCACGGGGCAATCGCCGTGCCACGCGCGCCCCGGCCTTCGGCACCGCGCTTGCCGGACGTTTCCACCCCAATGAGGAGCAGCGCCGTGGCCTTCGAGACGAACTGTGTGATGTTGATCCGCCATGCGGAAAAGCCGGCGGGCGGCAGGGTCGGCATCGGCCCTCAGGGGCTGGTCGACCCGCAGTCGTTGAGCGTCGTGGGATGGCAGCGAGCGGGTGCGCTGGTGCCGTTCTTCGCGCCGGTCGGCCACCGCGGCCACGTGCCCGGGATCGAGCGGCCCCTCCACCTGCTCGCGGCGCGGCCGGTGCAGGCGCATCCGTCCACCCGCCCGCGCGACACGCTGCTGCCGCTCGCGGAGGCGCTGGCCCTCGACGTCGACGAGCAGTGGAGCACCGACGATCCACCGTCTAAGGTGGCCGAGCACCTGCGCACGCTGCAGGGCCCGGCGCTGGTGTGCTGGCGCCACGAGGCGCTGCCCGCGCTCGCGCGCGAGCTCCTGCAGCGCGACGAGGCGCCCGCCGCCTGGCCGGAGGCGCGCTTCGACGTGGTGTGGGTGTTCAGGCGGGCCGGCGTGCGCTGGACCTTCCAGCAGGTGGCGCAGCAGCTGCTGGCCGAGGACCGGGGCCAGCCGATCCCGCGGCGCGTCAGCGCCCGGGCGGCGTAGGCGGCGGGCGGGGCGGCGGGTGCCGCCCCACCCGCCGGGCCGTCACTTGGTGGTCTTCGACGACGAGGAGGAACCCGTCAACGAGCTGTCGGAGGAGAGGCCGCCGGAGGCCGCCCCGGACTTCGACGAGGTCGACGAGGCGGTGCTGCCGCCGTCCGCGCGTTCGCCGAGGTCGCTGGTGCCGCTCGACGTGCCGCTCAGCGACGAGGCGCCGGTACCGGTCTGTCCGCTGCTGCCCGCGCCCTGGCGGCCGCCGCGCCAGCGGCTGAACTCGTCCGAGAAGCGGTTGTAGCGATCCTGGCGCCAGGCGTGGTAGTCGTCATCCAGGTTGCGCAGCTGCTCGTTGCGCCACTGCTGGTAGTCGGGGTCGTGGGCATACGGCGAGCGCTGCTGGCCGCCACCGCCGTAGCTGCCGCCCTGGCCGTAGTCGCCTTGCCCGGTGTCGCCCTGGGTGCCGTACGCGCCCTGGCCCCGCCAGCCCTGCGACGACAGGCCGCCACGGCCGCCGTAGTCGTCGCGCCGTTCGTTGTAGCCACTGCCGTAGCCACGGCCCTGGCTGCCGTAGCCACCCTGGCCACCTTCGTTGCCGTAGCCGCCCTGGCTGCCATAACCGCCCTGGCCGCCGTAACCGCCCTGGCCGCGGTAGCCGGCTTGGCTGCCGTAACCGCCTTGGCCGCCATAGCCACCCTGGCTGCCGTAGCCGCCTTCGTTGCCATAGCCCCCTTGGCTGCCTTGGCTGCCTTGGCCGCCGTAGCCACCTTCATGGCCGTAGCTTCCCTGGCCGCCCTGCCGGCCGTAGCCGCCCTGGCCCGCGCCGAACGTCCGTTCGTTGCCGTAGCCCTGGCCGCCGTAGTCCCGGCCGCCGCGCTGCCCGCTTTCGTCCTGGCCGCCGTAGCCGCCCCGCGGCCCGTAGCCCGAGCCGTAGGACCCGCCTTGCTGGTCGCGCCCGGGGTCGTAGGCGGACTGTTGTCCGCCGCCCGGCTGGCCACCGTAGCCGCTGCCTTGCTGCCGGCCCTGCTGGCTGCCGCCGCCCTGCCAGTGGTCGTCGGAGGAGCTGCCACGGTAGTCGCGGTCCTGGTCGTCACGCTGGTGTCTCATCTCCATTCCTTTCAAAAGTGGTTGCATGCTCGGCGGCCCCATGGCTGCCTGCACCCGATACGGCAAGTGCCGTACCGGCCGTGCCCGGGCGGGCGGGCCCACGTCGGCAAAAAGCACAGCCGGCGCCGCCCGCGATTGCAGCAAGCCGGAGCCGGGGCCGGCCGTGCCGGTTCATACCACCGGCGGGTCCATGTCCCGCTGCAGGTGGCGGTGCTGGCCCACCGCCGCGATGAAGACCTCCGCCGCGGTGGTCGCGGTGTTCGCGGAGGCGGTCAGCACGCCCGGATCCACGTCGCCCGACGGCAACTGCTGCGCGACCCCCGCGGCC
This sequence comes from Aquincola agrisoli, assembly GCF_036621135.1. NCBI lineage: Bacteria > Pseudomonadati > Pseudomonadota > Betaproteobacteria > Burkholderiales > Sphaerotilaceae > Aquincola > Aquincola agrisoli. The sequence continues at coordinate 232,683 of NZ_JAZIBG010000036.1, forward strand.
ACCAGCAGCGACTGCGATGCGCCCAGGGCCAGGATCGTCTTGCAATGCCGGTACTGGTTGACGATGAACTCGTTCGTCTGGCCCAGCGCGGCCAGCGTGGCGACGGCCGCCTCGCCATCGGGCAGCACCAGCGCGTCGAAGAGCACCGGGGGCGAGTTCTCCATCGTCGCCACCGCCTCCAGCGTGGCGCCGTCCGACGCCGCCACGGCGCCCAGGCGCGGCGCCACCAGCACGGGCACCGCCCCGGCGGCCAGCAGCGCCTGCTGCAGCACGCGCAGCGAACTGCCCTCCACGCCGTCGGCCGCGAGCAGTGCGATCTTGCGGGTGCGGATGCCGCCGTCCCCCGGCCGCGCCGTCAGCGACAGCGCGGGCGAGGCCGTGACCTCGGGCAGGGCCGGGTTCTCCAGCGCCAGCGGCATCGGGGCCGGTACCGCCATGCCCAGGCCGGCGGCAACCTGCGCGGCCAGGTCGGTGTGCACGTTGACCAGCGAGGCCAGCATGCGCTCGCGGATCGCCGGGATCGTGACCTTGGACAGCTCGAACCGGAAGGCGCCGACGATGTGCTGCTGCTCGACCGGCGTCTGGCTCGCGAAGAAGAGGCTGGCCTGGGTGTAGTGGTCGGCGAACTTCTCGGGCTTGCCGCGCACCTTGTCTTCCTGCACCGGCTGCGGGAAGGACATGAAGCCGCGCGCGCCCGCCTGGAAGGGGCAGCCGCCGCCGATCGAGTTGGGCTCGTAGGCCACGCGGCCGCGATGGATGGCCTGCCGGTGCAGGCCGTCGCGCTGGTTGTTGTGCACCTGCGCGATCGGCGCGTTGATCGGGATCTCGTGGAAGTTCGGGCCGCCCAGGCGCGAGATCTGCGTGTCGACGTAGCTGTGGATGCGCCCGGCCAGCAGCGGGTCGTTGGTGAAGTCGATGCCGGGGATGACGTGCGCCGCGCAGAAGGCCACCTGCTCGGTCTCGGCGAAGAAGTTGTCTGGGTTGCGGTTGAGCACCATGCGGCCCACCGGCGTCACCGGCACCAGTTCCTCCGGCACGATCTTCGTGGCGTCGAGCACGTCGAAGCTGAAGGCCTCGGCCTGCGCCTCGCTGAAGATCTGCAGGCCCAGCTCCCACTCGGGGTACTCGCCGGCCTCGATCGCTTCCCACAGGTCGCGCCGGTGGTAGTCGTTGTCGGCGCCCTGGATCTTGGCCGCCTCGTCCCACACCAGCGAGTGCGTGCCGAGCTTCGGCGACCAGTGGAACTTGACGAAGTGCGACCCGCCCTCGGCATTGACCAGCCGGAAGGTGTGCACGCCGAAGCCCTGCATCATCCGGTAACTGCGCGGGATGGCGCGGTCGCTCATCGCCCACATCAGCATGTGCGTCGACTCGGGCATCAGCGAGACGAAGTCCCAGAAGGTGTCGTGCGCCGACGCCGCCTGCGGCATGCCGTGGTGGGGCTCCGGCTTCAGCGCGTGCACGAGGTCCGGGAACTTCATCGCGTCCTGGATGAAGAAGACCGGGATGTTGTTGCCCACGAGGTCCCAGTTGCCCTCGTCGGTGTAGAACTTGACGGCAAAGCCCCGCACGTCGCGCGGGGTGTCGACCGAACCGCGCTCGCCGGCCACGGTGGAGAAGCGCACGAACACCGGCGTGACCTTGCCCGCCGCCTGGAAGGGCGCTGCCTGGGTGTACCGGGCCAGCGAGTCGTAGGCCTCGAAGAAGCCGTGCGCGCCGGAGCCCCGCGCGTGCACGATGCGCTCGGGGATGCGCTCGTGGTCGAAGTGGGTGATCTTCTCGCGGAGGATGAAGTCCTCCAGCAGGGCCGGGCCGCGCAGGCCGGCCTTCAGCGAGTTCTGGTTGTCGGCGACCGGCACGCCCTGGTTGGTCGTCAGCACGCGGCCGGCCGCGTCGGCGCGCACGCGGTCGAGGGCGCCGCCGGCGCGGTTCTCGCCCGGCGTGGGGGCGGCGCCCGTCTTCGCCGAGGCGTTGGCCTCGGTCAGCGTGCTGCCGGTGACGTCGGGCGACGCGGGCTGGGCCGTCTGTCCCTCCACGGGCTGCAGCGCGCTGTCATGGCCGAACTCGGCGGGCTTGGCGGTGTTGTGCGGGAAGGCGGCCGCGAGCGCCTGCACGCCGGCGGCCTTGCCGGCCAGGGCGTCGTCCTGCGGGGCGGTCGAGGGATGGGCCGGGCCGGTATGGGTCACCCGGCCGGCGGCTTGTGCGGTCATCGCGTCGGCCGCGGCAGGCGAGGGCGAAGGGGAGGAGGGAGAAGGAGGAGAGGTGCTCATGGTGTGGGGGCCGGTTGTTTGGAGTCGAACGGTGGAACCGGGCAAGGGGCAACCGGCGTTCCACCGTGCGGCCGCTCGCCGGAACGCCGGTTGCCCCTGCAGGGCCTCACTGACTTGCCTTACGAGGACACCCACGATGAGCCATCTCCCCCACAGCGCGGGCGGCGCCGACGCCCAGGCCTCCCGCCAGCAGCATGAAGACCCCGCGGCGCGCCAGCGGGAGCAGAGCGAGGCCGCGCTCAGCAATGTGCGCCGCGACTACGACAAGACGCCGGGGCTGGGCCACCTCGTGCCCGAGCCGGGCGAGGAGCGCGTCGACGGCGGATCCGACCCGGCCGGCGCCGGGCGCTGAAGGGGCGCCGGCGTCAGGGGAGGGAGGCCGGCAGCGGCCGCACGCGGATCGGGATGGACTTGGCGGCCGGCACGTGGCTGCCCTCGGCGTGGTGCCACAGCGGCAGCAGCGGATTGCATTCGGGGTAGTAGCCCGCCGCGCAGCCGGGCGGGATGTCGAACGGCGTGACACGCAGGCCGCCGACCTCGCGCCGCACACCGTCGTCCACCGCCGTCTCGGCGACCACCTGCATGCCCTCGGCCAGGCCGAGCCGCTCGATGTCGGCGCGGTTCATCAGCAGCACGCGGCGGGTGCCGTAGATGCCGCGGAAGCGGTCGTCCAGCGTGTAGACCGTGGTGTTGAATTGGTCGTCGCTGCGCACCGTCATCAGGCGCAGCACGGCGGGGTCGGACGGCTGCGCGCCGGCGTCGGCCGGCGGCCGGTCGGGCACGATGAAGTTGGCCTTGCCGGTCGGCGTCTTCCATTCGCGCTGCCGCGCCGGGATCGGCCGGTGGAAGCCGCCCGGGGTGCGAAAGCGCTCGTTGAAGGCACGGAAGACGTCCGGCCACGTCGCCTCGATCGCATCGCGCACCTTCGCGTAGTCGGCGCTCCACTCGGCCCAGGGCACGCCGGGGTCCGGGCCCAGCACCGCCTGCGCCAGCGCTGCGACGATCGCCGGCTCGGAGCGCAGGGTCGCCGCGGCGGGCTCGGCCACGCCGTCGGACGCATGCATGAAGCCGGTGGAATCCTCGACCGACACCGTCTGCGGCACGCCGCGCTGCCGGTCGATCTCGATGCGGCCCAGGCAGGGCAGCAGGTAGGCGGCCTGGCCATGCACGACGTGGCTGCGGTTGAGCTTGGTCGCGACCTGCACCGTCAGCGGCAGGCGGCGCCACCCCGCCTCGACCAGCGCCGTCTCCGGCACCGCGCGCAGGAAGTTGCCGCCCAGCCCGATGAAGGCGTGCAGCCGGCCGTCGCGGATGGCCTCGCAGGCCCCCACGGTGTCCAGCCCCTTGCCGCGCGGCGGCTCGAAGCCGTAGAGCTTCTTCAGCTGGTCGAGCGGCGCGAGCTCGGGCTTCTCGGTGATGCCCACGGTGCGCTGCCCCTGCACGTTCGAGTGCCCCCGCACCGGGCAGATGCCCGCGCCCGGGCGCCCCACGTGGCCGCCCATCAGCAGCAGGTTGGACACCATCTGCACGTTCAGCACGCCGTGCCGGTGCTGCGTGAGGCCCATGCCGTACACGCAGATCACCGAGCGCGCGCGTGCGAACACCGCCGCGGCGGATTCCAGCGCCGCGCGGGCGAGGCCCGATTCGCGCTCGATGTCCTCCCACCGGCAGGCGCGCAGGTAGGCCTCGAAGGCCGCGAAGCCGTGCGTGTGCTCGGCGATGAAGGCGGTGTCGATCCGGCGCGCCTCGCCGCGGGCGCGGGCCTCGTCGTCCGCCTGCAGCAGGGCCAGGCACAGCCCGGTGATCGCGGCGATGTCGCCGCCGATCCTGAGCTGGTGGTACTGCGTGCTGATGTCGGTGGTGGCCGGCGTCAGCATCTGCAGCGGCGACTGCGGGTTGGCGAAGCTGACGAGCCCGCGCTCCTTCAGCGGGTTGAAGGTGACGATGGGGATGTCGCGCTCGCGCCGGGCAGCCTGCAGCTGGTGCAGCATGCGCGGGCTGCTGACGCCCACGTTCTGGCCGAAGAAGAAGATCGCGTCGGTGTGCTCGAAGTCGTCGAGCGTCACGGTGCCCACCGGCACGCCCAGCGTCTGCGGCAAGGCCACGGAGGTCGACTCGTGGCACATGTTGGAGCTGTCGGGCAGGTTGTTGGTGCCGTAGCGGCGGGCCAGCAGCTGGTACATGTAGCTCGCTTCGAGCGAGGCGCGGCCCGAGGCGTAGAAGACGACCCCGTCGCGCGCCTGCGGCGGCACGGCGCGCAAGGCCTGGCCGATGGCCTCGAAGGCTTCGTCCCAGCCGGTCTCGACGTAGCGGTCGGTGCGCGCGTCCCAGCGCATCGGCACCGTCAGGCGGCCCGCGGCCTCCAGGTCATGATCGCTCCAGGTCTCCAGCTCGGTGAGCGTGTGGCTGCTGAAGAACGCCGGCCCGGCGCGCTGGTCGGTCAGCTCCCAGGCGGTGGCCTTCGCGCCGTTCTCGCAGAATTCCGCGGCATGCGGCTGCGCGGGCTTGGCCCAGGCGCAGCTGACGCAGGCGAAGCCGCCGGGCTTGTTCTGGCGTGCCAGCGCCTGCGCCCCGGCGATCGGGATGCGGGCCTGCCGCAGCGCGGCCGCGACGGCCTTCAGGGAGCCCCAGCCGCCGGCGGGGTGCTCGTAGGGTTCGAAGCGGGGGGTGTCGTCGTTGCTCATCGCTGCCTCACTTCGGCGGGCGGACGGCCTGGGCGAAGCGGCCCACCAGCTCGCCCCGCGCCAGCACATGCCCCCGCATCGCCGCGAGCACCTGGTCGCGGTCGGCCCCCGGCGGCACGTCGAGCACCGCGTCGAGCGCGAAGAGCTGGAAGTGGTAGCGGTGGGGCGGATCGCCCGCGGGGGGCCGGGGCCCGTAGTAGCCGGGCGAGCCGCGGCTGGTCCGGCCCTGCAGCAGGCCGTCCGGCTCGGTGAGGCGGATCTGCTCCTGCAGCCCTTCGGGCAGCGAGGTCGCGGTGCCGGGGATGTTCCAGGCCACCCAATGCACGAACGGGGTGACGGGCCTGGCGTCGGGATCCTCCATCACCAGCACGTACGAGCGGGCGCCCGCCACCGGCTTCCATTGCAGCGCGGGCGACACGCCGTCGGCGTATTCGCTGTGCCGCGGCGGGATCGTGCCGTCGGGGCCGAACGCGGGGCTGGCCAGGCGCAGCGTTTGCGGCGCGGCGCGGACCTCCTCGCGCTGCAGGGCCAGCGGCACGCCGTTGCCGCGGGCGGCCTGCGCGAGCATCGCCGCGGGCGGCGCGGAGGCCGGCGCCGCGGCGCCGGGTGCGGCTGCGGCGTTGGCGCCGCCGCCCGCGGCGGCGATGCGGTAGATGACGCCGTTCGCGTCGTCGGCCATCAGCAGGGCGCCGTCCGCGGCGACCGCCAGGCCGACCGGGCGCGCGATGTGGGTGCGCCCGCCGTCGGTCAGGAAGCCGGTGGCGAAGGGCTCGAAGCCGGCCGGCCGCCCCTGGGCGTAGCGCACCCGCACGATCTCGTAGCCGCTCGCCGGCTTGCGGTTCCAGGAGCCGCGCATCGTGACGAAGGCATCGCCCGTGTACTCGGCCGGGAAGCTGCCGCCGCGGTAGAAGAGCATCTGCATCGGCGCCGCGTGGGCGGTGTAGCCCATCACCATCGGCGTGCTCAGCGCGCGCCACTGGGCCTTGCCGATGTCGCCGACCGGGGTGCTCTGCGGGTTCTCCGCGCCGTCGCCCCAGATGTGCGGCCAGCCGTACTGCCGGCCCCGCTCGATGCGGTTGAGCTCCTCGGGCTGCACGTCGCCGCCGAGGTGGTCGATGCCGTGGTCCATGCCCCACAGCTCGCCGGTCACCGGGTGCCAGTCGAAGCCGATGGTGTTGCGCAGGCCGCTGGCGAAGATGGTGCGGCTGCTGCCGTCGGGCGCGGCGCGCAGCAGCGCCGCGTTCTCGGGGTTGCTCTCGTTGCAGGCGTTGCAGGTCGAGCCCACGCTGATGTAGAGCATGCCGTCGGGGCCGAAGGCCAGCGTGCGGTTGGGGTGCTGGCCGCTGTCGGGCAGGTCGCCCATCAGCATCTCCATCGTGCCGAGCGTGCCGTCGGGCCGGATCGGCGCGGCGAACACCTCCTTCACCGTGGCGAGGTACAGCCGGCCGCCGTGGATGGCAAGGCCGTGCGCGCCCGCCCGGCTGGCCACCTGCAGCGGGGCGCCGTCGGCGCGGCCGTCGCGGTCGGCGTCCTGCAGCATCAGCACGTCGCCCTGGTCGCGCCGGCTCGCGTAGACGCGGCCATCCGGCGCCACCGCCAGCATGCGCACGTTCTTCAGGCCGGAGGCGAAGACGTTGACGGTGAAGCCCGCCGGCACGCGCAGCCGCGCGAGGTGCTCCGCCGTCGGGGGCACCTTGTCGGGCTTGTACACGTGCGCCTGCACGGCGACGTCGGTGCCGTCGCCCTGCTGGGCGATGGCGGGCGCCGCCAGGGCGGCCGCGGCGAGGAGGGTGGCGGCGCGCACGCGGCGCGGCCAGGGGGCGTGAAGGTGCATGAGGCGTTCCGGTCGGTGGTCGCGAGCGCATGGCAATGCATGTGCCTCCGTCCCGCGGCGCGCTGCCGGGCCGCCGGCGTGGCGCCGGGTATCCCGCTTGCCATTGCAGGCCGTCCGCATCCCTTTTCCGTCGAGGTTTTTCCATGGCTAGCCAACGTCCCCTCGCCGTCGTCACCGGCGCGTCTTCCGGCATCGGGTTCCATCTCGCGCACGAATGCGCGCAGCACGGCTTCGACCTGCTCGTCGCGGCCGACCGCGACATCGAGAACGCCGCACGGCGCCTCGGCGCCAGCGGTGCCACCGTGCAGGCCGTGCACGCCGACCTCGGCACGCAGGGCGGGGTCGATGCGCTGATGGCTGCCGCCGGCGAGCGGCCGGTCGATGCGCTGCTGGCCAACGCCGGCCACGGCCTCGGCAAGGCCTTCCTCGACCAGTCGTTCGACGACGTACAGGGCGTGATCAACACCAACATCACCGGCACCCTCTACCTCCTGCACCGCCTGGGCGCCCGCATGCGCGCGGCCCAGCGTGGCCGCATCCTCATCACCGGCTCCATCGCCGGCTTCATGCCCGGCACCTTCCAGGCCGTCTACAACGGCACCAAGTCGTTCATCGACTCGTTCTCCTGGGCGCTGCGCAACGAGTTGAAGGACTCGGGTGTCACGGTCACCTGCCTGATGCCGGGCGCGACCGACACCAACTTCTTCAGCCGCGCCGGCATGCTCGACACCAAGGTCGGCACCGAGAAGAAGGACGATCCGGCCGACGTCGCCCGCGTCGGCTTCGAAGCCATGATGAAGGGCGAGGGCGACGTGGTGTCGGGCTGGAAGAACAAGCTGCAGGCGGCGCTGGCGTCGGTGACGCCCTCGGCCGTGCTGGCCGAGCAGCACCGGCGCCTGGCCGAGCCCGGCAGCGCCGATCCCTGAAGGCAGGCCCCGCCGCGCAGGCGGGCCTCGGCACCCGCCTTGCCGCGGCGAGGGCCCATCCCTTCCGGAGCTTCACCCATGATCACCTTGGGCATCAACGCGGCGTTCCACGATTCGGCGGCCGCCCTGGTCATCGACGGCCGGCTGCACGCCGCCGCGGAAGAAGAGCGGTTCTCGCGCATCAAGCACGCCAAGCGGCCGGTGCCCTTCAGCGCGTGGGAGCTGCCCTTCGACGCGATCGACTTCTGCCTGGCGCAGGCCGGCGTGCGCCTCGTGGACGTGGATGCGGTGGCGTACAGCTTCGACCCGATGCTCTTCCTCGGCGGGCGCCTGCAGGGCGGCAGCTTCACGCTGCCGCTCGTGCAGCCGGCGCAGCCCGAGCCCCCTTGGGAGAACCCGTGGGACCCGCTTTTTGCCAGCCACGTCCTCAACGCCTCGCGGCAGCTGGTCGACGGCGTGCCGCACCACCTGGCCAAGCGCTGGCGCGGTGCGCGCTTCGACGGGCCCTTCGCCTTCCATCATGTGGCACACCACCTGTGCCACCAGGCCAGCGCCTTTCTTGCAGCACCTTTCGACCGCTGCGCCGTGATGACGCTGGACGGCCGCGGGGAGCGGGCGACGACGGCCTACGGCGTCTACCGCGACGACGGCTACCGCACGCTCGGCGAGGTGCAGGTCCCGCACTCGCTGGGGCTGCTGTACGAGCAGGTGACGACGCACCTGGGCTTCCTGTCCTCGTCGGACGAATACAAGGTGATGGCGCTCGCCGCCCAGGGCCGGCCGCGCTGGCTGGGGCTGCTGCAGGAGCACCTGCACCTGCTGGACGACGGCCAGTACCGGCTCGATCCGATCGACCTCGCGGCGGTGGCCGGCCCGCCGCGGGAGCGGGGCGGCGCGCTGGGCCCGCAGCACCTGGACCTGGCCGCCTCGCTGCAGGCGCTGCTGGAGCAGGCGGTGTTGCAGCTCGGCGCCTGGCTGCGCGAGGCGAGCGGCGAGCGCCGGCTGGCGATGGCCGGCGGCGTCGCGCTGAACTGCGTCGCCAACGCCCGGCTGCGCGACAGCGGCCTGTTCGACGAGGTCTGGGTGCAGCCCGCGGCCGGCGACGCGGGTACGGCGCTGGGCGCGGCGCTGTGGCTCGACGGCCGTGCCCGGGCCGAGGGCGGCGGCGCGCGCGGCGCAAGGCTGGCAGCGCCGCCGCAGGGCGCGCCGGCCCGACTCGCGCCGCGGACCTGGCACATGGCGCATGCCTACTGGGGCCCGGCGTGGAGCGACGCGCAGATCGAGGCCGAGCTGCGCTGGGCCAAGCTGCCGCACCGCCGCATGGCCGATCCGGCGGCGGAGGTGGCGCAGCTGCTGGCGCGCGACCAGGTCGTCGGCTGGTTCCAGGGCCGCATGGAGTTCGGCCCCCGGGCGCTGGGCGCACGCTCGATCCTGGCCTCGCCGATGAACGCGGCGATGCAGGCGCGCATCAACGACCTGAAGGACCGGGAGGATTTCCGCCCGGTGGCGCCGGCCGTGCCCGAGGAGCGCCTGGGCGAGTGGTTCACGCCGGCCGCCGCCAACGGCGGCAGGTCGCCCTTCATGCTGTTCATCTACGACGTGGTGCCCGGCCGCCAGGCGCGCATCCCGGCCGCCTGCCACACCGACACCACCGCCCGCGTGCAGACCGTGAGCGCCGACAGCCAGCCGGCCTTCCACCGCCTGCTCACCGCCTTCGGCGAGCTGACCGGCGTGCCGGTGCTGATCAACACCTCGTTCAACGTGCGCGGCGAACCGGTGGTGTGCTCGCCGCGCGACGCGATCCATGCCTGGTCGAGCACGCCGGTGGATGCGCTGGTGATGGGGCCGTTCCTGCTCGAGAAGCAGCCCGTGCGCGCGCCGGCGTGAGCCGGAACGCCGCTTGCCCTTCCGAGTGCATCGGAACCCACACGAAACACCATGACCACCGTGCACGACGCCAGCCTGCGCATCGGCCTCATCAGCGAACACGCCTCGCCGCTCGCCCACGCCGGCAGCGTCGATGCGGGCGGCCAGAACGTCTACGTCTCGCAGGTGGCGCGTGCGCTCGCGGCGATGGGACACCAGGTGGACGTGCTGACGCGCCGCGACGCGCCGGGCCTGCCGGCGGTGGTCGACGTGCGGCCCGGCATGCGCGTGGTCCACATCGACGCGGGGCCGGCCGAGTTCGTGCCGAAGGAGGCGTTGCTGCAGCACATGCCCGCCTTCACGCGCGCGTGTCGGCAGCTGATGCAGCGGCGCGCCGGCTACGACCTGCTGCACGCGAACTTCTTCATGTCGGGCTGGGTGGGGCTGGCGCTGCGCAACATCTTCGAGGTGCCGCTGGTGGTGACCTTCCATGCGCTCGGGCTGGTGCGGCGCGAGCACCAGGGCGCCGCCGATGCGTTCCCGCCGGCGCGGGTCGACATCGAGCGGCGCATCGTGCAGTGCGCCGACCGCCTCGTCGCCGAATGCCCGCAGGACCGCGAGGACCTGCTGCGCCTCTACGGCGCGCGGCCGGGCACGATCGCGACGGTGCCCTGCGGGGTCGACCTGTCGACCTTCGGCCCGCGTGACCGCCTGCAGGCGCGCCGCCGGCTCGGCCTGCGCGAGGACGAGTTCGTCGTGCTGCAGCTGGGCCGGATGGTGCCGCGCAAGGGGGTCGACAACGTGGTGCGCGCGGTCGGCCTGCTGGAGCGTGCGCTGAAGCCGCGGCTGCTGGTGGTGGGTGGTGAATCGGTGGTGCCTGACGAGCGGCGCACCCCGGAGATCGCCCGGCTGCGCGCCGTGGCCCGCGGCTGCGGCGTGGAGGACCGGGTGAGCTTCGTCGGCCGGCGCGAGGCGGCGGAGCTGCCCGAGTACTACGCGGCCGCGGACGTCTTCGTCACCACGCCGGCCTACGAGCCCTTCGGCATCACGCCGCTGGAGGCGATGGCCTGCGGCACGCCGGTGGTGGGCAGCGCGGTGGGGGGCATCCAGTACAGCGTGGTCGACGGCGTCACCGGCTACCTCGTGCCGCCGAAGGATCCCCCCGCACTGGCCGCGATGCTGCGCCGGCTGCAGGCGAACCCGGCGCTGCGCCTGGCCCTCGGCCGCGCGGGCATGGCACGGGTGCGCTCGATGTTCACCTGGGACCGTGTGGCCCGCGAGCTGGAGGCGGTGTACCGATCGGTGGGCGGGGCGCAGGCCGCGGCGCCGGCCGCCGCCGCGCCGGGGAGCGTGGGCGCATGACGGCCCGGGCCCCTGTCGCGGCGGTGTTTCTCGACAAGGACGGCACCCTGGTCGAGGACGTGCCCTTCAACGTCGATCCCGCGCTGCTGCGGTTCACGCCGCGCGCGCTGCCGGCGCTGCGGCGGCTGGCCGAGGCCGGCTACCTGCTGGTGATCGTCACGAACCAGTCGGGCCTGGCGCTGGGGCGGTTCACGTCCGCGCAGTTCCTGCGGCTGCGCGACGCGCTGCTTGCCCGGCTGCGCGACGAGGGCGGCATCGACGTTGCCGGCGTGTTCGCCTGCCCGCATGCACCGGCAGCGGCGGGGGACGCGGGCTGCGCTTGCCGCAAGCCGGCGCCCGGCCTGCTGGCACTGGCCGCGCGGACGCACGGCATCGACCTGTCGCGCAGCTGGATGGTCGGCGACATCCTCGACGACGTGGAGGCCGGGCGCCGGGCCGGCTGCCGCACCGTGCTGCTCGACCGCGGCGGCGAGACGCGATGGCAGCTGTCGCCGCTGCGCCTGCCGCACCGCGTCTGCACCGACCTGGCGCAGGCGGCACAGGCCATCCTGGAAGCCGATGCCGTCGCGACGCGCGGCGCGGCCTGCAGGGGCTGCGCATGACGGCCGCCCTGCTGCCGGCATGGCGCGGCGTGCGGCGCCTGCTGGCCGTGCGGCTGGACAACCTCGGCGACGTGCTGATGACGACGCCCGCGCTGGCCGCCGTGCGCCAGGCCCTGCCGCACGCCCATGTGACGCTGCTGGCCTCGCCCGCCGGGGCGGCGCTGCAGCCGCACCTGCCCGACGTCGACGAGGTCGCGGTGTTCGAGGCGCCCTGGGTGCAGTCGGCCTGCACCGCCGAGCAGGCCGGTCCAGCGACCGCCGCGCTGGCGGCGCGGCTGGCGGCCGGCCGCTTCGACGCGGCCATCGTCTTCACCGTGTGCACCCAGAGCGCGCTGCCGATGGCCACGGTGCTCCTGCTCGCAGGCATTCCGCTGCGCCTGGCGCATTGCCGCGAGAACCCGTACCACCTGCTGAGCGACTGGGTGCGTGACCGGGACACGCCGGGCGACGGCCTGCGCCACGAGGTGCAGCGGCAGCTCGACCTGGTCGCGGCCGTCGGCATGGCGCCGCCTTCGGCGGGATGGCGCGGGCGCCCGGCCGCGGCGCTGCGCTTCGTGCCGCAGCCCGGGGACGGCGAGCGCCTGGCCGCGCGGCTGCGGCGGGCGGGCGTGGACCCGGGGGCGCCGTACTTCGTCGTGCACCCGGGCGCCTCGGCGGCGTCCCGCCGGTACCCGGCTGCACGCTTCGCGCAGGCGGCGCAGGCGGTGGCCGAGGCCGGGGGCGGCCATGCCATCGTGGTCGGCGGCGCGGGCGAGGCCGATCTCGTCGAGGCCGCGCGCCCCGCGGCGGCCCCCAGCACGGCGCTGGTCGGCGGCCTGTCGCTGGGCGAGCTCGCCGCGCTGATCGGCGGCGCGCGCGTCACCTTGTGCAACAACAGCGGGCCGGCCCACGTGGCGGCGGCGCTGGGCGCGCCGGTGGTGGTGCTGTACGCGTTGACCAACCCGCAGCACACCCCGTGGCTGGCGCCCGCGCGGGTGCTGAGCCACGAGGTGCCGTGCCGCCACTGCCTGCGCAGCGTGTGCCCGATGGGCCACCACGCCTGCCTGCTGGGGGTGCCGGCCGGCGAGGTGGCGGCCGCGGCCGTGCAGCTGATGGGCGCCCACCCGGCGGCGGCCCGCCGCGAGGCGGGGCGTCCGGCATGCAAGGAGAGCCGATGAAACGAGAGGATCCTGACCGGGGGGCCGGCGGCGGCGGCGGGCAGTCGCGGCCGCAGGTGTCCGTGGTGGTGGCGACCCGCGGGCGGCCGGCGCTGCTGCGGCGCTGCCTCGAGGCGCTGGTGCGGCAGCGGCTGGCCGGCGGGCGCTACGAGGTGCTGGTCGTCGACGACGGCCCCGACGACGCGACGCGGCGCACCGTGGAGGCCTTCGCCGCGGCCGCCGGCGCGCCGGCGCTGCGCTACCTGCGCAACACCGCGGCCCCGGGCCCGGCCGGTGCGCGCAACGTCGGATGGCGGGCGAGCACGGCACCGCTGATCGCCTTCACCGACGACGACACGGTGCCCGATGCCGGCTGGCTGCACCACGGCTGCGCCGCGATGGCCGGCGGCGCGGCCGCCGCCAGCGGGCGCGTGCGCGTGCCGCTGGAGGGCACGCCGACGGACCACGCCCGCATGACCCAGGGGCTGGAAACCGCCGAGTTCGTCACCGCCAATGCCTTCGTGCGGCGCGACGTGCTGGCGCGCATCGGCGGCTTCGACGAACGCTTCCGGCGCGCCTGGCGCGAGGACTCCGACCTGCACTTCGCCATCCTGTCGCTGGGCGGCGAGGTGGTGCGCGCCGAGCAGGCGGTGGTGCTGCACCCGGTGCGGCCGGTGCGCTGGGGCGTCTCGCTCGGGCAGCAGGCCAACGTGGTCTTCGACGGGCTGCTCTACAAGAAGCACCGGGCGCTGTTCCGGCAGAAGGTGCGCCGGCAGCCGCCCTGGCTGTACATCGCCATCGTCGGGCTGGCGGCCGCGGCGGCGGCGGCCCTGGCGGGCGGGGCGCCCCGCGTCGCGGCGGGCTGCGCTGCCGGGGCGCTGGCGGGCATCGGGCGCTTCGCGGCGGTGCGGCTGCGCGGCACCTCGCATGCGCCCTCGCACGTCGGGGAGATGCTGTGCACCTCCGCGCTGATCCCGTTCCTCGCGCTCGGGTGGCGGGTGGTCGGCGCGTGGCGCTTCAAGGTGCTCTACCCATGACGGCGGCGCTGCCGCAGGCGCCGCGGCGCATCGGGGTCTTCCGCGCGCTGATGCTGGGCGACATGCTGTGCGCGGTGCCGGCGCTCAACGCCGTCGCGGCCCGGTGGCCGCAGGCGGAGCTGGTGCTGATCGGCCTGCCGTGGGCGCGCGAATGGGCCCGCCGGCTGCCGATGGTGCAGCGCTTCGTCGAGTTCCCGGGCTGGCCGGGCCTGCCCGAGCGCGCGCCCGAGCTCGCCGCGCTGCCGGGCTTCCTACAGGCGATGCAGGCCGAGCGCTTCGACCTGCTGCTGCAGCTGCACGGCAGCGGCAGCATCGTCAACAACCTGCTGGCCGCCTGCGGCGCGCGCCAGCTGGCCGGCTTCGCCGAGCCGGACGACTGCGCGCCGGACCCGGCCCTCTTCACACGCTGGCCGCGCGAAGGGCACGAGATCGAGCGCCTGCTGCACCTGACCGACCACCTGGGCCTGCCGCGGCAGGGCACCGCGACCCTGCTGCCGCTGACGCCCCAGGACCGGCAGCGGGCGGCGGCGCTGGCCGACCCGGCGCTGCCGTACGCCTGCGTGCACGCCGGCGCGCGTTTCACCTCCCGCCGCTGGCCCGCCGAGCGTTTTGCCGCGGTGGCGGACCGGCTGGCCGGGCAGGGCCTGCGCATCGTGCTCACCGGCAGCAACGGCGAACGGGCGGTGGTGCAGCAGGTGCGGCAGGCCATGCGGCAGCCCGCGCTCGACCTGGCCGGGCGCACGGACCTGTGGACGCTGGGCGCGCTGGTCGAAGGCGCGCAGCTGCTGGTGAGCAACGACACCGGCGTGTCCCACGTGGCGGCCGCCGTGGGCACGCCCAGCATCGTCGTCAGCGCGGGCAGCGACGTGGCGCGCTGGGCGCCGCTGCAGGCGCAGCGCCACCAGGTGCTGTGGGCCGACGCCGCCTGCCGGCCGTGCGCGCACGAGCATTGCCCCACCGGCCATGAATGCGCACGCGCCATCGAAACCGACGCCGTGGCGCGGCTGGCGCTGCAGCGCGTGGCCGCGCCACGGCCGCGCCGCACCGAGGACGCCTACCCATGACCGAACGCCACCGACCCCGCCGCCTACGCGTGCTCACCTGGCACGTGCACGGCAACTACCTCTACTACCTGAGCCAGGCGCCGCACGACTTCTACCTCGCAACGCTGCCCGGCCACCCGCCGGGGCATGCCGGCAAGGTGGGCGTGCTGCCCTGGGGCGCCAACGTGCACGAGGTGCCCGCCGACGCGCTGCACGGCCACGCCTTCGATTGCGTGCTGTACCAGCACGAGCGGCACTGGCATGACGACCGCCTGCACCGCCTGACGGCCGCCCAGCGCGCGCTGCCGGCGCTCTACGTGGAGCACGATCCGCCGCAGGGCCACCCCACCGACACCCGGCATCCGGCCGCCGACGGCGGCGCGCACATCGTGCACGTCACGCCGTTCAACGCGCTGATGTGGGACAACGGCGAGGCGCCGGTGAGCATCGTCGACCACGGGGTGCTGCTGCCCGCGGACGCCTGCTACAGCGGCGTGCGCCCCGAGGGCATCGTCGTCGTCAACCACCTGCAGCAGCGGGGGCGGCGGCTGGGGGCGGACGTGTTCGAGCGCGTGCGCAGCCGCGTGCCGCTGCAGCTCGTCGGCATGGACAGCGCGCGCATGGGCGGGCTGGGCGAGGTGTCCAACCTCGCGCTGCCCGCGGCGATGGGCGAATACCGCTTCTTCTTCAACCCGATCCGCTACACCAGCCTGGGCCTCGCGGTGGTCGAGGCGATGATGGTCGGCCTGCCCATCGTCGGCCTGGCCACCACCGAGCTCGTCACCGTGGTGCGCAACGGCGTCAACGGCTACCTCGACACCCGCATCGACCGCCTGGTGGAGGTGATGCGCATGCTGGTCGACCAGCCGGAGACGGCCCGGCGGTGGGGCGCCGCCGCGCGGGAGACGGCGCTGGGCCGCTTCGGCATCCGGCGGTTCGCCGACGACTGGGACCGGGTGCTGACGGCGGTGTGTGCCGGCGTGCCGGTGCCGCGCGCCGCGCACTGAGCCTGGCGGCGCCGCGCCGCGTTTTTGTAAGCGTGTCGGGGAAACCCTTACAGCGCGTTTGGACGGGCCCCGACTGCCTGCGCGGGGCAGCGCTTCCTACAGTGGCGGACCACCTCGGGACGCCATGACCACGACCGCCTCCGCCGCCGCCTCGCCCGCCACCCTGGCCGCGCTCTACCGACACGTCTGGCAGCACGCCGAGGGCGCCCGGGCGCGCTTCGCGCTGGCGCTGTCGATGCTCGGCAGCTCGCAGTTGCTGAAGCTCGCGATGCCGTGGATGGCCGCGCAGGCGATCAACGGCATCCAGGCCGGGGGTCGGGCCGGGCTGGCGCCGGCCTGCACATGGATCGCCGGCATCCTCGCGTGCTACGTGGGCTGCTGGCTGCTGCACGGCCCCGGGCGGGTGATGGAACGCTCGGTGGCGCTGCGCGTGCGCCGCAGCGTGGCCGATGCGCTCTACGCGCGGCTGCTGGGCGCGCCGCTCGGCTGGCACGAGCAGCACCACTCCGGCGACCTGCAGCACCGCATGGCCCAGGCGAGCGGCGCGCTCTTCACCTTCACGCAGAGCCAGTTCATCTACCTGCAGAACGCCATCAACCTGTGCGGGCCGGTGCTGGCGCTGTGGTGGCTGTCGCCCACGACGGGCGGCGCGGCCGTGGCCGGGCTGGTGCTGATCTCCGCGGCGATCGTCGGCTTCGACGGCGCCCTGATGGGGCTGGCGCAGCGCGAGAACCAGGCCGAGCGGCGGTATGCGGCGCGGCTGCTGGACTTCGTCGGCAACGTGTCGTCGGTGTTGAGCCTGCGGCTGCAGCACAGCACGCGCCGCCTGCTGGACCACCGCCTGCAGGCAGTCTTCGAGCCGCTGCGGCGCAGCATCGTCCTCAACGAATGGAAGTGGTGCACGGTCGACCTGTCGGGCGTGCTGCTGTCGTGGGGGCTGGTGGGCCTCTACGTGGTGGCGGCCACCGGCCAGGCGGCCGGCGCCGGGGCCGCGGCCGGCGGCACGCTGCTGCTGGGCAGCCTCTTCATGGTGTACCAGTACGCGCAGCAGGCCGCGGGCGTGCTCGGCACCATCGCCTCCCAGTACCAGCAGATCTCCCGTACGCGCACCGACTTTGCGAGCGCCGACGTGGTCTGGCAGGCGCCGCGGCGGCAGGCGGCGCAGGCGGCGGCACCTGCGGGGTGGCAGCGGATCGACGTGCAGGACCTGGCGTTCCGCCGGCCCGCGCAGGCCGAGGCCGACGAGCGCGGCGGGCTGCAGGCGGTGTCGCTGTCGCTGCGCCGCGGCGAGCGGCTGGCGCTGGTCGGCCCGAGCGGCGCCGGCAAGAGCACGCTGCTGCGCTGCCTGGCCGGCCTCTACGAGGCCCGCGCCGGCAGCATCGTGGTCGACGGCGGCACGCTGCCGGGCGTGCGCCACCTCGGCGGGTTCGCCACGCTGATCCCGCAGGAGGCCGAGATCTTCGAAGCGTCGGTGCGGGAGAACATCGCCTTCGACGAGGACGTGCCCGCCGACGACCTCGCCCGTGCCGTGCATGCCAGCGCGTTCGACACGGTGCTGGCCTCGATGCCCGGCGGGCTGGACGCCCCGCTGGCCGAGCGGGGCACCAACCTTTCCGGCGGCCAGCGCCAGCGCCTGGCCCTGGCCCGCGGGCTGCTCGCCGCGCGCGGCAGCGGCGTGCTGCTGCTCGACGAGCCGACCAGCGCGCTGGATGCGCTCACCGAGACCCATGTGCATTCGCGCATCGCCGAGGCCTTCCCCGAGGCCTGCATCGTCGCCTCGGTGCACCGGCTCGGGCTGCTGGCGCACTTCGACCGCGTCGTGTTCATGGCGGGCGGCCGGGTGGTCGACGTCGGCACCGTCGACGAGCTGGCGCAGCGCCAGCCTGGCTTCGCGCTGATGCTGGCGGCGGCGGGGCCGCTGCAGGCGGCCAGCGCCGCCGGCCTGGGCGAGGCGGCCACGGCGGCCTGAGCGGCCGCGTTCGCCACGGCGCGGCGGACGGTTCAGAGGGCCCCGGGCACCAGCGGGCCGCCGTGCGCCAGGCCGGTGGTGTAGCGCTCGAGGCCGCGCAGGAAGTCCGCGAAGCCGCCGGGCGCACGCGCGATGCGGCGCGCACTGGTCACGACACGGGGCGCCGCGCTCCAGGCGATGCGCGCCCCGGTGCGCTCCAGGTCCTCGACGAGCCGCACGTCCTCCGAGCAGCGCAGCGGCCGGAAGCCCCCGGCCCGGCGGTAGGCGTCGGCCGAGACGCCGAGGTTGGCGCCGTGCACATGGCGGTGGCCGTCGGCGTCGCGGTAATGCGCGGCATACTGCCGTTGCACCTCGGGGCCGAACACCCCCCAATCGTCGACCGCTACGCAGCCGCAGACTGCATCGGCCTGCAGCGCCAGCTGCGCGGGCAGCCAGTCGGCCGCGACCCGGGTGTCGGCGTCGGTGAAGGCCAGCCAACGCGCGCCCTGGGCCAGCAGCGCCGCCGCGCCGGCCGCGCGGGCCGCGCCCACGCTGCGGGCGCCGACCTCGATGGCGGCAACGCCGGCCGCCGCCACGGCCGCGGCACTGCCGTCGGTGCAGGTGTCGAGCACCACCAGCAGCTGCACCGCCTCGCCCTGCAGCGCGGGGTGGCCCGCCGCCTGCCGCAGCGCCGCCAGGCAGCCGGCGAGCACCGCCTCCTCGTCATGGGCCGGGACGACGACGCCGATCATCGGACGGCGCGCGCGGCGGCCGGGACCTCGGCGGGAGGGCGGGGCGGTTGCGGCAGGAAGGGGGCGGTCGCTGGCATGCGGCAAGGAGGGAGGGAAACTGGATGAGGCAGCCTATCCAGCCGGGCCGCGCGAACGGCCGCCTCGGCGCCGCGGGGCGCTGTAGGACGCCGCCCCGAGATCCTCGGCACGCCGATTGCCTACGTGGGTTCGGCACGCCGGCTGGCGCGCTTGCGCGGCGGCCATGCCCTGGCGGCCGTTAGACCCTCTTTCACCTGTCCAGACATGATCAGAATCGCCATCGTCGACGACCATGCCATCGTTCGCGCCGGCTTGCGGCAGTTCTTCTCCGACCAGGTCGACCTGCGTGTCGTCGGGGAGGCGAGCAACGGGCGGGAGGCGCTCGAGCTGGTGCGCAAGGGCGAGATCGATGTGCTGCTGATGGACCTGTCGATGCCCGACCAGAGCGGCATCGACGCGCTCATCGCGATCAAGGCGCGGATGCCGGACCTGCCGGTGCTGATCCTCAGCGGCTTCCCGGAGGAGCACTACGCGACGACGCTGCTGAAGCAGGGCGCCAGCGGCTACCTCAACAAGGAGTGCGATCCGCAGGACATCGTCAACGCGATCCGCACGGTGCACCGCGGCCGCAAGTACGTGTCGCCCGGCGTCGCGCAGCTGCTGGCGCTCGGCCTGCAGGCCGGCGGGACCGACAAGGCCCCGCACGAGACGCTGTCGGAGCGCGAACTGCAGGTCTTCCTGCGGCTGGCCAAGGGCGAGACCGTCGGCCACATCTCGGACGGCATGGCGCTCAGCGTCAAGACCGTCAGCACCTACCGCTCGCGGGTGATGGAAAAGATGAACCTCGCGTCGAACAGCGACCTGACCTACTACGCGCTGAAGCACGGCCTCATCCAGTAGGGTGCGGCGCGCCCGGGCGGGGCGCCGGCCGGCGCTTCAGGCCAGGCCTTCCTCCTGTGCGACGGCCGGCTGGCTCGACCACACGTCGAGCCGGAAGTCATCTTCCCGGTGGCAAGCCAGCACCGGCAGCGCCAGCGCCCGCGCGAGGATGCGGTGCACGCCGTCGCCGTCGAGCACGCAGCCGTCGATCGGCCGGCGCCAGTGGCAGCCGATCACGGTGCCGCCGGCCTCCAGCGTCTCCCGGCAGCGCCAGGCCATGGCGGCCAGCGCGTCGCCGTCGAGGTAGTAGCCGAATTCGCTGAGCACCACCAGGTCGAAGCGGCCGCCGTCCGCCGCGGCCGCCGGCCACTCGTCGGGCATGCGGGCCTCGGCCACGCGCACATGCGGCTGGCCGGCGAGGCGCTCGCGTGCGGCCGCCAGGGCCACCGGATGGAAATCGGCGGCGAGATAGCTGTCGCAGCGCGCCGCCAGGGCCGCGGCGAGTTCGCCGTTGGCGCAGCCCGGCTCGAAGCCCGCGCGGTAGCGCTGGCGGGGCAGGCAGGCCAGCATCAGGGCCCGCTTGCGGGCCTCGTACCAGCGTCGCCGGTAGTCCCAGGGATCGCTGCCGCGGGCATAGAGGCTGTCGAAGTAGGCTTTCATGGTGCGGGCTCGAAGACGTACTCGTGCGGGCGTAGCCAGCGCTTCAGCGCCCAGCGCGGCAGCGTGGGCGCTTCGCCGCCGAACGGCAGCACCTGCGAACGGTGGCGCAGGATGGCCTTGGCCTTCGGCAGCCGATGCTGCACGCCGATGCGCCGCAGGCGGGCCCACGGCACCCGCGGATCGCCGGGGGCCGCCCAGTGCCACATCCAGATCGGCAGCTCGTGCAGCGTCGCGCCGGCCCGCCGGCAGGCCCGCGCCGCGGCCTCGCCCACCGCCTCATGGTCGGGGTGGCCGTCGTGGCGCCAGGGCGCGAAGACCTGGTCGCCCGGGCCCAGCAGCGCGGCAAGGCGCCCGGCCAGCGCCGGCAGGCAGCCGCCGACGCCGCCGTCGGGCAGGGCGAGGCAGTGGAGTTCGGCGCGGCCCAGCACGCCCAGGCAGCGCAGGCCGGCCTCGCGTTCCCGCCGACGCCGCGCGGCCAGCTCGGCGGGCGCGCAGCCGCGGGCCGCCGGCAGGCTGGCTTCGCCGTCGGTCACGCAGACGACGGACACCGGATGCCCTGCGGCGACCCACTGGGCCAGCAGCCCGCCGCAGGCCAGCACCTCGTCGTCCGGATGCGGCGCGAGCACGACGGCGCGGGCGCCCGGGGGCAGCAGGCCACCGGCGCTGCGCTGCGGCATGGCGTGCAGGCCGCCCCAGCGCTGCCAGGCGGATTCCGGCGTGCCTTGGCCTTCGATGGCGCGCTCGGCGGCTACAGGGTCCATGGTTCGGGCAAGCCGGGGGAGGAGGGGGCGGCATCGCGGCGCACGTCGTCGCCGAGCGCCGCGAAATCGCGGTCGCCGTGGGTCTGACGCACGAACACCGGCAGGTCGGCCACCAGGTTGGCGAGCCGGGCGTCCCGGCACAGCGGGCCGGCGCCGAGCGCCGGGCCCGCGAGGTCGAGCAGCTGGCGGGCGGCGCTGTCGGCGGCCATGCGCAGGCGCAGTGCGGGCACCCGCGCGTCGTCGGCCGGATGCCGGTCGATCCACTGCGCGGTGGCGCGCAGCAGCGCGGCCAGGGGCTGCAGCAGGGCATCGGCCCGGCCGAGCGCGGCCAGCCGCGTGCGGCCGTCGGCGCCCTGGGGCTCCGCCCGCGACGCGGCCTGCTGCAGGGCCGCGGCCACGCCCACGCAGCCGCCGTACCAGCAGGCGGCCACCCCGGCGCCGCCCTGCCAGAAGCCCGGCCGCGTGAGGTACTCGCCCGCCCGCGGCCAGATCCGGGCCGGCGTGCCTTCGAACCGCACGTCGACGCTGCGGCTGCGGCCCATGCCCGCGGCATGCCAGTGGCCTGGCTCGGTCTGCACCGTGGGCAGCCGCATGTCCACCAGCACCAGCCAGGGGTGGTCGCCCCGGCCGTCCTCCCAGGCGGTGAGCAGGCCGTGGGTCACGTGCTCGGCGCCGGAGCACCACTGCTTGGTGCCGCGCAGCTCGACCGCGCCGTCCGCCTGCCGCACGAAGCTGACCCGGCCGCCCGGCGCCTCGGCGGCCCACATGCCGAGGCGCGCGCCGCGGGGCGGCACCGGGCCGTCGAGTTCCTGCAGGATCGCGAGCGCATCGGTGTGGCCCTCGAACCATTTGGCGAGGGCCAGGTCCTCTCGGGCCACGGCGGCCAGCGCACGCCAGCGCGCGAGCGTCTGCCCGGCGCCGGGCAGGGGCAGCTGGTCGTCGCCCTGCGCGACGAGTGCGGCGAAGCGCGCGTGCAGCGGGGGATCGCCGGCGGTCGGGTTCGGGGTGGTGGTCATCCTCGCGGGGGTGGGACCGGGCGGTCCGTGATCGGGGTGGGGCGAAGCCTATCGAGGGCGGGCCGCCGCGCGGCGGGGGCCTCGGCCGCGAGCGCGTGTAGGAGAACGGAGCGTGCGCGCAATACCTGCCTGCCGTCCGGGAGCGCAGCGGGCGCCGGCGGGTGCCGATCCCACGCTGAGCGCCGAGGAGATCGCCGACACGGTCCAGGGCCTCGTGCGGTGCAAGTTCGGCCTGCCGCCCGAGGATGCCGTGACCGACTGGCTCGTCGACCGGCTGGGGCCGTGAGGCGCGCCGCCGCGCGCTAGGTGTCGGCCCCCCGGCGGCGGCGCTGCAGGCAGGCCCGCCGGTTGCCCCTTTGCCGGGACATCCATTCCCGAGGGGCCCCGACGATGACCGAGCGATCCATGCCGACACGCAGCACGCGCCCCGGCTGAGCATGCCGCGGCCTTCCTCCGTGCAGACCTCGCCCCGGCGCGTGATCGGTGGCCTGGTCTTCTGCGCCGGTGCCTGCGCGATGCTGTGGCTGCTCGGCCGGCGCCTGCCCTGGTGGGACGATCCCGCCGTGACGGGCGCGCTGCTGGGCGGCGGCATGGCCGCCGTCGCCACCGCGCTCGGCACCCTGCCGGTGCTGCTGCGCCAGGACGTCTCCCAGCGCACCTCCGACACGCTGCTCGGGTTCGGCGCCGGCGTGATGCTGGCCGCATGCTCGTTCTCGCTGATCCTGCCGGGCATCGAGGCCGCGCGCCTGATGGGGCAGGGCGCGTGGGGCGCGGCGGGCATCGTGGGCGGCGGCATCGTGCTGGGCGCGCTGATGCTGCAGGTGCTCGACCGCCTGGTGCCGCACGAGCACTTCATCAAGGGCCCGGAAGGCCACCAGGCCCGGCGGCTCAAGCGTGCGTGGCTCTTCGTCATCGCGATCGCGCTGCACAACCTGCCGGAGGGCCTGGCGATCGGCGTGGCCTTCTCCGGCCACGACCTGGCCGGTGCGCGCTCGCTGGCGATGGGCATCTCGGTGCAGGACGTGCCGGAAGGGCTGGTGGTCGCGCTGGCGCTGCGCGGGGTCGGCTACGGCCGCGGCGTGTCGGCCGGCCTCGGCGCGGCATCGGGGCTCACCGAACCCGCGGCGGCGGTGCTCGGCGCGGTGCTCGCGGGCCTGTCCGCCACGCTCCTGCCGTGGGGCCTGGCCTTCGCGGCGGGGGCGATGCTGTACGTCATCAGCCACGAGATCATTCCCGAGTCGCACCGCCAGGGGCACGAGCGCTTCGCCACCAACGGCCTGATCGCCGGCTTCGTGCTGATGATGGTGCTGGATACGGCGCTGGCCTGAGCGCCACCCGCCGGCCCGGCTGCACGCCTGGCGGGCACGGGCGCCGTCGGGCCGATCGGCATGTCGATTGCCCGGACACCCGGCATTGCAACGACATCGACGGCGGCGGGTGACATGGGGCTCAAGGTATTCCTGGTCGAGGACAACACGGACACGCGGCGGCTGCTGACGTGCCTGCTGGAGCTGTCCGGCCACGAGGTGCGCAGTGCCTCCAGCGTGCAGTCGGCGCTCGCCGCCCTCGGGCGGTGGCCGTGCGACGTGCTGGTGTCCGACATCGGGCTGCCCGACGGCAGCGGGGTCGAGCTGGCCGAGGCGCTGAAGCGCAGGGGCGAACTGCCCTTCGCGATCGCGGTGAGCGGCTTCGGCACGGCGGCCGACGTCGCGGCCAGCCTGGCGGCCGGGTTCGCGCACCACCTGGTGAAGCCGATCGAGCTGGAGATGCTCGACCGGCTGCTCCAGGAGGCGCCGGGGGCCCGCTGAGGATCCGCGACGCAGCGCCACGCCGGGCCGGGCACCGACGAACACGCAGCCGCGCCTCCCGGTCTGCCGCCCCGCAGCCCGGACCAGGCGGAGAGCGGGCGGCCGAGCAGACCGAGGGCTACCGCGAGCCGCCGATCGTCGGGCTCGGCGGCTCTGCCGGCGGCATCGATGCGTTGCAGCGGTTCTTCCAGGCAACCCCGGCGGCCACGGCCCGGCCTACGTGGTGGTGCTGCACCTCTCGCCCGAGGACGACCGCCTGCTGCCGGCGCTGCTGCAGCGCCATGCCGCGATGCCGGTGCAGGCGGCGCGCGACGGCGACCGGGTGGAGGCCGACCGCGTTTACGTGGTCCCCGCGGGCAGGCAGCTGTCGAGGAAGAGGCGGTCCGGTCGGCCCGCGCGGGCCGGCACCCCGACACGATCGCCGCCGACGTTTCCGTTTCCGAGGAGCGGCCGCGCCGCTTCTTCACGAGATCTTCAACTTCGCGCTCAACCCCGGGGGGCTGCTGCTGCTGGGCGCCTCCGAGTCGGTCGAGGAGGGCAGCCCGCTGTTCCTGCCGGCGCACCAGCCGCATCGCCTCTATCGCCAGCGCCCGGTGCAGCGGCGGGGCGTGCCGGTCGGGCCCGGGATGGGCGACGGCGCCCTGCAGCGCCTCGTGCGGCACCAGGATCGGTTCAGGCACGCCGGGCCCGCGCTGCCGGGCCGGGACTACCGCGCGGCCGACATGTCGGCGCAGGCGCTGCACTTCACCTTGCTCGGGCGCTTCGGGCCCGCGTCGGTGGTGCTCGGCGCGCAGCACGAGGTGATCCATCTCCCGGACAACGCGTACCGCTTCCTGCGGATGCCCGAGCGCGAGCCGACGTGCAGGCTGGTGGACATGGTGCTGCCGGCGTGCAGAGGCCCGTACCTGGTGCGGGGCGGTGGACGTGCGCTCGGTGGCGGCGGTGCCGATCGCCAGGCAGGGCGCGCTGCTCGCGGCACTGATCGTCGCCGACCCCGCGCCGCGGGGCTGGAGCGCCGGCGTCGACCTCCTGCGCGAGACTGCCGAGCGCACCTGGCGGTCGTCGAGCGTGCGCGAGCCGAAGCCCGGCTGCGCGACAGCGAGGCCCGGCTGCGCCACGGCGAGGGCCCGGCCCGGCCGGATGCCGCAGGGGGCGATGGCACTGCCGGTGAACATCCGCCGCCTGCGCAGGGAACTCCGGGGGCGATCGCGTGACAGACAGGGATGCGGTCGTCCCCCTTCCGGCGCCTTGCTGCCGCGCTGCACGCGGCGGCCGCTGCCGTTGCCGCGCCGCTGCTGGCCGCAGCGGGCATGGCCGGCGCACAGGCGCCCGCGGCATCCGCGCCCACGGCGCGCGTGGCCATGGTGGCGACGGTGGAAGGCGTCATCGGCCCGGCCACGAGCGACCACCTGCAGCGCACGTTGCGCCGTGCGGCCGAGGCGGGCGCCGCGGTGCTGGTGCTGCGCATCGACACGCCCGGCGGCCTCGATACCTCGATGCGCGAGATGATCCGCGGCGTGCTGGCCTCGCCGGTGCCGGTGGTGGCCTACGTGGCGCCCGGCGGCGCGCGTGCCGCGAGCGCCGGCACCTACCTGCTGTATGCCAGCCACATCGCCGCGATGGCGCCCACGACCCACCTGGGCGCCGCGACGCCCATCGCGCTCGGCGGTGCTGCGCCGCGGGGCGGGCCGACCGCCGGCGCCTCGGCACCGCCGTCGGCGCCTGCGGCGGCCACGCCCGGGACGGCCGAGGCCAAGGCCGTCAACGATGCGGTGGCCTACATCCGCGGCCTGGCCGAGCTGCGCGGCCGCAACGCCGACTGGGCCGAGCGCGCGGTGCGCGAATCGGTCAGCCTGCCCAGCCACGAGGCCGTGGCCCAGCGTGTCGTCGACCTGCAGGCCGCCAGCGTGGAAGAACTGCTGCAGCAGATCCACGGCCGCACGGTGCAGCTGCCGCAGGGCAGCGTCACGCTGGACACCGCCGGGCTGGCGCTGCAGGAGCTGCCCACCGACTGGCGCACCCGGCTGCTCGGCGCCATCGGCAACCCGAACCTGGCGCTGATCCTGGTGACGCTGGGCTTCTACGGCCTGTTGTTCGAGATCATGAATCCCGGCACGCTGTTCCCCGGCGTGCTGGGCGGCATCAGCCTGCTGATCGGCCTGTATGCGCTGTCGGCGCTGCCGCTGAGCCTGGCCGGCGCCGCGCTGCTCGTGCTCGGCCTGGCGTTGATGGTGGCCGAGGGCTTCATGCCCTCGTTCGGCGTGCTGGGCATCGGCGGCCTGCTGGCCTTCGTATTCGGTGCCGGCATGCTGATCGATACCGACGTGCCGGGGCTGGCGCTCTCGATGCCGCTCGCGGCGGGCCTGGCGGCCGCCGCACTGGGCTTCCTGCTCGTCGCGGTGCGGATGGCGGTGGCCTCGCGCAGGCAGCCGCCGCGCAGCGGCATCGACCGCCTGGTCGGCCGCACGGCGCGGGTGCTCGACTGGTCCGGCAGCGGCGGCCACGTGCTGCTCGACGGCGAGCGCTGGCAGGCCCTGTCGGCCGGCGGCGACACGCTGGCCGCCGGCCAGGCGGTGCAGGTGCGGGCCTTCCAGGGCCTGCGCGTCGTGGTGGCCCCGGGGGCCACCGCACCTGGGGCGCAGCGCCCTCCCTTTGACGACAGGAGATGACCGATGTTCGGCAGCTTTGTGTTCTTTCTTCCCCTGCTGGTGCTGGCCGTCGCGGTCATCGGCGCTTCGGTGCGCATCCTGCGCGAGTACGAGCGCGGCGTGGTCTTCACGCTGGGCCGCTTCACCGGCGTGAAAGGGCCGGGGCTGATCCTGCTGGTGCCGGTGCTGCAGCAGATGGTGCGCGTCGACCAGCGCACCCAGGTGCTGGACGTGCCCGACCAGGACGTGATCTCGCGCGACAACGTCTCGGTGCGCGTCAGCGCGGTGATCTACTTCCGCGTGGTGGGCCCCGAGCCGTCGGTGATCCAGGTCGAGAATTACCGCCAGGCCACCAGCGAGCTGGCGCAGACCACGCTGCGCTCGGTGCTGGGCCGGCACGACCTCGATTCGATGCTGTCGGAGCGCGACAAGCTCAACACCGACATCCAGACCATCCTCGACGCGCAGACCGAAGCCTGGGGCGTGAAGGTCGCCAACGTGGAGCTCAAGCACATCGACCTGGGCGAGAACATGGTGCGGGTGATGGCACGCCAGGCCGAGGCCGAGCGCGAACGGCGCGCCAAGGTCATCAATGCCGAAGGGGAGGAGCAGGCCGCGCGCAAGCTGCTCGAGGCCGCGCAGGTGCTGGCGCAGCAGCCCGAGGCGATGCAGCTGCGCTACCTGAGCACCCTGGCCAGCATCGGCAGCCAGAACAGCTCGACCATCGTGTTCCCGTTCCCGACCGAGCTGGCCGGCCTGCTGCGCGGGCTGGGGGAGCGGCGGGGCTGACGAAGCATCCGGCAAAGCAAGAAGCCCCTGAACACCAAGTCATTGATCTGACTCGACTTTCAGGGGCTTGCAGGTACTGGCGGAGAGAGCGGGATTCGAACCCGCGGAGGGCTATTAACCCTCACACGCTTTCCAGGCGTGCGACTTAAACCGCTCATCCATCTCTCCGGGAAGCCCGCGATTCTAGCCGACTGCGGGGCGCTTTCGGCAAGCGGAATCAGCGGGTTGCTGCCGGCGGCCGGGACGCCGGCGTTTCGCTGCGCTGGAACAGCGTCATGGCCGTGCCGATCAGGCCCGACACCTCGCTCAGGTTGCTGGGCACGATCATGGTGTTGTTGGTCTTGGCCAGCTGGCTGAAGGCCTCGACGGCCTTCTCCGCCACCTTCAACTGCACCGCCTCGGGGCCGCCCGGCTCGCGCAGCGCGCCCGCGATCTTGCGGATCGCGTCGGCGGTGGCGTCGGCCACCGCGATGATCGCCGCGGCCTCGCCCTGGGCCTTGTTGATCTCGGCCTGCTTCTCGCCTTCGGATCGGGCGATGAAGGCCTCGCGCTCGCCGGTGGCGATGTTGATCTGCTCCTGGCGCCGCCCCTCCGAGGCTGCGATCAGCGCCCGCTTTTCGCGCTCGGCGGTGATCTGCGCCTGCATCGAGCGCAGGATCTCCGCCGGCGGCGCCAGGTCCTTGATCTCGTAGCGCAGCACCTTGACGCCCCAGTTGAGCGCGGCTTCGTCCAAGGCATTGACGACCGAGGCGTTGATCGCCTCGCGCTCCTCGAAGGTCTTGTCCAGCTCCATCTTGCCGATCATGCTGCGCAGCGTGGTCTGGGCGAGCTGGGTGATCGCGACGATGTAGTTGCTCGACCCGTAGCTCGCGCGCATCGGATCGGTCACCTGGAAGTACAGGATGCCGTCGACGGTCAGCTGCGTGTTGTCCTTGGTGATGCACACCTGGCTCGGCACGTCGAGCGGGATCTCCTTCAGCGAGTGCTTGTAGGCCACCCGGTCGATGAAGGGCACGAGGAAGTTGAGGCCGGGCGTGAGCGTCGCGTTGTAGCGGCCCAGCCGTTCGACGACCCACGCGTTCTGCTGCGGCACGACCTTCAGCGTGCGCACGACGAAGACGACGGCGACGACGAGCAGGACGAGGGCAATGATTTCCATGCAGGGCTTTCGTTGGCTTGGGTGATCGATCAGCGGGCCGCCACGCGGTCGAGCAGCAGCATGCTGCCTTCCACCGCCCGGATCACATGCAGTCCGGGTTGCGGATCGCCTGCGCCGATGTAGCGTGCGCTCCAGAGGGAGCCGCGGTAGGGAAGGCGGGTGGCGCCGTCGGCGTGCCACGCATCGACCTGCACCTGCTCGCCGATGTCGAGGTTGAGGTCGCGGTTGGCGGAAGGGGTGCCGCGGCCGCGGCTGCGGCGCAGCAGGTGCAGCGCGGCGACGGCGCCGCCCCCGACGAAGGCCGCCGCGGCGATCTGCGCCGGAACGCCCAGGCCCATGTGCGCGGCCAGCGCACCCGCCACGGTGCCGAGCGCCATCATCAGCAGGTAGAACGTCGTGGTCGCCAGCTCGACGGCCACCAGCACGCCCGCGGCCAGCCACCACACGGTGGTTGCGCTCCAGTCCATCTCCGTCTCCTCTTCTTTCGAGGTCAGTGTAGCGACACGTTCACGCCCTACACTGCGCGGCTTTCGAGGTTCGGCCGGTCCGCGAAGGGTGGCGGCCGAGGGTGCAACGAGGAGTCCCGCGCATGCTGCGTTTTCACTTTCCCATCGTCATCATCGACGAGGACTACCGGTCGGAGAACACGTCCGGCCTCGGCATCCGCGCGCTGGCCCAGGCCATCGAGCGGGAGGGCTTCGAGGTGCTGGGCGTGACGAGCTACGGCGACCTGTCCTCGTTCGCGCAGCAGCAGAGCCGCGCTTCGGCGTTCATCCTGTCGATCGACGACGAGGAATTCAAGGACGGGCCCGAGCTGGACCCGGCGGTGCTGAGCCTGCGCAAGTTCATCGGGGAGATCCGCTTCAAGAACGCGGACATCCCGATCTACCTGTACGGCGAGACACGCACGTCGCAGCACATCCCGAACGACATCCTGCGCGAGCTGCACGGCTTCATCCACATGTTCGAGGACACGCCGGAGTTCGTGGCCCGCCACATCATCCGCGAGGCCAAGAGCTACCTCGACGGCCTGGCGCCGCCGTTCTTCAGCGCGCTGATGGACTACGCGCAGGACGGCTCCTATTCGTGGCACTGCCCCGGCCACTCGGGCGGCGTCGCGTTCCTGAAGAGCCCGGTGGGGCAGATGTTCCACCAGTTCTTCGGCGAGAACATGCTGCGCGCCGACGTCTGCAACGCGGTGGAGGAGCTGGGCCAGCTGCTGGACCACACCGGCCCGGTCGCGCAGAGCGAGCGCAACGCCGCGCGCATCTTCAACGCCGACCACTGCTTCTTCGTCACCAACGGCACCAGCACCTCGAACAAGATGGTGTGGCACCACACGGTGGCGCCGGGCGACGTGGTGGTGGTCGACCGCAACTGCCACAAGAGCATCCTGCACTCGATCATCATGACGGGCGCGGTGCCGGTGTTCATGTCGCCCACCCGCAACCACTACGGGATCATCGGCCCGATCCCGGAGAGCGAGTTCTCGCCGGAGACCATCCGCAAGAAGATCGCGCGCAACCCGCTGCTGGCGGGGGTCGATCCGGAGAAGGTCAAGCCGCGCATCCTGACGCTGACGCAGAGCACCTACGATGGGGTGCTCTACAACACCGAGACCATCAAGGCCAAGCTCGACGGCTGGATCGACACGATCCACTTCGACGAGGCCTGGCTGCCGCACGCGGCGTTCCACAAGTTCTACGGCACGTACCACGCGATGGGCAAGAACCGCCCGCGGCCGGAGCAGGCGATGGTCTACGCCACGCAGAGCACGCACAAGCTGCTGGCGGGCATCAGCCAGGCCTCGCAGGTGCTGGTGCAGGACGCGCAGAACCAGAAGCTGGACCGGCACCTCTTCAACGAGGCCTACTTGATGCACACGTCCACCTCGCCGCAGTACGCGATCATCGCGAGCTGCGACGTCGCCGCCGCGATGATGGAGCCGCCGGGCGGCACCGCGCTGGTGGAGGAGAGCCTGCTGGAGGCGCTCGATTTCCGCCGTGCGATGCGCAAGGTCGAGAAGGACTACGGCCGCGACTGGTGGTTCACGGTGTGGGGCCCCGACAAGCTCGCGGCCGAAGGCATCGGCCGCCAGGAAGACTGGGTGCTGAAGGCCAACGCGAAGTGGCACGGCTTCGGCAACCTGGCGCCGGGCTTCAACATGCTCGACCCGATCAAGAGCACGATCATCACGCCCGGGCTCGACATGAGCGGCAAGTTCGCCAAGACGGGCATCCCGGCCAGCATCGTCACCAAGTACCTGGCCGAGCACGGCGTGGTGGTCGAGAAGACCGGCCTGTACTCGTTCTTCATCATGTTCACGATCGGCATCACCAAGGGCCGGTGGAACACGCTGCTGACCGCGCTGCAGCAGTTCAAGGACGACTACGACAAGAACGCGCCGCTGTGGCGGATCCTGCCGGAGTTCGTCGCGGCGCAGCCGGCCTACGAGCGCATGGGCCTGCGCGATCTCTGCCAGGCGATCCACGAGGCCTACGCGAAGGGCGACATCGCCCGGCTGACGACGGAGATGTACCTGTCGAACCTCGACCCGGCGATGAAGCCGGCCGATGCCTATGCGCGCATCGCGCACCGCGACACCGAGCGGGTGTCGATCGACGAACTCGAGGGGCGCATCACTACGTCGCTGCTGACGCCGTACCCGCCGGGCATCCCGCTGCTGATCCCGGGCGAGCGCTTCAACCGCAAGATCGTCGAGTACCTGAAGTTCGCGCGCGATTTCAACGGGCGCTTCCCGGGCTTCCACACCGATGTGCACGGCCTCGTGGAGCAGGACGGCGACGCAAGCACGAAGGCGTACTACGTCGACTGCGTGAAGGTCGGCTGACCGGCCCTCGTTCGGCGGACAGCAGCGTTGCGCTGCCGTCCGCTCGCCGGCTCGTCCCGTCGTTCAGGCAGCCGGCGTTTCCGGAACGCCGCTCATCACACGGCTGAAGCCGCCGTCGACGTAGGTGATCTCGCCGGTCACGCCGGCGGCCAGGTCGGACAGCAGGAAGGCGGCGACGTTGCCCACGTCGTCGATCGTGACGTTGCGGCGCAGCGGCGCGTTCTGTTCCACCACTTCCAGCATTTTCCCGAAGCCCTTGATGCCGGAGGCGGCCAAGGTCTTGATGGGGCCGGCGGAAATGCCGTTCACCCGCACGCCCTTGGGGCCCATGCCGGCAGCCAGGTAGCGCACGCTGGCCTCGAGCGAGGCCTTGGCCAGGCCCATGGTGTTGTAGTTGGGTACCGCGCGTTCGGCGCCGAGGTAGCTCAGGGTCAGCAGCGAGGCATTGGCGCGCAGCTGGCCGGCGGCAGCCTTGGCCAGCGCGGGGAAGCTGTAGGCCGAGATGTCGTGGGCGATGCGGAAGGCCTCGCGGCTCAGGCCTTCGAGGAAATCGCCCGCGATCGCTTCGCGGGGCGCGAAGCCGATGGCATGCACGAAGCCGTCGAGGCCTTCCGGCCACGCCTGGCGCAGACCCGTGAAGAGGTTGTCGATCTGCTCGTCGCTTCCGACGTCGCATTCGAGGACCAGCGACGAATCGAAATGGCTCGCCAGTTCGGTGATGCGCTCCTTGAAGCGCTCGCCCACATAACTGAAAGCCAGTTCGGCGCCTTCGCGGCGGCAGGCACGGGCAATCCCGTAGGCGATGGAACGGTTGGACAGCACGCCCGTGATCAACAGCCGCTTGCCGGCGAGAAAACCCATGGTGTCTCCGTAGAGTCGGTCAGTAAGGGGCGGTGATTCTGGCACGTCAGGGGGCGGCTTCGAACAGACCCCTGGCGGTGGCGCGATTGGCGCAGTACAATCCGCATTTCCCTGGAAACACCCCAACGGGCGGATTCTCTTCCTGCCCTTTTTTTTTGCTCGATCGCTTTCAGATAGATGACTTGGCAGTCCGCCGTTGAACGCACCGTCACTGGCCTGGGTTACGACCTGGTCGACCTCGAACGCACGGGGGGTGGCTTGCTGCGCGTAACGATCGACAGGATGCCGGGTCACGCCTATCCGGAAGGGCTGGGGGCCAGCGAATTCGTGACGGTCGAGGATTGTGAGGCTGTCACGCGGCAATTGCAGTATCTGCTCGAGGTGGAAAACGTCGACTACGCACGGCTGGAGGTCTCCTCGCCGGGGTTGGATCGCCCGCTGAAAAAGGCGGCCGACTACGAGCGGTTCGTCGGGGAGGCCATCGAGGTGACGCTCAAGCTGCCGTTCCAGGGGCGAAAGAAATACCGTGGCACGTTGGCGTCCCGCGAAGGCGGATGGCGTTTGCTGTTGGACGACAACGTGGGCGAGCGAGTGCGTCCGGGCGGCAAGCGGCCCGCGGCGAAGGCCAAGGTGAAGGCTGCCGACGCTTCTGCGGTCGCAGAGGCCCAGCCGGCACTCGATTTCTTGCTCGACGAGGTGCGCGAAGCGCGGCTAGTACCCGTCGTCAATTTCAAAGGTCGCCAGGCTGCCCCGACGCAGCCCGAGGCGCATGGAGGTCCAGAAGAATGAACCGCGAACTGTTGATGCTGGTGGATGCGATCTCGCGCGAGAAGAGCGTGGATCGCGAAGTGGTGTTCGGTTCCGTCGAGGCGGCGCTGGCCTCCGCGACCAAGAAGCTGCATGGCGGCGAAGTGGACATCCGCGTGCAGATCGACCGCGAGACGGGTGAATACGAGACCTTCCGTCGCTGGCACGTGGTTCCGGATGAGGCGGGCCTTCAGATTCCCGATGCGGAGATCCTGTTCTTCGAAGCGAAGGAGCAGATCGCCGACATCGAGATCGACGACCACATCGAGGAGCCGATCGAGTCGGTGCCGATCGGCCGCATCGGCGCGCAGGCGGCCAAGCAGGTCATCCTGCAGAAGATCCGCGACGCCGAGCGCGAACAGCTGCTGAACGACTTCCTCGCCCGCGGCGAGAAGATCTTCGTCGGCACCGTCAAGCGGCTCGACAAGGGCGACATCATCGTCGAGAGCGGCCGCGTCGAAGGGCGCCTGAAGCGCAGCGAGATGATCCCCAAGGAAAACCTGCGCACGGGCGACCGGGTGCGGGCGTTCATCGCCGGCATCGACCCGACCGTGCGCGGCCCGCAGATCATGCTGTCGCGCAGCGCGCCCGGCTTCATGGTCGAGCTCTTTGCGCAGGAAGTACCGGAGATCGAACAGGGCCTGCTCGAGATCAAGAGCTGCGCCCGCGACGCCGGCTCGCGCGCCAAGATCGCCGTGGTCTCGCATGACAAGCGCGTCGATCCGATCGGCACCTGCGTCGGCGTGCGCGGCTCGCGTGTCAACGCGGTCACCAACGAGCTGGCCGGCGAGCGGGTCGACATCGTGCTGTGGTCGGAAGACCCGGCGCAGTTCGTGATCGGCGCGCTGGCGCCGGCCAACGTGCAGTCGATCGTCGTGAACGAGGAGCCGCACGCGATGGACGTCGTGGTCGACGAGGAGAACCTCGCGATCTCGATCGGCCGCGGCGGCCAGAACGTGCGCCTGGCTTCGGAGCTGACCGGCTGGCGCATCAACATCATGACGGCCGAGGAATCGCAGGCCAAGCAGGCCGCGGAAAGCGACGTCATCCGCAAGCTGTTCGTCGAGAAGCTCGACGTCGACGAGGAGGTCGCAGAGATCCTCATCGCCGAAGGTTTCACCAGCCTCGAGGAAGTGGCCTACGTCCCGATGCAGGAAATGCTCGAGATCGAGAGCTTCGACGAGGACACCGTCACCGAACTGCGCAACCGGGCCAAGGATGCGCTGTTGACGATGGAAATCGCCCGTGAGGAAAAGGTCGACGAGGTGTCGCAGGATCTGCGCGACCTCGAGGGCCTCAGTTCGGAATTGATTGCGAAACTGTCCGACGGCGGGGTTCATACACGCGACGACCTGGCCGACCTGGCCGTCGACGAACTCACCGATATCACGGGCATGGATGCAGACCAGGCGAAGGCGCTGATCATGAAGGCGCGTGAACACTGGTTTAACGCCTGAACACGCCGCACGGAATCCGATTGATCGCCCACCGACTGCACGCCACCTGCGCCCCCGTTACCCAAGGATCTTCACAATGGCAGTGACCACCGTCGCCCAATTTGCCGCCGAGCTGAACCGCCCGGCCGCGACGCTGCTCGAGCAGCTGCAATCCGCCGGGGTGCGCAAAGTCTCCACCGACGACCAACTCACCGACGCTGACAAGGAACGCCTGCTGGGCTTCCTTCGCAGCAGCCACGGCACGGCCGCCGGCGACCGCAAGAAGATCACGCTGACGCGCAAGAGCACCAGCGAGATCAAGCAGGCGGATTCGACCGGCAAGGCCCGGACCATCCAGGTCGAGGTTCGCAAGAAGCGCACCTTCGTCAAGCGCGACGATGCGCCGGCCGTGGAAGAAACCGCGCCCGCCGCGCCGGCCGTCGATCCGGCCGAACTGCAGCGCCGCGAGGAAGAAGCCGAGCGCCAGGCCGAGCAGCTGCGCCGCCAGGAGGAAGAACTGGCCGAGAAGCGTCGCCAGCGAGAGGAACAGGAACGCCTCGAGCGCGAAGCGGCCGAGGCCCGTGCGCGTGAGGCGGCGGAAAAGGCCGCGGCCGAAGCCGCCGCCGCCAAGGCTGCGGCCGAGGCCGCAGCGGCGACCGCCAAGGCCGCGGCGCCCGTGGCGCCGGCCAAGCCGGCCGTTGCGCCTGCCGCACCGGCCGCTGCTGCCGCGCCGGCTGCCGCCGCCGCCAAGCCCGCAGAGGCTGCCAAGCCTGGCCTGCGGGTGGTGAAGGCTGCCGACACGGACGCCGCCGAGAAGCAGCGCATGGCGGATCTCGAGAAGCGCCGCAAGGCAGCCGAGGCCGAGGCCGCTGCCATCCGCGCGATGATGAACGCGCCGAAGAAGGTGCTCGTCGCGAAGAAGCCCGAGGAACCCAAGCCCACCGCGGCCGAAGGCGCCATCAAGGGGACGATCCACAAGCCGGCCGCCAAGCCCGGCGCACCGGCGCCCGCGGCTGCCGGCGCCCCCGGCGCCAAGCCCGGCGAGAAGAAGTCCGTCAAGTCGGAAAAACTCTCGTCGAGCTGGGCCGACGACGCGAAGAAGCGCACCGCGGCCGCCAAGGGCCGTACCGACGGCCCCGGCGCGGGACGGCCGGGCTGGCGTGCGCCGCGTGGCCGCGGCGGACGCGACCGCAACGACGGCGGCGGCTCCACCTTCACGCCGCCGGCGGAGTTCGTGCAGCAGGAAGTGCACGTGCCCGAGACCATCAGCGTGGCCGACCTGGCGCACAAGATGTCCGTCAAGGCGGCCGAGGTCATCAAGCACCTGATGAAGCTGGGCCAGATGGTCACCATCAACCAGCAGCTCGACCAGGAAACGGCCATGATCCTCGTCGAGGAAATGGGCCACAAGGCGCTGGCTGCCAAGCTGGACGATCCGGAAGCCTTCCTCGAGGAAGAGCACGCCGCGACGCAGTCCGAGATGCTGCCGCGTGCCCCGGTCGTGACCGTGATGGGCCACGTCGACCACGGCAAGACCTCGCTTCTGGACTACATCCGCCGCAGCCGCGTCGCCGCGGGCGAAGCGGGCGGCATCACGCAGCACATCGGTGCCTACCACGTCGAGACGCCGCGCGGCATGATCACCTTCCTGGACACCCCGGGCCACGCGGCGTTCACCGCGATGCGTGCCCGCGGCGCCAAGGCGACCGACATCGTCATCCTGGTGGTGGCGGCCGACGACGGCGTGATGCCGCAGACGAAGGAAGCCATCCACCACGCCAAGGCGGCCGGCGTGCCGCTGGTGGTGGCGGTCAACAAGATCGACAAGCCCGACGCCAACCTGGAGCGCGTGAAGAGCGAACTGGTGGCCGAAGAAGTGGTGCCGGAAGAGTTCGGCGGCGAATCGCCGTTCGTGCCGGTGTCGGCCAAGACCGGCCAGGGCATCGACGACCTGCTGGAGCAGGTGCTGCTGCAGGCCGAGGTGCTGGAGCTCACCGCGCCGCAGGACGCCGCCGCCAAGGGCATCGTCATCGAGGCGCAGCTCGACAAGGGCCGCGGCCCCGTCGCGACCGTGCTGGTCCAGTCCGGCACCCTCAAGCGCGGCGACGTCGTGCTGGCGGGTTCGAGCTATGGCCGCGTGCGCGCCATGCTCGATGAGGACGGCAAGCCGACGCAGGAGGCCGGTCCGTCGATCCCTGTCGAGATCCAGGGCCTGACCGAGGTGCCCCAGGCCGGCGACGACTTCATGGTGCTGACCGACGAGCGCCGCGCCCGCGAAATCGCCACCTTCCGCCAAGGCCGCTACCGTGACGTGAAGCTGAACAAGCAGCAGGCCGCCAAGCTCGAGAACATGTTCGAGAACATGGGCGAAGGCCAGGCGCAGACGCTGGCGCTGATCGTCAAGGCCGACGTGCAGGGCTCGCAGGAAGCGCTGGCGCAATCGCTGCAGAAGCTCAGCACCGCCGAAGTCAAGGTGCAGATCGTGCACGCGGCGGTCGGCGGCATCAGCGAGAACGACGTCAACCTGGCGATCGCCTCGAAGGCCGTGGTCGTCGGCTTCAACGTGCGGGCCGATGCCGGCGCGCGCAAGCTGGCCGAGAACAACGGCGTCGACATCCGCTACTACAACATCATCTACGACGCGGTCGACGAGATGAAGGCGGCGATGAGCGGCATGCTGGCGCCGGAACAGCGCGAGGAAGTCATCGGCACGGCCGAGATCCGCACGGTGTTCGTGGCCTCGAAGATCGGCACGGTCGCGGGCTGCATGATCACCGCCGGCGTGGTGCGACGCGATGCGCGCTTCCGCCTGCTGCGCGAGAACGTGGTCATCTACACCGGCGAGGTCGATTCGGTGAAGCGGATGAAGGACGACGTGCGCGAGGTCAAGGAAGGCTTCGAGTGCGGTATCAAGCTGAAGAACTACAACGACATCGCCGAGGGCGACCAGCTCGAGTTCTTCGAGATCAAGGAAGTGGCGCGCACGCTGTAAGCCTCCGCTCGGGCCGCGACGCCGCGCCAGCGAGCGGCGCGGCCGGCAGTGGCGAACCCCGCCGTCCACAAGATGGCGGGGTTCGTGCTTGTGGGGTCGAAAGGAAAGTTCCATGCGACACAAAAAAGCGATACCCAACCGCGGGCTGCGGATCGCCGACCAGATCCAGCGCGATGTGGCGGAGCTGATCCGCGACCTGAAGGATCCGCGCGTCGGCCTGGTGACGATCACCGGCGTCGACGTGACGCCCGACTACGCCCATGCGACGGTGCGGTTCTCCCTGTTGGTCGGCGAACCGGCCGAGTGCGAAGCCGCCCTGAACGAGGCGGCGGGCTTCATCCGCAACGGGCTGTTCAAGCGCCTGCAGATCCACACCGTGCCGACGCTTCACTTCCAGTTCGACCGCACCACCGAACGTGCGGCCGAACTGAACGCGTTGATCCGCCAGGCGAACGCCACGCAGGCCAAGGACTGAAATGACGCCCCCAGGCTCGCTGGCGCTCGCTACCCCCCGAGGGGGCCGCCCGCTGACGGACCGGCAGAGCCGGATCCGTGGCGGGAAGCTGGATCGGGCGGGACGCTGAAATGAACCGCCAGACCCGCTCCCGCATCGTCCGCCGCGCGCTGCACGGCGTGCTGTTGCTCGACAAGCCACTCGGCCTGTCGAGCAACGACGCGCTGCAGAAGGCGAAATGGCTGCTGCGAGCGGAGAAGGCGGGCCACACGGGCACGCTCGACCCGCTGGCCACCGGCCTGCTGCCCTTGTGCTTCGGCGCCGCCACCAAGTTCTCGCAGATCAGCCTCGACGCCGACAAGGCCTACCGCGCCACGCTGGCGCTGGGCCGCACCACCACGACCGGCGACGCCGAGGGCGAGGTGCTGCAGCAGCGGCCAGTGGCGGTCGACCGGGCGGCCATCGATGCCGCGTGTGCCCGCCTCACCGGCGCGATCGCGCAGTTGCCGCCGATGCACTCGGCGCTCAAGCGCGACGGCAGGGCGCTGTACGAATACGCCCGTGCGGGCATCGAAGTGGAGCGCACGCCGCGCACCGTCACGATTCATCGCATCGACATCGTCGAATGGCAGGCTGACAGCCTGGTGATCGACGTGCGCTGCAGCAAGGGCACCTACATCCGCACCTTGGCGCAGGATCTGGGCGAAGCGCTCGGCTGCGGTGCGCACCTGTCCGCGCTGCGGCGCACCGGCAGCGGGCCGCTGCAGGTGGAGGACGCGGTGACGCTCGACCAGTTGACCGCGCTCGACGAGCCGGCGCGCGAGGCGCTGCTGAAGCCCGTGGACTGGCTGTTGTCGGACTGGCCGCGCGTGGCGCTGCCGCACGACGAGGCCGGCCGCTTTCTCACTGGCCTGCGCCGCCGCGTGCGGATGGCCGATGCCCCGGCCGTGCGTGTGTACGGACCGCAACCCAGCGCGTTCCTCGGCAGCGCGCACATCACGTCGGGCGAGCTGATCGCCGACCGCCTGCTCAGTCCCGTCGAGGTGCAGGGCCTGATTTCCTGAAAGAACGTTATGACCAAGCAGATTCGCAACATCGCCATCATCGCCCACGTCGACCATGGCAAAACCACCATGGTCGACCAACTGCTGCGCCAGAGCGGCACCTTCGCCGAACACGAGAAGGTCGTCGACACGGTGATGGACAACAACGCCATCGAACGCGAGCGCGGCATCACCATCCTGGCCAAGAACTGCGCGGTCAGCTGGGAAGGCACGCACATCAACATCGTCGACACCCCGGGCCACGCGGACTTCGGCGGCGAAGTGGAGCGCGCGCTGTCGATGGTCGACGGCGTGGTGCTGCTGATCGACGCCCAGGAAGGCCCGATGCCGCAGACGCGCTTCGTGACCAAGAAGGCGCTGGCGCTGGGCCTGAAGCCCATCGTCGTCGTCAACAAGGTCGACAAGCCGGGCGCCAAGCCCGACGCGGTGATCAATGCGGCGTTCGACCTGTTCGACAAGCTCGGCGCCACCGACGAGCAGCTCGATTTCCCGGTCGTGTACGCCTCGGGCATCAACGGCTGGTCGTCGCTGGAAGAGGGCGCGCCGGGCGAGAAGTGGGGCGAGGACATGTCGGCGCTGTTCAACACGGTGCTCAAGCACGTGCCGCCGCAGAAGGGCGATCCGGCCGCGCCGCTGCAGCTGCAGATCTCCGCGCTTGACTATTCCACCTTCGTCGGCCGCATCGGCGTGGGCCGCATCAGCCAGGGCACCATCAAGCCCGGCATGGACGTGCTCGTGATGGAAGGCCCGGACGGCAAGAGCACCAAGGGCCGCATCAACCAGGTGCTGACTTTCCAGGGCCTGGACCGCGTGCAGGCGACCGAAGCGGGTCCCGGCGACATCGTGCTGATCAACGGCATCGAGGACATCGGCATCGGCGTCACGGTCACCAGCCCGTCCAATCCGGCGCCGCTGCCGATGCTGAAGGTCGACGAGCCCACGCTGACGATGAACTTCTGCGTCAACACCAGCCCGCTGGCCGGCCGCGAAGGCAAGTTCGTCACCAGCCGCCAGATCTGGGACCGCCTGCAGAAGGAGCTGCAGAGCAACGTCGCGCTGCGCGTCAAGGAAACCGACGAGGACGGCATCTTCGAGGTCTCGGGCCGCGGCGAACTGCACCTGACCATCCTGCTGGAGAACATGCGCCGCGAAGGCTACGAGCTGGCCGTGAGCAAGCCGCGCGTGGTGTTCCACGACGTCGACGGCGAGAGGCACGAGCCGATCGAACTGGTGACGGCCGACGTGGAAGAAGGCCACCAGGGCGGCGTGATGCAGGCGCTGGGCGAACGCAAGGGCGAGCTGGTCAACATGGAGCCGGACGGCCGTGGCCGGGTGCGCCTGGAGTACCGCATCCCGGCGCGCGGCCTGATCGGTTTCAGCAACGAGTTCCTGAACCTGACGCGTGGCTCGGGCCTGATCAGCAACATCTTCGACGGCTACGAGCCGCACAAGGGCGAGATCGCCGGCCGCAAGAACGGCGTGCTGATCTCGATGGATGCCGGTGAGATCTTCACCTACGCGCTGGGCAAGCTGGACGACCGCGGCCGCATGTTCGTGAAGCCGAACGATCCGGTCTACGAAGGCATGATCGTCGGCATCCACAGCCGCGACAACGACCTGGTGGTCAATGCCACCCGCACCAAGCAGCTGACGAACTTCCGCGTCAGCGGCAAGGAAGACGCGATCAAGATCACACCCCCGATCGACCTCACGCTGGAGTACGGCGTCGAGTTCATCGAGGACGACGAACTGGTCGAGATCACGCCCAAGTCGATCCGCCTGCGCAAGCGCCACCTGTCGGAACACGAGCGCAAGCGCGCTTCGCGCGAAAGCGCCTGACGAGCGTCCGATGGCGATGACGCATCGCGGGGCCGTGGCCACCATGCTGCTGGTGACGCTCCTGTGGAGCATCGCCGGCGTCGTGACCCGGCACCTCGATTCGGCGGCGTCGTTCGAACTGACGTTCTGGCGCAGCGCGGCCAACGCGGCGGCGCTGGCGCTGCTGCTGGGCTGGCAGCAGGGCGCGACACCGCTCTGGCGTGCCATCCGCCACGGCGGCCGCACGATGTGGTTCTCGGGCCTGTGCTGGACGGTGATGTTCACGTCGTTCATGGTCGCCCTCACGCTGACCACCGTGGCCAACGTCCTCATCACGATGTCGCTGGCGCCGCTGTTCACCGCGGTGATCGCGCGGGCCGTCCTGGGGCAACGGCTGCCGGGGCGTACCTGGGCCGCGATCGTGGTGGCCGGGGCGGGCGTCGCCTGGATGTACGGTGAGCAGATCGGCGGCGGCAGCCGGCGCGACCTCATCGGCACGCTGGTGGCGCTGTCGGTGCCGCTGGCCGCGGCGACGATGTGGACGCTCCTGCAGCACAACACGCGCGGCCGTCCCGAACAACGTGTCGACATGACGCCTGCGGTGCTGATCGGCGCGGCCTTGTCGGCGCTCCTGACGCTGCCCCTGGCATGGCCGTTCCAGGCCTCGGCCAGCGATGTCGGCTGGCTGACCCTGCTGGGGGTCGTGCAGCTGGCCATTCCGTGCGTGCTGGCGGTGGCGGCGGGGCGGGTGCTGCGCGCACCGGAGGCGGCGCTGCTCGGCCTGCTGGAGATCGTCTTCGGCGTGGCCTGGACTTGGCTCGGCACGCAGGAGTCGCCGACGCCGGCGGTGCTGGGCGGCGGTGCGCTCGTGCTGGGCGCCCTGGTGGCCAACGAGGCCATGGCGCTGAGGCGGACGCCGGCCGTCCCGGCATGAAGCTGTCGGCCAACGGCATCGCCATCGAGGTGGATGACCAGGGCCCGCCCGGCGGGCCGGCGCTGCTGCTGGTCATGGGCTTGGGCATGCAGCTCATCGCCTGGCCGCAGCCGCTGGTCGATCGTCTCGTCGGCGCAGGGTTTCGTGTCATCCGCATCGACAACCGCGACGCGGGGCTCAGCGAGGGCTTCGATCGACACGGCGTGCCCAACCTGGCGTGGGCCGGCCTGCGGTACATGATGCGGCTGCCGGTCGACGCGGGCTACCGCCTCGCCGACATGGCTGCCGACGCATGGGGCGTGCTCGATGCGCTCGGCGTCGGCGAGGCGCACCTGTGCGGCGCCTCGATGGGGGGCATGATCGTCCAGCACATGGCCGCGGCCCAGCCTCGGCGTGCCGCGAGCCTCGCGCTGATGATGACCACCTCTGGAGCCCGCCACCTGCCGCGCCCGACGCTGGCGGTGCAGCGCGCACTGTTGTCGCGGCCGCCGCGGGCCGAGGACGCCGGCGCGGTGGCGGCACGCCTGGAGGCGATGTTCAGGCTGATCGGCAGCCCGGCCTATCCGGCGTCGGCGGAAACGCTGCGTGCGCAGGTGGCGCAGGCCCTGCAGCGCGCCTACCGGCCGGCCGGCGTCGCACGGCAGCTGGTGGCCGTGGTCGCCGATGGCGACCGTTCGGGCCTGCTGCCGCGCATTGCCGCGCCGGTGCACATCGTGCATGGCGAGGCCGATCCGCTGATTCCGCCGGCGGCGGCGCGCGACCTGCATGCCAAGCTGCCGGGATCGACGCTCGACCTGGTGCCGGGCATGGGCCATGACCTGCCGGCCGAATTGCTGGCGCGCTTTGCGCAGGGGATCGCCACGAACGCGGCGCGACAATCGACAGCGTGAATTCACCGATGCAGCACTCTCCCTGGCGCTTGAACGTGGCGCCGTGCATGGACTGGACGGACCGGCACTGCCGCTACTTCCACCGCCTGATCACACGCCACACCCGCCTTTACAGCGAAATGGTGACGACCGGCGCGCTGCTGCATGGCGACGTGCCGCGCCACCTGGACTACAACCCTCAGGAGCATCCCGTCGCGCTGCAACTCGGCGGCAGCGAGCCCGACGCGCTGGCCGTCGCCGCGCGCCTGGGCGCCCGGTGGGGCTACGACGAGATCAACCTCAACTGCGGCTGCCCGAGCGAGCGGGTGCAGCGCGGCGCGTTCGGGGCCTGCCTGATGGCAGAGCCGGCGCTGGTGCGCGACGGGGTGAAGGCCATGCGGGACGTCGTCGACATCCCCGTCACCGTCAAGCACCGCATCGGCATCGACCAGGAGGAGAGCTACGCCTTCGTGCGCGACTTCGTCGGCACGGTGGCCGAGGGCGGCTGCAACGTCTTCATCGTGCACGCACGCAACGCCTGGCTGCAAGGCCTGAGCCCGAAGGAGAACCGCGAGATCCCGCCGCTGCGCTACGAGCACGTGTACCGGCTCAAGCGCGACTTCCCCGCACTGACGATCGTGCTCAACGGCGGCGTCAAGACGGCCGCGGAGGTCGAGTCCCACCTGGCGCACGTCGACGGGGTGATGCTCGGCCGACAGGCCTACCACGAGCCCTGGTCGATGGCGGAGTGGGATGCACGCTTCTTCGGCGCATCAGGCCCGGCGCCGGTGCGTGAGGAGGTCGAGGCGTCGATGGTCGAGTACATGGAGCGCCATGTGGCGGCGGGGGGTGCCTGGTCGCATGTGGCGCGGCACTGTATGGGCCTGTGGAACGGCACGCCCGGCGCCCGCCGCTGGCGCCAGGCCTGGAGCGATCACTCGCTGAAGGCGATGTCGCCGCGGGGCGTGGCGGCGCGTGCCGCCGCCTCCAGGATGGGATCGCCGTCGACGGCCTGAGCGGGCGGCGCGGTGGGTGAAGGCGCCAGTTCCGGAAACTTCAGCGGCAGGATCTCCATGACTGTGTCCAGCCCGCGCTGGAACAGTTCGGCCTTGTCGTCGCGAGACAGGCGGAAGTTGACCGGCGAATGCCGCCCGACGTCGATGACGACCGTGCGTGGCCAGTGGCGCGCATTCACGAATTCGCGCGACAGCGTGGTCATGAAGGTGCGGATCAGCATCTGGATGTAACCGGGCAGGGGGAACCACGGGCGCCTGGGCGCCGCCTCGTCGACGG
Source organism: Aquincola agrisoli (assembly GCF_036621135.1). Lineage (NCBI taxonomy): Bacteria > Pseudomonadati > Pseudomonadota > Betaproteobacteria > Burkholderiales > Sphaerotilaceae > Aquincola > Aquincola agrisoli. The sequence continues at coordinate 276,267 of NZ_JAZIBG010000036.1, forward strand.
CTGCGCGTTCGCCGCGCAGGCGGAACAGGCACACCGGGGTGCTGTCGCCGGCCCAGTCCCGGTGCAGCGCATCCTCGCTGAGGATGCTGCCGTCCACCAGCAGCTTGTCCCCGTGCGACTGGAAGGCGAACAGCAGCGGGATGCCCATGGAATGGCGCACCGCACGCGCCACCTTGTAGTCGGGCGTGGTCTCGCGATCGAACACCACGGGTTCGCTGCGGCGCACGTCGGTCGCGACCACCGCCAGGTCCAACGGCAGATCCTTGAAGCAGGCCCCTTCGAGCAGGTCGTCCAGCCAGTGCTCGAAGGTGTCGCCCGAGGTCAATCCGCCGTGGAAGAAGAGCTGGTACAGCGAGAAGCCCCGGAAGCGCCCGAAGTCGATGTCCAGCGCCAGCGTCTGCAGCCGCTCCGGCGACCAGCCCGCCGCGTGCAGCGCCGCCACGATGCTGCCCCCCGACACACCGACCAGGCGAGGCGTCTGCACCCCGAGGCGCTGAAGGGCGGTGAGCACACCCACGTGCGCCGGAAGGCGCGTGCCACCGCCGGCGAGCACGGGTACCAGCCGCAGCGCTTGCAGGGGAGGGGTGCAGGTCATGCCGCCAATTTGCCGGTTTTCGCAGATTCCTGATCGAAAGAAAAGCAGGCACCTGGCGTGTTACAACCCGGCGCCGCGACGGCCAGCGTGTCAGGCGGGGGCCGACGGCAGGGGAGCCGGCGAGCGGCCGGGCCACGTGGCCAGCACGAGGCCGGTCAGGGCCAGCGCGAAGGCGCCGGCCTGGGCCACCGAGAAGCGCTCGCCGAGGAACAGCACACCGATCGCCGCGGCGCTGATCGGCAGCATCACGGTGAAGACGCCCGCCCGCGAGGCGGGCACGTGCTTCAGCCCTGTCATCCACAGCCAGACCGTCCACATGCTGGCGGCCAGCGCGTAGAAGACCAGCAACGCCCAGGTGGGCATCCCGACCGCCCCGAAATCGAACTGCAGCGCCTGCCACAGCCCCAGGGGCGTGACGAGGACGAGGCCCCACAAGTTCACCAGGGCACTGATGCGCTTGGCAGAGACGTTGCCCGTGAGTTGCTTGCCGATGACGACGTAGCTGGCCTCGCAGACCACCGCACCGAACAGCAGCAGGTTGCCCAGGAGGGAACCTCCGCCCTGGTCACCTGCGTCGCCCTTCTTCAGCGACACCATCGCGATGCCGAGCACCGCGCATGCAATACCGGCGGCCACACGAGGGGCGATGCGTTCCCGCAGGAACACGCGCGACAGGATCGCCACCGCCGCCGGGATGGCGGCCATGATCACCCCCGCCGCCAGCGCGGTGGACAGGTGCACGCCGAACAGCATGCAGACGGAGAACAGGAAGTTGCCGAGGAAGGATTCGAGAAACAGCAGCCGGCGGTCATTGCCCGACAGCGGCAGCTCGCCGGGCCGGCGCTTCACCCAGTGCGCCATCGCGAGCGCGGCGATGCCGAAGCGCAGCCATGCCAGCAGGAAGACCGGCAGCACCGCCACCAGCAGCTTGGACAGCCCCACGTAGCTGCCGACCAGCGTCATGCTGGCGGCCAGGCAGAGGTAAGCGGCCCAGTGCGGCATGTTCAGAACGCCGCCGCATAACGTTGGCGTTCCCAGTCGCTGACGTGCCGGGCATAGGCCAGCCATTCGTCGTGCTTGAGCGCAGTGAACTCCCTCATGAGCGTCTCACCGAGTGCCGACGCGACCACCCGGTCGGCCCGCAGGGCCGCCACCGCCTCCGCCAGGCTCTGGGGCAGCACGCCGATGCCGCGCTCCTGGCGCGACGCGGCCGGAAGCTCGAACAGGTCGTCCTCGCAGGCGGGCCCCGGATCGAGCGCACGCTCGATGCCGTCGAGGCCGGCGGCCACCAGGCCGGCCAGCATCAGGTACGGATTGGCGCTGGCATCGGGCAGCCGCCACTCGAACCGCCCCGGCAGCGTGCGCAGCAGCGCACTGCGGTTGTTCGGTCCGTACGCCACGTACGCAGGCGCCCAGGTGGTGCCGGACAGGGATTCGCCGACCGTCAACCGCTTGTAGGAGTTGACGGTGGGTGCCGCGAGGGCACACAGCGCCGCGCTGTGCAGCAGCACGCCGGCCAGGAACTGCCGGCCGAGCGGCGACAGGTGGCCGCCGTCGGTGCCGCCATCCGCCGCGCCGTCGAACAGGCAGCGTGCGTCGGGACCTTCACCGTCCCACAGCGACACATGGCAATGCATGCCGCTGCCCGGCTGGTCGGCGAAGGGCTTGGGCATCATCGACGACACCATGCCGTGGCGCTCCGCCAGCGTATGGGCCGCGAGCTTGAAGAGCATCAAGCGGTCGGCGCTCGCCAGCACGTCGGCATGGGCGAAGTTCACCTCGTACTGGCCGTGTGCATCCTCGTGATCGATCTGCAGCACGTCGAGCCCGGCCGCCTGCAGGGCCTCGCGCAGCTGGTGCAGGAAGGGCAGTTGCCTGGGCAGGCTCTTCAAGTCGTAGGAGGGCTTGTCGAGCCGATCCGCGTCGTCCGCGGGATGCCAGCGCCCGTCCACCGTCTTCAGCAGGAAAAACTCGGGCTCGATGCCGACCTGCAGCGTCCAGCCCCGTTGTGCCAACCGCGCTACGGCGCGCCTGAGCACCTGGCGCGGACAGGCTTCGAACGGCGCACCGTCCACGAAGCCATCGCCGACGATGCGTGCGACGCCCGGCATCCACGGCAGCGCCTGCAATGTGCCGGCATCGCCGCGGGCCCAGTAGTCCGACCTGGGGCCCGTGCGCGGCAGCCCGGTGCCGGCGATCGACGGGCCGGAGAAGCCGGCACCGTGCAGGAGCACGCTGCGCAGCTGTGCCAGCGGCACGAACTTGCCCTTCGCCACGCCGTGCAGGTCGGTGAACTGCACGAGCAGCGTGTGCACACCCTGTACGGCGAGCTGAGCCTGCAGCGCCTCGGTGTCGGCGGCGGCCACCGCGGGAGTCGGGGCCATGTTCAAGGCTCGATGCGCAGCCAGGTGGTCTTCAGTTCGGTGTACTTGTCGAACGCGTGCAGCGACTTGTCCCGGCCGTTGCCGCTCTGCTTGTAGCCGCCGAAAGGCACGGTGATGTCGTCCTCGTCGTACTGGTTGACATGCACGGTGCCCGCACGCAGCGACCTTGCGACGCGGTGCGCACGATTGATGTTGTCGCTCCACACGCTGGCCTGCAGGCCGTAGTTGCTCTGGTTGGCCAGTGCGACGGCTTCCGCCTCGTCCTTGAATCGGATGACCGAGACCACTGGGCCGAAGATCTCCTCGCGCGCGATCTTCATGTCGTTCGCCACGCCGTCGAACACCGTCGGCTGAACGTAGAAGCCGCCCGTGTCGCTGCGCGCACGCTGCCCGCCGGCCACCAAGCGCGCCCCTTCGCTGCTGCCGGCCTCGATGTAGCCGATCACCGTGCGCAGCTGGCCCTCGTCGACAAGGGCCCCCATCACCGTGCGGTCGTCGAGCGGATCGCCCGGCTGGTAGGCCGGCGTCTGCGCCGCGACGAGGCGCACGAATTCGTCGGCGATGCTGTCGTGCACCAGCACACGCGACGGCGCGTTGCAGCTCTCACCCTGGTTGAAGAAGATGCTGCCGGCGAGTGTCTCGGCTGCCCGAGGAAGATTCTCGAAATCGGGGAACACGACAAACGCCGACTTGCCGCCGAGCTCGTTGAACACCCGCTTCAGGTTGCTGCGGCCGGCGTACTCCAGCATCTTGCGGCCGACCCGCGTGGAGCCGGTGAAGCCCACCGCGTCGACGTCCATGTGCAGCGCCAACGCCTCGCCGGCTTCATGGCCGTAGCCTGGCACGACGTTGAACACGCCCGGCGGCAGGCCCGCCTCGGTGGCCAGCTCGGCCAGCCGCAAGGCCGTGAAGGGCGATTTTTCGCTGGGCTTGAGCACCACCGAGTTGCCCGTGGCCAGCGCAGGCCCCAGCTTCCAGGCCGCCATGATCATCGGGTAGTTCCACGGCACGATCGTGCCGACGACCCCCATCGGCTCGCGCGTGATCAGCGCCAGCGCGTTGGCGCCGGTCGGCGCGATCTCGTCGTAGACCTTGTCGATGGCCTCCGCATACCAGGCGATCGTGCGCGCCGTGGCCGGCACGTCGACGGCCAGCGCATGGGCGATCGGCTTGCCCATGTCCAGCGTTTCGAGCAGGGCCAGCTCGTCTTTGGCCTCGAGGATCTTGGCGGCGAAACGCTGCAGCACCTTCTTGCGCACGGCCGGCGCCAGGCCGCACCAGCGGCGGTCTTCGAAGGCGGCGCGCGCGCTCCTGACGGCGGCGTCGACGTCGGCCTCGCGGCCCCGCACCACCGCGCCGAGGCGCCGGCCGTCGATCGGCGAGTGCTTGTCGAAGGTTTCGCCACTGGCGCCATCGCGGCGCTGGCCGTCGACGACGCTGCGGCCGTCGAAGCGGGCGGCCTGCGCCCGCGCGTGCCAATCGGCAACGGTCTTGCCCATGGTATGTCTCCTGGTACGTCCTGCGGGCCGCCCCGCCGCCTCAGAAGGCGACGACGAGCGAGGTCCCGAGCAGGTGGTTGCGCTTCTTGAATTCGCCGTTCTTCACGTCCTCGAACACCGCACGGTCGGCGCCATCGAGTCGGTACTCGACCTTGAAGGTGGTCGTCGGGTTGACGGCGTATTTCAGGCCGAAGGTCAGCGCGTAGCGATTGGCACCGCGGTCGAGGTTGCCCTCGGGAGCCGGGCCGATGCCGTTGCGGCTGTCGTTGTAGACGCCTTCATCCGGAAGGTAATAGCCGTTGTAGGTGTACAGCCCACCCCCGTTCTTCTTGTTGTTCAGGTAGTCCGCCCGCACCAGGCCTTGCAGCCGGGGCGTGAACGCGTAGCCTGCCAGGCCGGACACGCCCCACCAGCTGGCGTCGCGCCAGTTGCCGTCTGCGTCGGGTGTGATGGCCGCGTCCTTTTGCCGGCCGAAGCTCAGCTGCCCCTGCAGCGTCCAGTCGCCGCGGATGTAGTAGCCGTCGACCTCGAAGAGGTGGGCGGTCGAGCCTTCGCCCGTGTTGTAGTTGGGCGACTTGCCATGCAAGCCTGCGAAGCCGAAGCCGTCGAACTCGCCCTTCGAGTAATCGACGCGGTACACCAGCACCGGCGACTTTTCTCCCGGTGCCTTGATCGGCGTGTTGACGTTGGCCAGCATGCCCTTGATCGCCCACTTGCCGACCGTGTGCATGAGCCCCACGCCGGTGTAGCCGGCCGGCAGCGTGAAGTCGTAGAGCAGGTTGTGGGTGGTGAAGGGGTTGAGCGTGGGTTGCTGGTACTCGTAGCCAGACCAGTCGGGAATCTGGCCGGCGATCAGCCGCGTCTGCAGGCTGCCCAGCGGCACCGAGACGCTGGCCTCCTGGATGATGCTGTTGCCGTCGATCAGCGCGCCGACGCCGCGGTTGGGCGCCAGCGTCAGCTTCCAGATCGTGCCGCCTTCCATCTCCTTCGTGATGTCGAGCACCGCGGCGCCCATGTAGGAGGTGTCGTAGAAGTAACCGTCCGACTGCTGGTTCAGGAACTGGAAGCCCGAGCGGTTCTGCAGCTTGTTCCAGATGTAGGTCGGCTCGATGTAGCCGCTGATCTTCAGATCCTTGAAACCCCAGGTCTCGCTGTTCTCCTCCAGCGCATCGGTCTTGACGGTCAGGCGGTTGAGTTCGGCCGCCTGGTCGGGTGTCATGCCCCAGCCGGTGCCGGCCGGCGGCAGCTTGGCCTCGGTGTCCTTCAGCTTCTTCTCGAGCTCCCCGACCCGCGCCTTCAGGTCGCGCAGTTCCTGCAGCAGTTGCTCGTTTGTGGTCTGCGCGCTGCCCATCGCCGGAAAGGCGAGGGCGACGGCAGCCGCCAGCAGGGTCAAGGGGCGATGGGCGACGGTCATGGGGGTTCTCTCCTACGCTCGGGTCTTGTTGGCTTGTTCTGGACGGACAGGGCGCTCAGCCTCCCTCGCTGCGCGCCTTGTTGACGGCTCGGATGCGCTCGCGTTCGGCGCGGGCGATCAGGTAGCTCGCGGTGAGCACACCGATCGCGACGACCACGATGATCACGGTGGCCATGGCGTTGACGCTCGGATTCACACCCAGCCGAGCCCGCGAGAAGATCACCAGTGGCATCGTGGTGGATCCGGGCCCCGACAGGAAGGCCGACAGCACGACGTCGTCGAGCGAGATCGTGAAGGTCAGCAGCCAGGCCGACATCAGCGCCTGCGCGATCATCGGCAGCGTGACCAGCATGAAGACTTGCGATGGGCGTGCCCCCAGGTCCATCGCCGCTTCTTCGAGTTGCGGATTCAGGTCCTGCAGCCGTGACTGCACCACCACGGTGGCGTAGGCCATGCCCACGAGCAGGTGGCCCATCCAGATCGTCAGCGCGCCGCGGTCGGGCCATCCGGTGCCGAACAGGCCTTCGGTCAGCCGCTGCACCGAGACCAGGAAGAGCAGGAGCGACAACCCGACGATGACTTCCGGCATCACCAGCGGCGCGCTCACCATGCCGGAAAAGGCCGTGCGGCCGAAAAAGCGCCGGTACTTGACCAGCGTGAAGGCGGCCAGCGTGCCCAGGATGACCGCGCCGGTGGCGGTGAAGAAGGCGATCTTCAGGCTGAGCCACAGGCCGCCGAGCATCTCGCTGTCCTTGGCGAGCGCGCCGTACCACTTCACCGTGAAGCCGGCCCACTGGTTCGGCACCGGCGAGTCGTTGAACGAGTAGACGACCAGCGCGACGATGGGCATGTAGAGGAAGACGAAGCCCGCCACCAGCCAGGCCTTGCCGACGTGCCGCGCCAGGCGGGGTCCGAGCGCGGCCCTCATGCCCGCCGCTCCTGCGCCTCGGCCTGGTACCGATTGAAGAGCGCCAGCGGCACGATGATCAACAGCACCATCACGACCGCCACCGCGGACGCCATCGGCCAATCGTTGTTGCTGAAGAACTCGTCCCACAGCACACGGCCGATCATCAGCGTCTCGGGCCCGCCGAGCAGTTCGGGAATCACGAACTCGCCGACGCAGGGGATGAACACCAGCATCGAGCCGGCGATGATGCCGGCCTTGGAGAGCGGCACCGTCACCTTCCAGAACGCCACCCACGGCGTGGCGCCGAGGTCGGTGGCGGCCTCGAGCAGCCGCAGGTCCATCTTCGACAAGTTGGCGTACAGCGGCAGGATCATGAACGGCAGGTACGTGTAGACCATGCCGACCACCAGCGAGAAGGGCGTGTTCATCAGTTTGCCGGGAGAAGCGATCAAGCCAGCGGCCGCCAGGAACTGGTCGACGCCGGTGGAAATCAGCAGGTTGGCGATCAGCCCGCCTTCGCCCAGCAGGCCTTTCCACGCATAGACCCGCAGCAGGAAAGAGGTCCAGAAGGGCAGCATCACCAGCATCACCAGCGCAGGCTGCGCGGTGGGCTTGGCACGTGCCATGAAGTAGGCAAACGGATAGCCGATCGCCAGGCACAGCAGCGTGGTGACGGCTGCGTACTTGAGGCTGCGCAGATAGGTCAGGAAGTAGAGGTCGTCCTGCGCGATGAACAGGTAGCTGCCGAGCTTGATCGTCACCTGCAGCACGCCCTCCGCATAGGTGACCAGATCCTTGAAGGTCACCGTCTCCATCTCGGAGACGCTGATCTTCAGGACGATCAGGAACGGCATCAGGAAGAAGATCAACAGCCAGGCATAGGGCACCCCGATGACCGCGCTGCGCCCGCGCAGGCCCAGGCGCTGCCACCAGTGCAAGGGCAAGTGGTTGCTCATGCGTCCCCCGCCGTCATTGCGTCAGCACGACCTGGGCCGAGGGCGTCCAGCTCGCCCAGGCTTCATCGCCCCAGGTCAGCGGATCTTCGGCATGGCGCTCGCTGTTCATCTGGCTTGCCTTGAGCACCGCGCCGCTGGGCAGCGCCAGGCGGTAGACGGTGTAGCTGCCGAAGTAGGCCATCTCCTTGACCGTGCCACGCACCTTGTTGTGCGGATCCTGCGGACTGGAGGGTTCGTCACGGGTGACGCGGATCTTTTCCGGGCGAAGCGCGACGGTGACGGACATGCCTTCGGTGCCCGTGATGCCGTGGCCGACGAGGTGGCTGCAGTCTGCGCAATCGATGATCACGCGGTCGGGCTGGTCGTCGGTCAGCGTGCCGGGCATCAGGTTGACGTTGCCGATGAAGTCGGCCACAAAGCGTGACGCAGGGGTCTCGTAGATGTCGCCGGGCGCGCCGACCTGGGCGATGCGTCCTTCGGTCATCACCGCGATGCGCGAGGCCATGGTCATCGCTTCTTCCTGGTCGTGCGTCACCATCACGCAGGTCACACCCACCTCTTCGATGATGTTGACCAGCTCGATCTGCGTTTCCTCGCGCAGCTTCTTGTCGAGGGCGCCCAGGGGCTCGTCGAGCAACAGCAGCTGGGGACGCTTGGCCAGGCTGCGGGCCAGCGCGACCCGCTGTTGCTGACCGCCCGACAACTGGTGGGGCTTGCGCTTCGCGAACTTGCCCAGCTGCACCAGCTTCAGCATCTTCTCGACGCGTTCGGCGATCTTGTCCTTGGCCATGCCGTCGCGCCGCAGGCCGAACGCGATGTTGTCCCAGACCGTGAGGTGGGGGAAGAGCGCATAGCTCTGGAACATCATGTTGATCGGGCGTTCGTACGGTGGCAGGCCGGCGAGATCCTGGCCATTCAGCACGATCCTGCCGGAGGTCGGCGTCTCGAAGCCGGCGAGCATGCGCAGCAGCGTGGACTTGCCGCAGCCCGACGATCCGAGCAACGCGAAGATCTCGCCTTTGGCGATGGACAAGCTGACGTGGTTGACGGCAACGGTGCCGCCGAAATCCTTCACCACGTCTTCGATGCGCAGGAAGTCTGCCTGCGCGGGCGCGTCGCCACTCATGGGTCCGGCTCCTGGGAGTTCTTATGTTTTGTGTTGGCGGCGCGGGCGCAGGCCCGCTGCCGCCTGGCGATCACATGCCGGTCTTGAACGATGTGTACAGCCGGGTCATCGTGCGGCGGATGTCGCCTCCGATCGCGTCGGGCGCCTGCATCTTGGCCATGTCGGCGGCACTCAGGAACACCGCCGGGTTGTTGGCCACTTCGGGCTTGACCAGCTTCTTCGACTCCAGGTTGGGATTGGCGTAGTTGACCTTGTTGGTCAGGCTGGCCGCGACCTCGGGACGCATCATGTAGTTGATGAACTTGTGTGCGTTGTCGGGGTGGGGTGCATCGGCGGGAATCACCATCATGTCGAAGAACAGGATGCCGCCGGTGCTGGGGATCAGCGTTTCGATCTTCTGGCCGGTCTTGCCGTCGATGGCGCGTTGACGCGCGATGCCGATGTCGCCCGACCAGCCCAGCGCGAGGCAGATCGAGCCGTTGGCCATGTCGTTGATGTAGCCCGACGAGCTGAAGAGGGTCACGTATGGCCGGACGCTCTTCAGCAGCGGGCCGACGGCGGCATAGTCGGACTGGTTCTTGCTGTAGGCCGGCTTGCCCAGGTAGTGCAGCGCGGCCGGCACGACCTCGGTCGGGGAATCGAGGAAGCTGACGCCGCAGCTCTTGAGCTTAGAGATGTATTCGGGCTTGAAGACCAGGTCCCACGCGTTCTCGGGCATGGGCATGCCGCCGAGCGCCGCCTTGACCTTGTCGACGTTGATGCCCACGGTGGTGTAGCCCCACAGCCAGTTGACGCCGTACTGGTTGCCCGGATCGAGCTTGGCCAGTTGCGCCTGCAGGGCCGGATCGAGGTTCTTCAGGTTGGGCAGCTTGCTCTTGTCGAGCTTTTGCAGCAGGCCGCCGTCAGCCTGCAGCTTCGCCCAGTAGGAGGAAGGGACGACGACGTCGTAGCCCGTCTTGCCTGCGACCAGCTTCGCATGCAGCACCTCGTTGCTGTCGAAGTTGTCGTAGCGGACCTTGATGCCGGTTTCCTTCTCGAAGTTGGCCAGCGTGTCTTCGGCGATGTAGTCCGACCAGTTGTAGACGTTGAGCACCTTCTCTTCCTGCGCGTGCGCGCCTGGGAGGCCCATGGCCAGCGCCAGGGCGCTCAGGATGGGCAGCAGGGGGAAGGCGGGTCGTTTCATCGAGTGGTCTCCGGAGGCGGGGAGGGCGAGGGGGGGTTGGGCGGACATGCGAGCAAGATGCGGGCCGGAAAGTTCGATCCGGCCCGCCCGGGTTGCCGATCAGGCAGGCATCAGCGGTTGGCCTTGAAATTGGTGTAGGTGCGGGTGATCAGGCGGCGTGTGGCCTGGTCCGGCGAACCGGGCGGGATCATGCTGTCGAGCCCGGCCGCATCGGGGAACACCGCCTTGTCCTTCGCGATCTCCGGCTTGACGTACTGCAGCGAGGCCTTGTTCGGATTGGCGTAGAACACCGCGTTCGTCAGCGAGGCATGCACCTCGGGTTTCAGGATGTAGTTGATGAAGGCCAGCGCGTTGTCCATGTTGGGCGCGTCCTTCGGGATCGCCATCGTGTCGAAGAACAGCAGGCCGCCCGTCTTGGGCAGCAGCACCTGCAGGTTCTGCGGCTTCTTGGCCTGGGCCGACTTGTTCTTCGCGATCATGATGTCGCCCGACCATCCCACCACCGCGCAGATGTTGCCGCGGGCCATCTGCTCGATGTAGTCGGAGCCCGAACCAGCGAAGCGGGTGACGAACGGGCGGATCTTCTTGAGCATCGCCCCCGCCTCGGCATAGTCGGCCGCTGCGTTGCTGTAGGGATCCTTGCCGATGTACTTCAACGCGATCGGCAGCACCTCGGAGGCCGAATCGAGGAAGGTGATGCCGCAGCCCTTGAGCTTGCCGGCGTACTCGGGCTTGAAGACCAGGTCCCAGGCGTTGTCCGGCATGGGCGTGCTGCCGAGGGCAGCTTTCACCTTGTCGGCGTTGATGCCCACGGTGGTGTAGCCCCACAACCAGTCGACCAGGTGCTCGTTGCCGGGATCGACCTTCGCCAGTTGCGCCTGGATGGCGGGATCGAGGTTCTTGAGGTTCGGCAGCTTGCTCTTGTCGAGCTTGGCGAGCAGGCCTGCCTGGATCTGCATCTTCGCGAAATGCGAGCCGGGCACCACGACGTCGTAGCCCGACTTGCCTGCCACCAGCTTGGCGTGCAGGGCCTCGTTGCTGTCGAAGTTGTCGTACCGGACCTTGATGCCGGTTTCCTTCTCGAAATTCTTGATCGTGTCTTCGGCGATGTAGTCGGCCCAGTTGTAGACATTGACGACTTTTTCTTGCGCACCGGCGGCGGTGGCAAGGATGGACAGCGTCAACGCGCACAGGCTGTGGCGGAACACGGACTTCATGGCAGCAGTACTCCTGAGGGAAAAAGCATTGCGCAGAAGTTTAGGCGGTCCGGTTCACAGCCAGCCGTTGCGATGGCAGTCGGCGAGCGTCAGGTCGAGGCAGCGGCGGATCAGGGCCGCCATCTCGTCGATCTGCGCCCGGGTCATCACCAGGGGAGGCGCGATGATCATGCGGTCTCCGACGGCACGCATGATCAGGCCGTTGGCGAAGCAGTGGCCGCGGCAGACCATGCCGATCCCCACCTCCGGGGCGAATGGCCGCGCCCTGCCGCCCTTGGCGTCGCGCCGCGCCAGCAGCAACGCACCCATCAGGCCGCAGGTCTGCGCCTCGGCCACCAGGGGATGGTCTGCGAGCTGGGTGTAGACCTGCGCGAGGTAGGGGCCCGTATCGTCGCGCACCCGCTCCACGAGCTTCAGTTCCTGGATCAACCGGATGTTGGCCAGGGCGACCGCGCAGGACACCGGGTGGCCCGAGTAGGTGTAGCCATGCTCGAACTCGCCGCCCTGCTCGATCAGCACCTTGGCGATGCGGTCACCGACCATCACGCCGCCCAGTGGCACGTAGCCGGACGTCACGCCCTTCGCAAAGGTCATCAGGTCGGGCCGGGTACCGAAGCGTTCGCAGCCGAACCAATGGCCGGTGCGCCCGAAACCGCAGATCACCTCGTCGCTGACCAGCAGCACGCCGTACTTGTCGCAGATGCGCTGGATCTCGGGCCAGTAGGTGTCGGGCGGGACGATGACACCACCCGCGCCCTGCACCGGCTCGCCGATGAAGGCAGCCACCTTGTCGGGGCCGACGGCCAGGATCTTCTGTTCCAGCCAGCCGGCCGCCACGCGCCCGAACTCATCGCGGCCGAGGTCGCCGCCGTTGGCGAACCAGTAGGGCTGCTCGATGTGTTCGATGCCGGGGATGGGCAGGCCGCCCTGTGCGTGCATGCCGCTCATGCCGCCCAGCGATGCGCCGGCCATCGTCGAGCCGTGGTAGGCGTTGTTGCGGCTGATGATGACCGAGCGCTGCGGGTGGCCGAGGATGTCCCAGTAGCGCCGCACCATGCGCACCACGGTGTCGTTGCCTTCGGAGCCGGATCCGGAGAAGAACACCCGGCTGAACTGGGGCGGGGTGACTTCCGACAGCAGTTCGGCCAGCTCGATCGCCGGCGGCGTCGCCGTCTGGAAGAACGCGTTGTAGAAGGGGAGCTCCTTCAGCTGCCGCGTGGCCGCGTCGATCAACGCCTGCTGTCCGTAGCCGACGTTGACGCACCACAGGCCGCTCATCGCATCGAGGATGCGATGGCCGTCGCTGTCGGTCAGGTAGATGTTGTCGGCCTTCGTGATGATGCGCGAGCCCTTCTTGGCCAGCGATTGGAAATCGGTGAAGGGGTGCAGGAAGTGGGCGGCATCGGCGGCCTGCCATTCGCGGGTGGTGCGCGGGGGGACGGTGGACGTCATGGTGTTTTCCTCACAGACGGTAGCTAAGTCGCGCGCTTAGCACGGATCGCGCAGACGGTGATCAAGCTTCCCGCCACGGATCCGGCTCTGCCGGTCCGTCGGCGGACGGCCCCCTCGGGGGGTAGCGAGCGAATGCGAGCTTGGGGGCTCCATCACACGTGCAGCAGCAGGTGCTCGCGCTCCCAGGGCGAGATCACCTTCATGAATTCGGCATGCTCGATCTCCTTCACCTCGGTGTAGACCGTGACGAAGGCTTCGCCGAGCACGGCAGCCAGGTCGTGCTCGGCGCGCAGGAGCTGCAGCGCCTCGCCCAGGCTGCGCGGCAGCTGGAACTCGCCCAGGTAGGCATCGCCCTTGCACTCGGGCGTGGGTTCCAGGCGGTTCTTGATGCCGAGGTAGCCGCAGGCCAGCGTCGCGGCCAGCGCGACGTAGGGGTTGGCATCGGCGCCGATCACTCGGTTTTCGATGCGACGCGCGTTGGGCTGCGCCACCGGCGAGCGAATGCCCACCGTGCGGTTGTCGGTCCCCCACTGGATGTTGATCGGCGCCGCGTTGGAACGCACCAGCCGGCGGTACGAGTTGACGTAGGGCGCGAAGAGTGCCATCGCGGCCGGGATGTACTTCTGCAGCCCGCCGATGTACCAGAAGAACTCCTGGCTCGGCGAGCCGTCCTCGTTGCTGAAGAGGTTGCGGCCGGTGGCCTGGCTGACAAGGCTCTGGTGGATGTGCATCGCGCTGCCAGGCTCGCCGGCGATCGGCTTGGCCATGAAGGTGGCGAACATGCCGTGGCGCATCGCCGCCTCGCGCACCGTGCGCTTGAAGAAGAACACCTCGTCGGCGAGCCCCAGCGGGTGGGCGTGGAAGAAGTTGATCTCCATCTGGCCCGCGCCCACCTCGTGGATCAGCGTATCCACGTTCAGCTCCATCTTCTCGCAATAGGCGTAGACGTCTTCGAAGAGCGGATCGAACTCGTTGACGGCGTCGATGGAGTAGGCCTGGCGCGAGGTCTCGGCACGGCCGCTGCGGCCGATGGGCGCCTTCAGCGGCACATCGGGGTCGGTATTGCGGTCGACGAGGTAGAACTCAAGTTCAGGGGCGACGACCGGGTCCCATCCTTCGGCAGCGTAGAGGTCACATACGCGCCTGAGCACAGAACGCGGTGCGAACGGTACCAGCGTACCGTCGCGATCGAAGCAGTCATGGATGACCTGGGCCGTCGGGTCGGTCGCCCACGGCACGATGCGCACCGTGGTCGGGTCCGGGCGCAGGTGCATGTCGCGATCGGTCGGGTTGATGACGTCGTAGTAGGGGCCTTCCTCGGGGAATTCGCCCGTCACGCCCATCGCCACGACGGCTTCGGGCAGCCGCATGCCGCGGTCCTCGGTGAACTTCTCGCGCGGCAGGATCTTGCCGCGCGCCACGCCGGTGAGGTCGGGCACGAGACATTCGATCTCGGTCACCCGGTTCTTGTTGAGCCACTGTTCGAGCTCGCTGAAGGTGTAGTTGTCGCGTACCACCATGGGACACCCTTTCGGTGAGGCGTGCCGCCTTGCGGGCGGCGGCACAAAGGCCCTGGGGAGTGGACGAGCTGTCCGGCTTCAGCGGCGTGGGGGTGGGCGGTGGCGGTCGCGGTAGGCGGTGCAGGCTTCCCCGAACGCGCCGAAGAGCCGCCGGGACACCGGGTTGTCGGCGGCCTGCCATTCCGGATGCCATTGCACGCAGAGGTTGAAGCCGGGCGCCTCGGCAGAGAAGGCTTCGATCAGGCCGTCGGGCGCTCGCGCCTCGACACGCAACCCGGGCGCGAGACGGCGGACCGCCTGGCCGTGGACCGAGTTGACGCGAAAACGCGGCTGCCCCACCACCGTTGCCAGCAGGCCGCCCGGCTCCGCGATGACGTCGTGCGCCGGGCCGTACTGCACATCGGCCGTGGCCTTGTCATCGGCCCGGTGGTCCGCATGCGGCTCGACCGTGTGCACCGCCTGGTACAGGCTGCCGCCGAGCGCCACGTTGGTTTCCTGCGCACCGCGGCAGATCGCCATGAGCGGAATGCCGCGCGCCAGGATGCGCGGGATCATCGGCAGGGTCCAAGCGTCGCGGGCGGCGTCGAGCGGCAGGGTGTCGTCGAGCACCGCTTCCCCGAAGTGGCGGGGGTGCACGTTGGAGGGTGAGCCGGTCAGCAGGACACCATCGGCCAGATCGAGCAGCGCCTCGATCTCCTCCAGCTCGGCAGTGGGCACGATCAAAGGCTGGCAACCGGCGAGACGAACACCGTCGATGTATTTCTTGCCGGCGATGTGGAAGGGGTGGTGGCCCAGCATGCGATTGCACGCCGGGACGAGGACCACCGGCTTGGCTGGATGGGATGCAGCGTGCAGAGGCTGACTCATAGGCTGGGGCGATGCATGCAGTGTGCCAATGTGGGCCGCAGCGTCAATGCGGCGTGCTCCCGATGATCGGGCGGGAACTGCTTCAAAGGAGATCCTTCAGCCGGTAGTACGCCATGCCCAGCGCCAGCGCGGGCATCCGCAGCAGCCGACCACCGGGGAATTCGCGGTGCCTGAGCTTCGCGAAGACATCGAAGCGGGAGGCATCGCCGGCCATCGCCTCAGCGACCACACGACCGGCCAGGCCCGTCAGCGCCAGGCCGTGGCCGGAGAAGCCCTGCAGGTAGTACACGTTCGACCCGAGCCGCCCGAAATCGGGTGCGCGGCTGAACGAGATGTCGACGAAACCGCCCCAGGCGTATTCGACCCGCGTGCCCGCCAGTTGCGGAAAGGTGGCCGCCATCCGGCGCTGCATGCCGTCGGCGAGGTGCGCCGGCGTCTGCGTCGTGTAGCTGGCGCGGCCGCCGTAGAGCATGCGGTGGTCGGCGGTGGGGCGGAAGTAGTCGAGCACGAAGTTGTTGTCGCACACCGCGGCGCCGCAAGGCACCAGCGATGCGGCCAGCGCCGGATCGAGCGCCTGAGAGCAGGTGATGTACGTGCCGACCGGCATGATGCGGGGCGACAGCGGGCGCGCCAGCAGGGGAGAAAACTCCTGGAGGTACACGTTGCCGGCCAGGAGCACCTGGCGCGCGCGAACGGGACCGTGCGGCGTAGCCAGTTCGGCGACCGCACCAGGCTTCAGGGCCGTCACCGTCGTCCGTTCGTGCAACCGCACGCCCAGCGATACCGCGGCGCGCGCCAGTCCCAGGGTGTACTTCAGCGGATGCAGGTGGCCGGACCGTCCGTCGTACGCCGCTGCCACATAGCGGGGGCTGGCGATCCAGCGCGGCAGGTCGGGCTGGTCGATCCAGGTCTGCTCGAAGCCGTAGTGCGTGGCGAGGTGGTCGACCCCCTCCCGCAGCGCCCGCGCCTTGCGTGCATTGACGGCGACGCCGAGGTAGCCGTCGCGCCAATCGCAGTCGATGCCGAACGCCTTGCAACGCGCCCGGATCAGGTCGATCGCTTCCAGCGACATGGCCCAGGTGCGGCGGGCCTCCTCGATC
The DNA here is from genome assembly GCF_036621135.1 of Aquincola agrisoli. Classification (NCBI taxonomy): domain Bacteria; kingdom Pseudomonadati; phylum Pseudomonadota; class Betaproteobacteria; order Burkholderiales; family Sphaerotilaceae; genus Aquincola; species Aquincola agrisoli. The sequence goes on from NZ_JAZIBG010000036.1 coordinate 292,490, forward strand.
CCGAGTTCCGCCTCGATCGTGGCCTGATCGCAGGCCAGGCCGTGGATGGCTTGCCCACCGTTGCGCCCGCTCGCGCCGAAGCCGACTTGCTGTGCCTCGAGCAGCACGACGTCCATGCCGCGTTGGCGGAGTTCGATCGCAGCGGACAGCCCCGCCAGCCCCCCGCCCACGATCGCCACGTCCGCCTGCGTGGCGCCGGGCAATGCGGGGAAGGAGACACCGCGCGGAGCGGTCGCGTCGTAGTACGACAGACGCGTCAGTTCGCGATCGATCTCCAGGAAGCGCATGCGCTCTCAGGCGACCCGCTTGATCGCCGTGGCCAGCGTGTCCACGATCTTGTCGATGTGCTCCGCCTGGATGATGAGCGGCGGCGACAGCGCGATGGTGTCGCCCGTGGTCCGGATCATCAGGCCCTGTTCCCAGCAGTCGAGGAAGACGTCGAAGGCCCGCTTGCCCGGCTCACCGGACCGCGCCGCCAGTTCGATGCCGCCGACCAGCCCGATGTTGCGGATATCGATGACGTGCGGCAGGCCCTTCAGGCTGTGCAGCGCTTGCGAAAAATGGTCCTGCATGTCGGTCGCCCGCGTGAGCAGGCCGTCGTCGGCGTAGGTCTCGAGCGTGGCGAGCGCGGCAGCGCAGGCCAGCGGGTGAGCGGAGTAGGTGTAGCCGTGGAAGAACTCGATCAGGTGCTCCGGGCCGTTCATGAAGGCGTCGTGGATCGCCTGCTTGGCGAACACCGCCCCCATGGGTACGCAGCCGTTGGTGAGGCCCTTGGCGACGGTCATCAGGTCGGGCGTGACGCCGAAGGTCTGCGCGGCGAAGGGCTGGCCGGTCCGGCCGAAACCGGTGATGACCTCGTCGAAGATCAGCAGGATGCCGTGCTTGTCGCAGATCTCGCGCAGGCGCTGCAGGTAGCCTTGCGGTGGAAGCAGCACGCCCGTCGAGCCTGCCACCGGCTCGACGATCACCGCGGCGATGGTCGAGGCGTCGTGCAGGGCCACCAGTCGTTCGAGATCGTCGGCCAGGTCGGCGCCGTGCGCTGGCTGGCCCACGCTGAAGCTGTTGCGTGCGGGATCGTGCGTGTGGCGGATGTGATCCACGCCGGTCAGCAGCGTGCCGAACATCTTCCGATTGGCGACGATGCCGCCCACCGAGATGCCGCCGAAGTTGACCCCGTGGTAGCCGCGTTCGCGGCCGATCAGCCGGGTGCGCGAACCTTCGCCGCGCGCACGGTGGTAGGCCAGGGCGATCTTCAATGCCGTCTCGACCGCCTCGGAACCTGAATTGGTATAGAAGACCTTGTTCAACCCCTTGGGGGCGATCTCCACCAGCCGGTCCGCCAGCTCGAACGCCTTGGGGTGGCCCATCTGGAAAGGCGGTGCGAAGTCCATCTCGGCGGCCTGTTCGGCGATGGCCTTCACGATCTTCGGCCGGCCGTGGCCGGCGTTGACGCACCACAGGCCCGCCACGCCGTCGAGCACCTCGCGCCCCTCGGGCGTCCGGTAGTACATGCCTTCCGCCCGAGCCAGCATGCGCGGCGCCTTTTTGAACAAGCGGTTGGCGGTGAAGGGCATCCAGTAGGCATCGAGGCTTGACGTGCTCATGGGGAACTCCGGGGAACGTGGATCGAGAGGCAGCGTGTATCGACTGCCGACGCTCGAAAGTCTAGAGAGGGCGGTGCGCAATGTGCTTGCGCAATGGTGACGCGTAAACCCGCAGGTACGCAATATGATTCGAAAATCATTGAACTTGATGAAACTTCATGCGAAGCGGCCCCAGTCTCGTGCAACTTGATGCGGTAGACCGCGCCATCCTCACCGAGTTGCAGGCCGAGGGCCGCCTCACCAACCTCGAACTGGCGCAGCGGGTGCATCTGTCGCCTTCGGCCTGCCTGCGCAGGGTCAAGCATCTCGAGGAAAGCGGCGTCATCGCCCGCTACGTCGCCTTGCTGAACCCGAAGGCGGTCGGCCAACCGGGCACGAGCTTCACCATCGTCAACCTCGAATCGCTGAGCAAGGCGGTGATGGACGCCTTCGAGCGCGCGGTACGCGACGAACCGCAGATCCTCGACTGCCACTACGTGGCTGGCTCGAACGACTACCTCATCCGTTTCACGTACCACGACGCCGAGGACCTGGAGCGGTTCCACACCGACGTGCTCGGCCGCCTGCCCGGCGTGACGCGATCGAATTCGATGCTCGTGCTGCGCACGGTGAAGAAGACGACCGCGCTCAATCTTTGACGGCGGCAGCGCGGCGCGAGATCTGCGCGCAGAGGTAGGTCCAGACGAAGGCCGCCGCGGCCTGGCTGCTGAGTTCGGCATGGTCGAACGGCGGCGACACCTCGACGCAGTCCATACCCACGCAGTCGAGCCCGGCGAGGTCCTCCAGCACGCTCAGTACCTGGTGGCTCGCCAGGCCGCCCGGCTCGGGGGTGCCGGTGCCGGGCGCGAAGGCGGGATCGAGGCAGTCGATGTCCAGGCTGACGTAGAGCGGCGGATCGCCGTGCGCGGCCAGGCGGCGCCGGAGTTCAGCGGTGATCGGGGCCAGCTGCTCGGGGCTCTGGAGGCCGCGGAGTTCGCGGGCGGAGACGATGGCACCGCCTTGGTCGCGCACGTAGTCCCGCGCCTCGCGCCGGGCGGCCGACCGGATGCCCAGCTGCATGAAGCAGGGCTTGATGACCAAGCCTTCCTCCATGGCTTCGTACACCCACGTGCCGTGGCCGCTCGGCTCGCCGAAGTGGTCTTCCCAGGTATCGCAATGTGCATCGAAGTGCAGCACCGCGAGAGGCCGGCCGAGGTGCTCGGCGTAGCTGCGCAGCAAGGGCAGGGTGATCGAATGGTCGCCGCCCAGCCAGGCCATGTGATGACGCGCGATGAGGGGCGCGACGAGGGCCGGCATGGCACGGCGCATCGCATCGAGGCCGGTGTTGGGCAGCGCCAGATCGCCCGCGTCGCCGAGCAGGCCGTCCGGCGTGACGTCGAAGTGCGGGTGGATGCCGTCGCAGAGCATGTGGCTGGCCTCGCGGATCGCCCTCGGGGCCAGCCGGGCGCCGGGCCGGTTGGTCGTGGCACCGTCCCACGCGATGCCGGCGACGGCAAAGGGCTGGTCGGTGGCGGGCGGCGCCTTGAGGAAACCGCTGTCCGAAAGGTACGCGAAGCTCATGTCGACGATAGAAGGCAAGCTGTTTGCTTGAAGCACACTCGGCTTCATCATACGAACAGGCTGGATTGACATGCTTCCCGTCCTCGTCCTTCAGAACCTCACCAGCGACGGCCCCGCCTACCTCGGCACCTGGCTGCGCGAGCACGGCATTCCGGTCGACGTGCGCAACAGCCAGCAGGGCGATGCCTACCCGGAGCGGATCGACGGGTACCGGGCCCTGGCGCTCCTGGGGGGCGAGATGAGCGCCAACGATCCGCTGCCGTCCCTGCGGCAGGCCGAAAGCCTCTTCCTCCAGGCGCACCATGCCGGCCTGCCGGTGGTCGGCCATTGCCTCGGGGGCCAGCTGATGGCGAAGGCGCTCGGGGCGCGGATCACCGCGTCGCCCGCGCCGGAAATCGGCTGGCAGCAGATGGTGGTGAACGAGACCCCGGAAGCCCGGGCGTGGTTGGGCGAGGGTGCCGAGCACACGGTGATGCACTGGCACGGCGAAGCCTTCGAGTTGCCGGCCGGAGCCACCCCATTGGCCACGAGCAGCGCATGTCCCGTGCAGGCCTTCTCGTACGGCCGCCACCTCGCGATGCAGTTCCATGTGGAGGTCGACGAGGAGAAGCTCATGCGCTGGTCCGCGTCGGTCGATCCCGCCTACCTGCGGGCACAGGGGGAGTTTCCCGCGACGGTGCACAGCGGCAGCCGCATGCGTGCGGACGCCAAGCGTTGCCTTCCGCTGCAGCAGGCGCTGGCACGCCGGATCTACGAGCGCTGGATGGCTGCCGCGCCCGAGGGCTGACGGCATTTCACGAAGCCAAAAATTGCTTCCGCATCGTGAAATGACGGGCTGCTGCAATGCAGCAAAATTTTCCATGACGAAAGATGATATTCCACATTGAGAAATTCTAAGGGCAAGTTGTTGATTTAAAAAGAATTAAATTTATGTCTTATATAAGACATAAGTGTTCTGATGCGAGAGCGTGCGGGCTACGCTAGAGCCGTCTTCCGATCCTCGTTCACCTCTCCAAGGAGCCACCCATGACGACGCTGACCCGAGAACAACAAATCGCCGCCCTCGAGAAGGACTGGGCCGAAAACCCCCGCTGGAAGGGCATCAAGCGCGGCTACAGCGCCGCCGACGTGGTGCGCCTGCGCGGCTCGCTGCAGGTCGAGCACACGCTGGCCAAGCGCGGCGCCGAGAAGCTGTGGAACCTGATCAACAACGAGCCCTTCGTCAACGCCCTCGGCGCGCTGACCGGCAACCAGGCCATGCAGCAGGTCAAGGCCGGCCTGAAGGCCATCTACCTGTCGGGCTGGCAAGTGGCCGGCGATGCCAACAGCAACGGCGAGATGTACCCCGACCAGTCGCTGTACTCGGTGGACTCGGTGCCGAAGGTGGTGAAGAAGATCAACGCCACCTTCGCCCGCGCCGACCAGATCCAGTGGAGCGAAGGCAAGAACGACATCGACTACTTCGCGCCGATCGTGGCCGATGCCGAAGCCGGCTTCGGCGGCGTGCTGAACGCGTTCGAACTGATGAAGGCGATGATCGAGGCGGGTGCCGCCGGCGTGCACTTCGAAGACCAGCTGGCCGCGGCCAAGAAGTGCGGCCACATGGGCGGCAAGGTGCTGGTGCCGACGCGTGAAGCCGTCAGCAAGCTGGTGGCCGCGCGCCTGGCCGCCGACGTGATGGGCACGCCCACCATCCTGCTGGCCCGCACCGACGCGGAAGCCGCCGACCTGGTGACCAGCGACATCGACCCCAACGACAAGCCGTTCTTCACCGGCGAGCGCACCGTTGAGGGCTTCTACCGCTCCACCAACGGCATCGAGCAGGCCATCAGCCGCGGCCTGGCCTACGCCGAGTACGCCGACTTGATCTGGTGCGAAACCGGCACGCCGGACCTGGCCTTCGCGAAGAAGTTCGCCGACGCCATCCACGCCAAGTTCCCCGGCAAGATGCTGTCGTACAACTGCTCGCCGTCGTTCAACTGGAAGAAGAACCTCGACGACGCGACGATCGCCAAGTTCCAGCGCGAGCTGGGTGCGATGGGCTACAAGTTCCAGTTCATCACGCTGGCCGGCTTCCATGCGCTGAACTACTCGATGTTCAACCTCGCCCACGGCTACGCCCGCAACAACATGACGGCCTTCGTCGAGCTGCAGCAGGCCGAGTTCGCCGCCGCGGAGAAGGGCTTCACCGCCGTGAAGCACCAACGCGAAGTCGGCACCGGGTACTTCGATGCCGTGACCACCACGATCGAAGCCAACGCCTCCACGGCCGCGTTGAAGGGCTCGACCGAAGACGAGCAGTTCTTCGACAAGCACTGATCTGTCGACGAGCGACGGTCGCGGACCCCGCCGCGGCTGGACATGGCCCGGAGCGCACCCGCGCTGCCGGGCCTTTTTGATGGGCACTTCGGCGTCGAGGGCGGGATGGCTATGCTTGGCGCCCCCTTGTTGCCGATCCGCTTGCCCACCGGGTCCTGCCGCGTTGAACGCTCCGTCCCCCACACCCCAGATGGCCGCGCTGCTGGAGCGCATCCGCCGCGCCAACCGGCCGCCGTTCCGCTCGATGTCGCCGGTCGAGGCGCGCGCCGCCTACACCACCGCGGCCGAGGTGCTGGAGCCGCCGCGCGCACCTCTGCCGCGCGTGGTCGATCTCCAGGTGCCCGGCGGCGACGGCACCCCGCTGCCGGCGCGCCTGTACGCGCCGTCGACCGACGCCGGCCTGCCGGTGCTGCTCTACCTGCACGGCGGCGGCTTCACGATCGGCAACCTCGAAACGCACGACAGCCTGTGCCGCCAGCTCGCACTGCGCAGCGGCGGTGCCGTGCTGGCGCTCGACTACCGCCTCGCGCCCGAGCATCCCTTTCCCGCCGCGGTCGAGGACGTGTGGTCCGCCTTGCGTTGGCTGGCCGACGCAGGGGGACGCCTGCTGGAGCTGGACGCCCGCAGGCTGGCGATCGGCGGGGACAGCGCGGGCGGCACCCTGGCCGCCGTCGGGGCGCTTCACGCGCGCGACATCGGGCTCGCGCTGGCCCTGCAGGTGCTGATCACGCCCGGGACCACCGCGCACGCCGATACCGATTCCCACCAGCGGTTTGCGAAGAGCCTGCTGCTGGAGGCCGAAGACATCGCCTGGTTCTTCGATCAATACATCCCCCATGCGCAGCGCACCGACTGGCGCTTCGCTCCCTTGCTTGCCGACGAACTCGAGGGTGTCGCGCCCGCCTTCGTCCTGCTGGCCGAATGCGATCCGCTGGTGGATGAAGGGGTGGCCTACGCCGACAGACTGCGCCTGGCCGGCGTGCCCGTCGAACTCGACATCGTCCGCGGGATGACGCACGACTTCATCAAGATGGGCCGTGCGTTGCGCGAGGCCGGCGTGGCGCAGCAAGCCATCGGCGACGCGCTGCATGCGGCATGGAGGCCATTCCCATGAAACGAACCGAGTTCCGCTTCCTCGAGCGTCTTCGGGTGCGCTGGGCCGAGGTCGACCTGCAGCAGATCGTCTTCAATGGCCACTACCTGATGTACTTCGACACGGCCGTGGCGGGCTACTGGCGCGCGATGGCCTTGCCGTACCAGGACACGATGGCCGCCCTGGGGGGCGACCTGTACATGCGCAAGACGACGGTGGAGTACCTTGCGTCGGCCCGCTTGGACGAGCTGCTCGACGTCGGTGTGCGCTGCGGCCGCATCGGCAACTCGTCGCTGGTCTTCCATGCGGCGGTGTTCCGGGGCGAGCAATGCCTGGTGCATGGCGAACTGGTCTACGTCTTTGCGGATCCCCAGACGCAGACCAGCCGGCCACTGCCGCAGGATCTGCGTGGCGCGCTGGACGCGTTCGAGGCCGGGCAGCCGATGGTGGAGGTGCGCATCGGCAGCTGGGCCGAACTGGGCGAGCATGCGCAGCGCATCCGCAGCCGGGTGTTCGTCGACGAACAGCGGATCCCGGCCGCGCTGGAGTGGGACGCCGCCGATGCCGCCTGCACCCATGCGCTGGCCGTCAACCGCTTCGGCTGCCCGCTGGCCACCGGCCGGCTGCTGGAGCATGTGCCGGGCGTGGCCAAGATCGGCCGGATGGCGGTGCTGCCGGTGGCACGAGGCAGCCACGTCGGCCGTGCCGTGCTCGATGCGCTGCTGGCGGCCGCACGCGCGCGGGGCGACCATGAAGCGCTGTTGCACGCGCAGCTGAGCGCCGCGCCCTTCTACGCGCGCGCCGGGTTCGTTGCCCGTGGCCCGGTTTTCGAGGAGGCCGGCATCCCGCACGTCGAGATGGTGAAGGCCCTGTAGCTCAGGCGGGGAGCGGCGACGGGTACTCGGTTTCGGTCATGCGGGCCGAGTCGACCGACCAACGCGGCGCGTTGGGGGCAGGGGGCCAATCGGGCAGCACGGCATGGCGGAGCGCCTCCAGGCTGCCGTCCGACCGCCAGCTCCGTTCGTACAGGTGCGTGACGGTGCGGGCGCCCGTTCGCTCGACGATGACGACGATCGAGCTGCGTGTGCCATAGCCAAGCTCAGGCGTCGGCCCGGGCATGCGCACAAAAGCGCTGGACAGGCTGCGTTCACGGTCCAGCGGGATGCCCGTGCGGGGCAGGTCTTCGTCGGCGCACGGGGCAGGGTCGGCGAGCGCGGCAAAGAGGCGATCTGCCAGGCCTTGCGGGCTCCGGGTCGCGGCCAGCGCTGAACGCGTCGCGGCCTTCAAGGCGACGACCTTGGGCCAAGGGGTGTCGAGCAGCGCGTTCGACACGCCGAACAGCCCCGAATCGAGCCGCCGAGGCGCCGCCTCGGCGCCGCACCAGAAGCGCTCGTCGCGGGTGAAATCGAACGCGACGAGGTTGAACGGGTTGTAGCCTTCGAGGCCGATCTGCACCCAGAAGCGGGACGAGGGTTCGTCGCCTCGCAGCCAGCGGGCCACGATGGCACCGCGCGAGGGGGCGCCAGGATCCATGCTGCCCGGGCGCCGTACGTTGGTGACCAGGGCCAGCCGGCCCTCGGCGGAGAGCGCACACCAGCTGCCCCCGGCCTGCAGATCCCGCCCACCCAGGACGACCGGGCCGCCGCCGTCGAGCAGCCACCAGCCCATGCGCGCCGTCGGGCGCCGGTAGTACTCGTCGCGGTTCGCGGCGAGCACGAAAGGGTAGCGGCGGTGCTGGTCGACGGAAAGCGCGGCTAGGCACATGGCTCGAACCACTCCGCGTGGCGCACGCCGTCGATCCAGCGCCCGAGGCAGGACGCGGCCTCGCGCTCGATCTCGCCGGCCAGCGCCTGGATCAGGTCGCCGCCCGCGGGAGCGGTGTCTTCAGCGGCGTAGATCTCCATCAGCGTGGCGTGCGATGCGGCGGACGAGGGCGCCGTTGCCGGTGCGCGCTTGACGAGCAGTTGCACGGCGAGGCCCGGATGGCGCCGTGCCAGGTCGGACTGCATCCGCCCGGCAGCGGCGAGGCTCTGCGCCAGGTCGTCGCAAGCCACGCGGTAGTAGATGTAGAGCTGAAGTGATCGGGATGACAGCACCGCGATCACTTTAATGGATGTTCGCGAGCGATGTCAGTCCGATACGGCTGGAAACGCATACGGCAGTGCCTGCTTGTGCAATGCCGGTCCCTGCGGCGAGCCCAAGTGCAGGTCGGCATCGGCGAGCGCAGCCAGTTTCACTTCGACCAGCGCAAGCGCGGTGTCGCCCGCCATGCTGCCGTTGACCACCATGCCGGCGGGCTGCCCCGGGTCCTTCGCATCAAAAACCTCCTGCCCCGGTTCGGCCGGCGAGCCGAGCGAGAACAAGGCGGCCCGGCGCTTGAGCGTGCCGCGGTACTGGCTGCGCGCGACGATTTCCTGCCCCGGATAACAGCCCTTCTGGAAGCTCACGCCGCCGACCAGTTCCAGGTTGACCATCTGCGGAACGAACTGCTCGACGGTCGCGGCGACGATGCGGGGCACCCCGCTGCGAACCTCCAGTGCATCCCACACCGATGCCGCCAGCGCCGGCAGGGCAGGCTGCGCGGCGCCGGGCGGACCGACCCACAAGGCCCGGGGGGTGCCGTCCACATCGGGCAGGCGCAGCACGTCGGCCGGGCCGTGTGCGGTCACCGCCCAGGCCGCGGCGGGCCAGGCGGCGCCGAGCGACTCGGCCGCCGAAGCGCCGGCCAGCCCATGGACGGCCAGCTCTGCGCTGGCGTCGGTCAACTTGCACTTGGCGCGCAGCACGAACATCGACAACCGCTTGAGCGTGGCAGGGAGCAGGTCGGCGCTGCAGGCGAGCAGCAGTTCGTCTGCCTGGTTGCGCCACACCACGAAGCTCGCCAGCAGGCGGCCCTTGGCCGAGCAGTACCCGGCCAGCCGCGCCTGGCCGGCGGCCAGCTGGGCGACATCCTGCGTCAGCTGACTGTTCAGGAAAGCGGCGGCGTCAGGACCGGCCGCGCGGATCACGCCCCAATGCGGCAGTGCCACGGCGCCGTTTGCATCGGGTGGGGAAAGGGTGGTATCCATGGCCCATTATCATCAGCCGCTGGGCCGGACAGGCGTGGGGCTGGGCATACCGGATGAGAGCGGTTCGGCGGATCTTGGCGATGGGCGTGCTGCTGGCCGCCCTCGCAGCGGCAGGGGTGGCGGGCGCTGTGGCATGGTGGCTGAATCGGCCCTTGCCGCTGATGCAGCCCAGCGTCGAGTTGTCGATCGAGCCGGGCACACCGCCTCGCGACGTCGCCCAGGCGTGGGTGGCCGCCGGCGTGGCGACGCACCCCCGGTTGCTCTACGAGTGGTTCCGCTGGTCCGGCGACGCCCGGCGCATTCGCGCGGGGAGCTACGAGATCGAAGCCGGCACCACGCCGCGCCGGCTGCTCGACAAGATGGTGCAGGGCGACGAGGTGCTCGAGACCGTGCGCCTGATCGACGGCTGGACCTTGCGGCAGTTCCGCGAGGCCCTGGCACGGGCGCCGTCACTCAAGCCGCTGACGCAAGGGCTGTCCGACAGCGAACTGATGGCAGCCATCGGCGCCCCTGGCGTGCCCGGGGAAGGGCGGTTCTTCCCGGACACCTACGCCTACAGCCGCGGCGTGAGCGACCTGACCGTGCTCAAGCGCGCCCACGCCGCCATGCAGCGCCGGCTCGCCGAAACCTGGGCCGAGCGCGCCCCCGGGCTGCCGCTGAAGAGTGCGGACGAGGCCCTCACGCTGGCCTCCATCGTGGAAAAGGAAACAGGCGTCGCTGCCGACCGACCGCTGGTGGCCGGCGTCTTCACCAACCGCCTGCGCATCGGCATGCCGCTGCAGACGGACCCGACCGTGATCTACGGGCTCGGCGCGGCCTTCGACGGCAACCTGCGCAAGCGCGACCTCCTGGCCGACACGCCCTACAACACCTACACCCGCGCCGGCCTGCCACCCACGCCGATCGCGATGCCGGGGCTGGCCTCCCTGCGCGCGGCCGTGCAGCCCGCGCCGACGAAGGCGCTGTACTTCGTGGCGCGCGGCGACGGCAGCAGCGCCTTCAGCGACAACCTCGCCGACCATAATCGGGCCGTCAACCAGTACCAGCGCCAGCGCAACAGCAAGTGAGCAGCACTCCAGGGCGATTCATCAGCTTCGAAGGCATCGATGGCGCGGGCAAGTCTTCGCACATCGAATCGGCCGCCGCATGGGTCCGCGATCGGGGCCAGACCGTGGTGGTGACGCGCGAGCCGGGCGGCACGCGCCTGGCCGAGCAGTTGCGCGGCCTCGTGCTCGGCGAAGCGATGGACCCGCTGACCGAGACCCTGCTGGTGTTCGCTGCCCGCCGCGATCACCTGCAGGTGGTCATCGAGCCTGCGCTGGCCCGTGGCGACTGGGTGCTGTGCGACCGCTTCACCGACGCGACGTTCGCCTACCAGGGCGGCGGCCGGGGATTCGACCTGACGGTGCTCGATCGGCTGGAAGACTGGGTGCAACAGGGCCGGCAGCCGGACCTGACGGTGTGGTTCGACCTGCCGCCACCGGTCGCCGCCGAACGCCGCGCCGCCGCGCGTGCGCCGGACCGTTTCGAACGCCAGGACGAGGCCTTTTTCACCCGGGTGCGTGACGGCTATGCCCGCCGCTGCATGCAGGCGCCGCATCGCTTTGCGCGCATCGACAGCGAGCACCCCCGCGAGGCGGTCTGGCAATCGATCCGCGAGTTGCTGGAAACCCGGGCATGGTGACCGGGCCCGACGGTGCGCTGAGCCTGCCCTGGTTGCGGCCCGTGCTCGACCGTGCCCTGGCGCAGGTGCGCGGGCATTCGACACTGGTACACGGCCCCGGCGGCGTGGGGCAGTTCGAGCTGGCGATCGCGCTGGCGCAGGCCTGGCTGTGCGAGGCGGAAGGCCCCGGCCAGCGGCCCTGCGGACGCTGTGCCGCCTGCCACCTGATGCAGGCGCGCATGCACCCTGACTTCCACCTGCTGCTGCCCGATGCGCTGCGCGAGCCGCTGGGCTGGGGAGGCGACGCCGAGGGCGGCGCAAAGGAGGGCGGCGAGGGGAAGAAGGCGAAGCCCAGCCGCGAGGTGCGCGTCGAGGCCGTGCGCGCCGCCATCGACTGGAGCCAGCAGACCTCGTCGCGGGGGAAGGGCAAGGTGGTCGTCATCCACCCCGCCCAGGCCATGAACGCCATCGCGGCCAACGCCCTGCTGAAGACGCTGGAAGAGCCCCCGGGCTCGGTGCGGTTGCTGTTGTGCACGCACGACCCCGAAAGCCTGCTGCCGACGATCCGCAGCCGCTGCCAGCGGCTGGCCGTTCCCCGGCCGGAGCGGGCCGTGGCGCTGGCCTGGCTCGAAGCGCAGGGCGCCCGGGAGGCCGACGTGCTCTATGACGCGTCCGGCGAGCAGCCGCTGGAGGCCGTGGCGATGCTGCGTGTCGGCATCGATGCCGCGGCCTGGCGCCGCCTGCCTGCCTCGCTGCAGCGCGGCGAGGCATCGGCGCTGACGCCTTGGCCGTTGCCCCGTGCGATCGATGCGCTGCAGAAGCTGTGCCACGACCTGATGGCCGCGGCCGTCGGCGCGCCAGCCCGCTACTTCGCGGCGGCCGACCTGCCGCCGGGCGCGGCGCTGCCCGCGTTGGCCGGCTGGCAAGCCAGCCTGCGCCGCGCCGCGCGTCACGACGAGCATCCTTGGAATGCACCGCTGCTGGTCGAGGCGCTGGTGGCCGAGGGCCGCGCGCTGTGGCCGCCGGCGCGCGCCGGCACGCCCCATCGCTTGGGTACACTGAGCTCTCGATGAACGAGCCCGCTTCGCGCAACGCCCCGCTGGCCCCGGCGCCGCTGGGCAGCACCGCCGCCAGCGCCACCCGGCCGAGCGTCATCCAACTGGTGTTCCGCGACAAGGCGTCCCTCTACGCGGCCTACGTGCCGCTGTTCTCGGAGGGCGGCCTCTTCGTGCCCACCACGCGCGACTACCGGCTCGGCGACGAGATCTACCTCCTGCTGTCGCTGCCCGACGATCCGCAGCGTTACCCGGTGGCCGGCAAGGTCGGCTGGATCACGCCGGCCAACGCCTCTGGCGGGCGCACGCAGGGCGTGGGCGTGCGTTTCCCGACCGACGAAAAAACCCGCGTGATGCGGTTGAAGATCGAGGAACTGCTCGGCACCTCGATCCAATCGGCCAAGCCCACGCAGACCATCTGAATCCGTGTACGTCGATTCCCATTGCCATCTCAGCATGGCCGAATTCACCGGCCGCATGCCCGAAATCCGCGCGGCGATGGCCGACGCGCAGGTCGATCGCGCGCTCGTCATCTGCACCACGCTCGAAGAATTTGACGCCGTGCATGCGCTGGCGCTCCAGCACGACAACCTCTGGGCCAGCGCCGGCGTGCACCCGGACACCGAAGGCCTTCGCGAGCCGACGCTGGACGACCTGCTCGAACGGGGACGCCTGCCGCGTGTGGTCGCCATCGGGGAGACCGGCCTCGACTACTACCGGCTCAACGGCCGCAGCGTGGCCGACATGGCGTGGCAGCGCGACCGTTTCAGGGTGCACATCCACGCTGCCCGCATGCTGGACAAGCCGCTGGTCGTCCACACGCGCAGCGCCAGCGAAGACACGCTGGCGGTGCTGCGGGAGGAGGGGGGCGGCGCGGTGCGGGGGGTCTTCCACTGCTTCACCGAGACGGCCGAGGTCGCCCGCGCGGCGCTGGACCTGGGCTTCCACATCTCCTTTTCCGGCATCCTGACCTTCCGCAACGCGCAGGATCTGCGCGACGTGGCGCGCTGGGTACCGATGGACCGCCTGTTGATCGAGACCGACAGCCCCTACCTCGCCCCGGTGCCTTTCCGAGGCAAGGTGAACCAGCCAGCTTACGTGCCGCGGGTCGCTGCGCAACTGGCCGAGCTCAAGGGCTGCACGCCGGAGGAGATCGGCCATGTGACGAGCGCCAACTTCGAGCGCCTGTTCGCGGTGCCCCCGTGCGATCGGCAGGGGACCGCATGACGCGCCATCCCACAGACCGCCGGGACGCGCTGCGCCTCACCGTCGCCGCGGTGCTGGCGGGGGCGGGCCTCGCCGCACGCGCCGGTTCCTACGACGACTACTTCCGGGCGATCGATATCGACGCGCCGCACATCGTCGCCGACCTGCTGCGCCGGGGCTTCGATCCCAATGCGCGCGACGAGCGCGGCCAGGTCGGCCTGTACCTGGCGCTGCGCTCGCCGTCGCCCAAGGTGGCCGAGGTACTCTGGTCCCATCCCCAGCTCGACTTCGACGCACCCAACAACGCCGGCGAAACGCCGCTGATGATGGCGGCCATGAAGGGCGAGGTCGACTGGGTGCGGCGCTTGATCGCGCGCGGCGCCCGCATCAACAAGCCGGGCTGGAACGCGATGCACTACGGTGCGATTGCCCCCGACCAGCGGGTGATGCAGCTGCTGCTGGCCAACGGCGGCGACATCGCCGCGCGCAGCCCCAACGGCACCACGCCGCTGATGATGGCCGCCCGCAACGGCGACGAGCGCACCGTCGATCTGCTGCTGCAGCGCGGGGCCGATCCGACAGCACGCAACGACCGCAACTTGTCGGCGGCGGACTTGGCCTTGAGCCAGGACCGCGACAACCTCGCAGCGCGGCTCCAGAAGCTGACCCGCTAGAAGTTGCGCCTGACACGGGTGTCGGTGTTTGTCCGACGCGTGCTTTGGCGAGCGGACGACTGTCGTCGCCGAGCGGCCATTTCTACAGTAGCTTCATCGTGAGCGCGTCGCTCGCGGCGTTGGAGATGAAGATGCTGAAGACGATCGCTGCCAATCCGTTTGCGCTCATGGTCCATCCCGAAACCGTTCTCCAGGCCGTGGAGCGTTCCGAGCGCTTGGCCCGGCTGCACAGCCGGGTGTGCCGCCCGCTGGACAAACCGTTGATCCCGAAGAGCGGCGAAGTCGGTGCATTCGACCAGGACATTGATGCGGAACTGGACGAGGTCGAGACGTCCTGACTTTCGACAATGAAGATTATGTCAATAAGTTGAGGTGGGAATCCGCAGCCCGCGTTTCCGTGCTGCCCACCTCGCTGCGGGCTACCTAGCCCACCCCTTGCTCATCCAGCGTCGCGTTTGTCAAACGTCGAACGTCCACGCGAGCAGTTCCGCCGTACGCCGAACCACCCAGACCGCCTCCTGCGGCGTCACGGTATCGGGCGAAGCCTGCAACCCTTGCAGGGTGCGGCGCAAGACGATGTCCTCTGGGAGATCGTCGCGGAACTGAACTGCCTGGCACTGCTCGGTGAGCAAGGTGGCCAGGTCTTCGCACAGCTCGTAGCGCGCCGTGAGCTCGGTGCGCGGCAGCGATGGGCGCTTGCCCGGTCCGCTCACGTACAGCGCGATGAACGACTCGGGGATCACGATCTGGCTGGTGTCGTCCATGGACGGCTTTCGACTGCATAAACAGCGCTCGATTGTCTCAGCCCAACGCGCGCACCACCTCCGGCGGTGCCTGCACCAGCTCGATCAGCACGCCCTCGCCGCCGATCGGGAACTCCTCGTTGCCCTTGGGATGGATGAAGCAGATGTCGTGGCCCGCCGCGCCGCGGCGGATGCCGCCCGGTGCAAGGCGCACGCCGTTGGCGTGCATCCACTCGACGGCCTTCTGCAGGTCGTCGACCCAGAGCCCCACGTGGTTCAGCGGCGTGATGTGCACCGCCGGCTTCTTCTCGGGGTCGATCGGCTGCATCAGGTCGACCTCGACCTTGTGCACACCGCTGCCCAGCGCGCAGATGTCCTCGTCGACGTTCTCCCGCTCCGAGACGAAGTTGCCGGTGATCTCCAGCCCCAGCGTGTCGACCCACAGCGCGCGCAGGCGCTGCTTGTCGGTGCCGCCGATGGCGATCTGCTGGATGCCCAGGATGCGGAAGGGTTTGGAGGTCATTCGAAGCTCACGATGGGTTGGTCGACCGACAGGCTCTCGCCCTTGCGGGCCAGCACCTCGCGCACGGTGGCGTCCTGCGTGGCGACGAGGATGTTCTCCATCTTCATCGCCTCGATGACGGCCAGCTTCTCGCCGGCCAGCACCTTCTGGCCCGGCTGCACCGCCACGTCGGCCAGCAGGCCCGGCATCGGCGCCAGCAGGAACCTGCTGGTGTCGGGCGGCGCCTTGTAGGGCATGAGCTTCTGGAACTCGGCCGCGCGCGGCGTGAGCACCAGCGCGTCGATGCGCGTGCCGTGGTGGCTGAGGCGCAGCGACAGACCTTGGCGTTCCACCTGCGCGGTGAACGGCCGGCCGTTGCAGCGGCCGGCGATGCGGATGTCGCGCAGCGTCCAGTCGCACGTGAAGTCGTAGCGCCGGTCGCCGATCGACACGACGATCGTGCCGTTGCTCTTCACCAGCACCGGCGTCTGCGTGTCGTTCCCTTCCTGGCCCTTCACCACCACGACGAAGTCCTCGCGCACGACGAAGCCATGGCCCGGCATCTGGCCCGAAAGCCCCTGCGCACGGGTGAGGTAGCGCACGTTCACCGCCGCGGCCAGCGCGACGAGGAACTGTGGATCGTCGTGCGCGACATCCTCGGCGCGGAACCCCTTTGGGAACTGCTCGGCGATGAAGCCGGTGTTGAAGTCGCCCGACACGAAGCGCGGGTGCGCCAGCAGTGCCGCCTGGAACGGGATGTTGCTGTTGATGCCGCGGATCACGAAGCCGTCGAGCGCCTCGCGCATCTTGGCGATGGCGTCGTTGCGGTCCTTCCCGTGCACGATGAGCTTGGCGATCATCGAGTCGTAGAACATCGGGATCTCGCCGCCCTCGTACACGCCGGTGTCCACGCGCACGCCGCCGAAGCGGCCGTCTTCGTACGGCGCGCCGCGCAGCGTCTCGGTGCCCTGCTCCAGGTCGGCCACCGGCGGGCGGTACTTCACCAGCCGGCCGGTCGAAGGCAGGAAGTTGCGGAACGGGTCTTCCGCATTGATGCGGCATTCGACCGCCCAGCCCTCGCGCTTCACGTCGGCCTGCGCCAGCGGCAGCGGCTCGCCGGCCGCCACGCGGATCATCAGCTCCACCAGGTCGAGCCCGGTGATGCATTCGGTGACCGGGTGCTCCACCTGCAGGCGGGTGTTCATCTCCAGGAAGTAGAAGCTCTGGTCCTTGCCGACCACGAACTCCACCGTGCCCGCGCTCTGGTACTTCACGGCCTTGGCCAGCTGCACCGCCTGCTCGCCCATGGCCTGGCGCGTGGCTTCGCTGATGAAGGGGCTGGGCGCCTCCTCGATCACCTTCTGGTGGCGGCGCTGGATGGAGCACTCGCGCTCCCACAGGTAGATCACGTTGCCCTGCGCATCGCCCAGCACCTGGATCTCGATGTGGCGCGGCTCCTCGACGAACTTCTCGATGAACACGCGGTCGTCGCCGAAGCTGTTGCGCGCCTCGTTGCGGCACGAGCTGAAGCCCTCGAAGGCCTCCTTGTCGTTGAACGCCACGCGCAGGCCCTTGCCGCCGCCGCCGGCGCTGGCCTTGATCATCACCGGGTAGCCGATGTCCCTGGCGATCTGCACGGCCTGCTCGGGCGTCTCGATCGCGTCGTTCCAACCGGGAATGGTGTTGACCTTGGCCTCGTTGGCCAGCTTCTTCGAGGCGATCTTGTCGCCCATCGCGGCGATGGAGTGGTGCTTCGGGCCGATGAAGACGATGCCCTCCTCTTCCACGCGCCGTGCGAACTCGGCGTTCTCGGACAGGAAACCGTAGCCGGGATGGATGGCCTCGGCACCGGTCTGCTTGCAGGCCGCGATGATCTTGTCGGCCACCAGGTAGCTCTCGCGCGACGGCGCGGGCCCCAGCAGCACGGCCTCGTCGGCCAGCTCGACGTGGCGCGCGTCGCGGTCGGCCTCGGAATAGACCGCGACCGTGCGGATGCCGAGCTTCTTCGCCGTCTTGATCACGCGGCAGGCGATCTCGCCGCGGTTCGCAATGAGGATCTTCTTGAACATGTCGGCGCCTTACAGGGGGATGTTGCCGTGCTTGCGCCACGGGTTGTCGAGCTTCTTGTCCTTCAGCATCACCAGCGAGCGGCAGATGCGCTTGCGGGTTTCGTGCGGCTGGATCACGTCGTCGATGAAGCCGCGCGCGCCAGCCACGAACGGGTTGGCGAAGCGGGCCTTGTATTCGGCTTCCTTGGCGGCCAGCTTGGCCGGGTCGCCCTTGTCTTCGCGGAAGATGATCTCCACCGCGCCCTTGGCGCCCATCACCGCGATCTCGGCATTCGGCCACGCGAAGTTCACGTCGCCACGCAGGTGCTTGGAGCTCATCACGTCATAGGCGCCGCCGTAGGCCTTGCGCGTGATCACGGTCACCTTGGGCACCGTGCACTCGGCATACGCGTACAGCAGCTTGGCGCCGTGCTTGATGATGCCGCCGTATTCCTGGCTGGTACCGGGCATGAAGCCGGGCACGTCGACGAAGGTGATGACCGGGATGTTGAAGGCGTCGCAGAAGCGCACGAAGCGCGCCGCCTTGATGCCGCTCTTGATGTCGAGGCAGCCGGCCAGCACCAGCGGCTGGTTGGCGACGATGCCCACCGTCTGCCCTTCCATGCGCGCGAAGCCGATGACGATGTTGGCCGCGTAGTCGGGCTGGAGTTCGAAGAAGTCGCCGTCGTCCACCACCTTGGTGATCAGCTCCTTCATGTCGTAGGGCTTGTTCGGGTTCTCCGGCACCAGCGTGTCGAGCGAATGGTCGAGCCGGTTGGCCGGATCGCCGCTGGGCCGCACCGGCGCCTTTTCCTTGTTGTTGAGCGGCAGGTAGTTGAAGAAGCGGCGCAGCATCAGCAGCGCCTCCACGTCGTTCTCCAGCGCCAGGTCGGCCACGCCGCTCTTGGTGGTGTGGGTGATGGCGCCGCCCAGCTCCTCGGCGGTCACCTCCTCGTGCGTCACGGTCTTCACCACCTCGGGGCCGGTGACGAACATGTACGAGCTGTCCTTCACCATGAAGATGAAGTCGGTCATCGACGGGCTGTACACCGCGCCGCCGGCGCAGGGGCCCATGATCATGCTGATCTGCGGGATCACGCCCGAGGCCATCACGTTGCGCTGGAACACGTCGGCATAACCGCCGAGCGAGGCCACGCCTTCCTGGATGCGCGCGCCGCCCGAATCGTTGAGGCCGATCACCGGGGCGCCGACCTTCATCGCCTGGTCCATCACCTTGCAGATCTTCTCGGCATGCGCCTCGCTGAGCGCGCCGCCGAAGACGGTGAAGTCCTGGCTGAACACGAACACGAGGCGGCCGTTGATCATGCCGTAGCCGGTGACGACGCCGTCGCCCGGCGGGCGGTTGGCTTCCATGCCGAAGTCGGTGCAGCGGTGCTCGACGAACATGTCCCATTCCTCGAACGTGCCGTCGTCGAGCAGCAGGTCGATGCGCTCGCGCGCGGTGAGCTTGCCCTTGCCGTGCTGCGCGTCGATGCGCTTCTGGCCGCCGCCCAGGCGGGCCTTGGCGCGCTTGGCTTCGAGCTGTTCGATGATGTCGTGCATGAGCTTCTGGCCTCTCGGTTGGATTCGGTTCGTGGCGGTGCTTCAGTTCATCAGGTCGAGCAGGCGCCGGGCCGCGACCGATGCCGCGAGCCGGCCGGCGCGCACCTCGGCGGTGACGGCGGGCAGCATGTCGCGCACGCCGGGGTGATGGCGGAAACGGTTCTTCAGCCCGGCCTCGATGCGCTCCCACATCCAGGCCTGGTCCTGCGCATGGCGCCGTGCGGCCAGCCGGCCGTTGGCGGTCTGCAGTTCGCGGAAGCGGCTCACCTGCGCCCAGAACTCGGGCAGGCCCTGGCTCTTCAGCGCACTGAGCTGCATCACCTGCGGATGCCACAGCGATTGATCGTGCATCGCGTTGCCGTGCTGGCCGAAGAGCCGCAGCGCCGAGGTGATCTGCGCGCGCGCCCGCGTGGCCGCGGCCTCGTCGAGGTCGGCCTTGTTGATAACCACCAGGTCGGCCAGCTCCATCACGCCCTTCTTGATGGCCTGCAGGTCGTCGCCGGCATTGGGCAGCTGCAGCAGCACGAACATGTCGGTCATGCCGGAGACCGCAGTCTCGCTCTGGCCGACGCCGACGGTCTCGACGATCACCACGTCATAGCCCGCGGCCTCCGCGACCAGCATCGATTCGCGCGTGCGCTCGGCCACGCCGCCCAGCGTGCCGCTGGCCGGGCTGGGGCGGATGAACGCGTTCTCGTTGACCGACAGCATCTCCATGCGCGTCTTGTCGCCCAGGATCGAGCCGCCCGACACGCTGGACGACGGGTCGATCGCCAGCACCGCCACACGGTGGCCCTGCCCGATGAGGTACAGCCCCAGCGCCTCGATGAAGGTCGACTTGCCCACGCCCGGCACGCCCGAGATGCCCAGGCGGAACGAGCGCCCGCTCTTCGGCAGCAGCGTGTTCAGCACCTCGTCGGCACGGCGGCGGTGGTCGTCGCGGGACGATTCGAGCAGCGTGATCGTCTTGGCGATGGCGCGGCGCTGGGCCGGGCCGGGCGCCCCGATCACGGCATCGACCAGCGCCTGGTCGGCGGTGGGCAGCATGTCGTCGGCAGCCCTCAAGCCGCGGCGGCCAGCGACCGCTTGATCTGTTCCAGCACGTCCTTCGCGCTTGCTGGGATCGGCGTGCCCGGGCCGTAGATGCCCTTCACGCCGGCTTCGTACAGGAAGTCGTAGTCCTGCCGCGGGATCACGCCGCCAACGAAGACGTTGATGTCCTCCGCGCCCTGCGCCTTCAGCGCCGCGACGATGGCCGGCACCAGCGTCTTGTGGCCGGCAGCCAGCGTCGAGACGCCCACCGCATGCACGTCGTTCTCGATCGCCTGGCGCGCGCATTCCTCCGGCGTCTGGAACAGCGGGCCCATGTCGACGTCGAAGCCCAGGTCGGCGAAGGCGGTGGCCACCACCTTCGCGCCACGGTCGTGGCCGTCCTGGCCCAGCTTGGCGATCATCACGCGCGGCCGGCGGCCCTGTTCCTCGGCGAACTGGTTGATCTCGTCCTTGAGCTTGTCCCAGCCCTCGGCCGAGTCGTAGGCCGCGGCGTACACGCCGGTCACCTTCTGCGTGTCGGCGCGGTGGCGGCCAAACACCTTCTCCAGCGCGTCGGACACCTCGCCCACCGTGGCTCGCAGGCGGATGGCCTTCACCGTCAGGTCGAGCAGGTTGCCTTCGCGGGTTTCGGCGCAGGCGGTCAGCGCGTCGAGCGCGGCCTGCACCGCGGCGCCGTCGCGCTTCGCCTTGATCTGCTGCAGGCGCGCGATCTGGCTGTCGCGCACCTTCACGTTGTCGATGTCGAGGATGTCGATCGGGTCTTCCTTGGCCAGCTTGTACTTGTTGACACCGACGATCACGTCCTGCCCCGAATCGATGCGCGCCTGCTTCTCGGCCGCGCTGGCCTCGATCTTCAGCTTGGCCCAGCCCGAGTCGACCGCCTTGGTCATGCCGCCCATGGCCTCGACCTCTTCGATGATGGACCAGGCCTTGTCGGCCATGTCCTGGGTGAGCTTCTCCATCATGTACGAGCCGGCCCAGGGATCGACCACGTTGGTGATGTGCGTCTCTTCCTGGATGATGAGCTGCGTGTTGCGCGCGATGCGGGCGCTGAACTCGGTGGGCAGCGCGATGGCTTCGTCGAAGCTGTTGGTGTGCAGGCTCTGCGTGCCGCCGAACACCGCGGCCATCGCCTCGATGGTGGTGCGCACGACGTTGTTGTATGGGTCCTGCTCGGTGAGGCTCCAGCCCGAGGTCTGGCAGTGCGTGCGCAGCATCAGGCTCTTGGGATTCTTCGGCTCGAACTCTTTCATGATCCGCCACCACAGCAGGCGCGCGGCGCGCATCTTGGCGATCTCGAGGTAGAAGTTCATCCCGATCGCCCAGAAGAAGCTGAGGCGACCGGCGAACTCGTCGACGTCCAGGCCCTTGGCCAGCGCGGTCTTCACGTACTCCTTGCCGTCGGCCAGCGTGAAGGCCAGCTCCAGCGCCTGGTTGGCGCCGGCTTCCTGCATGTGGTAGCCGCTGATCGAGATCGAGTTGAACTTCGGCATGTGCTTGGCCGTGTACTCGATGATGTCGCCGATGGCCCGCATGCTCGGCTCGGGCGGGAAGATGTACGTGTTGCGGACCATGAACTCCTTGAGGATGTCGTTCTGGATGGTCCCGCTCAGCTTGTCCTGGCTCACGCCCTGCTCTTCCGCCGCCACGATGTAGCCGGCCAGCACCGGCAGCACCGCGCCGTTCATCGTCATGGAGACGCTGACCTTGTCGAGCGGAATGCCGTCGAACAGGATCTTCATGTCCTCCACGCTGTCGATCGCCACGCCGGCCTTGCCGACGTCGCCCGTGACACGCGGATGGTCGCTGTCGTAGCCGCGGTGGGTGGCCAGGTCGAAGGCCACGCTCACGCCCTGCCCGCCGGCGGCCAGCGCCTTGCGGTAGAACGCGTTCGATTCCTCGGCGGTGGAGAAGCCCGCGTACTGGCGAATGGTCCACGGCCGCACCGCGTACATGGTGGCCTGCGGGCCGCGCAGATACGGCGCGAGGCCCGGCAGCGTGTCGGTGTAGGGCAGCCCCTGCACGTCGGCCGCGGTATAGAGGGGCTTCACGACGATGCCCTCGGGCGTGTGCCATTGCAGCGCAGACAGATCACCACCAGGGGCCGACTTCGCCGCGGCCTTCTCCCAGGCCGGCAGGCCGTTGGCGGAGGTCAGCGTGTCGGTCGCGGGCGTGGGCTTGGAATCGGACATGGGAGGCTCTCCAGGCGCGGGCGGAAGGCCGCGGCGGCTCGATGGACGGCGGGAAGCAGGGGTTGCCACGCACTGGACATCCGGCTCTGCGCCACGCCATAATTCAGAATTGAATTATGGATGTCGGCGCGCCGTGATGTCAAATCCTGCCGAGATGTCAGAGACCTTGATTCCCACCCGCAGCACCGCCGCCCGGCCGCTGTACGAGCACGTCGCCGAGCGCCTGCGCGGCGGCATCCTGTCGCACCAGCTCGCTCCGGGCAGCTGGATCGACGAGCAGCGCCTGTGCGGCGAGTACGGCATCAGCCGCACGCCGCTGCGCGAGGCGCTGAAGGTGCTGGCCACCGAAGGCCTGATCACGATGAAGCCCCGGCGCGGCGCCTACGTCACCGAGATGTCGGCCCGCGACGTGACCGACGTCTACCACCTGCTGTCGCTGCTGGAGAGCGACGCCGCCGGCGACGTGGCACGTCGGGCCTCGGCCGAGCAGCTGGAGGAGCTCGGCCGGCTGCACGCCGAGCTGGAGACGGCCGTCGACGACCGCGAGCGCTTCTTCCGGCTCAACGAAGCGTTCCACATGCGCATCCTCGACATCGCCGACAACCGCTGGCGCACGCAGATCGTGGTCGACCTGCGCAAGGTGATGAAGCTCAACCGCCACCACTCGCTGTTCCGCGAAGGCCGGCTGGCCGATTCGCTCGCAGAGCACCGCGCGGTGATGGACGCCCTGCGCGCCCGCGACGCCGCCGCGGCCGAGGCGCTGACGCGCGAGCACTTCCGCAACGGCCTGGCCGCTGCCACGCAGCGGGCGCCGACCCTGCCGTGAGCCGCCGGCGATCCCGCCGCCGGGGCGGGCGCGCGGCGGCTACATCCGGTTGACCAGGTAGATGCCTGCGAGCACCAGCGCCATGCCGGCGGCGTGGAAGGCCTGGAGCGGTTCGTTCAGCACCAGCCACGCCATGCCGGCCGCGTACAGCGGCCCCAGGTAGATGACCACCGCGACGCGGGCAGCGCCCAGCTCACGCTGCATCACGGAATAGGACAGGTAGGCCGCGAAGCCCGGGATGCCCGCCGCCAGCAGCGCGAGGCCCAGCCCGGCGGCCGTCAACGGCGGGTGCGTGGTGGCCTGGATGATCTCCCACGCGGCGAACGGCACCAGCACGGCCACGCCCCCGGCGCAGATGACCGCGAGCCGCGCCATCGCCGACAGCGGGCTGGACCAGCGCCGCATCAGCACGGAGTAGAGCGTCCACGACAACGTGGCGCCGAAGATCCACGCATCGCCGGGCACGAAGGCCACCTGCCCCAGCGACGACCATTGCCCTTTCAGGATCACGTGGACCACGCCGGCGAGCGAGAGCACCACGCCCACCATCTGCAGCCGGTTGAAGCGCTCCTTCAGCCACAGCGCCGAGACCAGCGCGATCAGCACCGGCGACAGGGCGTAGATCAGCGCGATGTTCACCGCCGCGGTGGTGCGCCCGCCGATGTAGACCCAGGCCCCGCAGATCCACATGCCGAGCGCGCCCAGCACCAGGTAGCGGCGCCAATCGGCCGCGATGTGCGCCCGGTGCTGCAGCAGCTCGCGCCAGGTGGGCACCACGAAGAGCAGCCCCGCCGCGAACCAGCGCAGCAGTGCCAGCAGGTGCGGCTCGATCACGCCCGGCGCGCCGCGCGCGACGAGGTAGTTGACGCTCCAGAAGGCGGGAGTGACGAAGATGAGGAGGAGAGCGAACTGCCGGCGCGCCTGGGGTGACATTCGCGCGATGGTAAGGGCCGCCGCGCGGCGGCGCGGCTCAGGACGGGAACGTCAGCCGGTAGCAGGTGGCGAAGCCTGGCGGCGGCGGCGCCGGGCCAAAGGTGGCGCCGTGCAGGGCCGCCACCTTGGCGACCACGCGGTGCCCCAGGCCGAGGCCCAGCGAAGGGCCGGCATGCCGTGCACCGGCGCCGCCCTCGGCGGGGGCGCCTCCGCTGTCGCACACCTGCAGCCAGCGCGCCCGGGCGTCGAGCTGCACTTCCACCAGCGCGCCGCGCGGCGTGTGGGCCAGGGCGTTGTCGATCAGGTTGCGCAGCGCCAGTTCCAGCAGCAGCGGGTGGCCCGGGAGCGGGAACGGCCCCGCGCTGTCCAGCGCCAGCTCGTGCCCGCTGTCCAGCGCGGCCTGCGCATACTCCGCCACCACCGCACGGCCCAGGGAGTCGAGGTCCACCGGCTGCGCGGCCTCGGCCATCTCGGCCCGGCTGGCCCGCGCCAGCGCGAGCAGCTGCTGCACCACCTGGCCGGCCCGCACCGCATCGTGCTCCAGCCGCTCGAGCGACGCGCGGCGCGCGCCTTCGTCGAGCGGGCCCTGCAGCGAGCGCGCGTGCAGCGCGATCGACGCCAGCGGCGTGCGCAGCTCGTGCGCGAACTCGCTGGCCAGCTGCCGCTCGCGCGTCAGCGCCGCGTGCTGGCGCGCCACCAGCGTGTTGATCGAATCGACCACCACCTTGAACTCCGCATGCGGATGCTGGCGCGACAGCGGCTGCGGCCGGTGGACGTCGAGGCTCAGCACGTCCTGCGACAGGTCGTGCAGCGGCTTCAGCCCGCGACGGATCGCCAGGCCCAGCGCCAGCGCGATCACCGGCAGGACCCACAGCCCCGGGCTCGCGACCTGCAGCGCGATGTCCCACGCGAGGTCGTCGCGCTCCTCGATGCTCAGCATCACCATGATCTTGCGGTCCTGCGCCGGCCCGGCCCAGCGCGAGAAGGTGCGCCAGGCGGCGGGCGGATCGCCCAGCCACAGGTCGGCGAAGCCGGTCTCGCGGTCGAACGCCGGCAGCGGCGCGCCGCCGGTGCGTGTCAGCAGGCGGCCCTCCCCGTCCCACACCACGACGCTCATCGACTGCTGGTAGTCGTGGCTCTTCAGCGCCGGCCCGACGGCCTGCGCCGCGTCGAGCGCGTGCTGCGGATCGAAGCGCCCGTCGCGCAGCGCCGCCTGCAATGCGGCCACGCTGGCGAGGTGGCCGTCGGTCAGCTCGTCGGCTTCGTGCACGCCGGTGGTGAAGCCGACGACGATGAAGCTCGCCCACACCAGCGCCAGCGCGCCCAGCGTCCACGCCAGCAGGTGGCGCAGCAGCGTGCGAGGCGCCTCCTTGGGCATCGCCTCGGCCTTCATGCCGCGGGATCGGACGGCACGAAGTAGCCGACGCCCCGCATCGTGCGGATGACGCCCTCCCCGAGCTTGCGGCGCAGGTGGTGCACGTGCACCTCGATCGCATTGCTTTCGAGCGCCCCGTCGAAGGTGTAGAGCTGCGACTCGATCTGCGTGCGCGACAGCACGCGCGGCCGCGCCTCCACCAGCGCCAGCAGCACCGCGAACTCGCGCGCCGACAGCTCCACCGGCCGGCCGCCACGCAGCACGGTGCGGGCCGCCGGGTCGATCGCCAGCTCGCCGCAGCGCAGCAGCGGCTGCGCGCGGCCCGCGGCGCGGCGGCGCAGCGCCCGCATGCGCGCGGCCAGTTCGTCGGCATGGAAGGGCTTGATGACGTAGTCGTCCGCGCCGAGGTCGAGCCCCGCGATGCGCGAGGTGATCTCGTCGCGGGCGGTCATGATCAGCACGGGCATCGCGGCGTCGGGCAGCCTGCCGGCGGGGCTGGCACGCACGCGGCGCAGCAGCTCGGTGCCGTCGCCGTCGGCAAGGCCCAGGTCGAGCAGCAGGAGCTCGAACGGCTCGGCCTGCAGCAGGCGCCAGGCGCCGGCGACCGTGGCCGCCGCCTCCACCGCATGGCCATGCTGCCGCAGCGCCGCTGCCAGCCCGGCGGCAATGCCCTCGTCGTCCTCGGCCACCAGTACGCGCATGGCCGGCATTGTGGCGCCGGCTTAAGGCGGATTTAAGCCGCGCTGCCTATCGTGCGCCGCGTGCCCTATCCCAGCCCCCCACCCTGCCCGCCCTCCTGTTCCGTGCCCCGCCTCGCCGCCCTGCCGCGGCCGGCCGCCCGTTCGCCCATCGTCCTGCTCGGCTGGACCGCGCTGGCCCTGGCCGGGGTGCTGGCCTGGGACGCGAGCGCCCTCGACCTCGCCGCCGCCCGGTGGTTCGGCGACCAGCATGGATTCCCGCTGCGCGACCACTGGCTGCTGTCGGCCGTGCTGCACGAAGGTGGCCGGGCGGCCGCCTGGCTGCTCGCCCTTGGGCTGTGCGTCGGCGCGTGGTGGCCCGTCGGGCCGCTGCGGCGGATCGGCATGGCGCGCCGGCTGCAGCTGGCCGGGAGCACCCTGGCCGCGGTGCTGGCGGTATCGCTGATGAAGGGTTTCAGCCTGACCAGCTGCCCCTGGGAGCTGGACGTGTTCGGCCGCACGGCCCACCTGGTCTCGCACTGGGCCTGGCTGCACGGCCCCGACGGCGGCAGCGGCCACTGCTTTCCGGCCGGGCATGCGTCGGCGGGCTTTGCGTTCCTGGGCGGGTTCTTCGCGTTCCGGACCGAAGCGCCCCACATCGCACGGCGCTGGCTCGCCGCGGCGCTGGCGGCAGGCTTCGTGTTCGGCGCCGCGCAGCAGGCACGCGGCGCGCACTTCATGAGCCACACCCTCTGGACGGCCTGGCTGTGCTGGAGCGTGGCGCTGGCGATCGACCTCGCCGTCCGCCGTCGCATGCCGGCGCCCCTTGCGAGGGAATCCACATGACGCTGCTGTCCCTGCCGCTGCGCCGGGCCTGGCTCGGCCTGCGCCCCGTCGCAGACGCCGGCACGCCGGCGCCGCCGCGCGCCCACTCGCCGGCGCTGGCCGTCTCCCTGAGCAGCCTGTGGATGGCGACGGCCGGCAACCTCGCGCTGTGGCACGAGATGTCGGCGCTCGGCATGCTGGGCGGCCTGCGCGGCGTGCTGCTCGGCATCGGCACCGCCCTCGTCATCGCCGCGCTGGCCACGGCCTTGTGCAGCCTGCTGGCATGGCGGTGGACCTTGAAGCCGGCACTGGCGCTGCTGCTGGTCGCCGCCGCCGGGGGCACGCATTTCATGCTGGCCTACGGCATCGTGATCGACCCGTCGATGCTCACCAACGTACTGCAGACCGACACGCGCGAAGCCGCCGACCTGATGAGCCTGCGCCTGGCCGCGACCCTGCTGCTGATCGGCGTGCTGCCGGCCGTGCTGGTGTGGCGCCTGCCGCTGCGCTACGGCAGCGCGCCGCGGCGCCTGCTGGGCAACCTGGGGATGCTGCTCGGCGGCATCGCGGTGGCGGTGGCGCTGCTGTTGGCCTGCTTCCAGCCGCTGTCGTCGATGCTGCGCAACCACAAGCAGGTGCGCTACCTCGTCAACCCGCTCAACACCGTCTGGGCCGCCACCGATGCGGTGGCCAAGCCGCTGCGCCGCGACGGCGGCGTGCTCGAGCCGATCGGCCAGGATGCGCGGCTCGGCAGCAGCTACGCGGGCCAGGCCAAGCCGCCGCTGGTGGTGCTGGTGCTGGGCGAAACGGGCCGCAGCGGCAATTTCGGCCTCAACGGCTACGGCCGCGACACCACGCCGGAGCTGGCCAGAGAGCACGTGGCCAGCCTGCGCAACGTGTGGTCGTGCGGCACGAGCACTGCGGCCTCGGTGCCCTGCATGTTCTCGCACCTCGGCCGCGAGGGCTTCGACGCCCGGCCGCACGACTACGAGGGCCTGCTCGACGTGCTGCAGCGTGCCGGCCTCGCCGTGTTGTGGGTCGACAACCAGTCGGGCTGCAAGGGCGTGTGCAGCCGGGTGCCGAACGTCGACACTTCCAAGCTGCAGGATCCCGCGTTGTGCCCCGGCGGCGCCTGCCTCGACATGGTGATGCTCCAAGGCCTGGACGAGCGCATCGCGGCCCTGCCGGCCGAGCGGCGCGCCCGGGGCGTCGTGGTCGTGCTGCACCAGATGGGCAGCCACGGGCCGGCCTACGGCAAGCGCTCGCCCGCGGCGTTCAAGCGCTTCCAGCCCGAGTGCGAGACCGCGTCGCTGCAGGCCTGCAGCCAGGAGCAGCTCGTCAATGCCTACGACAACAGCATCGCCTACACCGACCACTTCCTCGCCTCGACGATCCGCTGGCTGAAGGCCCGCGGCGACCGTGCCAGCACGGCGATGGTCTACCTGGCCGACCACGGCGAATCACTGGGCGAGAACAACCTCTACCTGCACGGCCTGCCCTACGCCCTGGCGCCCGACGTGCAGAAGCGGGTGCCGTGGATCACCTGGCTGTCGCCGGCCTACGAGCGGCGCGCGGGGATCAGCACCGCCTGCCTGCAGCGCGGCGCGGACGAGCGGCGCTCGCATGACCACTGGTTCCATTCGGTGCTGGGCCTGCTGGACGTGCGCACCGCGGTCTACCAGCCGGCGCTGGACCTCTACGCGGCCTGCGGCGCAGGCTGAGCGAGGCCCGTCCGGCCCCCCGCGGGTGCGCCGGACGCGGGCATCAACGCGCCGCCTGGGGTGCCGGCGCTTCGGTCCAGCCGCCGCCGAGGACCTGGTACAGCGTGACCTGGTTCTGCAGCTGCGCCAGCCGGGTCTGCAGCGCGGCCTGCTGCACGGTGAACAGCGAGCGCTGCGCATCCAGCAGGTCGAGGTAGCTCGCCACGCCGTTGCGGTAGCGCAGGTCCGACAGACGGAAGCGCGCGTTCTCGGCATCGGCCTGCGCCTGCTGGGAGCGCAGCTGCTCGCCCAGCGTGGCGCGGCCGGCCAGCGCGTCGGCCACCTCGCGGAACGCCGTCTGCACCGCCTTCTCGTACTGCGCCAGCGCGATGTCGCGGTTGGCGTTCGCCACGTCCAGGTTGGCCCGGTTGCGGCCGGCGTCGAAGATCGGCAGCGTGATCTGCGGCATGAAGGTCCACGCGCCCGACCCGTCCTTGAACAGGCCCGACAGCTCGTTGCTCGCGGTGCCGGCCGAGCCGGTCAGCGTGATGCGCGGAAAGAACGCCGCCTTGGCCGCGCCGATGTTGGCGTTGGCCGAGACGAGCAGCTGCTCCGACTGCCGCAGGTCCGGGCGCCGCGCGAGCAGATCGGCCGGCAGTCCGGCGGGCACGTCGTCGACCAGCCGGGTCTGCGCGAGCGGCGCGACCGGGGGCAGGTCGGCGGGCAGCGGCTGGCCGACCAGCAGCACCAGCGCGTTTTCGTCGAGCTCCCGCTGGCGCTGCTGCTGCGCCAGCGTGGTGCGGGCCGCTTCCATCAGCGAACGGGCGAGCTGCAGGTCGAGCTCGGAGGCCACGCCGTTGTCGAAGCGCAGCTGCGCGAGCTTCAGCGAATCTTCACGCGTGGCCAGCGTCTGGCGCGTCAGCGCGAGCAGCTCCTCGTCCGCCTGGATGGCGAGCGCCGCGCGCGCGACCGAGCCGACGAGGCTGATCTGCGCCGCCTTGCGGCCTTCCTCGGTCGCGAGGTACTGGCCCAGCGCGGCATCCGACAGGCTGCGCACGCGGCCGAAGAGGTCGAGTTCGTACGAGGTGACGCCCAGGCCCACCGAGTAGAGGCTGGTCTGGTCGCCCTGCGCGTTGGGCTCCCGCGTCAGGCTGGCCACGCCGCTGACGGAGGGCAGCCGGTCGGCGCGCTGCACCTGGTATTGCGCCCGCGTGCGCTCGATGTTGAGCACCGCGACGCGGAGGTCTCGGTTGTTCTGCAGCGCGAGCTCGATCAGCCGCCGGATGCGGGCGTCCTCGAAGAAGCGCTGCCATTCGATGTCCGCGGCCGGCGTGCCGCCGATCGCACCGGCCACCGTGGCCGGGTAGGTGGGCGACACCGGCGCCGCCGGCCGCTCGTAGTGCGGGGCCATCGATCCGCAGGCGGCCAGCAGGGCGGCCGCGGCCAGCACGGTCAGGCGGGAAGTGAGGTTCATGGCGATCGCTTTCACGGGCGGCCCTCCGGCGCGAGGTCGGACGAGGGCGGGGGCAGCGTGTCCTGGTCGAGTTCGTGCGCATACATGCGCCGCTGGCGCTCGCTGCCCTTGAACAGGCCGCGCACCACCACGAAGAACAGCGGCACGAAGAACACAGCCAGCGCCGTGGCCGCGATCATCCCGCCCATCACGCCGGTGCCGATCGCGCGCTGGCTCGCCGAGCCCGCGCCCGAGGCGATCACCAGCGGCAGCACGCCGAGGATGAAGGCCAGCGAGGTCATGATGATCGGGCGGAACCGCAGGTGCGCAGCCTCCAGCGCCGATTCGACGACGCCCTTGCCCTGCGCCTGCAGGTCCTTCGCGAACTCGATGATCAGGATGGCGTTCTTCGCCGCCAGCCCGATCACCGTGATCAGGCCGACCTTGAAGTACACGTCGTTCGGGTAGTCGCGCAGGAACACCGCGGCCAGCGCCCCCAGGACGCCCAGCGGCACCACCAGCAGCACCGAGGCCGGGATCGACCAGCTCTCATACAGCGCGGCAAGCGCGAGGAACACCGCCAGCAGCGAGAACGCGAACAGGATGGTCGCGGTCGAGCCCGAGAGCTTCTCCTCGCGCGACTGGCCCGTCCACTCGAAGCCGAAGCCGGCCGGTAGCTGCGACGCGAGCCGCTCCATCTCCTCCATCGCCTGGCCCGTGCTGACGCCCGGGGCCGGTTCGCCGGCCAGGCGCATCGTCGGGTAGCCGTTGTAGCGCACGGTCTGCATCGGGCCGGTGATCCATCGCGTGGTGGCGAAGGCCGACAGCGGCACCGGCTGGCCCCTCGCGTTGGACGCATTGAGGTTCAGCAGGTCGTCCGGCTGCATGCGGCGCGGCGCGTCGGCCTGCACGATCACGCGCTGCAGGCGGCCCTGGTTCGGGAAGTCGTTGACGTAGCTCGAACCGAGCGAGGTCGACAGCGCCGAGTTGATCGCGTCGAAGCTCACGCCCAGCGCGTTGGCCTTGTCGCGGTCGATGTCGATCTGCAGCTGCGGCGCATCTTCCAGGCCGTCGGGCCGCATGTTGGCGAGCAGCTTGCTGCCGTGCGCCATGCCCAGGATCTGGTTGCGCGCGGCCAGCAGCGCCGCATGGCCGTTGCCGGCGCGGTCCTGCAGGCGGAAGTTGAAGCCGGTGCCGGTGCCCAGCTCGGGGATCGGCGGCGGGCTCAGCGGGTAGATGAAGGCATCGCGGATGCCCATCAGCGCGCCGAAGGCCCGCCCGGCCACGCCGGCGGCGCTGTGCGCCTGGCCTTCGCGTTCATGCCAGTCCTTCAGCACCACGAACGCGAGCGCGGCGTTCTGGCCCGTGCCCGAGAAGCTGAAGCCCAGCACGCTGACCATGCTGTCCACCTCCGGCTGCTTGAGGATGTAGTCCTCGACCTGCTTCATCACGTCGAGCGTGCGGTTCTGCGCCGCGCCCGGGGGCAGCTGCACGTTGACGATGATGTAGCCCTGGTCCTCGTTGGGCAGGAAGCTGCCCGGCAGCCGGGTGAACATCCAGCCCACGCCGACGACGATCGCGAGGTACACCACCATGAAGCGGCCGCTGCGGCGCAGGATGCGGCTGACCCAGCCCTCGTAGCCCTTGGCGGTGCGCGAGAAGCCGCGGTTGAACCAGCCGAAGAAGCCGCGCTTCTCGTGGTGGTGGCCGGCTTCCACCGGCTTCAGCAGCGTGGCGCACAGCGCCGGCGTGAGCGACAGGGCCAGGAAGGCCGAGAACGCGATCGACGCCACCATCACCGCCGAGAACTGGCGGTAGATGTTGCCCACCGAGCCGGCGAAGAACGCCAGCGGCACGAACACCGAGATCAGCACCACCGTCACGCCGATGATGGCGCCCGAGATCTGGCCCATCGCCTTGCGCGTGGCCTTGCGGGGCGAGAGCCCCTCCTCGCTCATGATGCGCTCGACGTTCTCGACCACGACGATCGCGTCGTCCACCACGATGCCGATCACCAGCACCATGCCGAACATCGTCAGCACGTTGATCGAGAAGCCCAGCGCATAGAGCACGGCGAAGGTGCCCAGCAGCGCCACCGGCACCACGATGGTCGGGATGACCGTGTAGCGCCAGTTCTGCAGGAACAGGAACATCACCAGGAACACCAGCACCACCGCCTCGAACAGCGTGTGCACCACCTGCTCGATCGAGATGCTGACGAAGCGCGAGGTGTCGTACGGGATCTCGTACTCGACGCCCTGCGGGAAGAACTTGGACAGCTCCTCCATGCGCTCGCGCACCGCCTTGGCGGTGGCCATCGCGTTGCCGGTGGGCGAGAGCTGGATGCCGATGCCGGTGGACGGCTGGCCGTTCAGGCGCGCGGAGGTGGCGTAGGCCTGCCCGCCCAGCTCGATGCGTGCGACGTCCTTCAGCCGCACGGACGAGCCGTCGGTGTTGGCACGCAGCACGATGTTGCCGAACTGCTCCACAGTGGAGAGCTGCCCCTCGACGACGACGGTCGCGAAGATCGACTGGCTCGGGATGTTCGGCAGGTCGCCGATCGTGCCGGACGAGACCTGCGCGTTCTGCGCGCGGATCGCGGCGTTGACCTCGGCCGCCGACAGGTTGAAGCCGACGAGCTTGTTCGGATCGATCCAGATCCGCATCGCGCGCTCGGTGCCGAACAGCTGCGCCTGGCCGACGCCGGCCACGCGCTGCAACTCGGGCAGCACGTTGCGCGAGGCGTAGTCGCCCAGCGCCACCGGGTCGTAGCGCGGATCCTTCGACGACAGGATCGTGAACATCAGGAAGTTGTTGCGCGACTTGTCGACGCGCACACCTTGCTGCGTCACGGCCGCGGGCAGCCGCGGCGTCGCGCGCGACAGGCGGTTCTGCACGTCCACCTGCGCCAGCTCCGGATCGGTGCCGGCCTCGAAGGTGATCGTGATCGCGCCCGTGCCGTCGGCCTGCGCGACCGATTCCATGTAGATCAAGCCGGGCGAGCCGTTCATCTCGCGCTCGATGACGCTGAGCACGGACTCCTCGAGCGTCTGCGCCGACGCGCCGGGGTAGGCGGTGTTGATGACGATGGCCGGCGGGGCCACCGTCGGGTACTGCGCGACCGGCAGCTGGGAGATCGCCACGCCGCCCATCACCATGATGAACAGCGCGATCACCCAGGCAAAGATCGGGCGGTCGATGAAAAATTTGGCCATGTAGTGCGCCTTGCTTTTCTAGCGTTCGGGGACGGCGTGCTGTCAGTTGCCGGCAGAAGCGGCCGACGCAGCGGGCGCTGCCGCCGCGGGGGCGGAGGCGCCACCGGCCGGGGCGGAGGCCGCCGAAGCCGGGCCGGCCCACGGCACCGCCTTCACCGGTGCGCCCGGCACCATCATCTTCTGGAAGCCGTCGACGATGACCTGCTCGCCGGGCTTCAGGCCGTCGAGCACCACCCACTGGTTGTTCTGGCCGCTGCCGATCTTGATCTGGCGGGTCACCGGCTTGTTGTCCGCGCCGACCACCAGCACGGTGTCGCCCTGGTTCGAGCGCGTCACCGCCTGCTGCGGCAGCAGGATGGCGTTGTTGACCTGCGCCTGCTCCAACCGCACGCGCACGTACATGCCGGGCAGCAGCAGGCCGTCAGGGTTGGGCACCTCGGCGCGCAGCGTCACCTGGCCCGAGGTGGCATCCACCGTCAGGTCGGAGAACAGCAGCTTGCCCGGGCGGCCGTAGGTGGAGCCGTCTTCCAGCACGACCTGCACGGTGGCCGCATCGGTGCCGGCCTTGGCCAGGCTGCCGGCGGCCATCGCCTTGCGCAGGCGCAGCACCTCGGTGGTCGACTGCGTGAAGTTCACGTACATCGGGTTGATCTGCTGCACCACCGCGAGCGGTGTCGCCTCGCCCTGCCCCACCAGCGCGCCTTCGGTCACGAGCGCGCGGCCGATGCGGCCGGAGATCGGCGCGGTCACCTGGGCATAACCGCGGTTGATGCGCGCCGTCTGCACCGAGGCGCGTGCGGCGGCCAGCTCGGCCTCGGCGGCCTTCTGCGCGGCGACGGCGTTGTCGTAGTCCTGCTTGCTGACGGCGTTGGCCTCCACCAGCGGCTTCAGGCGCTGCGCCTGGGCGCTCGCCTGCACCAGCGTCGACTCGGCACGCGCGACGGACGCCTGGGCGCTGGCCAGCGCGGCCTCGTACGGCGCCGCGTCGATCGTGAACAGCGGCTGCCCGGCCTTGACGTCGCTGCCTTCGCGGAAGAGCCGCTTCTGCAGGATGCCGGCCGCCCGGGCGCGCACCTGCGCGACACGCGAGGCCTCCAGCCGGCCGGGCAGCTCGTTCACCAGCCCGACGGACTGCGGCTGCACCGTGACGACACCGACGGTCGCCGGCGGCATGCCGCCGCCCGCGGGGGCGCCACCGCCCTCTTCCTTCTTGCCGCAAGCCGCCAGCAGCACTGCTGCTGCGGCCAGCGCCACGGCGGCACGCAGGCCGATGCCGTGAGCCGGCGAACGGGAAATTTGAGCAATAGCAGACTCTCGTCGGATCACGATGGACGTCCTTGCAGGTGTTTATTGGAGCGCCGCCTGCGGGTTAACCCGCAAACGCAAGGCGGCGAGTATACATACAGCCTAGAATGTATGGAAGTTGGCCCCATCTGGGCGGGCCCGGGACTCGCAGCCGCACACGATGGTAAGGAAGACGAAAGAGGACGCCCTCATCACCCGCAACAGCATCCTGGATGCTGCCGAGCTGGTGTTTCAGCGCCAAGGCGTGTCGCGGACCTCGCTGCACGACATCGCGCAGGCCGCCGGCGTGACACGCGGCGCCGTGTACTGGCACTTCAAGGACAAGGCCGACGTCTTCATGACGATGATGGACCGCGTCTGCCTGCCCCTGGAGGAAGACACCGGGGAACGCGAGCCGGTGGGCCCGGGCCTGGCCCTGGAGAAGGTGCGCGAGAAGGTGCGCACGGTCTTCCGCCTGGTCAGCGAGGACGAGCGCGCGCGCCGAGTGATCGAGATCGCGACCCAGAAGGTCGAATACGTCGACGAGCTCAGCGCGGTGCGCGACCGCCACTTGCAGTGCCGCGGCGACCATGCCGGCCGGCTCGAGTACCTGATGCAGCAGGCGCAGTTGCACGGTGAGATCGGCCGCGCCGTGTCGCCGGCGCAGATCGCGCTCGGCCTGCACGCGCTGGTCGACGGGCTGCTGCAGAACTGGATCATGGATCCGCAGGCCTTCGACCTCGTCGAGACCGGGATGCTGACGCTGGACACCTACCTGGCGGGCCTCTCCGCGAGCCGCCCGGCGTGAGCGGCGGCCTGTTCGGCGACGCCGGCGGCCTGGCCGCGGCCGAGGTGCCGGCGGAGCTCCATGCGCTGGCGAGCGACCTCGACCGCCGCTTCCGAGGCCGGCTGCACCTGGGCACCTCCTCCTGGAGCTTCCCCGGCTGGAACGGCCTGGTCTGGGGCCGGGCCTACGGCGAATCCACGCTCGCCAAGCGCGGCCTGACCGCCTATGCCCGCCATCCACTGCTGCGCACCGTCAGCCTCGACCGGGCTTTCTACCGGCCGCTCGAGGCGGCCGCCTATACGGGGTTCGCGGCGCAAGTGCCCGAGGGCTTCCGCTTCATCGTGAAGGCCCCCGCGCTGGTGACCGACGCGACCGTGCGCGATCCTGCCAACGGCAAAGCGTTGCGGGCCAATCCGCTGTTCCTCGATCCGCGGGTGGCACTCGCCGAGGCGGTGACGCCCGCCGTGCAGGGCCTGGGACCGGCCTTCGGCGTGCTGGTGTTCCAGCTCTCGCCGTTGCCGCTCGAATGGCTGGCCGACGAGGCTGCCTTCCATGCCCGGCTCGATGCGTTGTGGCGGGCCGTGGTGCCTGCCCTGCCCGCCTCGGCGCGGGCCGCGCTCGAAGTGCGCGACCCCGAGCTGCTGACACCGGCACTGGCCAAGCTGCTCCAGCGGCATGGCGTGCGCTACTGCGCAGGGCTGCACGATCGCATGCCGCCGGTGTCGACGCAGCTGCCGATGCTGCGGGCGATGTGGCCGGGCGACCTGGTGTGCCGCTGGAACCTGCAGCGCGGCCTGCGCTATGCGCAGGCCAAGGGGCTGTGGGAGCCGTTCGACCGCATCCAGGCCCCCGACCTGCCGACGCGCGAGGCGCTCGCCCGCGTGATCGCCGGGACGCTGGCCGCCGGCTTCGATGCCTACGTCGGCATCAACAACAAGGCCGAAGGCTCGGCGCCGTGCTCGGTGATCGAGCTGGCGCGCGAGGTCCTGCGGCAGGCCCCGGCTGATTAGCCGAAGTTCTTCTCGGCGAACGACCAGTTCACCAGCTTGTCGAGGAAGGTCTCGACGAACTTCGGGCGCAGGTTGCGGTAGTCGATGTAGTACGCGTGCTCCCACACGTCGACCGTCAGCAGCGCGGTGTCGGCGGTGGTCAGCGGGGTGCCGGCGGCGCCGGTGTTCACGATGTCGACCGAGCCGTCGGGCTTCTTCACCAGCCAGGTCCAGCCCGAGCCGAAGTTGCCGACCGCGCTCTTGACGAACGCTTCCTTGAACGCGGCGTAGGAGCCCCACTTGGCGTTGATCGCCGCGGCCAGCGCGCCCGACGGCTCACCGCCGCCCTGCGGCTTCATGCAGTTCCAGAAGAAGGTGTGGTTCCAGATCTGGGCCGAGTTGTTGTAGATGCCGCCGGAGGATTTCTTGATGATGTCCTCGAGCGACATGTTCTCGAACTCGGTGCCCTTCTGCAGGTTGTTGAGGTTCACCACGTAGGCGTTGTGATGCTTGCCGTGGTGGTACTCGAGCGTCTCTTGGCTGTAGTGCGGCGCCAGCGCGTCGATCGCGTAAGGCAGGGGGGGCAGCACGTGTTCCATGAAGATGTCCTCGTTGTTGAGCCGGCTCGTGCCGACGGGTTGAGCTAGTGGCGGCGCATTGTAGGCAGCGCCCCGCCGCGCAGGCCGCGGCCAGGTGCCATGGTCACACGAGCGAGTCGGGAGATGCGGGCTGCACCGCTTCGACGACCGCCTGGGCGCTGCCGTCGCGCCATACCGCGGCAATCCGCGCGCCCGGCGCCAGCGTGGCGGCCGAGACGATCGCGCGGCCGTCCTCGCCCGTCACCCAGGCGTAGCCGCGCTGCAGCACACGCCGGGGATCGAGCGCGGTGAGCCGGGCCGAGAGCGTCTGCAAGCGCGTGTCGGCCGAGGCGAGCCGCACCGCCTGGGCCCGCTGCAGCCGGGCCTGCAGCTGCTCCTGCGACTGCACCGCCCGCTGCAGCCACTGCCGCAGCGCCTGCTGCCGGCGTGCGTCGAGCAGTTCGAGGCGCTGCGCGTGCCGCGCCAGGGCCTGGGCCGGCCGCGCCAGCTGCATCGCACGGCGGTCGAGGTGCTGGGCCTGGCTGTCGAGCCGGCGGTGCACCAGCGTGCGCAGACGGTGCGCGATCGCCTCGAGCTGCGCCAGCGACTCGGCCTGCGCAGGCGCGACGAGCTCCGCCGCCGCCGTCGGCGTGGGGGCCCGCAGGTCGGCCGCGAAATCCGCGAGCGTCACGTCGGTCTCGTGCCCGACGCCGCACACCAGCGGGATCGGCGAGGCCGCCACCGCCCGCACGACCTGCTCGTCGTTGAAGGCCCACAGGTCCTCCAGCGAGCCGCCGCCGCGCGCCAGGATCAGCGTGTCGACCTCCGCGCGCTGCGCGGCCCGGCCCAGCGCCGCCACCAGCGCGGCCGGCGCCTCGGCGCCCTGCACCAGGCTCGGGTACACCACCACCTCGACGTGCGGCGCGCGCCGCGCCAGCGCCGTCAGCACGTCGTGCAGCGCCGCGGCCCCCAGCGAGGTGACCACGCCCACGCGCCGCGGGAAGCGCGGCAGCCGCCGCTTGCGCGCCGGGTCGAACAGGCCCAGCGCTTCCAGCCGTGCCTTCAGCCGCAGGAACTGCTCGTACAGCGAACCCGCACCCACCGACTGCATCGCCTCGACGACGAGCTGCAGCTCGCCGCGTGCCTCGTACACCGCCATGCGGCCGCGCAGCTCCACCTCCTGCCCGTCGCGCGGCGTGAAGTCGACCATCGCCGCGACGCGGCGGAACATCGCGCAGCGCAGCGCACCCGCGGCGCCGTCGGCGTCCTTCAGCGTGAAGTAGCAGTGCCCGCTCGGCGCGCGGGTGAAGCCCGACAGCTCTCCCCGCACCGACACCGCGCCGAAACGCGCCGCGAGCGCATCGCCCGCCGCCAGCAGCAGCGCGGCCACGCCCCAGACCTGCCGCGCCGGCGCGGCCCGCGCGGGCGTGTTCATCCGGCAAACGCCCGATCGGCGAGGCCCGAGAACTCCACAACCGCGCCAATGCTGGGCTCGCGGGCCGGTGCACTGGTCACCGTGCTGACATCTTCAGTTAAGTTATTGATTTTCAATGGAATTTTCGTGCTCAAAACTGCAGCAAACTGTGCCGGGCCCAGTGTTTTTGCGCCTTGGCGGGCCGCGGCCTCCAGTTGCCCACAAAGTTATCCACAGCGTTCGTGGATTGAAGGCTTGTCAAGTCCGGCACCCCAAGAACAGGGGGTGCGCCGGTCGGGTTTCGCACGGCACGCGGGTGTCCGGGACGCCCCGCAGGCATGGCCCATAATCCCGCCTCGCTTCACGGCCGGCCCCTGCGGAACCGGCGTCAATCCCCTGGAAGACAGTGATTTCGATCATACAAGCCGCAGGTTGGCCAATCTGGCCGCTGATCGCCTGTTCCGTGGTGGCGCTGGCCCTGGTCATCGAGCGCATCGCCAGCCTGCGGCCGCTGCGCGTCGCGCCCCCCCGCCTGCTCGACGAGGTGCTCACCCTCACCCGCTCCAACCTGCCGGGGCATGACGTGGTGAACAAGCTCGCCGCGAATTCCGCGCTGGGGCAGGTGCTGGCAGCGGGCCTGCGCAGCGTGATCGCCGAGCCGCGCATCACCGAGGAAGCGCTGCGCCAGTCGCTGGAGAATGCCGGCCGCGTGGTGCTGCACCGGCTGGAGCGCTACCTGAACACGCTCGGCACCATCGCCACCGCCGCGCCGCTGCTCGGCCTGCTGGGCACCGTGGTGGGCATGATCGAGATCTTCGGGGCGCAGGCGCCCGGCGCCGGCAACCCGGTGCAGATGGCGCATGGCATCTCGATCGCGCTCTACAACACCGCGTTCGGCCTGATCGTCGCGATCCCCTCGCTGATGTTCTACCGGTACTTCCGCGGCCGCATCGACGAATACGCGATCGACCTCGAGCAGGCGGCCGAGCGCCTGGTGCCGCACCTGATGCGGTTCGCGGTGCGCAGCCCCGCATGAACTTCCGCCGCGCCCGCCGCGAGGAACCGGAGATCAACCTGATCCCGTTCATCGACGTGCTGCTCGTGGTGCTGATCTTCCTGATGCTGTCGACCACGTACTCGAAGTTCACCGAGCTGCAGGTCTCGCTGCCGGTGGCGCAGGCCGAGCCGCTGCGCGACCGGCCCCGGGAGATCGTCGTCACCGTCGCGGCGGACGGGCGGTACGCGCTCGACGGCCAGGCCCTCGACGGACGCAGCGTCGACCTGCTCGCCGCCGCCATGGCCGCGGCCGCCGGCACCGCCGCGGGCGGGCCCGACGGCGGTCCGTCCGTGGTCGTCTCGGCAGACGCGACCGCGGCACACCAGGCCGTGATCAACGTGCTCGACGCGGCGCGGCGCGCCGGCCTGACACGCGTGACCTTCGCGACCCAGGCCGGGACCGACACCGCAGCGCCCGGCCGCTGAGACGGCGCCCCATGGCCGCAGCCCCGTCCTCGCGCATCGCCGCCTGGGTGCAGCGCCAGTGGTGGCGCCGGCCGCCCACGGCGGGCGCGCGGCTGATGCAGCCGCTGTCGTGGCTCTACGCCACCCTGGCCGCGTGGCACCGCCAACACACGCCGGCAGGCCCCGCGCCCGGCGTGCCGGTGGTCGTCGTCGGCAACCTGATCGCCGGCGGCGCGGGCAAGACGCCGACCGTCATCGCCCTCGTGCGCCTGCTGCGCGACGCGGGTTGGACACCGGGCGTGATCTCGCGCGGCTACGGCCGCCAGGCGGCCGGCACGGCCCCGGTGCGCGCCGACCGGCCGGCGGCGGAGACCGGCGACGAGCCGCTGCTGATCCACCTGCGCACCGGCGCGCCGGTCTGGGTGGGGCGCGACCGCGTCGCCGCGCTGCAGGCCTTGCGCCAGGCCCATCCGCAGGTCGACATCGTGGTGTCCGACGACGGGCTGCAGCACCACCGGCTGCCCCGTGATGCGCAGGTGATCGTGTTCGACGAACGCGGCGCCGGCAATGGCCTGCTGCTGCCCGCCGGGCCGCTGCGCGAACCCCTGCCCGGCGAGGTGCCGCCGCGCTCGCTGGTGCTCTACAACGCGGCCGCCGCGAGCACGCCGCTGCCGGGCTGGACCGCGCAGCGCCGGCTGGCGGGGGCCACGGCGCTGGCGGACTGGTGGGCAGGTGCGCCGGCGCAGCCCTGGTCGGCGTTGCTGGGCCGGCCCGTGCTGGCAACGGCCGGGATCGCGGCGCCGGAGCGCTTTTTCACGATGCTGGAGCGGGAGGGCCTGTCGATCCGGCGCCTGCCCCTGCCCGACCACCACGGCTTCGCCGAACTCCCGTGGCCCCCCGGCACGGCCGATGTCGTCCTCACCGAAAAGGACGCGGTGAAGCTGCGCCCCGAGCGCCTCGCGGGCGCCCCGCGCGTGTGGGTCGCCACGCTAGACTTCGAGCCCCCGCCCGGCTTCGCCGCGGCCCTTTCCGCCCTGCTCCCCCCGCCCCCCACGCCATGACGCTCGACCACCGCCTGATCGACCTGCTGGTCTGCCCCGTCTGCAAGGGCCCGCTCGAAATGCTGCGCGACGAAGCGGGCCAGCCCGTCGAGCTCGCCTGCCGCGCGGACCGGCTGGCCTTCCCGGTGCGCGACGGCCTGCCGGTGATGCTCGAAGGCGAGGCGCGGAGCCTCGAATGAGCTTCTCGGTCCTGATCCCGGCGCGGCTGGCATCGACCCGCCTGCCGCGCAAGCCCCTGGCGGACATCCGCGGCGTGCCGATGGTCGTGCACGTGGCCCGGCGCGCCCTGCTGGCCGGCGCCGCCCAGGTGGTCGTCGCGGCGGACGATGCCGAGATCGTCGCGGCCTGCGAGGCGCACGGCATCCGCGCGCTGCTGACCCGCACTGACCACGCCAGCGGCAGCGACAGGCTGGCCGAGGCCTGCGGGCTGCTGGGCCTCGACGGCGACGACATCGTCGTCAACGTGCAGGGCGACGAGCCGCTGATCGACCCGGCGCTGGTCGTCGCCTGCGTCGCGCAGCTGCGCGCGCGCGGCGACTGCGTGATGAGCACGGCCGCGCACCCGATCGACACGCAGGCCGACTTCGCGAACCCCAACGTCGTGAAGGTCGTGCTCGATGCGCAGTCGCGGGCGCTGTACTTCAGCCGCGCACCGCTGCCCTGGTGGCGCGACGGCAGCCAGCCGGGCACGCCGGCGCTGCCCACGCCCGCGCCGCTGCGGCACGTCGGCCTGTACGCCTACCGTGCCGGCTTCCTGCGCCGCTTCCCCACGCTGCCGCCCTCGCCGCTCGAAGGCATCGAGGCGCTGGAGCAGCTGCGGGTGCTGTGGCATGGCGAACGCATCGCCGTGCACTGCAGCGACGCCTTGCCGGCGCCCGGCGTGGACACGCCGGAAGACCTCGAACGCGTGCGCGCGCTCGTCGGCCGCTAGGCCGCGCCGCGTCAGCTTCGCGCAGGGTGTGCGTGTTATCTTCCATCACTGAGGACCGAGGGTAGGAGACCAAGAACCCCGGCGACAGAACACTGCAACACGAGGACACCGATGAGATTGATCCTGCTGGGGGCGCCGGGCGCCGGCAAAGGAACCCAGGCCACCTTCCTGTGCCAGAAGTACGGCATCCCGCAGGTCTCGACCGGCGACATGCTGCGCGCGGCCGTCAAGGCCGGCACGCCGCTCGGCATCGAAGCCAAGAAGGTGATGGACGCCGGCGGCCTCGTCAGCGACGACCTCATCATCGCCCTCGTGAAGGAGCGCATCCAGCAGCCCGACTGCGCCAACGGCTTCCTGTTCGACGGCTTTCCCCGCACCATCCCGCAGGCCGACGCGATGCGCGCCGCTGGCGTCAAGATCGACGCCGTGCTCGAGATCGACGTGCCGCACGAGGCCATCATCGAGCGCATGAGCGGCCGCCGCACCCACCAGCCGTCGGGCCGCACGTACCACGTCAAGTACAACCCGCCCAAGGTCGAAGGCAAGGACGACGTGACCGGCGAAGACCTGGTCCAGCGCGACGACGACAAGGAAGAAACCGTCAAGAAGCGCCTCGACGTGTACCAGAGCCAGACCCGCCCGCTGGTCGACTACTACTCCCAGTGGGCCGCCACCGGCGATCCCCAGGCGCCGCGCTACCGCAAGATCAGCGGCACCGGCAGCGTCGACGAGATCACCGCCCGCGCGCTCCAGGCGCTGGGCTG
Source organism: Aquincola agrisoli (assembly GCF_036621135.1). NCBI lineage: Bacteria > Pseudomonadati > Pseudomonadota > Betaproteobacteria > Burkholderiales > Sphaerotilaceae > Aquincola > Aquincola agrisoli. The sequence continues at coordinate 335,106 of NZ_JAZIBG010000036.1, forward strand.
ACGCCCGGCGCGCACGGCACGACGAGCACCGCATGCCGCCCCTGGGCGGCTTTTTACTTTCAGGAGATCGAGATGGAGATCGCGGGCAAGGTATTCATCGTCACCGGCGGCGCATCGGGCCTGGGCGAAGGCACGGCGCGCATGCTGTCGGCCCACGGCGCCAAGGTGGTCATCGCCGACCTGCAGGTCGACAAGGGCGAGGCGCTGGCCGCCGAGCTGGGCGGGGCCTTCGTCAAGTGCGACGTCAGCCAGGAGGCCGACGGCCAGGCCGTCGTGGCCCAGGCCGTCTCGCTGGGCAAGCTGATGGGCCTGGTCAACTGCGCCGGCATCGCGCCGGCCGCCAAGACGGTCGGCAAGGACGGCCCGCACGCGCTGGCCTTGTTCGCCAAGGTGATCAACGTCAACCTGGTCGGCACCTTCAACATGATCCGCCTGGCAGCCGAGGCCATGAGCCGCAACGAGCCCGAGCCGACCGGCGAGCGTGGCGTGCTGATCAGCACCGCCAGCGTCGCCGCCTATGACGGCCAGATCGGGCAGGCGGCCTATTCCGCCAGCAAGGGCGGCGTGGTCGGCATGACGCTGCCCATCGCACGCGACCTGGCGCGCAGCGGCATCCGCAACATGACGATCGCGCCGGGCATCTTCGGCACGCCGATGCTGTTCTCGATGCCGCAGGAGGTGCAGGACGCGCTCGCCGCCAGCGTGCCCTTCCCGTCGCGCCTGGGCACGCCGCAGGACTACGCCAAGCTCGTGCACCAGATCGTCACCAACGACATGCTCAACGGCGAGGTGATCCGCCTCGACGGCGCCATCCGCATGGCGCCGAAGTGAGCGCCGTCAGAACGCGTACTGCGCGTTGAGGTACAGCGTGCGGCCGCGTGGATCGGTGTAGCGGTTGTCGTAGCCGATCTGGTGGCCGCCGTCGATCTTCAGCGACAGCGGCGGGTCGCGGTCGAACAGGTTCAGGATGCCGGCCGTCAGCGTCAGCGCCTTGCTGGCGGCATAGCGCGTCTGCAGGTCCACCGTGGTGTAGCTCGACACCCGGCGGCCCGTCATGTCGACCACGTCGCCGAGCGAGCCGTCGGGGTTGAGCTCGCGCACCAGCCCGCAGGCATCGGCCGTGCAGTCCGCATCCCGGTAGCCCGAGCGGTAGTTCAGCGTCAGCGTGTTCTGCCAGGCGCCGCTGTACAGCGTGCCCGACAGGCGCACCAGGTTGCGGAAGGTCGTCTTGCCGTCCTCGTAGCGGCCCAGGCTGGAATGCCAGGCGCCGCCGGACTCGCGCTGATACTTGTAGCTGAAGATGTGTGACCACTTCAGCGTGTTGACCAGCCGGCCGAACGGCGTGTCCAACGTCAGCCGCCCGTCCCAGTCGATGCCGGTGTAGCGCTCCTCGCCGAGGTTCTCGTTGGGCAGGTACAGCGCGACCAGATGACGGTTGGTGCCGGGGTCGACGAAGACGGTGAAGTTCTTCAGGTACGCGGCATCGTCGGCCATCACCGCAGACTCCGACAGCTCCAGGATGCGGTCCTTGATGCGCACGTGCCAGAGGTCGGCCCCGACCGAGGCCCAGGCCACCGGCTCGAAGCGCAGCCCGACGCTCAGCTGGCGCGACTTCTCCGGCTGCAGGTCCTTGGCGCCGCCGGCGATCACGTCGTACTGCGAGCCGTCGGGGGCGCAGGCCACCAGCGGATCGACCGCCTTCAGCGCCGCGAGCGCCGCCTGCGGGCAGTTGTAGGCCCCGCCCGTCTTGCCGAAGTACTGCCGGCCCGCCGCGAGCTGCGGTGGCTCGGGCGCCCGGAAGCCGGTGCTGAACGAGCCGCGCAGCAGCCACTGCCGGCTCGGCTGGAAGCGCACCGCCAGCTTGGCGTTGTCGGTGGTGCCGAAGTCGCTGTAGTCGTCATGGCGCAGCGCGGCGGTGAACTCGAGCGTGCGCGTCACCGGCAGCACCAGTTCGCCGTAGAGGCCCCACACGTTGCGCGCGGCGTCGTAGGGCCGGTCCTGCGCGGTGTCGCCCGCGATGGCGTTGGTGACGCCCTGCGCGATCTCGCTGGGCCGGTACTCGATCGACTCGCGGCGGAAATCGGCCCCAATGCCCAGTTGCGCCCGGCCGCCGGGCAGCGAGAACAGCGGCCGCGCGCCGCGCAGCTCCGCCGAGGTCAGCGTCGACCAGCCCTGCGCGAAGGTGCCGAGGTACTGCATGCCGGCCAGGGCCTCGTTGCCCGCGGCGCCCTGCTGCCCGGGCAGCAGGAACGGGTCCAGCGCGCCGCTGCCCACGGCGGCCGTCAGCTCGTTCTGCTTCAGGTAGCCGCCGAGGTACTCCTTCGTCCACCGGCTTTGCGAGCGGGTCAGCGCGCCGGTGTACTCCCAGGCGCCGGCCGTGCCGCTCAGCGAGGCCGACAGGTGCAGCGTGCGGGTCCGGTCGTCGACCGTGCGCTTGCCGGTGTCGATGCCGCGCCAGTACGCGTAGAGGTCGTCGCCGTAGGTGGCGGTCGGGTCCAGGGCCTGGGCGCCACCGGGCATGTACAGGTCGTAGAGCGCGCTGCCCGTCGGGATCTGCGCGCCCACGGGCGCCGGCGCGATGCGCGAGGTCACGCTCAGCTCGGAGTACACGGCATCGAACTGCAGCAGCTTCGTGCCGCCGAGCGACTTGCTGAACGAGCCGAAGAGCGAAGTCTGCTCCGCCTCGGGCAGCGTCTCGATCGTCGGGACGAAGTCGAACTGGCAGAAGCCGTCCACGGCGACGTGTCCCCGCGCGCAGGCCTGGTTCTGGTTCAGGTAGCCGTTGCCCGCGTTGAATCGCACCCCGCCCTGCGTCTCGGGGTCCACGATGATGTAGTTGGCCGGCGCGCCGTAGACGCTGCCGTTGAAGAACACGTAGCGCTTGCCGTCCTGGCCGAACGGGATGGTGCCCCGCCGCGAGAAGCTGCGCTCGGGCGCCAGCAGGTGCTGCTGGCGCTCGTGGCTGATCGACAGCAGCGTATTGTGGCCGTCGCGTTCCAGGCTGCCGAAGCCCTTGGTCGCGCTCAGCACCGTGTTGCGGCCCGCGCCCCCCTTGGGGATCGAGTGGTTGAGGCTCGCGGTGCCCGTCTCCAGGTCCTTGCGCAGGATGAAGTTGACGACGCCGGCGATCGCGTCGGCGCCGTAGATCGCCGAGGCGCCGTCGGTCAGGATCTCCACCCGCTCCACCGCCGCCAGCGGGATGGTGTTGAGGTTGGTCCCCGCGGTGAAGCCGGTGAAGTTCTGGCCGGCCCAGGCGGCCATGCGCCGGCCGTTGAGCAGCACCAGCGTGCGCTCGCCGCCGATGCCGTGGATCGAGGCATCTGCATAGCCGCCGCCGCCGCCGCCGACCGACTGCGACAGGTTCACGTGACCCTGCATCGCCGGCAGGTTCTGGATCAGCTCGGCCAGCGAGGTGGCGCCGCTGCGCTCGATGTCGGCACGGTGGAGGATCTGCACCGGCAGCGCCGTTTCCGCGTCGATGCGCCGCACGGCCGAGCCGGTGACCTCCACGCGCTGGCTGCCGTCCTGCGCCCACGCGGCCACCGTCGCCAGCATGCAGCCGGCAGCGGTGCTCCGGAGGACCGTTCTCTTCAACATGCGTGCTCCTCTGATGACTGCCAAGGTGCCTGTCTTTTCGGACATCCGCAGCCGCGCTCAAGGCCCCGTGCGGTGCAAGCGCGGCACCGCGGCGAGCAGGCGGCGCGTGTAGTCGTGCCGCGGGGCCGCCAGCACCTCGGACGCCGCCCCCTGCTCCACGATGCGCCCGGCCTGCATGACGGCCACCTCGTCCGCGATGTACTCGACCACGCCGATGTTGTGGGTGATGAAAAGATAGCTCACGCCCAGCGTGCGTTGCAGGTCTTTCAGCAGGTTGAGGATCTGCGCCTGCACCGACACGTCGAGCGCGGACGTCGGTTCGTCGCAGACGATCAGGCGGGGCTCCACCGCCAGCGCCCGCGCAATGGCGATGCGCTGGCGCTGGCCGCCGGAGAACTCGTGCGGAAAGCGCAGCAGCGCGTCGGCACGCAGGCCGACCTGCCCGGCCAGCTGCTCGACGCGCGCGCGCCGGGCCGCCGCGTCCATCTCGGGCCGCAGCGAGACCAGGCCCTCCTCCAGCACCTCGAACACGCGCATGCGCGGGTTCAGCGAGGCAAACGGGTCCTGGAAGATGATCTGCACCTGCCGGCGCGCGGCGCGCAGCGCGTCGCCCGTCAGCTCGAAGAGGTTGCTGCCCTCCAGCAGCGCCGTCCCTTCGATGCGCGCCTGGCCGCGCAGCAGCTGCACGATGGCCTTGCCCGCCGTCGTCTTGCCGCAGCCGGATTCGCCCACCAGCGCCAGCGTGCGGCCCGCGCCGATGCGCAGGCCGATGCCGTCGACCGCGTCGAACCAGCCCGCCGTGCGCTGCAGCGCCCCCTTTCGGATCGGGAAGCGCACCCGCAGGCCGGCGACGTCGAGCAGGGGAGCGGCGGGTTGCGCCCGCGCCTGCGGCGAGACGGCCGGGCCGGCGGCGGGCTCCTCCTCGGGCAGCGGGCCCGGGCCTGCGGCTTCGGGCCCGTCGACGTAGAGCAGGCAGCGCACCGGGTGCGGCGCCCCGCCCGGCTGCGCCGCTTCCACCAGCGCCGGCGGCGTCGTTGCGCAGTGCGGCATCACCCGGTCGCAGCGCGGCGCGAAGCGGCAGCCGGCGAAGGCCTGTGTCAACGGCGGCACCGTGCCGCGGATCGCCTGCAGCGGCTGCCCGCGCCGCTGCGCGTCGGGCAGCGCCTTGAGCAGCGCCCGGGCATAGGGATGGCGCGGGTGCGCGAAGAAGTCGCGCGCCTCGGCCACCTCGATGATCTGGCCCGCATACATCAGCGCGACGCGGTGGGCCATGCCCGAGACCACGGCCAGGTCGTGGGTGATCAGCAGCAGGCCCAGGCCCTGCTCGCGCTGCAGGTCGCGCAGCAGGTCGAGGATCTGCTTCTGGATGGTCACGTCCAGCGCGGTGGTCGGCTCGTCGGCGACCAGGAGATCGGGCTCGGTGGCCAGCGTCATCGCGATCATCACGCGCTGCTTCTGGCCGCCGCTCATGCGGAAGGGGTAGTCCCCGGCGCGCCGCTGCGGCTCCGGAATGCCGACGCGGCCCAGCCATTCCACCGCCTTCGCCCACGCGGCCGCGCCGCGCAGCGGCGTGTGCGCCTCGATCGCCTCGACGATCTGGTCGCCGACCTTCATCACCGGGTTCAGGCTGGTCGAGGGCTCCTGGAAGATCATGCCGATGCGCCCGCCGCGCACCCGCCGCATGCGCGACTCGGGCAGGCCGAGCAGGTCGATGCGCCCGCCGGCGGCGCCGGCTTCGTCAAGCGCGACGTGCCCGGCCGTCACCGCGCCGTTCTCCGGCAGCAGGCGCATCAGCGCCAGCGCCGTCATGCTCTTGCCGCAGCCGGACTCGCCCACCAGCGCGAAGGTCTCGCCGCGGCGGATCGCCAGGTCCAGCCCGTCGATCGCCCGGACGATGCCGGCCTCGCCGTCCAGTTCGACCTGCAGGTTCTCGGCACTCAGCATCTCAGGCCCCCTTGCCTGCCGGCTGGCGCACGGCACGTGCGCGGAAGGTGCGGGCCCGCGGATCGAACGCATCGCGCACGCCATCGGCGAACAGGTTGGCCGCCAGCACCACCGTCACCATGAAGCCGAAGGCCGCGGCGAACGACCACCACACCACCGGGTCGCGGCTCATCTCGCTGCGCGCCAGGTTGATCATGCCGCCAAAGCTGTTCATCGACGGGTCGACGCCCACGCCCACGTAGGACAGCACGGCCTCGTAGAGGATCAGCGACGAGAACTCCAGCACCGTGACGATGAGCATCAGGTGCGCCACGTTCGGGAAGATGTGCCGCACCATGATGCGCGCAGGGCCGACGCCGAAGGCGCTGGCCGCCTGCACGTACTCCAGCTCGCGCAGCTTCAGCGTCTCGCCGCGCAGCAGCCGGCACAGCCCCGCCCAGCCGGTGGCGCCCAGCACCACGCACAGCAGGAAGAGCTTCAGGTCGGCACGCTCCGCGCCGGTCTCGAACAGCTCGGGGTGCTTGTCGAGGAAGACCTGCACCATCAGCACGCAGGCCGCGATCAGCAGCACGTTGGGCACCGACGACAGCACGGTGTAGACGTACTGGATCACCTCGTCGATCCAGCCCTTGAAGTAGCCCGCCATGATGCCCAGCACCACCGCCAGCGGCAGCGTGGCGATCGTCGCGAGCGAGCCGATCACGAAGGCGGTGCGGATGCTCTTGAGCGCCTGGTAGAGCACGTCGTTGCCGGTGCGGTCGGTGCCCATCAGGTGGTAGGGCCCCGACAGCATCACGCTCGGGCCGGCCACCAGCGCCACCGCCAGCACCGTCCACAGCAGCGCATGCCAGGGCACCGGCCCTTCGCGGTGCAGGATCGAGCGTGCGGTCTCCGCCGCGCCGGCGCGGCGCGCCCGGGCGAGCGCCAGCACCAGCAGCGCCGACAGCGCCAGCGCCACGGCCGCGCCCGCCGCCAGGCCGGCGAGCGCGAGGCGGGCCACGTCGCCCACGTGCTCGCGGGCCGGGTCCTGCAGGTGCGCGCCGCCGAACTTCAGCCGCGGCGCGGTGCGCACCACGCGGCCGTCGACCTCAACCGATTCGCGGTTCCAGCTCTCGGTGGCGAGCGGATGCGAGTACGTCGACTCGCGCGACTCGACCAGGTCCCAGAGCCAGGCGTCGAGCAGCGAGCGCACGCGCGCCTCGTAGGCGGGCGCCGCGCCTTCCACGCCGGGCGCCGGCGGCAGCAGCGGGCGGTAGTGGATGCTGTCCACCAGCGTGACGCCCAGGCACAGCACGAGGACGACCGACGACGACAGCGCCGCCGGATCGCGGAACACCTTGCGCCAGTTGACGGCCAGCGCGGGCTTGCGCAGCACCATCACCGCGTACGCGGCCAGCGCGGCGAGCATCAGCCACACGGCGACGTCGGTCCACAGCGGTACGAACTTGGGCATGTCGGGCGCCTTCCTCAGCCGAGCCGCACCCGGGGGTCGGCCCAGGTGTAGGCGATGTCGATGAGCACGTAGGTGGCGATGTAGAGCAGCGAGCCGAGGAACACCATCGTGCGCACGATCGCGAAGTCCTGCTTGCCGATCGCCTCGATCACGTAGGCCCCCAGCCCCGGCAGCCCGAAGAAGCTCTCGAACACCAGGCTGCCGAGGAACACGTAGGGCAGGTAGCTGCCGGCGCTGGTGATGATCGGGATCAGCGCGTTGCGCAGCACGTGCCGGTACAGCACCCGCATCTCCGACAGCCCCTTCGCGCGCGCGGTGCGCACGTAGTCCTTGCCGATCTCCTCCAGGAACATCGCGCGGTAGAGCCGCGCCTCGCCGCCCAGCCGCGCCACCAGCGACAGCAGGATCGGCAGCAGCAGGAACTTCACCGCGTCGAGCCCCGGCGCGTAGCCGGAGATGGGCGCCAGCTTCAGCACGCGCGAGAACAGGAACTGCCCGACGATGATGTAGAAGAGGCTGGAGATCGACAGCATCACCACGCAGGCCACCACGCCCCACACGTCGAGCCGCGTGCCGCGCAGCATCACCAGCAGCAGCGCGAACGCGGTGCTCGCGATCACCTGCAGGATGAACAGCGGCAGCGCCATCTGCAGGCTCACCCACATGCGTGTCGCCACCTCGGCGCCGATGTCGCCGGCGCTCTCGGAGTCGGCCCGGCCGAACTCCAGCGCGAACAGCGAGACCGAGCGGTCCCAGAAGATCGTCTCGGTGAGCTGCGCCGTGCCGGACGCCTGCGTGTTCCAGTACAGCGGCTTGTCGTAGCCGCGCTCGACCTTCCACTTCTCGACCGCTTCCTGCGTGATGCGCTTGCCGCCGAGGTTCAGGCGCGCCATGTCGTCGGGCGTGTTGACGGTGAAGAACAGGAAGAAGGTCGCCAGGTTCACGCCCAGCAGGATCAGGGCGCCGTAGGCGATGCGGCGCAGGATGTAGGACAGCATGGAGGCGGGACCTGCTCTTTCGCTTCAAGCCAGCACGTCGCCGCGTGCGTTCGTCCGCTCGCGGCGGCGCAGGCTGCGCGCGGCCACCAGCACCAGCGCGGCCAGGCCGCCGGCGATCAGCAGCAGCGGCCACCAGACGGGCTCGTTCCACGCCTTCTGCCGCGCCGCGCGCTCGGGCACGTCGAGCCGCAGGTAGCGCCCCTGGTCGCGCACCAGGATCGCCGGCTTGGAGTTGTGCACCCATCGTTGCACCGCCGCCGAGGCGTGCGGGAAGTAGCCCATCGTCCACGGCGCGTCGACCTGCACGGTGCGCACGGCCTCGTCGATGACACGCTGCTTCTCGGGGCCGTCGTCGAGCGACTTCATGCGCGTGAAGAGCCGGTCGAACACCGGGCTGGCGTAGTTGGAAGTGTTCTCGCCGTCGTGCCTGGTCTTGCCGTTCGGGCCGTACAGCAGGAAGAGGAAGTTCTCGGCGTCGGGGTAGTCGGCGTTCCAGCCCAGCCAGTAGATCTGGTAGGTGCCCTTGCGCACCTTGTCCTGGAACTGGTTGTTCTCGGTCGCGCGCACCTCGAGCTGGATGTCGATCTTGGCGAACTGCCGCACCACCCAGTCGATGCCCGGCTTGCGCTCCGGCGTGGCCGGTGCGTAGAAGTCGTAGTTGAGCACCAGCGGGCGGCCGGTCTTCGCATCGCGGCCGTTGGGGTAGCCCGCCTCGGCCATCAGGCGCTTGGCGTCCTCGATCGGCCGGCGCTCGACCCGGCCGTCGACCAGCCGGTGCGTGACCGGGTTGTGGTAGCCCGGCTGGCCCTCGTGCGAGCCGAAGATGCCCGGCGGCAGCGGGCTCATCGCGGCGTCGCCGGCGCTCTTCGGGAAGACCTTGGAGTACTCCTCCCAGTCGATCGCGATCGAGATGGCTTGGCGCAGCTTGCGGTTGCGCTCGGCCTGCGCCGGCGAGTCGCCCTCGCCCACCACCGGGTCGAGCATGTTGAAGCCGATGAAGTAGCTGTTGACGTCGGAGAAGCTCTCGAGCCGGAAGCCCTTGTCGGTGTACTCGCGACGCACGTCGTCGGAGTCCTGCATGTCGATGAGGTAGTCCTTGCCGGTGTCGGTGCGCTCGAACACCTCGACGTCGTAGTAGCCCTGGCGGAACTTGTTCTTCAGCGGCACGCCTTCGCGTTCCACCGTCAGCACGATGGTGTCGATGAAGGGGGTCGGCTTGCCGCAGTCGTCGAGCAGGCCGGCCTCCTTGTCGCCGGGCATGCCTTCGCACGGGTACGGCTCGCCGCGGTAGTTCGGGTTGCGCTTCATCACGTGCAGCCGGTCCTGCACGAACTCCGTCATCATGTACGGGCCGGTGCCCACCGGCCAGCGGTCCAGCGAGATGCCGCGCTCGGCCATGCCGGGCTGCGCGTAGAACGCATCGGCCTCCCACGGCAGCGGCGCCGTGAAGGTCATCTGCATCCAGTAGCTCCACTGCGGGTACTTGCCCTTGATCCGGATGCGCAGCAGGTGCTTCTCGGGCGCGGTGGCACCGGCCAGCGGCCAGCGGCGGAAGTCGAGGAAGGGCTTGTCCAGGCTCGCCGGGTCCAGCCCCTCGCGCAGCCTGGCATCCTCGGCGCGCACGCGTTCGCCGTACTCGCGCAGCCCGACGACGTACTCCGCGAACAGGCCGAAGATCGGGGTCGTGGTGCGCGTCGTCGCGTGGCGCTTGAGGGCGTAGACGAAGTCCTCGGCCACCAGCTCGCGCGTGCCGGTGTGCTCGAAGTCCATCGGCGTGCGGCGCGCGCCGAGCTCGCCGGGCGCCATCGGGTGGTCGGTGTGGTAGCGGTAGCGGCCCTGTTCGTCCTTGGCGAAGGCCGGGTGCGGCTGGAACAGGATGCCGGGCTTGATCGGCACGTCGTAGATGCTCTCGGCGATCAGCGTGCTGTCCGCGTCGTCGGGCAGCGGGCGGCCGTCCTTGTCGACGTAGCGCGGATGCACGACCTGCGCCGCCGTCTTGGGCACCAGCTCGAACGGCCGCTTCAGGTAGTGGTAGCCGTAGGGCGGCTCGTAGATCTGGTAGGTGAACGGCGTGTCGTTCGACCAGTACGACGCGGTCGGATCGAGGTGCCGGGGCGAGCTCTGCAGCGCGGCCGAATAGAGCGTGTTCGAGGCCGCGGCGCCCGCCGGCCAGGGGTTGTTGTCGCACGCGGCCAGCAGCACCGCCGCGGCCACCGCCCACCCCCAGCGCAACCCACCCACCAGCGCCATGCACCACCTCCTGCATCCCGGGCCAGCGGCCCGGCGGGAAATTCTAGAAGCGCCCATGCCCAGGCCCCGCAGCATCCGTGCCAGCGCCGGCGGCATGCGGCGGGCCGCCCGTCACCAGCCGATGAAGGCGTCGCGGCCCTGCACGGCCAGCGTCACCTTGGCGCCCACGGGCAGGCAGACCTTGGTCGGCACGTGGCCGAACGGCAGGCCCGTCAGCAGGGGCACCGGGCACACCGAGCGCAGGTGTTCGACGACCGACTTGAGGTTGTAGCCGCGGTCCAGCGGCGACTTCTTCCAGCCCGTGAACTCGCCCAGCAGCACTGCCTTCTGCTGCGCGAGCACGCCGGCCTGGTGCAGCTGCAGCAGGCTGCGCTCGATGCTGTAGGGGTGTTCGTTGACGTCCTCCAGGAAGAGGATGCCGCCGCGGATGCGCCGCGCCGCGGGCCAGTGCGGTGTGCCCAGCAGCGTGGTGACGATGCGCAGGTTGCCGCCCCACAGCGTGCCGCGCACGTCGAGGCCGTCGAAGCCCTCGGTGGTGCGGAAGCCCAGCGCCTCCAGCTCGCCGGACATCGCCTCCAGGAAGCAGGCCTCGGTGACGTCGTCGACGCCGCCCGCCTCGTCGGTCGCGCCGAAGTCGCCGCAGGCCATCGGGCCCGCCCAGGTCACGCCGCTGCCGGCGTGCGCCAGCAGGCCGAGCTGCAGCGCGGTGATGTCGCTGTAGCCCACCCAGCGCGTGCCCTGCTCGACGCTGCGCGCCAGCACCGGCCAATCGATGCGGTCGAGCAGCCGCGTCAGTCCGTAGCCGCCGCGCGCCGCCATCGCGACCGAAGGAGCGGACTCGGCCACGCGGTGCAGCGCGGCCAGCCGCGTGTCGTCGTCGCCGGCGAAGCGCTGGTGCCGCGCCAGCACGCTGGGGTCGAGCGTGACCTGGAAGCCGTGGGCGGCCAGCCGCTTCGCGGCACGGCGCAGCGCGGCGGCCTCGGCGACCACGCCGGCGGGCGACAGCAGCGTCAGCGTCCGCGGGCCGTCCGCGCGGGGGTCGTGATGGTGATGGTCGTGGCCGGGTTCGTCATGGCCAGGGCCCTGCGCAGGGCGGGAACGTCGTGTCGCGGTCATCGGGGTTCGAAGGGAGGATCGGCGGGCAGCTCGGTCGCCTCGCCGGTGGGGATCGCCGGGAGCCGCTGCGCGCGCTGCTGGGCGCGGCGCTCGGCGAAGAAGGCGCGCAGCAGCTGCGCGGAGGACTCGGCCAGCACGCCGCCGACGACCTCGGTGTGGTGGTTGAGCTGGCGCTGGCCGAACAGGTCGAGCACCGAGCCGGCCACGCCGGTCTTCGGGTCGGCCGCGCCGAACACCACGCGCCTGACGCGCGCGTGCATCAGCGCCATCGCGCACATCGCGCAGGGCTCGAGGGTGACGTACAGCTCGCAGTCCGGCAGGCGGTAGTTCTCCAGCAGCTGCGCGGCGTGGCGCAGCGCCACGATCTCGGCGTGCGCGGTGGGGTCGTGCGTGGTGATGGGGCGGTTGTAGCCGGTCGCGATCACCTGCCCTGCGCGCATCACGACCGCGCCGACCGGCACCTCGCCAGCGAGCTGGGCGTTCAGGGCCTGGTCGAGCGCCAGGCGCATCGCGTAGTCGTCGGCAGGGGTGGACATGCCGCTACGTTAACAGCCCGCTTCCGAGACAAAGCGCAGCCGCGTGATCTCCGAGGGCGCACCCAGGCGCAGCGGCGGGCCCCAGTAGCCGGTGCCGCGGCTGGTGTAGACCCACAGCTGCCCGTGGCGGTGCAGGCCCGCCGTGTACGGCTGCTGCAGCGGCACGAAGAGGTTCCACGGCCAGAACTGCCCGCCGTGCGTGTGGCCCGAGAGCTGCACGTCGAAGCCCGCGGCCGCGGCCGCCGGGGCGCTGCGCGGCTGGTGGGCCAGCAGCAGCCTGAGGCCCGCATCGGCGGGCGCGCCCGCCAGCGCGGCCAGCGGATCGCTGCGCTGCCCGGGCTGGACCTGGGCCGCGTTGTAGTCGGCGACGCCGGCCATCACCAGCGCCGCGCCGCCCTGCCGCAGCACCACATGCTCGTTGACCAGCACCTGCAGGCCCAGGCTGCGCAGCTGCGCGATCCATTCGGCGGCGCCGCTGTAGTACTCGTGGTTGCCGGTGACGAAGAACGTGCCGTGGCGCGAGCGCAGCCCCGCCAGCGGCGCGACGTCGCCGTGCAGGTCGGCGACGCGGCCGTCGACCAGGTCGCCGGTGATGGCCACGGCATCGGCCTGCAGCCGGTTGGCGGCATCGACGATGGCCTGCACGTAGGCGCGCTTGACCGTCGGGCCGACGTGCACGTCGGTGATCTGCACGACCGTGAACCCGTGCAGCGCGGCCGGCAGCCCGGCGATCGGCACCTCGACCTCGCGCACCCGCGCGGTGCGCCGCGCCGCGGCGAAGCCCAGCACGCACGCCGCCAGCGCCAGCAGCGGCACCGCCGCCGCCGTCGGTGCGGCCAGCGGCGGGAGCGTCCACGGCAGCAGCCAGGCCACCAGCAGCACCACCTCGCGCACCAGCGTCAGCACCAGCAGCATCGAGAACGCGCCCAGCGCCAGCATGCCCGCCCAGGTCCAGCGGTCGGCGCTGGCGCGCTGCCTTGCCCGGCGGCCGAACACCGCCGCGGGGATCAGCAGCAGCGATGCGGCGAGCCAGGCCGCGAACACCCCCGGCGCGACGGCCCCGGGCAGCGACGGCGCGATGCGCCAGCCGATGTAGAGGTGCAGCAGGGCGAGCAGCCAGAGCGCGGGCATCGCGGCTACAGCTGGAAGCCCACCCAGAGCACAAGGCCCTCGCCCACGTCGCGCAGCAGCCCGGCCCGCGCCGGCGCGGCGGGCCGGGCGAGGGCCTTCTCCTGCTCGAACCACCGCGCGAAGGCGTCGATCGCCGGCGTGTCGTGGAAGGCCACCATCAGCTCGTAGTTCAGGAAGAGGCTGCGGCTGTCGATGTTGGCCGAGCCCGCCATCGCCAGCACGTCGTCGACGATCGCGAGCTTGGCGTGCAGCATGTGCGGCGCCAGCCAGACCCGCGCGCCCGAGCCCAGCAGCGCCCGCAGCGCGCGTCCGCGCGCGATGTCGGACATGCGGTGGTTGGAGCGGGCCGGCAGCAGCAGGTCGACCGCCACCCCGCGCCGGGCCGCCAGGCACAGCGCGGACAGCAGCGCGGCGTCGGGCACGAAGTACGGCGTGACCAGCAGCAGCCGGCGGCGGGCGCGGTAGGCCGCCGTCACCAGCATCGACTGCACGGTGTCGTCGCCCTGGTCGGGGCCGGACGCCACGAGCTGGGCCCGCCCGGCGCCGGCCTCCTGCGGCGCGGAGAGCGCGGCGCCGGGCAGCGAGGGCAGCATCGGCGCGGGCAGCCGCGGCCGCCCGCCGGCAAAACGCCAGTCGTGGCGGAACAGCGCGTTGGCCTGCTGCACGAACGGGCCCCGCAGGTCGAAGCTCAGGTCGTGCCACGCGGGCTTGCCGGGCTCGCCCTCGAAGTACTCCGAGGCCAGGTTGCGCCCGCCGCACCACAGGCGCTGGTGTTCGCGGCCGGCGTCGGCGATCAGCAGCTTGCGGTGGTTGCGCAGGTTGGTGCGCCCGCGCAGCGGCGAGCGCAGCGGCGGCACGAAGGTCACCACGTTGCCGCCAGCGGCCAGCAGCGGCGCGAGGTCGGCCCGGCCGCCCATCAGCGCGCCCATGCCGTCGAGCATCAGGCGCACCGCCACGCCGGCGCGTGCGCGCGCGGCGAGGCGTTCGACGACCGCCTCGCCGAAGCGGTCGCGGCCGATGATGAAGGTGCACAGGTCGATCGAATGCCGGGCGCCGTCGATCACCGACCACAGCGCCGCCTGCGCCGCGGCGCCGTCGGCGTGCACCGCGAGCGCGTGGTAGGCGGCCGGCGCCGGCTGGCGCAGCGCCACCGCGGTCTGCTCCGCCCAGGAGGCGCCCTCGGCCAACGGGTGCCGGCCGGACAGCCGCAAGGCGCGCACGCGCTTGCGCGATCCGAAGACCAGGAAGGCCGGCAGCGCGAGGTAGGGGATCAGCAGGATGAACAGCACCCAGGCCACCGCCGCCGCCGGCTGCCGCCGCTGGCCGAGCACGTGCGCGGTGATCACATAGATGAGCAGCGCGATCGCGGTGACCAGGCCATGCAGGCTCAGCCAGTGGGCAAGCGTGAGGACGGGCAGCATCGGGCGGACGGGCTCTCCGGCAGGCGTGGAGGCGCAAGGATACCGGCCGTGGCCTGCGCCTGGCGCGCCGTCAGGCCAGCCGCAGCGCCATCACCCCCGCGACGATCACCACCGTGCCGGCCGCGCGCTGCCAGCCGAAGCGCTCGCGCAGCAGCAGCGTGCCGAACACCGCCGCAAACAGCACCGAGGTCTCGCGCAGCGCCGCGACGGTGGCAACCGGCGCGCGGGTCATCGCCCACAGCGCGATGCCGTAGCTGCCGAGCGACGCAACGGTGCCCACCGCCGCCACCGGCCAGCGCAGGGCCATGTAGCGGCGCACTGCGGGCAGGTCGGCCCGCCGCTGCCACAGCACCAGCGCGAGGTACGGCAGGCCGTCGATCAGGAACAGGGCCGCCACGTAGGCCCCGGCGTTGCCGCTGGCGCGCACGCCCAGCCCGTCGACCACGGTGTAGGCCGCGATGATGGCGGCGTTGCACAGCGCCACGCGCATCGCCTTGCGCCGCTGCGCCTCGGAGCCGCCATGGCCGCTGCGCGCCAGGCCCAGCAGCACCACGCCGGCGCTCACCGTCAGCACGCCGGCCCAGGCCGACGGCGACAGCGACTCGCCCAGCAGGGCGTGGCTGCCCAGCGCCACCAGCAGCGGCGCGCCGCCGCGCATCAGCGGGTAGGTCAGGCCGAGGTCGCCGTGCCGGTAGGCCGAGGCCAGCGCCACGTAGTAGCCGATGTGGATCAGCGTCGACAGGCCGATGTACGGCCACGCCGCCACCGGCGGCAGGCCCAGCACCAGCAGCAGCGGCACGGCCAGCAGCGTGCCCATCGCGTGGATCAGCGCGGTGTCGAGCGACTTGTCCGTCGCGGACTTGATCAGGGCGTTCCAGCCCGCATGCAGGCAGGCGCCGAACAGCACCGCCAGCAGCACCGGCCCGCCCAGCTCCCCCACGCCGCGGCCTCAGGCCGCGCGCAGGCAGCGCCGCGCCCGTGCGAGGTAGTGCGCCAGCGGCGGCGTGGCCAGCCCGGGCTGCTTGGCCAGGTCGTCCCACAGGCGCAGCTGCACCGCCTCCTTCGCGTGCGGCTGGGCGATGAAGGCCTGCGCGGCCGCGGGCGCGAACACGCCGCCCTGCAGCACCAGGCTGCGCTGCGAATCGGCCGACAGGCCCGCGTGGTAGCCGGGGCGCACCGCGCACAGCCAGCGCTTGGCATCGACGTGCCGTGCGACGGCGCCCACCAGCCGCGGCCCGAACAGGCTGCGCAGCAGCGGCACGGCGGCGTACTCGTGGCGGTCGTCGATGCCGCGCAGCGTGGGGGTGTCGCCGTGGTCGCCGAGCAGGTGCCCCAGGTCGTGCAACAGGGCCGCGGTGACGAGCTCGTCGTCGGCGCTGCTCTGCTCGGCCAGGTGGGCCGCCTGCAGCGCGTGTTCGAGCTGCGACACCGCCTCGCCGCTGTACTGCTCCGCGCCGCGGCGCTGGAAAAGCAGCGCGATGTCGTCCAGCGCCGGCGCCATCACGCGGCCTCGGGCGCCGCCAGGCGGCGCTGGTGGTTCTGCAGCGTGCGCTCGCGGCTGGCCATCACGTGGCGGAACATCGCCTCGCCCGCGGCCTCGACGTCGCCCGACGCGATGGCCTTGACGATCTGCCGGTGCTCCCTGGCGAATACCACCATCGACTCGCCGGTGAGGTTCTGCCGGCGGTACAGGGTGAGCTCGTTCGTGAGCTTGCGGTAGGTGGCGGTGAGCTTGGCGTTGCCCGCGAGCTGCAGCAGCCGGTCGTGGAACTGCAGGTTGAAGAGGTGGAAGGCGTTGGCGTCGCCGGCCTTGGCGGCGCGGTCCATGTCGTCGGCCATGCGGCGCAGCTCGCGCACCTGGGCGGTGCCCAGGCTCTGCGCCAGCTTGCGGCCGACGAACTGGTCCATCACCGCGCGCACCTCGAAGATCTCCAGCACCTCCTCGATCGGGATGCTGCGCACGAACACGCCGCGGTTCTTCTCGGTGCGCACCAGGCCGGCTTCTTCCAGCATGCGGAAGGCCTCGCGCACCGGGCCGCGTGACACGCCGAGCTGCTCGGCCAGCGTCGCCTCGGTGAGCTTGGCGCCGGGCTCCAGGCGGCCTTCCAGGATCAGGCGCTCGACTTCGGCCTGCACCAGCGCGGACAGCGAGGTGCCCTGCAACTGTGCAATCGTCGGGTGGGTGGACGCAGTGCTGTTCATTGCCGTGCCAGTATGCCCCAGAGTGAAGATTGTCAACAATCTTCAATCGACAAACAACGAAAGACGATTGGCCCCGTTCTTGCGACGCCGATTCACGAGCTTGTCATCCAGGCCGCGGATAAACCGGGCATTCGCACAACGGAGGTACCCATGGCATTTTTGAGATCGACGGTGGCCGGCCTGATCGGGCTGGCGTTCGCGGCGGCCGCGCTGGCCGACAAGACGACGCTCACCGTCTACACCGCGCTGGAGACCGACCAGCTCAAGGCCTACCAGACCGCCTTCAACAAGGCCCACCCGGACATCGACATCAAGTGGGTTCGCGACTCCACCGGCGTCATCACCGCCAAGCTGCTGGCCGAGAAGGCCAACCCGCAGGCCGACGTGGTGTGGGGCGTGGCCGCCTCCAGCCTGGCGCTGCTCGACCGCAACGGCATGCTCGAACCCTACGCCCCGATGAACCTCGACGCGATCATGGGCAAGTACCGCGACGCCAAGAACCCGCCGGCCTGGTGGGGCATGGACGTGTTCGGCGCGGTGGTGTGCTTCAACACGGTGGAAGCCAAGAAGAAGAACATCCCGGTGCCCGCCACCTGGAAGGACCTGCTGAAGCCCGAGTTCAAGGGCCAGGTGGTGATGCCCAATCCGGCCTCGTCGGGCACCGGCTACTTCGACGTGGTGGCCTGGCTGCAGCTCTGGGGCGACGACAAGGGCCAGGGCGGCGGCTGGAAGTACATGGACGCGCTGCACCAGAACATCGGCCAGTACACGCACAGCGGCTCCAAGCCCTGCAACATGGCCGCATCGGGTGAGTACGTGGCCGGCATCTCGTTCGAGTACCGCGGCCACACCAACAAGAGCAAGGGCGCGCCGATCGAGCTGGTGTTCCCGAAGGAAGGCCTGGGCTGGGACCTGGAGTCCTTCGCGATCCACAAGGGCACGAAGAACGCCGCCGCCGCGAAGAAGCTGGCCGACTGGGCGTCGAGCAAGGACGCGATGGTGCTGTACGGCAAGAACTTCGCGCTCACCGCGCAGCCGGGCGTGGCGCCCAAGCTGGAGAACATCCCGGCCGACTACGAGTCGCGCCTGATCAAGATGGACTTCAACTACGCGGCCGGCGAGCGTGACCGCATCCTGGCCGAATGGTCCAAGCGCTACGACGCCAAGAGCGAAGCGAAGAAGTGAACGCCACCCCCTACCTCGACCTGCGTGGCATCGGCAAGCGCTTCGGTGCCTTCACCGCGCTCGACGGGGTGGACCTGTCGATCCGGCGCGGCGAGTTCGTCTGCTTCCTCGGCCCTTCCGGCTGCGGCAAGACGACACTGCTGCGCATCATCGCGGGGCTGGAGCAGCAGACCGCCGGCACGCTCACGCAGGCCGGCCGCGACATCTCCGTGCTGCCGCCGGCCGAGCGCGACTACGGCATCGTCTTCCAGTCGTACGCCCTCTTCCCCAACCTGACGATCGCGGCCAACGTGGCCTACGGGCTCGTCAACCGCCGCCAGCCGAAGGCGCAGGTGGCCGCGCGCGTGGAGGCGCTGCTGCAGCTCGTCGGCCTGCCGGGCAGCGGCGGCAAGTACCCGGCGCAGATGTCGGGCGGCCAGCAGCAGCGCGTGGCGCTGGCGCGGGCGCTGGCCACCTCGCCGGGGCTGCTGCTGCTGGACGAGCCGCTGTCGGCGCTCGACGCCATCGTGCGCGTGCGGCTGCGCAACGAGATCCGGGCGCTGCAGCGCCAGCTCGGCGTCACCACCATCATGGTCACTCACGACCAGGAAGAGGCGTTGTCGGTCGCCGACCGCATCGTCGTGATGAACCAGGGCGTGATCGAGCAGGTCGGCACGCCGATGCAGATCTACCGCGAGCCGGCGTCGGCCTTCGTCGCCGACTTCGTCGGCAAGGCCACGCGGCTGCAGGCCGTGGCCGAGCCCGACCGCTGGTTCCGCGCCGGCAGCCTGCGGCTGCAATGCCCGCAGGCCAACGGCGCCGAGTTCCGCCCCGGGGCGCCGGTGTCGCTCTACCTGCGGCCGGAAGACCGGGTGATGGACCGCGTGGGCGCGGACCACCCCGGTGCCTGCCGCGGGACGGTGCAGCGCGTCGAATTCGTCGGCAGCAACTGCCTGGCGGAGGTCGAGGTCGAAGGGCTGCCCGGCCAGCCGGTGCAGCTGCAGTTCTCGTTGAACCAGATGGACGAGTTCGGCGTGCGCGAAGGCGCGGCGCTGCAGTTCGCGCTGCGCACCGACCGCCTGCGCGTGTTCCCCGCGAGGGCCGCTTGACCGCACCCGCCGCGACGATGGCGCACGAGGCCCTGGTGAACGGACGGCCGCAGCCCGCGCCGCTGCGCCAGCGTGTGCACTGGACGGACCGCATCGCGCACCTCGCGCTGCTGGGCGTGCTGGCGCTGCTGGGCGTGGGCCTCGTCGGGCCGCTGGCGGCCATCCTCTCGCAGGCCTTCGCGCCCGCCGCCGAAGGCTCGCGCTGGGCGCACTTCGCCGCCTACCTCGCCTCGCCGGCGCTGCGCCAGAGCCTGTGGAACAGCGTCTGGGTGTCGGCGCTGGTCACCGCCGTCGTGGTGCCGCTGGCGTTCACCTTCGCCTATGCGCTCACGCGCAGCTGCCTGCCGGCCAAGGGCCTCTTCCGCACCATCACGCTGCTGCCGCTGCTGGCGCCCTCGCTGCTGTCGGCCATCTCGCTGATCTACTGGTTCGGCAACCAGGGCGTGGCCAAGGACGTGTGGCTCGCGCTCGGCTTCGACGGCCTCTACGGCGCACCGGGCATCGTGCTGGCCGAATGCTTCGCGGTGTTTCCGCACGCGCTGATGATCCTCGTCAGCGCGCTGTCGATGGCCGACGCGCGGCTCTACGAGGCGGCCGACGCGATGGGCACCGGCACGCTGCGCAAGTTCGCCACCATCACGCTGCCGGGCGCCCGGTACGGCCTCATCTCTGCCGCGCTGGTGAGCTTCACGCTGGTCGTCACCGACTTCGGCATCCCCAAGGTCGTCGGCGGCAACTTCAACATGCTGGCCACCGACGTCTTCAAACTGGTGATCGGCCAGCAGGATTTCCAGCGCGGCGCGGTGGTCGCGCTGCTGCTGCTCGCACCGGCCGCCCTCACCTTCGCGCTCGACGGCTGGGTGCAGCGGCGGCAGACGGCCATGCTCACCGCGCGCGCGGTGGCGCTGGTGCCCCGGCCCGCCCGCGGCTTCGATGCGGCGATGACGGCCTACTGCGGCCTGGTCTGCGCGCTGATGCTGGCGATGTTCGGCATGGCGGTGTTCGCCTCGTTCGTGAAGCTGTGGCCCTACAACCTCACGCCCAGCCTCGACCACTACATCGCCGGCCTGGTCGACGCCGAGCTGGGCGACGCGGTGGTCAACAGCCTGAAGCTCGCCGCCGGCACCGCGCTGGTCGGCCCCGCCGTGGTCTTCGTCGGCGCCTACATGCTGGAGAAGACCCGCGGCCTGGCCTGGGCTCGCCCGCTGGTGCGGCTGATGGCGATGCTGCCGATGGCCGTGCCCGGCCTGGTGCTGGGCCTGGGCTACATCTTCTTCTTCAACGCGCCGGCCAACCCGCTGAATTTCCTCTACCAGACGGGCGCGCTGCTGGTGCTGTGCACGGTGGTGCACTTCTACACCACCGGCCACCTCACCATCGTCACCACGCTGAAGGCGATCGACCCGGAGTTCGAGGCCGTTTCCGCCTCGCTGAAGGTGCCGTTCTACAAGACGTTCCTGCGCGTGACGCTGCCCATCAGCCTGCCCACGCTGCTCGACGTGTCGCGCTACTTCTTCATCAACGCGATGACGACGATCTCGGCGGTGGTGTTCCTCTACTCGCCCGAGACCAAGCTGGCTTCGGTGGCCATCCTCAACCTCGACGAGGCCGGCGAGATCGGCGCCGCCGCGGCGATGGCGGTGCTGATCGTCGGCGTCTCCGGCACGGTCACGCTGCTCTACCTGCTGCTCGGCCGCGTGGTCACACGCCGCACACAACGATGGAGGCACCCGGCGCCATGAGCACCGGCCGATGCCAAGCCCCTTGACCCGCCCCCCACCGCCACCCATGGACCGCGACAACATCCTCCTCACCCCCGGCCCGCTCACCACCACCCTGCGCACCAAGCTCGCGATGCTGAAGGACTGGGGCTCGTGGGATGCCGACTTCAACGCCCTCACCGCCCGCGTGCGCGCCGGCCTGCTCGCCATCCTGAACGCGCAGGAGAGCCATGCCGTCGTGCCCCTGCAGGGCAGCGGCACCTTCAGCGTGGAGGCCGCCATCGCCACCGTGGTGCCGCGCGACGGCCACCTGCTGGTGCTGGACAACGGCGCCTACTGCAAGCGCATGGGCCGGGTCGCTTCGCTGATGGGCCGGCGCACCACCATCGCGAGCCGTGCCGAAGACGCGCCGATCGAGCCCGCCGACGTCGAGCGCCTGCTGGCGGCCGACTCGAGCATCACGCACGTCGGGCTGATCCATTGCGAAACCGGCACCGGCATCGTCAACCCGCTGCCCGAGATCGCCGCGATCTGCGAGCGCCTCGGCCGCGGGCTCATCGTCGACGCAATGAGCTCCTTCGGCGCGCTGCCGATCGACGCCCGCGCGCTGCGCTTCGACGCCCTGGTCGCCGCCAGCGGCAAGTGCCTGGAAGGCGTGCCGGGCATGGGCTTCGTCTTCATCCGCCACGAGGTGCTGGCGGCCTGCGCCGGCAACAGCCACTCGCTGGCGATGGACCTGCACGACCAGCACACCTACATGGCCCGCACCGGCCAGTGGCGCTTCACGCCGCCCACGCACGTGGTGGCCGCCCTCGCCGCGGCGATGGACCAGTACGAGGAAGAAGGCGGCCAGCCCGCGCGCCTGGCGCGCTACACCGGCAACTTCGACACCCTGGTCGGCGGCATGGCCGCGCTGGGCTTCCAGACCTTCCTGGCGCCCGAGCACCTCTCGCCCATCATCGTGACCTTCCTCGCGCCGGACGACGCCCGCTACGACTTCAAGGCCTTCTATGCCGGCGCCAAGGCGCGCGGCTTCATGCTCTACCCCGGCAAGCTGACCGAGGTGGAGACCTTCCGCGTCGGCTGCATCGGCGCCATCGGCCGCGCGCAGATGCAGCAGGCGGTCGACGCCGTCGCGCACACGCTGCGCGAGATGGGCGTCGCACCCGCACGCACCGTGCGGGCGCACGGGGGGACGATGGCATGAACGCGCCGCTTCCACCCTCCGCGCTGACGGCCGTCGTCTTCGACTGGGCCGGCACCATCATCGACTTCGGCTCCTGCGCGCCGATGGGCGCCTTCGTGCGGCTGTTCCAGCAGTTCGGCATCGAGCTCGGCATCGCCGAGGCGCGCGGCCCGATGGGCATGGCCAAGTGGGACCACATCCGGGCCCTGGGCACGCTGCCGCGCGTCGCGGCGCAATGGCAGTCGCGGCACAGCCGGCCCTTCACCGACGCCGACGTCGACCACCTCTACGAAGTCTTCACGCCGATGAACGCCGCGGTGGTGCCCGACTACGCCGGCTTCATCCCCGGCGCGCTGGAGACGGTCGCCGCGCTGCGCGCGCGCGGGCTGAAGATTGGATCCACCACCGGCTACAACCGCCCCATCATGGACGTGGTGACGCCCATCGCCGCACGCGGCGGCTACCTGCCCGACAACCTGGTGTGCGCCGGCGACCTGGCCGCCGGCCGGCCCAGCCCGCTGATGATGTACCGCTGCTTCGCCGACCTGGGCGTGTGGCCGCCGCACACCGTGGTCAAGGTCGACGACACCGGCGTGGGCCTGGAAGAAGGCCTCAACGCCGGCACCTGGGCGGTGGGCCTGTCGGTCAGCGGCAACGCCAACGGGCTCACGCTGGCCGAGTGGGAGGCGCTCGATGCCGCGCAGCAGCAGGCCCGGCGCGAGGCCGCCACCGCCGCGCTGCGCGCCGCCGGCGCGCACTACGTGATCGACAGCGTGGCCGGGCTGATGCCGGTGATCGACGACATCGCCGCGCGGCTGGCCCGCGGCGAACGGCCCTGACGCGGCGGCGCCTCAGCCGCCAGGGTTGACGGCGCGGTACAGCGCCCGCACCAGGTCGGACTGGGTGATGATGCCGACCAGCCGCTTGTCCTCGTCGATGATCGGGATGTGGTGGTGCCCGCCCTCCGAGAACAGCGGCACCAGCTCGATCACGTGCCGCTGCGCGCTGGCCACGCGCACCTGCCGCGTCATGATCTGCCCCACCACCTCGGGCTTGTCGGAATGCGATGCGCCCGTGCGCCGCACGAAGGCGCGCAGCCGCTCGCCCAGGCCCTGGTGCGAATCGAGGTCGGCCTGCCGCATGAAGTCGGCCACGGTGACGATGCCCACCACGCGGCGCGCCCGGTCGGTCACCGGCAGCGCCTTGATGCGGCGCTGGCGCATCAGGCCCCAGGCCTCGGCCAGCGGCGTGCCGAACGAGACCGCCAGCGGCTCGCGCGACATGATGTCGCCGCAGCGCAGGTCGCCGAGGTTGCGGCGGTAGGCCGCCAGCTCGGCCTCGTGCAGCAGCGCCTCCAGGTCGTCGCGGCTGACGTCGAGCACCTGGTTGTAGTGCGCGAGCGCGGCATCGAGGTCGGCGGCGCTGAAGCGCGAGCGTGCGTCGGCCGGCGCCGCCGGGGCCGCCTGCTGGCCGTGCGGGTAGCGGCGGCCGGTGAGGCTGTTGTAGGCCACGCCCGCCAGCACCAGCAGCACCGAGTTGGCGAGCATCGGGAAGGCGGCGAACTCGTAGCTCGATGTATGGGCCAGCACCGCGAACAAGGCCGTCGCCCCGCCCGGCGGGTGCAGGCAGCGCAGGCCGAACATCACGCCGATGGCCAGCCCCACCGCCGCGGCGCCGGCCCAGGCCGGATCGCCGATGTACAGCGCGCAGGCCGTGCCCACCAACGCCGACAGCGTGTTGCCGCCGATCACCGCCCAGGGCTGGGCGAGCGGGCTGGCCGGCACCGCGAACACCAGCACCGCGCTGGCGCCGAGCGGCGCCACCAGCCACGGCCCGGCGGCGCCCGGGCCGGCGAGCCAGCGGCTCACCAGCGCGGTGAATAGCACGCCCACCGCCGCCCCGGCCACCGCGCGCCAGCGCTCGGCGGCGTTGACCCGCACCGGCGCCGGCCAGAAGCGCCCCAGCAGCGCCTGCAGCCGCAGGCCGCCGAACCCGCCGCGCTTGTTGTCGTCTTCCGCCGTCTCCATGCCGCCCACTTCCCGTCCACGAGCCGGGTATTGGATCACCGGCGCCCGGGCATGGCCTGGGGGCGGACGGGCGGGGTCAGGCGCCGAGCTGGGCCTTGGCCTGCTCCAGCGCCGCGTTCGCGCACTGCTCGTCCAGGTGGCCGCCCGGCGCGCCGCCGACGCCCACCGCGCCGATCACCTCGTTGCCGGCCTTGATCGGCACGCCCCCGCCCAGCAGCAGGAAGCCGGGGATGTCCACCAGGTTGGCGGCGCCGGGGTTCTTCTGCGCGCCTTCCATCATCGCGAGCGTGGTGTTCTTGGCCGAGGCCGAGGTCCAGGCCTTGCGTTCGCTCGCGCCCAGCGTGTGGGCGCCGGCGTTGTCGGCGCGCTGGACGGCGCGCACCACGCCGGCACGGTCGACCACGGTGGCGCTCACCGCGTAGCCGTTGGCGGCGCAGGCGGCCACCGCCCCGGCGGCGATCTGGTTGGCGAGCGCCAGCGGCAGCGCCTTCTCGGTGCGCAGCGCCGGTGCGGCGGCGGCCGCGGCGGGGGTCTGCGCGTGGGCCGCGGCGGCGGCGGCCAGGGCCAGCGTGAGGGCGGCGAGGCGAAGGGTGCGGCGATGGATGGACATGGGGTTCTCCGTTGTGCTGTGAGGCTCGGCGAGCCGTTGCTCGACCGTGCCGCCACTGTAGGAAACGGGGGGCACGGCGCCCATTCGTACGGCTACGCGCGGCCTTCCGTAGAACTACGGAGCGCCGCCCGGCGCGGCCTCGTCGACCAGCGCCGCGTACTGGCGGATCAGCTGCGCCAGCGACTCGCAGTCCAGCTTGGCGAACAGGTTGGCGCGGTGCGTTTCCACCGTGCGCGGCGACAGCCCCAACACGCGGGCGATCTCCTTGTTCGTGAGGCCCGCGACGATGAAGCCGAGCACCTCGCGCTCGCGCTCGGAGAGCTGCCCGAAGCGCATGCGGGCGGCCTGGTCGGCCTGGCTGCGGCCGCGGGTGGCCACGTGCTGGCGCACCGCCTGCTGCACGGCTTCGAGCAACTGGTCGTCGTCGACCGGCTTCTCGAGGAACTCCGCCGCGCCGGCCTTGAAGGCCCGGCGGCACATCTCCACCGTGCCGTGGCCGGTGAGCATGATGACCGGCTGGTCGACCCGCTCGGCCACCAGCGTCTCCAGCACCGACAGGCCGCTGGTGCCCGGCATGCGCACGTCGAGCACGACCGCGCCGATGCCCTGGCGGTCGAACCCGGCCAGGAAGTCCGCCGGCCGCGCCCAGGCCTGCACACGCAGCCCGATGGTGCCGATCAGCAGCGCCAGGCCGTCGCGCACGGCCTGGTCGTCGTCGACGAGGTGGATCAGCGGCGATTGATAACCCGTCATGCCTGCTGCCCCTGCTGCCCCGGCGCCAGCGGCAGCCGCAGCTCGAAGCGCGCGCCGCGGGGCACGCGGTTGGCGGCGGCGAGGCTGCCGCCCATCGTGGCGGCCTGCGTCTCGCACAGGCTCAGGCCCAGGCCGAGCCCGCCGTCGCGGGTGCTGAAGAAAGGCTCGAACAGCCGCGGCAGCGCCTCGGGTGCGATGCCGCGGCCGGTGTCGTCCACCGCCAGCAGGCCCTGGCCGCCCTCCCGCGAGACCGACAGCGCCAGCCGCCGCTCGGCCGCCGGCACGCCGTCCAGCGCCTGCAGCGCGTTCATCAGCAGGTTGTGCACGATCTGCTCCAGCGCGACCGGATCGGCCTGCACCTGCACCGCCGCGTCCTGCGCGACCACCGGCACCGCCACGTCGCGGCGCCGGCATTCGGGCTCCAGCAGGTCCAGCACGCGCTCGGCGGCCTCGTGCAGCGCCACCGGCTGCAGCGCCCCGGCGCCGGCCGGCTGCTCGATCAGCCCGCGCAGCCGCCCCACCACGTCGGCCGCGCGGCGCGCCTGCGCGGCGGCCTGCGCCATCGCGCCGCGCGCGGTGTCGAGCTCGGGCGGGTCCTCGTCCAGCAGCCGCCGCGCGGCCTGCGTGTTGGCCATCACCGCGGTGAGCGGCTGGTTCAGCTCGTGGGCCATGCCGGCCGCCAGCTCGCCCAGGCTGTTGAGCCGCGCCACCTGGCCCAGCCGCAGCAGCTCCTCGGCCCGCCGGCGCGCGACACGCTGGCCCCACCACGCCTGCAGCCCACCCGCCAGCACCGACACGCCCAGCACCCAGCCGGCCATGGCCGCCCAGGGCAGCTCCTGCCAGGCGACCACCCGCGCCGCCTCGACGTCGAAGGCCTGGCTGGCCGAGGCCAGCGGCTTGCTGAAGCTGTACACCCAGCGGCCCCAGGCCAGGCCGGCGTCCTGCCGCCCGGCCTGCACCACGTACGACTGCCCGCCATGGGCGATGGCCAGGCGCACCGGGCTGGCGGCCGGGTCCATCGGCCAGTCGCGCCACACCATGGCGGCGGCCAGGTCGATGCGCAGCGCATAACTGCCGCGGCGGCCGGCCTTCAGCAGCTGGTAGCGGCCCTGGTCGAGCCGCGCGTTGACGACCACCGCCCGGCGCAGGCTGCGCGACTCGCCCTCCGCGAGCTCCAGCGCGCTGTCGGGCCACTCCTCGCCGTCGAGGCGCCGGTTCACCTCCAGCACCGACTGGTAGACCGTGGGCAGCCGCGTCTCGGGCCGGTCGTCGCCGGAGGGCGCCAGCATCGCCAGCGTCGACAGCACCGCGTCGTACTGCACCACCTGCTGGCTCAAGAGCCGGTGCGCGATGCGGGCCTGGGTCTCGAAGTCGTCGCGCAGGCTCGACAGCTCGGCGCGCGCCAGCACCAGGGCGCCGCCGGCGGCCACCACCGCCCAGACCAGCCACCCCGCCCAAAGCACCCGCCCTCGTCGCTGCATGGGGCGATTGTGCGGGGCGGCCGCGGCACGCCGGCGTCTTGATGCTTTCTTGATGCCCCGCGCCGCAATCTTGCGGCCGTCTTGATGCGGCGATTCCTAGCATTTCTCCATCCGGTTTTTCGGAGATGCCTTGGACATCGCCATGACAGAAGCCTTCGATGTGCTCGCCGCCGTGCTGGCGAGCCTGTTGTTCGTCTACCTGGCCGCCGCGCTGCTGCGGCCGGAGGACTTTTCATGACCACCGCGCAATGGCTGCTGCTGGGCGCCTTCGTGGCGGCCCTGCTCGTCATCGCCTGGCCGCTGGCCCGGTGGATCGACGCGGTGATGGCCGGGCGCTTCGCGCTCGGCCGCCGGCTGGAAGCCCCGCTCTTCCGCCTGGCGGGCGTGCGGCCCGAGGAAGAGACGGGCTGGCTGCGCTACGCCGCGGGGCTGCTGCTCTTCAACGCCCTGGGCATGCTTGCGGTGTATGCGCTGCAGCGCCTGCAGGGCGGCCTGCCGCTGAACCCGCAGGGCTTCGGTGCGGTACCGGTGGATTCGGCCCTCAACACCGCCGTCAGCTTCGCCACCAACACCAACTGGCAGGGCTACGGCGGCGAGACGACGATGAGCTACCTCACGCAGATGCTCGCGCTGACGGTGCAGAACTTCCTCTCCGCCGCCACCGGCATCGCGGTGGTGGTCGCGCTGGTGCGCGGCTTCGCCCGCCACGGCGCGCAGGCGATCGGCAACGTCTGGGCCGACCTGACCCGCGCGACGCTGTGGGTGCTGCTGCCGCTGGCCTTCGTGTTCGCGCTGGCGATGGCCGGGATGGGCGTGATCCAGAACCTCGCGCCGTATGCGGTGGTCGGCACGCTGGAGCCCGGCGGCGCGCAGACGCTGGCGATGGGCCCGGTGGCCTCGCAGCTCGCCATCAAGATGCTGGGCACCAACGGCGGCGGCTTCTTCAACGCCAACTCGGCGCACCCGTTCGAGAACCCGACGGCGCTGACCAACTTCCTGCAGATGCTGGCGATCTTCGCGATCCCGGCGGCGCTGTGCTGGGTGTTCGGCCGCATGGTCGGCGACCTGCGCCAGGGCTGGGCCGTGCTCGCCGCGATGGGCGTGGTGTTCGTGCTCTGCGTCGTGGCGGCCACCGCCTTCGAGCAGCAGGGCAACCCGCAGCTCTCGGCGCTGGGCGTCGATGCGGCGGCCGGCCCCGGCCAGCCCGGCGGCAACATGGAAGGCAAGGAGGCGCGCTTCGGCATCGGCGCCTCGTCGCTGTTCGCGGTGATCACCACCGCGGCGAGCTGCGGCGCGGTCAACGCGATGCACGACTCCTTCACGCCGCTGGGCGGCGCGGTGCCGCTGGTGTTGATGCAGCTCGGCGAGGTGATCTTCGGCGGCGTCGGCTCGGGCCTCTACGGCATGCTGGTGTTCGCGATCCTGGCGGTGTTCATCGCCGGGCTGATGATCGGCCGCACGCCGGAGTACCTCGGCAAGAAGATCGAGGTGTTCGAGATGAAGATGGCGGCCATCGCCATCCTCGTGACGCCGCTGCTGGTGCTGCTGGGCACCGCGGTGGCCGTGGGCGTGGCGCCGGGCCGCGCCGGCATCCTCAACCCCGGGCCGCACGGCTTCACCGAGGTGCTGTACGCACTGAGCTCGGCGGCCAACAACAACGGCAGCGCCTTCGCGGGCCTGTCGGCCAACACCCCCTTCTACAACGGGCTGCTGGCGGTGGCGATGGCGATCGGCCGCTTCGGCGTGATCCTGCCGGTGCTGGCCATCGCCGGCGCGCTGGCCGCCAAGAAGCGCCTGGCCGCCACCGAAGGCACCCTGCCCACGCACGGCCCGCTGTTCGTCGTGCTGCTGATCGGCACGGTGCTGCTGGTCGGCCTCCTGAACTACGTGCCGGCGCTGGCCCTCGGGCCCGTCGCCGAGCACCTCGCCCTGTGGACGCGCTGAAGAGAAGGCCCAGCCCATGACACGCAAGACCCTGCCCCTGTTCGACCCCGCGCTGGTGGGCCCCGCCTGCCGCGACGCGCTGCGCAAGCTCGACCCGCGCGTGCAGTGGCGCAACCCGGTGATGTTCGTCGTCTACGTCGGCAGCGCCTTCACCACCGCGCTGGCCGCGGCGCAGCCCGGCGGCTTCGCCATCGCGGTGGCGCTGTGGCTCTGGTTCACGGTGCTGTTCGCCAACTTCGCCGAGGCGCTGGCCGAGGGCCGCAGCAAGGCGCAGGCGGCCAGCCTGCGCGGGCTGAAGAAGCGCACCATCGCCAAGAAGCTCGACAAGCGCCACGAGCGCGGCACGCCGCGCACGGCGATGGCCTGGCTGCCGCACGAGGCCGACGGCCTGCGCAAGGGCGACCTCGTGCTGGTGGAGGCCGGCGACACCATCCCCGCCGACGGCGAGGTGCTGGACGGCGTGGCCTCGGTCGACGAGAGCGCCATCACCGGCGAATCCGCGCCCGTGATCCGCGAATCCGGCGGCGACTTCTCCGCCGTCACCGGCGGCACGCGCGTGCTGTCGGACTGGATCGTCGTGCGCGTCGCGGTCAACCCCGGCGAGACCTTCGTCGACCGCATGATCGCGATGGTCGAGAACGCCAAGCGGCAGAAGACGCCCAACGAGATCGCCCTGACCATCCTGCTGGTCGCGCTCACGCTGGTGTTCCTCGGCGTGGTGGCGACGCTGCTGCCCTTCTCGGCCTTCGGCGTCGCCGCCAGCGGCGCCGGCAGCCCGGTGGGGCTGGTGGTGCTGGTCGCGCTGCTGGTGTGCCTGATCCCGACCACGATCGCCGGGCTGCTCTCGGCCATCGGCGTGGCCGGCATGAGCCGCCTGATGCAGGCCAACGTGATCGCCACCTCGGGCCGTGCGGTGGAGGCCGCCGGCGACGTGGACGTGCTGCTGCTCGACAAGACCGGCACCATCACCCTCGGCAACCGCCAGGCCGCCGCCTTCCTGCCGGCGCCCGGCGTGCGGCTGCCCGAGCTGGCCGACGCGGCGCAGCTCGCCTCGCTGGCCGACGAGACGCCCGAGGGCCGCAGCATCGTGGTGCTCGCCAAGCAGCAGTTCGACCTGCGCGGGCGCGACGTCGAGGCGCTCGGGGCGCAGTTCGTCCACTTCACCGCGCAGACCCGCATGAGCGGCGCCGACCTGCCCGCCGCCGGCGGCGGCACGCGCATGCTGCGCAAGGGCGCAGCCGACGCGATCCGCCGGCAGGTCGAGGCGCTGGGCGGCAGCTTCCCCGCGGCGCTGCAGGCCCTGGTGGACGACACCGCGCGCCGCGGCAGCACGCCGCTCGTCGTCATGGAATGGCACCTGCGGCCCGCCGGGCAGGCCGAGGGCCTGCGGGTGCTCGGCGTCGTCGAGCTGAAGGACGTGGTCAAGGGCGGCATCAAGGAGCGCTTCGCCGAGCTGCGCCGCATGGGCATCAAGACGGTGATGGTGACCGGCGACAACCGCCTGACCGCCGCCGCCATCGCCGCCGAGGCCGGCGTCGACGACTTCCTGGCCGAGGCCACGCCCGAGGCCAAGCTCCGGCTGATCCGCGAGCACCAGGCCGCGGGCCGGCTGGTGGCGATGACCGGCGACGGCACCAACGACGCGCCCGCGCTGGCGCAGGCCGACGTGGCGGTGGCGATGAACACCGGCACGCAGGCCGCCAAGGAGGCCGGCAACATGGTCGACCTCGACAGCAACCCGACCAAGCTGATCGAGATCGTCGAGACCGGCAAGCAGATGCTGATGACCCGCGGCTCGCTGACCACCTTCAGCATCGCCAACGACGTGGCGAAGTACTTCGCGATCGTGCCGGCGGCCTTCGTCACCACCTACCCGAAGCTGGCCGCGCTGAACGTGATGCAGCTCGCCAGCCCCGCCTCGGCCATCCTGTCGGCGGTGGTCTTCAACGCGCTGGTCATCGTGGTGCTGATCCCGCTGGCGCTGCGGGGCGTGGCCTACCGCGCCGTCGGCGCCGCCGCGCTGCTGCGCCGCAACCTGCTGCTCTACGGCCTGGGCGGCATGCTGGTGCCGTTCATCGGCATCAAGGCGATCGACCTGCTGATCGCCTCGGCCGGCCTGGCCTGAGTCCCCTTCAAGGAACGCTCGAATGGACACCTCCTCCTCCCCCCTCGCCGGCCACACGCCGGCCCCGTCCGCCCAGCCCGCGCAGGCCGCCGGCGCCGCCCGGCACGCCGGGCTGCTGCGGCCCGCGCTCGTGCTCTTCGCGGCGCTGTCGGTGATCACCGGCCTCGCCTACCCGCTGGCCGTCACCGGCATCGCGCAGGGGGTGTTCCCCGCGCAGGCCAACGGCAGCCTGGTCGAGCACGGGGGGCGCGTCGTCGGCTCGCGCCTCGTCGGGCAGGCCTTCAGCGCGCCGGGGCACTTCTGGGGCCGCCCCTCGGCCACCGCGCCCGCGCCCTACAACGCCGGCGCCTCCGGCGGCGCCAACCTCGGGCCGAGCCACCCCGCGCTGCGGGAGGCCGTGCAGGCCCGCATCGCGGCGCTGCGCGCGGCCGACCCGGGCAACACCGCGCCGGTGCCGGTCGACCTGGTCACGGCCTCGGCCAGCGGGCTCGACCCCGACATCAGCCGCGCAGCGGCCGACTACCAGGCCGCCCGCGTCGCGCGGGCGCGCGGGCTGCCGCTCGCGCAGGTCACCGCGTTGATCGAGCGCCACGCGCAGGCGCCCTGGCTCGGCTGGCTGGGCGAGCCGACGGTCAACGTGCTGGCGCTGAACCTGGCGCTCGACGCGATGGCCGCCCCGGCGGCGCCCGGGCGGTGACGGTGGAGGTGCTGCTGGGTGCGCTCGGCGCGCTGCTCGCCCTGGTGCTGCCGCTGGCGCTGGCGCGCTGGCTGCTGGGGCGCCGCGGGCGGGCGCCGCGCCGCCGGGATGCGACCATACGCCGATGACTGCCCCGCGGCTCCCCCGCCCTGCGCCCGATGCACGCTGACCGCCCCGACCCCGACGCGCTGCTGCAGCAGGTGCAGGCCGACGACGCCCGCGCGGCCCGCGGCCGGCTGAAGGTGTTCTTCGGCGCCTCGGCCGGCGTCGGCAAGACCTACGCGATGCTGGCCGCGGCCCGCGCGGCCGCCGATGCCGGCGTGCCGGTCACCGTCGGCCTCGTCGAGACCCACGGCCGCGCCGACACCGAGGCGATGGCCCGCGGGCTGCCGCGGCTGCCGCTCAGGCCCATGGCGCACCGCGGGCGCACGCTGCCCGAGTTCGACATCGACGCGGCGCTGGCCTTCGGCGCCGCGCACCCGGGCGCGCTGGTGCTGCTCGACGAGCTGGCGCACAGCAACGCGCCGGGCTCGCGCCATCCCAAGCGCTGGCAGGACGTGGAGGAGCTGCTCGACGCCGGCATCGACGTGTGGACGACGGTGAACGTGCAGCACCTGGAGAGCCTGAACGACATCGTCAGCCGCATCACCGGCGTGCGGGTGTGGGAGACCGTGCCCGACCGCGTGTTCGACGATGCCGACGAGGTGGTGGTGGTCGACCTGCCGCCCGACGAACTGCTGGCCCGGCTGAAGGCCGGCAAGGTCTACCTGCCGCAGCAGGCCGAGCAGGCCGCCGCCCACTTCTTCCGCAAGGGCAACCTGCTGGCCCTGCGCGAGCTGGCGCTGCGCCGCACCGCCGACCGCGTCGACGACGAGGTGCTCGCCTGGCGCCGCCGCAGCGCGGTGCACGGCGCGCAGCCGGTGTGGCCCCACCGGGAGGCGCTGCTGGCCTGCATCGGCCCCGGCGGCGGGCAGGAGCAGGTGGTGCGCAGCTGCGCCCGGCTGGCCGCCCAGCTGGAGGTCGGCTGGCACGCGGTGCACGTCGAGACGCCGGCGGCCGCGCAGGCCGCGCCCGGCGGCCGGCCGGCCGCGCTCGCGGCGCTGAAGCTGGCGCAGGAACTGGGCGCGCAGGTCGGCACCCTGACCGCCCCCGACCCCGCCGCGGCCCTGGTGCGCTACGCCGGCGAGCACAACCTGCCGCGCCTGGTCCTCGGCCGCCCCGCCCGGCGCCGTGGCCGCCTGCCGCGCTGGCGCAGCACCCTGGCCGAGCGCATCGCCCGGCTGTCCGACGAACTCGACGTGCTGCAGGTCGCCCTGCCCGCCGCGGGACGGGCCTCGGCCAACACGCCGTCCGCCGCCCGGCCCCTCGCCCAGCCCGCGCTCTGGCCCTGGCGCGGCCACGCCGCCGCGCTGGCGGTGTGCGGCCTCACCGCGGTGGCGGCGATGCCGCTGGTCCGGGTGCTGGAGCTGAGCAACATCGTGATGCTCTTCCTGCTGGCCGTGGTGGGCGTGGCACTGGCGTTCGGCCGCGCGCCGGCGGTGCTGGCGGCGTTTGTCGGCGTGGGCCTGTTCGACTACCTCTTCGTGCAGCCGCGCTTCTCCTTCGCGGTGAGCGACGTGCAGTACCTCGTGACCTTCGGCGTGATGCTGGTCGTCGCGCTGGTGATCGGGCAGCTCACCGCCGGGCTCAAGCAGCAGGCGGCGGTGGCCTCGCAGCGCGAGCACCGGGTGCGCAGCCTCTACGAGATGTCGCGCGACCTCTCCGCCGCGCTGCTGCCGTCGCAGGTGGCCGAGATCGGCGCGCGCTTCCTCGCCGCCGAGTTCGGCGCCCGCAGCGCGCTCCTGGCCGCCGACGCGCACGACCGCCTGCAGGTGCTGCCCGGCGCCACGGCGACCGTGGACGACGGCGTCGCGCAATGGGCCTTCGACCGCGGCGAGGCCGCCGGCCGCGGCACCGGCACGCTGCCGGCCAGCGCCTGCCTCGTGCTGCCGCTGAAGGCGCCGATGCGCCTGCGCGGGGTGCTGGCCGTCGAGCCCGGCGACGCGCGCCCCATCGGCCCCGAGCAGCGGCGCCTGCTGGAGACCTGCGCGTCGCTGCTGGCGATCTCGCTGGAGCGCATCCACTACATCGAGGTCGCGCAGGCCAGCACGGTGCAGATCGAATCGGAGCGCCTGCGCAACTCGCTGCTGTCGGCCATCTCGCACGACCTGCGCACGCCGCTGGCGGCGCTGGTCGGCCTGGCCGAGACGCTGGGCCTGACCCGGCCGCCGCCGTCGCCCGAGCAGCAGGCCGTGGCCGAGGCGATCCGCCAGTCGGCGATGCGCATGAACGCGCAGGTCAACAACCTGCTCGACATGGCGCGGCTCGAATCGGGCGCGGTGCAGCTCGACCTGCAGTGGCAGCCGCTGGAGGAAGTGGTGGGCAGCGCGCTGTCGGCCTGCGCTCCCTCGCTGGCCGGCCGGCCGGTGCAGGTGGCGCTGGCCGACGACCTGCCGCTGCTGCACCTGGACGCGGTGCTGATGGAGCGTGTGTTCGTGAACCTGCTGGAGAACGCCGCCAAGTACACGCCGCCGGGCACGCCGGTGGCGATCGGCGCGCGGGTCGACGGCGACAAGGTGCGGGTGCAGGTCGACGACCACGGCCCCGGCCTGCCGCCGGGGCGGGAGGAAGCGATCTTCCAAAAGTTCGAGCGCGGCGCGCGCGAGAGCGCCACCGCCGGTGTGGGGCTCGGGCTGGCGATCTGCCGCGCGATCGTCGAGGCGCACGGCGGCACCCTGCACGGCGCCACGCGCCCCGGCGGCGGCGCGCGCTTCACGCTCTTGCTGCCGCGCGGCGAGCCGCCGCGCGATGATGGCGGCGAGGCGGCAACTTGACGGGGCAGGCATGACGGAGCTGCGCGCGCGCGTGCTGGTGGTGGAAGACGAGGCCGACATCCGCCGCTTCGTGCGGATGGCGCTGGAGGCGGAGGGGCACGAGGCCTTCGAGGCGGACGGCGTGCGCCGCGCGCTGATCGACGCCGGCACGCGCCGGCCCGACCTGGTGGTGCTCGACCTCGGCCTGCCCGACGGCGACGGCGTCGACTTCATCCGCGGGCTGCGCGGCTGGTCGGCGGCGCCGGTGATCGTGCTCTCGGCCCGCAGCGCCGAGGCCGACAAGATCGCCGCGCTCGATGCCGGCGCCGACGACTACCTCGTCAAGCCCTTCGGCGCCGGCGAGCTGATGGCCCGGGTGCGCGCCCAGTTGCGCCGCCACGCCCGCCAGGCGCCGGGCAGCGAGCCGGTGCTGCGCTTCGGCGACGTGCGGATCGACCTGGCACGCCGGGTGGTCGAGCGCGCCGGCGAGCCGCTGCACCTCACGCCCATCGAGTACCGGCTGCTGACCCACCTGGCCGGCGAGCCCGACCGCGTGCTGACCTACCGGCAGCTGCTGCAGGCCGTGTGGGGCCCCGGCCATGCACAGGACACGCACTACGTGCGCGTGCACATGGCCAACCTGCGCAAGAAGGTGGAGCCCGATCCGTCGCGGCCGCGGCACCTGCTGACCGAATCGGGCATCGGCTACCGCTTCGTGCCGGGCTGAACCCGGCGTGGCATGACGCAGGTCAAGCCGTGCCGCCGCAGCCGGTGCGAGCATCCCGCATGCCCCACAAACTGGCAGAGCACGCCCTGCAGGAAACACGCCGCCTCGGCGTGCGCCCCATCCCCTCGGCCCAGCCGCTGCGCTGGCTGGCCCGCGGCTGGCACGACCTGATGCGCTGCCCGGCGCCGGGGCTGCTGCACGGGCTACTGCTGGCGCTCTTTGGCGGCACGCTGCTCGTGCTGGCCCGCCACCACTTCTGGCTGCTGACAGGCGCGTTCACCGGCTTCCTGCTGGTGGCGCCCATCCTGGCCACCGGGCTCTACGCCATCAGCCGTGCGCTGGAGCGGCGGCAGCCCGCCACGCTGCGCACCGCGCTGCGCACCTGGTACCCGGACGACGGGCGGCTGGTGGTCTTCGGCGTGCTGCTGGCCTTTGCCGGCACCGGCTGGGTGGTGACCTCGGCCTCGCTGATCACCGGCTTCGCGCCGGCGCGCATCGACAACCCGCAAGACTTTCTGCGCCACGTCGTGCTCGCCGAGAGCGGCCTGCTGTTCGAGGCCTGGGTGCTGCTCGGCGCGCTGCTGGCCGCGCCGGTGTTCGCGTCGAGCGTGGTCGCGATCCCGCTGCTGCTCGACCGGCGCATCGGCATCCTCGGCGCGGTGCTGACGAGCTGGCGCGTGGTGATGGCGCACCCGGTGCCGATGGCGCTGTGGGCGCTGCTGCTGGTGGCGCTGACGCTGCTGGCGATGCTGCCGCTGCTGCTGGGCCTGGTGGTCGTGGCGCCGTGGCTCGCGCACGCGAGCTGGCACGCCTACCGCGACCTGGTGGACCCCGCCGGCGCGCAGGAGCGCGGCTGATGTTCGGCTACACCGAGGAACAGTTCGCCTGGTTCGGCATGACCTTCGGCCTCGGGGCCTTCATGCTGTACATGGTGTTCATCATCCTGCAGCTCGCGCGCGAATCGAAGGCCGGGCGCTTCGGCACCTTCGTGCTGCTGCTGGGGCTGGGCCTGGGGCTGGTGGGCTTCCTGGCCAAGGGCGTCATCAAGTACTTCCTCAAGGGCATCGCCGAATGACCGTGGCGCGGCGGCGGCGATGAACGCCGCGCCGGCCGTCAAGCCGCCGCGTCCTTGGTCAGCACGTACAGCCCGACGTCGACGCGGCCGGTGCGGAAACCCGCCTCGCAGTAGCCGAGGTAGTACGCCCACAGCCGCTTGAACGGCTCGTCGAAGCCCAGGGCCTCGATGGCGGGCCAGGCCTGCAGGAAGCGGCGGCGCCACTCCGCCAGCGTGGCGGCGTAGCTCGGCCCGAAGCTCTCGGCCACGGTGAACGAGAGCCCCGCCCGCCCCGCCTGCGCGCGCAGCGCCGCCACCGAGGGGAGCATGCCGCCGGGGAAGATGAAGCGCTGGATGAAATCCGCCCCGCGGCGGTAGTGCTCGAAATGCGCGTCGGCGATGGTGATCACCTGCAGCACCGCGATGCCCCCCGGCCGCAGCCGCTCGCGCAGCGTCTCGAAGTACACCGGCCAGTAGCGCTCGCCCACGGCTTCCAGCATCTCGATCGAGACGATGCGGTCGTGCTCGCCCTCCACGTCGCGGTAGTCCTGCAGGCGCAGCTCGACCTGGCCGTCGAGCCCCTCGCGGCGCAGCCGCGCGCCCGCATGCGCCAGCTGTTCGGCCGAGAGCGTGAGCCCGGTGATGGCGGCCGGATGGCGCCGCGCCATCGCCGCGGCCAGCGCCCCCCAGCCGCAGCCGATCTCCAGGATCGAGGCCGGGCCCGGCAGGCGGTCGAGCTGCAGCAGCGCCAGCACACGCTCCAGCTTGGCGGCCTGTGCTTCTTCCAGCGACTGCACGCCCGGCGCGTAGAGCGCACTCGAATAGATCAGCTCCGGATCCAGCCACTGCGCGTAGAAGCCGTTGCCCAGGTCGTAGTGGAAGGAGATGTTCTGCCGGCTGCCGCGGCGGGTGTTGGCCCGGGCGCGGTGGGCCAGGCGGAAGAGCGCGCGCACCGGCCACGGCGCATCGAGCGCCCCGCCCCAGGCGGCCTCGTTGCGCAGGCCGAATTCCAGCAGCGCCGGCAGGTCGTCGGTCGACCAGTCGCCGTCGCGGTAGGCCTCGGCCAGGCCGATGTCGCCCGCCAGCGCCAGCCGGGCCAGCGCCCGCCAGCGGTGCAGCGTGAGGGCCGCATGGGGGCCGTCGGCCGCGCCGCGCGCCTCCAGGCGCCGGCCATCGGGCAGGTGGACCACGAGCGCGCCGCAGTGCACCGCCCGCAGCAGCCGGCGCAGCAGGCGATGCAGGGGGCGCCGCAGCAGCGCGGCGAGGGGGCGGCGGCCGGTGCCGGCGGCCAGCGCGGCGGTGGAGTGCGGAATGTTCATGGGCTCCCGGGCTTGATGACGGTGACGGGCCGTGCGGGCGCGGCCGGCTGCGGCTGCACGCGCGCGCCCTTGGCCCACAGCCGCAGGGCTTCCCAGTGGATGGCGGCGATGACCTTGAGCGTCAGCAGCGGATGGGTGAGGAACACGCGGGCCAGCGCCGCATCGCCCAGCGGCCGGCGGCGGGCGCCGTAGTGGGCGACGAGCACCGGGCCCTCGTCGTCGTGTGCGGTGACGCCGATGCGTAGGCCCTCGCCCTCGGCCTTGGGCGGCCGGATGTCGAAGCGGTAGCCCATCGCCAGCCCGAGGAACGGCGAGACGTGGAACTGCTTGGCGCAGCCCTGCGTGATGCGCCCGGCCCCACGCTGGCCTTCGTCCACCTCGATCAGGTAGCTGTGCCGCTGGCCGAAGGTGTTGTTGACCTCGTAGAGGATGGCGCGCAGCGTGCCGTCCGGCCCGTCGCAGAAATACACGCTCAGCGGGTTGAAGGCGTAGCCGAGGATGCGCGGCATCGTCAGCAGGCGGATCGCCCCGCCCGCCTCGATGCCCGCCTCGTGCAGCCGGCCCTCCACGTAGGCCCGCAGGCCGAGGCCGCTGCCGTCGCCGTGGTCGCGCTCGTGCAGGCTGAAGAGGTTGAAGCGGTTCAGCGAGAAGAGCCGCAGCCGCCTTGAGAGCGCCGGCAGTTCGTCGACGTCGAGCAGCAGCGAGTAGACGCGGTAGCGCAGGCGGTGCCGCATCGGCCGCAGGCGCTGGTGGGTGACCACGCCCGTGTACAGCGCGGAGCCTGCGCTCATGACGTTTTCTCGTGCGACGAGGTGCAGGCCGGCGCCGCCGCGGCCAGGTGCTCGGCCCCCACGAGCGCCAACCCGTGGTGCACGTGGATGCGGCCCGACTCGTCGGGCACCGACCAGGGCCGGCGCACGCCGCCCAGCCCCTCGGCCACGGCCAGGCCCGCCTGCAGGCCGTCTTCATGGAAGCCCGCGCCGAAGTACGCGCCGCAGAACCAGGTGCGGTGCCGGCCCTGCAGGGCCCACAGGTGCTGTTGCGTGCGGATGGCGGTGGCGTCGAAGAGCGGGTGCTCGTAGACCTCGGTGTGCAGCACGGACTCGGGCCGCGGCGCCTGCGCCGGGTTGAGCGTGAGGAAGAGCGGCGCATCGCCCCCCACGCCCTGCAGCCGGTTCATCCAGTAGGTGACACACGGCGCCTCGTGGCGGCGGCGGTCGGCCAGGTAGTTCCAGCTCGACCACACCGCGCGGCGCCGCGGCATCAGGCGCTCGTCGCCGTGCAGCACCGCGAGGTTGCGGCTGTAGCGGTAGGCGCCGAGCAGCCGGCGTTCGTCGGCATCCGCATCGGGCAGCAGGCGCAGCGCCTGGTCGGCGTGCGTGGCGATCACCACCTGGTCGAAGCGCTGGGGCGGCCGGCCGTCGGTGGTGGCCACGCGCAGGCCGTCGGCGCCGCGGTGCACGGCCACCGCGCCGCAGCCCGGCCGCACGCCGGGGCCGATGGCCTGCGCCAGGCGGCGCACGTATTCGCGGCTGCCGCCGGCCACCGTGCGCCACGCCGGCCGGCCGCTGAGCTTGAGCAGGTGGTGGTTCTCGCAGAAGCGCACGAAGGCCTCGGTGGGGTAGCGGCCCACCTGCGCGGCCGGCGTCGACCAGATGGCCGCGGCCATCGGGTAGAGGTGGTCGTCGCGGAAGGCGCGGCCGTAGCCGTGGCGGTCGAGGTACTCGTCGAGCGACAGGTTCCCGGCCGAGGCGGCGTCGCCCGGCGCCTCGCGGTAGAAGCGCAGCAGTTCCAGCAGCATCGCCCAGAAGCGCGGGCTGACCAGGTTGCGCGGCTGCGCGAAGAGCCCGCGCAGGTTGGTGCCCGAATACTCCAGCGCGCCGTCGTCGAGGCTGACGGCGAACGACATCTCGGTCGGCCGCGTCTCGACGCCGAGGTGCCGGAACAGCGCCGTGAGGTTCGGGTAGGCGGGCTCGTTGTAGACGATGAAGCCGGTATCGACCGCCACCCGGCCGCCCGGCGCCCCGGCTGCCGCCGCCTCCACCGTGTTGCTGTGGCCGCCCAGGCGCGCATCGGCCTCCAGCAGCGTGACGCGGTGGCGCCGCGACAGCAGCCATGCGGCCGAGAGGCCCGAGATGCCGCTGCCGATGACGGCGATGTCGAGCACCGGGCCGTCGGGTCCGGTGGCGGGGGGAGGCGCGCTGGCGGTCGTCATGGATGGAGGTCTGCTGGCCGTTTCTACGCAGCGCCGCGCGCTTTGGATCACGCGGGCGGTGCTGTGATCCAATCCGCCGCGCGGTACGTAGAAGCAGCATGGACATCGCACGACGCCACGCGGCACCGGTACGGCGCACCCCTGCGGCGCGCATGTCCCGGTTGTCGGTCGTCACGCTGCAGCAAGGGCGGGGAGCGATGCCGAAGAGCGATGAACTGAACGAACTGGCGAGCGCCGTCGCCACCCACGGGGACCGGCAGGCGTTCGCGGCGCTGTTCAAGCATTTCGCGCCGCGCGTCAAGGCCTACCTGATGCGCTCGGGCAGCGCCGAGGCGCTGGCCGAGGAGCTGGCGCAGGAAACGATGGTCAGCGTGTGGCGCAAGGCGGCGTCCTTCGATCCGGCGCGAGCGCAGGTCTCGACCTGGATCTTCACCATCGCGCGCAACCTGCGCATCGACCACCACCGCCGCCAGGGCGGCGCGCTGGCCGAGGGCATCGCGGCCACCGCGGCCCCTGCCGCCGACGAAGCCGATGCCCCCGGCCTCGAGCCGCAAACCCCCTGCCCCCTGCCGGCGCTCGACGAGCAGGTGGGCGCCCGCGAGCGGGAGCACGGCGTGCGGCAGGCGCTGGCACAGCTGCCCAGCGAGCAGGCGCAGCTGCTGCGGCTGTCGTTCTTCGAGGGCCAGCCGCATGCGTGGATCGCGGGCGAGCTGCAGATCCCGCTGGGCACCGTCAAATCACGCATCCGGCTGGCGGTGAAGCAGCTGCGCCGCCTGCTCGACCGGTTCGAACCATGATCCACCACCACCCCGGCGACGAACTGCTGCTGGCCCATGCGGCCGGCACGCTGCAGGCCGGCCATGCGCTGGTTGTCGGCGCCCATGCCGAAGGCTGCGCGCATTGCCGCGCCCGGCTCTGCACCTTCGAGGCGCTGGGCGGCGCGATGCTGGAGACGCTGGAGCCCGCCCACCTGGCGCCGGAGGCGCTGGCGCGCACGATGGCGCGCATCGACGGCACGGCGCCGCGGCGCACCGCCGCGGCGCCTGCCCCGGCCCCCGCGGCCACCGCGGCGCCGGGCGGCTGGCCCGACCTGCCGGCCGGCACGCCCTGGCCGAGCAGCCTGGCCGGCTGCGTGGTCTCACGCTGGCGCTGGCTGGGGCCGGGCATGCGCTGGAGCCGCGTGACGCTGCCGCACGACCCGGCGGCCAACGTCTTCCTGCTGCGCATCGGCGCCGGCAAGTGCCTGGCCACGCACACGCACAGCAACTCGGAACTCACCCAGGTGCTGTACGGCCGCTTCGACGACGGCCGGGCGCTGTTCGGCCCCGGCGATTTCGACGAGGCCGACGGCAGCATCCACCACCAGCCCGTGGTGCAGGCCGGCAGCGAATGCATCTGCCTCGCCTCGGTGCAGGGCAAGGTGGTGTTCGACAACTTCCTGGCGCGCTGGCTGGGGGCCGCGGTCGGGATGTAGGGCGCGGGGCCGCCGCCCTGACGACCCGTTGCCGGACTACATCTTCGACAACACGGCGTCCATCGCGGACACCAGCGCGCTGGCCTGCGCGGCCACGTTGTCGACCGGCCGCTTCAAGAGCTTGGCAGGCAACGGCGCGGCGCAGTGCGCCAGCGCATGCAGCCGCTGGCCTTTGACCGTGATGACAGGGCACAGCGCCGTGGGCGCGTTGATCGCAACGTCGGGCACCGCCAGCGGCAAGGTCAGCCGAGTGACCCTGTCCCGATTTCACGTACAGCAAGAAGTTGATAACTTCAGAGGTACGGAGAATCGAGATGAAAGAAGGCAGGCTGCCCAAGAGGCAGTACACGGAAGAGTTCAAGGTCGAGGCGATCAGGCTTGCGGCGTCGGTGGGCGCACACGAGGCGGCACGCCGGCTGGGTGTTCCGGTTGCCACGTTGGGCAACTGGTCGAGGCGAGGTAGCGCGTCGAGCGTTGCTGGAGGGGTACCGGTGGTCTCAGAAGGCCCGGTGCGCCGACCCGTCAGTGAACTGGAGGCGGAGAACAGCCGCCTGCGCCGGGAGCTGGCCGAAGCGAAGCAGGATGTAGAAATCCTGCGAAAAGCAACGGCGTACTTTGCCAAGGGGTCGCGATGAAGTACGCCTGGATCGACAAGCATCGCGACCAGTACGCCGTCAGCCGGTTGTGCCGGGTGCTGCAGGTGTCACGCAGCGGGTACTGCCAGTGGCGCGTGCGCCCACCCAGCGCCAGGGCACTGGCCGACAAGAGCCTGGATGCCAAGGTGGCAGCCATCCATCAGGGCAGCGGCCGCAGCTACGGACGTCCGCGGATCCTTCAATCCCTGCGGCAACAAGGCGAGAACGTCGGTGCCGAGCGGGTTCGCAAGAGCCTGCAGCGCCAGGGTTTGCGGCCGGTGTACAAGAGGCCCTTCGTGGTGACCACCGACTCCGGCCATGGTCTGCCGGTGGCGCCCCACCTGCTGGATCGGCGTTTCGACGGGTGGGGCCCCGATCAAGCCTGGGTCGCGGACATCACCTACGTGCCCACCGGCCAGGGCTGGCTGTACCTGGCGGCGGTGATCGATCTCGCGGGCCGGCGTATCGTGGGCTGGTCGATGTCCGAGACCATCGACGCTGCGCTGGTGTGTACGGCGCTGCAATCGGCGTGGTGGCAGCGCAAGCCGGGCCGTGGCTTGCTGGTACACACCGACCGCGGGTCGCAATATGCCAGTGGGCGCTACAGGGCATTGGTCGGCAAGCTGGGCATCACGATGTCGATGAGCAGGAAGGCAAATGCCTGGGACAACGCGCCGATGGAGAGCTTCTTCAAGACGCTGAAGGTCGAGCGCATCCACCAGCAGCGTTATGACACGCGGGCACAGGCCAGGCTGGACATCGTCGATTGGATCGAGGGCTGGTACAACCGACGACGCTTGCACTCAGCCAACGGCTTCCTTGCTCCCGTCACATGGGAGAACGCCCGCTTGGCTGCGTGACTTGATGTACGTGGAAACAAGACAGGGTCACCGTATATGCGGTAGTTCCGCACGTACGGATCTGTGCGGGGGGCGGGGAGCAATCTCCGTCCCTACCGCGACCTTTGCGGCATCTCGGCTCCCTGCTCGATGTGGTCAGTTTCAAGGTCTCCAAGGAAAGCTGCGGCTCGAGCAAGAACCTGCGAAGCACTGCCAATTCGGCCCCGGAACTTGACTGACGACCTCGTGCGCTTCTGACAACCAGCGAGGCGACTAAGGCCTCAACGGGACAGCTTGCTCGGACGAGTGATGTTCCCCTGGATGACGAGCGTGATGACCGCCACGTTGGCTGGCGGTGCTGACATCAAAACGTCGATGCCGTCGGCCGCCGACCAAGGCGCAGAATTTTTGGCGCTGGTATCCAGAATGCATAACAAAGCTACGCGCCTGCCTTTGGCCACCGCGTAGCTGGCAGCTTGCTCGACATATTTGCGGCAGTCTTCCATCTGCTTGATCCGCTTATCCGTCTCCTTGAGCTCGATCGTGATTCCGCGAAGGCTCAAGTCAGTGAAGCCCCCTGCGGCCGCGGCGTGCTCTTCCAAGTCCGACCCGATACGGGGCGACTGGCGAAGGTCTCTTCGAACGTAGGCTTGGAATTCCTTCTCGCCCCACGCGCCATCGAACACGGCGTCTTGAACTGCTCTCCCAGCAAGATTGCCCAGACTGGTCAGTAGCTCAAGGATGTCCGAGAGCTCCTGGGCATTCGCCCAGCCTTCCCGTCGCAGCAGATCGCGGATCAACAGGATTTTCTCGTCGACAGGCTGATAGCCTGTGATCGAGTTGGCCCGTATGTCGAAACCCTCCACCAAGAGCGTGCGGTGGCCGACGACAGCAACGGGCTGCTCTGCGCTGGCAGGTTGGAATGCCGCCGTGTACTTGAACTCGAAAGGCCTCGATTTCAATCCTTGTGCGATCTGGAGAGCCGCACGACCCGTCTGGATGAGCGTGTACGGCGGCTCCGTGGACGGCTTCGTGAACGTGAACTCGGAGAGCTCGTAGGTGCTCCTGGGCTCTGCCGAGATCGGTGTCAGCACCAGATGAGTGGCACCTTCTGGCCATCGAGAGACTCTGACCTCGATCTCCATGTCATGCAATTCGCGCGGAACCAAGTGGTGAATGTTGGCCGCTGGTTGGCCACCAAGCTGGAACTTCACGAAAGCTACCGAGAGCTCCGTAGGCCGTGGGCGCTCTTCAACTTGTTTCGGCCCGGCCGGAATGCGTAGGCGCTCCTCAGAGAACACACCGATCGGCAACGGGATGCCAGCCAGCGTTTTGCAGATCGACTCGAAATCGGCGATGGTGGCGACGGACTGCAATAAGGCTGACGCATCCACGAGGCTCTTGGCGACGTCTTTCTCACCAAACTCTTTGAGCCAAAGACGATGGCGCTCCACTGCACTGCGCAGGAACCGATCACCGTCTGGAGCTGCGTCGAGAACTGCTTGCCGCCACTCCGCCAGAGAAAGCACGATGCGCAAGAGCGCCGCAAACGCGCCGTAGAGCGTTGCGGTCGAAGCGCGCCCATACCTGAGAGACGCGTCATCCAACTCGGTGCAGATTTGGCGTAGAAGCTCTGCGCTGAAGACTTCGCCTCCGCCGAGCTTGCGGAGCGCCTCAACTGCCTGGATTCGGGCGAAAAACACCTGGGAAAGGATTGCGTCTCTCTGCATATTCCTCTTGGTCTTCCTTCAACAATTGATAGAGGCCTTCCCACTCTGCCTTCAGCGCATCCTGCCGAGACAGATCTCCTGCAGCAACGGCGGCCTCGAACTGCACCGCCACAACGTGGAGCCGCCTGGACCACTTCATGCGCCTCATGGGAACGGTATCGGGGATCGCCTCCCAAGAAGATTCAATGGCCTCGACGGCTTCATCCCAAGCCCCGACGCGCGTGAGGACTTCAACGACGGCGCCCACGTACCAGCCGCGATCCGCCCGGCGCACCGATAGGCTGCTGAGATCCGCGGATCGCCTGCTCACCTCGGTATCAGGTATCGAGTACAGCAATCGGATGACGTCCTCCTGTCCATGGTCGCTGACCTGTGGATCTTCCAAAGCCCTGATCACCAAGTCAACAAAGGTCGGCTGGTCCTTCAGATACTTGGAGATTGAAGTGAGGTCTCTGAGGTGCAAGTGGATCGAGACATCCATCAGGACTTTCAGGCACCACCGGGCCAGATTTGCACGGGATGCATCGTCAGTCGCGTACCGACGGAAGTACAGCTGCATCCAATCCAACAGGAAACTCTCAACTT
Organism: Aquincola agrisoli; assembly: GCF_036621135.1. NCBI lineage: Bacteria > Pseudomonadati > Pseudomonadota > Betaproteobacteria > Burkholderiales > Sphaerotilaceae > Aquincola > Aquincola agrisoli. The sequence goes on from NZ_JAZIBG010000036.1 coordinate 380,001, forward strand.
TTCCCTTATTGCCATAGATGCCCAAAAGCATCAGGAGTGCCCTGCCGGCTCGCTGCTCCAGAGCACCAGTGAGCGAGATGCTCTCAAGCGCCTTCGCTGCAGCCTTGTGGACGATCACGTACTGGTCTTCCAGAAGCAGGATGAATGCCTCAAGAACCAGTTGCGGGAGATCGTCGGAGCGCTTTCTTCCGGCGCGTCCCAACGTCTCGGCAGCACTTGCACGCACCAACGTTGAGGTACCTACCAGGGCCGTGTAAAGCTCAGGCAAGACGAGACGCAAACCTTCTGGTGTTGCGACGAGCTTGCTTGACTCCTCCAAAAGGACCGCGATCAGGGTGTCACGGCCGCCGTCAATCTTTGACAAGAAGTCGACGTATGACTCGGCCGCAGCCGGACTCCTGCTGGCTGCGGTCGCCGCTATCGCCGCGAACACTTCTCGTGAGTAATAGAGCGCTGTTCGAGAGTTTTGAGCTTCCAGCACTTCGAGGAAGTTTTCCGGCTTGCTGAGCGATCGCTCGGCGTCAAACGCTTCGAGACGGGCGTCCATGACGGCAGCTGCGCCCAGTGCAATGTCCAACACGTCATCAACAGACTGAGCGGTCTCTTCGCTGTATGACCTCAGCGTTTGAGTGATTTCGGTCAGCACAGTGAAATTCTTCGAAGTGCTCGACCACGCTACGAACCGCTTCAGAGCGGTGGCAGCAACGTCGCCATCCAACGCTTCTTCATCGGTGCGGCTGGTCCTGAAGATTTCGCCATATGCCCTCACGAGGTGAGCTTCACCCTCCGCTGTCGCTCCTTCGAAATAGGTGGCGATCAATTTGTCGGTCTCAGAAGGCGCATGGCGGAGGGCAGCAGCAATTGCACGTTGCAGATCGCTGCACACCATCCGCCTTTCTCGGTCGGCATCGCTGTCGTCGATCAATAGATGCGCACGCGTCAGCTTGGTCACAAGCGAGCGTGAGAACCGGTCTAGGAGATCCGGAGCTTGCACAGAGAGAACCTTGAGCCCGGCGGTTCCCATCCGAATGGCATAGGAGCTCCGTGAATCGAGCAGGCGCTGAATTGCGCGACAAACGGCCTCTGGCCAGACTGCAAAAACGGCCTTCAAGGGATCGGGATGGAAGACCCGCTCGCCATGGCCAAACTCGGAGCGAGGGGCTCGTGCGAGGCGAATCAGCGCTGGAGCTGCCGCCTCCATTGTCAGTTCATCTGCTAGCTCAGGCGTCTCCATCACGATGTAAGCAGCAGTTTGAACCGCGGCGCGTTTCGCTAGGCACCGCAGCGCTGCATCCGCAAGGCGGGTCGGATCAGCTTTTGCATACTTCAGAGCCTGTAGAGCCACGTCTTGGCATCCAGCCTCCGGGGATGCGGTCAACTCAAAAAAGTAGTCAGTGAGCGATGGCGTTAGGACTTCGGGAGCGAGCCGCACCGTTTCGACGACTCGTGTCTTCGCGTCGTCGGCGTGTGTGGCGTCGAGGGTGTCCAGATCGTCGAGCAGGGCTCGAACTGCTGCGTTCTGACCGACGCGTAGGGCCTCTCGTTGCTTTTTCCGTGCCTCAAGAGCCGCTTGTAGTTCCGCCTCAGCACGATCAGCCTCCTCCTGCTGGCGGATTGCCTTGCGGTCGCGTTGACCTACCAGGATGGAGAGATTCGGCATGCGTACCGCTTGGCGCTTGTCGCAATGCGCGCAGTTGCGGTCGTGAAAGTCGAGGGCACACGATTCCAGGTACCAGCCGGCGAAGCCGCTGGCTGGGGCGAAGTCGCACTCCATGGCGAAGTGACCAATGGGCAATCCAGTTTGCTGAGCAATCAAGCCAACTCCGCCCTGGTTGCTCACGCGCGCGTGAGAGCACCAGTTGTGGATGAGCTCCGCAACCTCCTTGTTCCGCTCGCCGTCCCTGATCATCTGACCATATCTAGCTTCGTCCATGCCGTCCGAACTCCTGATCGCTGCGCGAGCGCCCCGTCGAGCGAAACTCCGCATGCGCGGAACCCCGCTGTTCAAATTCTTTGGTTTGAAGACGAGCTTACCGCCGCCATAGGGCCGTGATCCTCGGTTAAAACCCAAATCGGCGCGCCGCGAGGGACGTCAGCGACGCATGCCGACATCGGCTCGGCCAGCAGCGCTCCTGCTGTGATGGCCACTTAGGATGACGGGTGCGCGACACGCAGCGGACGGCTTAGCCATCTGCTGAACTCAGGCGTCGAACTACCGCTTGTGGACGCCGCGTTCCGCACAGGTGAAGTCAGCTACCGCTGCACAGCTGTGAACACCGATTTAAAGCTGACCGTTGTTGCAGATTCCTAAGTACATAGACCCTCGCACGCTTCGATTGAAGACTGACTGTGTCGATTGCCCACAAGTAGGCCGATCACAAATCCGGCGCGTTGAACTGAACGAACCGCTGTGACGACGCGATCGTCAGCGTTCGCGTAGCCCTGGAAATCGCGACGTAGAAGAGCTTCGCTTGGGCTTGTCGTTCGTTGCCGAAGTGGGTCGCGTCGGGGATGACGACATGGTCGAATTCCAGCCCTTTCAAGAGGAGCGGTGTCGAGACGGTGCGCTTCGGCATCTTTCGGCCCGAGTTGCTCACGCGATGGCGGACGCTGAGAGTGGCCGCCGCCATCGTCTCAGCGCGGCCTGTGGCGACCTCATTGGCCGCCCGTTCGGCGTCCCGCCAGAGCTCGTTGCGGTAGAGCCTCCATTGCGGGCGCTTGCGAGCCAGGGAGAACAACTGAACTACGGCTTCTGCTCCGTTGCCTTCGCCAACATCTGGGATCAAGTCCCTCATCGCTTGCTGAACCACGGCGTCTTCCGGATCAGGGATCCCCCCGCCGCCGAGCGTCTTCTTGTGAAAGCAGTCCTCGCTGAGAGCAAGGAAGGCTTGGACTCGAGCGCGGCCGTCGGCAGCGCGATCCCAAGCGGACGCGAATTCTCGCAGTCGGTTGGCCGCCACTTCTTCGATTGCCTGGTATCCACCATTTGCTGCCTTCGCGAGTCGATAGCAGATGGTCTTGTTGCAATGGATGGCGGCGAAACTTCCTTCTTTGCCATCAATGCCTTCAAACAGCGTGCCCATGTCGAAGGCGTCGTCGGATTCGCGGTAGCCAACACGAGGGTCGGCCAGGTCGATAGCCTCGCCGCGCATCAGCTTCTCGCGCGTCTCGCGATCCATTGCCCTAGCTCAGGATTCTTGCCGGCCCAGCGGTGAGGTGTTTCGAGCGTTCCCGCGAGTGGGAAGCCTGGATGGATTTCACCGTCCCAACTCAACGTCGCTCCGGCGAACTCGAAGATCCCCTGCATCGGGTCGCCGAAGATTAGCGTGGGAACGATGCTGGAGAGCGCGACCGCGAGCTCGTGCTGCAAGCCATGGCAGTCTTGATACTCGTCGATCAGGATGCGGTCGTAGGAGGACGCGACGACCTCGCGGATTGCCTGGACGCGCAACGCCCACGCCGCGCCGCGATAGAGCTGATTCCATTGCTCGCCGGTCTGCGGCATGCCATCAGGCGGCTGGGCCACGCCAGGGAAGGCATGGGCGTAGCGCATGCACCAGCCGGCGATGGTGTCGACCGCTACTTGGGCGTGGGGGATGCCGAGGCGCTTCAGCCTTGAGCGGATCGCGTGGACGCCAGCATGCGTGTGCGTCAGGATCAAGGCGCGGCGGCCCAAAGCTGCCACGTTAGCGATGATTTCGGTCTTGCCGTGGCCCGCGGGAGCGACGACGGCCGCATTCCCGAGCCCAATCAGTTCTGCCGCGTTAGGCATACAGCCACGCTTCGACTTGGCCCAGCGTGGTCGCCAGCGGAGACGCTGCGTTTGCCGCCGCAACCCGAGCGACAAGCGGGGCAAGCCCTCGTCCGATACGTTGATCCTTGAACCACTTCTTGCGGGCAGCGACTTCCGCAACAGCCTCGCGAAGCTGCGCGTCATTCAGCTCGGACAGGAGGAACCAATTACCAAAATCTCCGCGAATAAGCTCAAGGCCAAGATCCGGCATGCGAATGTTCAGGTTGTCGTCGACGACGGCATCGCCACGCTCTTCCCGCGCATAGACGAGAAGCGCCTGAACGAGTTCGTCGCTTGCGGCGGTGAAGATCGCTTGCTCAGTGTTCAGGCTGCCGCCGTATTCGAAGACGGGGACGCCTGCTGCCGCTAGCGCGGCAACCGTTGCCGGCGCGAGGACGGTGTCGGAATCCCGGAACATGGCCGTCGGATAGCCTAGCCCTGCTAATGCTAGAGCCAGCGAACTGGCTTGCTCCCCGTTGCCATCGGCGATCGCCGCTCCCAATTGTTCGATGGGCCGACCTCCATGACGCGCTGGCCAGCCCTCGCGCAGTCCCAGCAGCATGCCAAGTTCCGTGTTTCCCTCGGACACGAGAATGCGTCGGGCGAACAACGCCCGGGGCGTGAAGCGCATCAACGGCCGGATGGCATCGAGCGAGCACGGGCGGCCGATCAACGTCGCGCGGCCCGGCCGAGCGGTTTGAACTACCCGCAGGCTCTCCGCACCGGCCTCTCCCAAAGCGACATCCGAATGCGTCGTCATCAGGATCTGGCCGGTGGGCTTGCGCTGCTCAAGCGCATTGGCTTGGTCGGCCTTGAGCTGGGCGATCGACCCGATGATCCGGTGCGGTTCGAGTCCGTGCTCGATCTCGTCGATCAACACGATGGCGCCCTCAGCGACCGCGGATTTCTGGATCGCGAGAGTCGCCAGGCGCCGAGTGCCCAGCCCGGCCAGCCGAAGCGGCACGCCGCTGTCATGCAGAGCGATCGAGCCGGAGGACAGTCCCGAACGCCCCAGCTCCAACCCCGGTTCGTATGCGCCCTCGACGTAGGCGCCAAGCCCCTTGGCGAAGCGCTCGGCCAAAGCCGCCGCGTCGGCCAGCGATTCGATCTCTCCCAGGTTCGCGCTCGCTCGGGCTGCACGGTAGGCCTCCGCTAGGCGCGCCGCGGCTTCCTTGTTATCGCCGGTCAGCCGCGCCAACACCGAGCCTTGCCCCCAAGCAAGGTGGCGGGCGTCTTCTCCAGCGAGCCGGACTAGCCCGAACAAAGCGCGGTCGCGGTTCGACAGGGTGCGTGGATCTTCGAATCGGTCGCACACCAGCTCCCAGGCTGGCTCCATGGTTGCGTCGACGGTGAGGCGAACGGTCAAGACAGGCTCATCGGTATCCACCGGCTCGTCGCGCAGCTCGCCAGCCGTCGTCCACCCCCGGATGTAGAGGCCTAGGCGCTCATCGGACTTGAGGGCCCTGGACAGCTCGCCGACCGTCGCCTCGATGACGATGGAGTTGGAGGTGTCGCAGTTCAGGAAGTCCGGCTCGCTGAACGAGAACCAGCGCGAGGAAAGGGCGGCCTCCACGGCGTCGAGCAACGTGGACTTGCCTGAGTCTCCCGCGCCAATCAGGCAACAGAAAGGGGAGCCTGGCTTCCAGTCCAGAGCGGAAACGCCTCGGAAGTTCGAGACCTTGAGCTGCCTGATTTGCATGCGCTCCCTTTCAATGCGCGCCGGGTTGACCTTTGTTTTCCAGCTTAAGAATGGTATCCAATCTCGCGCAGCGGTCCATTTCCATTATTCGTATTCACTCGTTCTAATTGGTCAGTCGCAGGCTGGCGAGTCGACCTCGCACGATTTACTAATATTGCCGCCTCACCCCACGACATATCGGAAACCCGCTGCAGCCCCAAAACTCCGCACCCGCCCTGCTCCCACGCCGCGCCACCCGCCGAACCATGGGCTGAGCGCACACCGGACACGCTGGCACCTCCGATGGCATCCCGACCTCCGGCTCCAGCCTCCCCAGCCCGACCACCCCCGTCAACCCGACCCGCCGCTGCGCGCCCCGCGGATCATCCGCACCAACTCCGCCCCCTCCACCAACACCACATTCCGCCCCTCCGCAAACCTCACCGCCTCGTCCGTGAACCGCCCCGCCGTCACCACATACCCACCCGCCGCGCCGGTCGCCGCCATCACGCCGTACAGCTCGCGCACCACCCCCACGCCCACCTTCCAGGCGCGCCAGTGCTTGCACTGCACGAGGTACTTTTCGCTGCCGTTTGCGCCGGGCTTGGCGAGCAGCAGGTCGACGCCGCCGTCTGGCCCGCCGCCGCCGGTCTCGGCGACCCGGTAGCCCTGCTGCCTGAAGGCCTCGCCCACCAGCAGCTCGAACTCGCGCCAGCTCATGCCGTTCACGGCGTCCATGGCGGGCCGCTGGGCCGCATCGCGTGCAAGCCCGCGGCGCTGTCGGCGCCGCCAGGCCGAAACGCCGGCGCCCGCCAGGCAGAGTAGGGGTAGCGCGATCTGGCCGGCCGCGGCCAGGCCCTGCACCATCGCCGGCATCGCGATCGATGTGCCGGGCGTGTATGGCGGCAGAGGCCGCTGCGCCAGGGGGCGCAGCAGCAGGTGGCTCACGATGGCCAGCAGCACGCCCAGCCACCACGGCAGGCGGGCGACCCTGTCCATCACGTCCTCGGCCAGGCTGCTCCTTCTTCGGGCCATGCACTTACCTTCACTGCAACGTGACGCGTTGTAACCGCGGATCTCCGCGGCGCTGCTGGTAAATAGTGACGCGGCCCGGCGGCCGCCGCCTTGGGCGTGGTCAGGGCTCGCCGCGCATCGCGCGTTGCCAGCTCGCCGGCTTGCCGACAAACGCGGTCAACGCGTCGACAAAGGCTTTCAGGCGTGCGCTGGGGCGCGGCAGCGCCCGCACGAGCTGGATGCCCGTCACCTTGGGCGGTGGCAGCCCTTGCGGCTGCAGTTCCACCAGCGCACCTTGGCCGATGTCGTGCCCCACCACCCAATCCGGCAGTCGCACGATGCCGGCGCCGGCCACGGCCGCCTGCCGCTGGGCGTCGAAGTCGTCCGCCTCGAACACACAACGGCCGTAGTGCAGCAGGTCGTCTCCCAGCACCTCGCGCCAACCCAGCGGGCTCTGGCTGCGGCGCTTGTCGATGAGCCGGTGGCCCGCCAGCGCCTCCAGCGTCGGCACCGGGCCGTGCTGCCGCAGGTAGGCCGGTGCCGCGCACACCACGTAGGCCTGGTCGGCCAGCTTGCTGCTGATGAGCGCGCTGTCGGGCAGCGGGCCGAAGCGGATCGCCAAGTCGAGCCGCTCCGTGGCCGGGTCGGCCAGCCGCTCCGTCAGGTCCAGGTCGACGCTCAGGCCCGGGTGGGCCTGGAACAGCGGCGCCAGGCAAGGCACCACGTAGCGGCGGCCGAAGGTGGGCAGGCAGCTCACGCGCAGCACGCCCTCCACCGCCACCTCGAAGGAGCTGACTTCGCTGCGCGCGTCGGCCAGGTCGCTCAGGATCTGCACGGCGCGGCGGAACAGCATCTCGCCCGCATCGGTAGGCCGCAGCGCGCGCGTCGAGCGCGTGAAAAGCGATGCGTTCAGCTCCTGCTCCAGCGCGTCGATCTGCCGCGCCACCGACGAGACGGCCACCCCCCTGCGCCGCGCCACCGCGGAGAACGAGCCGGCACGCACCGTGTCGACGAAAACCTCCAGGTTCTCCATCGTCCGGGCTTGGCTCATATTTGCGTTCTCCGCAAAAACGTTTCGCGTGCGTGAGGATTTTTCCTCAGGAGAGGCCTCCCTACGATGCCCCTGCTTCATCGATTTGAGCATGCAAGGCAAAGGAGATCAAATGCCCCCGCAATTCGACACGCTCCATCTCTTCATCGACGGCGAGTGGATCGACGGCACCGGCCGCGACAAGTCGGCCGTCCTCACAACCGCGCGGGTGCCGGCGGCAACTTGGTGCTGAGGTAGCTCTGGATGCCTTCGGCCCGCCTTCGGACCCATGGCCGCTGTCCTTGATGCCGCCGAACGGCAGCTCGCAGACGATCATCTGGGCGTGGTTGATGCGGATCATCCCCGCTTCGAGCTCGTTGCCCACACGCACCGCGGTGCGCGCCGATTCGGTGAAGGCGTAGGCCGCCAGGCCGTAGGGTAGGCGGTTCGCCTCGGCCAGCGCCTCGTCGCAACCTGGTCAACACGCCCGGCGCCCTGATCGCGGCGCCCGACACGCCGTTCAACAGCTTCGCGGAGCTGGTCAAGCACGCCAAGGCGCACCCCGGCAAGGTCACCTATGCCACCGTGGGGCCGGGTTCCATCCCGCACCTGACGGCGGAGATCCTCGCGAAGGCGGTCAAGGTCGACATGGTCCACGTGCCCTACAAGGGCGCCGCGCCGGCGATGCAAGACCTGCTCGCCAGCCATGTCGACCTCTCGTTCGAGACCTCGCTGGCCACCACCATGACGTACCACGCCGGCAAGCGCATCAAGGTGCTGGCGATCACGGGGCCGAACCGCGTGCCGGTGCCGCCGGACGTGCCGACCGTGGCCGAGGCCGGGTACCCGGGCTTCGGCGTGCAGGGCTGGTTCGGCTTCTTCGGCCCGCGCGGCCTGCCTGCCGCCCAGGTCGACAAGCTCAACAAGGCCGCCGTGCAGGCCTTTGCCGACCGCGCGGTGCGCCAGCGGATGGAACAGCTGGGCATGCAGCCCGACACCGGCAGCCCGCAGCAGTTCCGGCAGTTCCTGGTGCAGCAGGACAAGGCCTGGGCCGATGCGGTCAAGGGCCTCAACATCACGCTGGAATGACAGGGGAATACAGGATGCAAGCCATCGTCTTCGACGACTTCGGCGGACCTGAAGTGCTGGTGGCCCGCGAGGTCGCCAGCCCGGCAGCCCGGCCCGATGACCTGCTGGTGCGCAACGCCTCGATCGGCGTCAACCGCGCCGACATCTCGCACCGCAAGGGCGCCTACGGCCGGGCCTACTTCGGCGACTCGGACATCATGGGCCTGGAGATCGCCGGCACGGTGGTGGAGGTGGGGTCGCAGGTGCGCGGCTTCGCCGTGGGCGACCGCGTCATGGGCATCGTGGGCGGCGGCGCGTACGCCGAGCTCTCGCGCATCGATCACCGCATGGCGATGCACGTGCCGGCCGGCCTCTCGCTGCACGATGCCGGCGCGGTGGCCGAGGTGTTCGTCACGGCGCACGAGGCCCTGTTCCACCTGGCCCGCCTGCAGGCCGGGGAATCGGTGCTCATCCATGCGGCAGCCGGCGGCGTGGGCTCGGCCGCGGTGCAACTGGCGCATGCCGCGGGGGCCCGGGTGTTCGCCACCACCGGCGGCGACAAGCGCGAGGCCGTCCGCGGCTTCGGGGCGGACGAGGTCATCGACTACCGCAGCGAGGACTTCCACGCGGTCGTGGCCGGCAAGACGGACGGCCAGGGCGCGGACGTGGTGATCGACTTCATCGGCGCGCCGTACCTGGAGCGCAACGTGCGTTCGCTGGCGGTGGGCGGGCGCATGGTGGTGGTCGGCCTGCTGGGCGGGGCACAAGGCGCCGCGCTGCCGATCGACCTGCTGCTCTACCGCCACCTGCAGATCTTCGGCACGGTGATGAAGTCGCGCCCGCCGGAGGTCAAGCAGGCCATGGTCCAGCGGTTTGCGCAGCGATGGCTCGGGGCTTTGGGCAGCGGTGCGATCCGGCCCGTGATCGACAGCACCTACCCCCTCGCCGACGCCGCAGCGGCGCACCGGCGGATGGAGACGGGCGAGAGCGTCGGCAAGATCCTGCTGCAGCCGGCGCCGGCCGCGGCGTAGCGTGGCCCGCGCAATCTGGCAGACACCCTGGGGGCATCAGCCCCCGCGGCCCCCTTCCGGCCTAGACTCGCCCCCATGCTTCGCCCCTTCCACCTCTGCGCGCCTGCCCCCACCGCAGGCCGCGCGGGCCACGCGGCTTCCCAGCCCGCTGCCCCGCGCCGCACCGCCGGCCATTCCTGAGCCCGGCGGTCCGCACTTCGAAGCTTCTTCCCTCCTTCCCTGCTGCTGATCTCCGGGCCCTCCGTCCCGAGGCCCTGGCGCGCCTGCGCCGGGGGGTGATCACTGCGTGCGCACGGTGTGTGCGCCGAAGGAGCGTTGCATGAGCTTGCGGCAGGTTCTGGCCGTCGTCGATCTTTCTCCCGCGGGCATCCACGCCGCCTGGCGGGCCGCGCGCGTGGCGTGGGCCCAGGGCGCCGCGTTGCGGCTGCTGGCCCTGGTGGAGCTGCCGTACCGGCATCCGCTGTTCGGCCCGGGCTCGGCCGCGCCGTTCGAGCGGGCGCGCGCCGAGCTGTCGCACCTGGCCGATGAGATCGCAGCCTCGATCGGCCTGCGGCCGGAGGTGGTGGTGGGCACGCATGAAGACGAAGCCGCGGCCTGGCGCGCCCATGCGCGCGGCGCGGGCCTCGTCGTCGTGCCGGGCGAGCCGGCGGGCCTGCGCCTGGCCGGCTGGCTGCACGGCGGCCTGGCCGAGCGGGTGCTGCGGCAGGCGGGCACGCCGGTGTTCATCGCACGCCGTCCCTCGGGCACGGTGCACCGCCGCGTGCTGGCGGTCGTCGATGCCGACCTCGAGACGGCCGGGCCGGTGCTGCGTGCGGCGCAGTGGTTCTGCCGGCCCGAGGCGCTGCTCGCCTGCCACGTGCTCGATCCGGCGATCCAGCGGCACCTGGCGGCGGCCGACCTGCCGCTGCCCGCCATCCACGCGTGGATGGACACCGCCGTGCTGCGCGCCCGGGCGGCGCTGGCCGACCAGCTGGGCCGCGCCGAGCTGCCGGCCGCACGGGCCGTGGTGCTGCGCGGCCCGGCGCTGCCGCAGCTCGTGGGCGAGCAGCAGCGCAGCGGCGCGTCGCTGGTGGTGGTGACCAAGCCGCGGCGGGCGTGGTGGGCCGATCTGGCGCGGCCCAGCCTGGGCCGGCAGCTGGCCGACCGGGTGGCCTGCGACGTGCTGTGGCTGCCCACCCCCGCCCCCAGCGCGCGCGCGGCCCGCCAGCGCCTGGCGCTGCATGCGGCCTCGGAGTGAGCGGCGGCCAAGGCATGCAGATCGTTTTGAAGTCCGGGGCGCAGCGCCGGGGCAGGCAGTTGTGCGCCCTGGGGCCGGTGGCTGGCGCCCGCGCCCCCCATGGTCCGTTCGGCCCCCTCGGGCGGCGCCGGCGCCCATTCGCCCGTCATCCGCCGTTCCTAGAGTGCGCTTCTCGGCCGGCCAGGGGGGCCGGCCTGCAAGGCACTCCGAAGAGAACGACGATGAAGATCACATTGCTGCGCGGCGCCGGCATGGCCGCCGTCACCCTGGCGCTGTCGCTGGGCGCCGGCCTGGCCCAGGCGGCCAAGGTCCTGGGCGACTGGACGCCCGTGTTCCAGGGCATCGACTACCTGACCGCCTACGAGACCGATGTGCAGTACCCCGGCGAAGCCGGCCTGCGCCGCCTGGCGGTCAACGCCATGCGCATCGACCTCACCGATCCCGGCATCCGCTTCATGACCACGCCGGGCAACGGCACGCTGGCGGGCGACACGCAGAGCCAGACCACCGGCGCCTTCCTGGAGCAGCACGACCTGCAGGTGGCCGTCAACGCCAACTTCTTCAGCCCCTGCTGCGCCGCCGCCACCCAGCCCAAGGACCTGACGGGCCTGGCCATCAGCGAGGGCCAGGTCGTCTCGCCGGCCGACTACAACAGCATCCCGCCCGGCGGCACCGCGGATTCGCTGGTGATCACGCAGGACAACCGCGCCGCCATCACCCATGTGGCGCCGGGCAGCGACGTCTCCTTGTTCTACAGCGCCGTCTCCGGCGGCCCGGTGCTGGTGAATGCCGGCGAGATCGCGGTGAGCCTCGCGCCGGCCGACAGCTGGTCGGCGCAGAACCCGCGTACCGCGGTGGGCATCTCCGCCGACGGCTCCTTCCTGCTGCTGATGACGATCGACGGCCGCCAGCCCGGCTACAGCGAGGGCGCCACGCTGTACGAGACCGCCAGCTGGCTGCTCGCGCTGGGCGCCTACCAAGGCCTCAACCTCGACGGCGGCGGCTCCACCAGCATGGTGATGGCCGATGCCGACGGCGATGCGCAGTACCTCAACCGCCTCTCGGCCGGCGCGCCGCGCTTCAACGGCAACCACCTCGGCGTGTATGCCGCGGCGCTGCCGGTGCCCGAGCCGTCCACCTACCTGATGCTGGCCATCGGCCTGCTGGTGCTGGCCGCGGCCACGCGCGGCCGCCGCATGCGTTGAGCCCGACCGCCATGAACCAGTTCAAGACGACGGCGTGAGCGCCGACAGCACCTTCGAGAACGCCCAGCTTGACGGTGACGGCCGGCTACACGGCCGGTGCCTTCGACCGCGGCGACCTCACGGTGCGCCTGGCGCGCGGCGCCGGCGGCAGCAACGGCCGCTGGCTGGGCTTCGACAACGTCACGCTGGTGGCGGCGCCGGTGCCCGAGGCGTCGACCTTCGCGATGTTCGGCGCCGGCCTGGCCGGCCTGGTGCTGGCGGCGGGCAGGCGCCGCCGCCAGGGGGACGGCACGCGGCCGTCAGTGCAGGGGTGAGCGCACGGGCGCTTCTTCCCTCAAGGCCTGCGTGTAGTCGCGGTTCCGCGCCTGCTGCTTGAGCGGCGTGTCGCGCGATGCCGAGCCCGCCGTGCTGCCCGCCGCAGCGGCGGGCTTCTTGTTCATGTAGTGCTGGTAGGCCTTCTTGGCCAGGCCGGAAGTGATCGCGAAGAGGATGATTTTGCGCAGCATCTGGGGCTCCGTGGGTGGGTGTGCGGCGTGCCGCCGTCGGCCTGCAGAGCATGGCCGCAACCGCCCGCAGGCGGCGTAGGCGAAGGCCCACACGGGCGGTCGGCGGCCGCCACGATCTGCGCCTCAGCCGCGGATGTAACAGCCCCGCGGCGCGCCGCGGCCAGGTAACGGCGCTCAAGCCGCCCGGTGGGCGACCGAAAGCCCTCGGATGGATTTGCTGCGCGTGTTTTATGTCAGCCGCCCCGTCGGCGACGCCCACCAGTTCGTTCGCCAGTTGCTGGCGAAATGCCAACTCAACAACCGGCGCCGCGACGTGACCGGCATGCTGGCCTTCTCCGGCGCGCACTTTGCGCAGGTGCTCGAAGGCCAGGCCGGCGAGGTACGGCCCTTGATCGAGGCCGTCGCCCGGGATGCCCGCCACACCGGCATGCGCATCGTCTTCGAAGAGCCGACGGCGACGCGGGACTTCGGCAGCTGGTCGATGGGCTACGTCGAGGGCTTCGGCGCGGCCGACCGCATCGAGGCCCTGCTGACCGACCCGGCGGGGCCCGACGTGCGCGAGTTCGCGCAGCGGCTGTTCGCCGAACCCCGGCTGTGAGCCGGGGGCGTCACAGGACGTAGCCGCCGTCGATCGTGAGGCTGGCGCCGGTCATGTAGCCCGATTCGTCCGATGCCAGGTACGACGCCAGCCCCGCGATCTCCGCCGGCTGGCCGACACGCTGCAGCGGCACGATCGCCTTCAGGCCTTCGACCATCGATGCCGTCATGTCCGTCTCGGTGGGACCGGGCTGGATGTTGTTGACGGTGATGCGGCGCGGCGCCAGGTCGAGCGCGATGCCCTTGACCATCGCGGCGACGGCCGCCTTCGTCATCGCGTAGACGCTGCCGCCCGCCGAGCCGGTGCGGATCGCGGTGTTGCTGCCGATCGTGATGACGCGCCCGCCGTCCCGCATGGCCGCCGCGGCCGCCTGGATGGCCAGGAACACGCCGCGCACGTTGACCGCGAGCATCGCGTCCAGGTCGTCGAGCGTGAACGCGTCGATCCGCGCGATGCGCAGCAGCCCGGCATTGACCACCACCGCCTGCAGCGGGCCGAACGCCGCCGTGGCCTCGGCCACCGCGTCGCGGATCGCCGCGGGGTCGGCGCTGTCCGCGCGGATCGCCAGGCCGCTGCGGCCGGCGGCCTCGATGCCGGCGACCACCGCGTCGGCCGCCTCGGGCTGCGACACGTAGGTCAGTGCCACGTCGAAGCCGTCCTGCGCGAGCCGGCTGGCAATCGCCGCGCCGATGCCGCGCGAGCCGCCGAACACCAGGGCCGCCCGACGGGCGGAAGGGGAATGATTCACTGTCGATGCCATCGTGCGATTCCGTTCGCGGCAGCGATGGCTGCCGCACACCGCCAGTGGACGCGGCGGGCGTATCGGCGGTGTGTCACCGCGGCGCGCTTTTGCATGCCCGTGTGCCGGCCCCGGGCCGCGATACACGGGCATACAAACGGCCGCCGGCCGCCGCCGGGGCGTGCCCGGTCAGCCGTCCACCGGCTCGACGCGCACCGAGAACACGTAGCCTTCGCTGCGCACCGTCTTGATGTAGCGCGGCTCGCGCGCGTCGTCGCGCAGGCAGCGGCGCAGGCGGCTCACCAGCAGGTCGATCGAGCGCTCGAACAGCTCGGCGTCGCGGCCCTGCGTGATGCCCAGCAGCTGGTCGCGGTTGAGCACCTTCTGCGGATGGTCGAGGAACACGCGCAGCAGCCGGTACTCCGCCCCGCTGAGCGGCACCACCACGTCGTCGGCATCGAGCAGGTGGCGCTCCACGGTGTCGAGCCGCCAGTCGCCGAAGGCGAGCCGGCGCGCCTCGTCGGTGCTGCGCATGTTGGGCGGCAGCATGCGGGTGCGCCGCAGCACCGAGCGCAGCCGTGCGAGCAGCTCGCGCGCGGAGAACGGCTTGGCGAGGTAGTCGTCGGCGCCCATCTCGAGGCCGAGGATGCGGTCGGCCTCGTCGCCGCGCGCCGTCAGCATCAGGATCGGCAGGTGCTTGTGCTTGCCGGCGCGCAGGTCGCGGCAGAGCGTGAGCCCGTCCTCGCCGGGGAGCATCAGGTCGAGGATCACGAGGTCGAACGGGCCGGAGGTCTCCAGGGCCGCCCGCATGTGCCGGCCGGTGGGCACCGCCGTGGCCCGCAGGCCGTTCTTCGCCAGGTAGGCGCTGAGCAGCTCGCGGATCTCGCGGTCGTCGTCGACGATCAGGATGTGGTCGCTGGGCGGGATGTCTGGCATGGGGTGTGTCGGGCGCGGGCCGTCGCGCAGCAGGCTAACCGAAGGTGAAGGCGTAGGCGCGCGCACCGGGGTCGAGGAACTCGATCTCGAACAGCCGCTCGCGCGCCCCCTCGCGCTGGCGCACGAGCTGGTAGAGGCGCTGCGCGTCGATCCGCCCGCTGCCCTCGGCGTCGGTGTCGGTGCCGTGGTCGGCGCCCGGCGCGCCGCCGTCGATGCGCACGCGAAAGCGCACCGGCCGGCCGTCGTCGCCCGGGCCGAGCACGAGGTGCAGGTCGCGGGCGCGGAAACGGTGGACGATGCGCCCGCCCGGCCGGCCGGCCTGCGCGCTTTCGTCGCCGACCGTCCACTCGCCAGCCAGCGTCCACTGGCCTTCGTGCAGCCGGGCGGCGGGGGCGTAGCGCGTGCCGGGGCCGTCCTGCAGGCGGCCGCCCGCGGTGGTGAAGCCGCTCGCCTGGCGCCGGCCGAGGTAGGTCTCGTGCGACGACGGCGGTTGCGGACCCCCGGCGGCCTGCGTGCCTTCGCCGCGCGGGGCGGCCACGCCGGCAGGCACCGCGTCGCGGCCCGCCTCGTGCAGCAGCGCCTGGATGAACCGCTCGGTCTCGGCATAACCGCCTTCGCCGAACTGGTGGTGGCGCACGCGGCCCTGCGCATCCACCAGGTACATCGCCGGCCAGTAGCGGTTGCCGAACGCCCGCCAGACCGCGTAGTCGCTGTCGACCGCGACCGGGTAGCCGATGCCCAGGTCGCGGGCCGCGCGCTGGACGTTCGGCGTGCGGCGCTCGAAGGCGAACTCGGGCGTGTGCACCCCCAGCACGACGAGCCCCGCCTCGCGGTATTTCTCGTGCCACGCGCGCAGGTAGGGCAGCGTGCGCAGGCAGTTGATGCACGAGTAGGTCCAGAACTCGACCAGCACCACCTTGCCGCGCAGCGATTCGCGCGTCAGCGGCGGCGTGTGGAGCCAGGCGGTCGCGCCGTCGAGCGACGGCATCCAGCCCTCGACCGGCGGCGAGCGCAGGCCGGGCCGCCCCGGGGCCGCCGGCCCTGCGGCCGACACCCGTTGCACGAGGCCTCCGGCCGCGGCGCCCGAATCCCCGGCGGCCGGGGCGATGCCGACCCGCTGCAGCAGCGCCTGCTCCAGCGCCGTGGTGCGGTCGAGCGACAGCGGGGCGAGCAGCCGCGCGTCGAGGCCGAGCGCGATGCATGCGACGGCGGCGAGCACGGCGGCGCCGGCCGCGCGGCGCAGCCCCTCGGCGGCGCGCAGCGGCAGCCGGCGGCGCGCCAGCAGCCGGCTGCCGGCCAGCCGTGCCAGCCCGAGCGAGGTGGCGGCGCCGAGCGCATAAGCCAGCAGCGCGGCCGGGGTGGCGGCCTGCACGCCCTGCAGCGCCGCACCCGCGAAGACCAGCGCGAGGATCGGTCCGGCACAGGGCGCCCAGACAAGCCCCGTGGCGATGCCGAGCAGCAGGGGCGCTGCCTTGCCGGCACGGGCGCCGGCCCCTGCCCCGCCGATGCGCTCGCCCAGGGCGACGAGCGGCCGGCCCAGCCGCGAGGCCAGTGCGGGCCACGCCAGCGCGAGCCCGAACAGCCCGAGGGCGGCCAGCGCGGCGTGCCGTGCGCCGTCGTGCGCCACCGCGGCCCATGCCCCGGCCACGCCGCCCAGCGTGCCGACGGCCGCGAAGGCGAGCGCCATGCCGGCCAGCATCGGCAGCGCCTGCGCGCGCCACGGCCGGCCCGAGGGCGCGAACACGATGGGCAGCACGGGCCACACGCAGGGGCTCGCGAGGGTGAGCAGGCCGCCGAGGTACGCGGCCACGAGCAGGGGAATCAAGGTGGCGTCCATTCGAGCCTCAGGCGGGCAAGGTGAGGCGGGCCTCGAGGCCGCCCGCTGCGCGGTTGTGCAGTTCGAGCCGCGCACCGATCGAGGCCGCGAGCTGCTGCGCGATGGCCAGGCCCAGCCCGGTGCCGCCGGTGCCGCGGTTGCGCGAGCCCTCGACGCGGTAGAAGGGCTTGAACACCGCTTCGAGCTGGTCGGGCGGAATGCCCGGGCCGTCGTCCAGCACGCGCAGCACCAGCGCCGCGCCCTCGGGCTGCACGCGCAGCCGCGCCTGCGTGCCGTACTTCAGCGCGTTGTCGACCAGATTGGCGAGGATGCGGCGCAGCGCGTGCGGCCGCGTGAGGATCGGCGGGCCCGCGCGGCCCTCGACCTGCACCGCGGCGCCGGTGTCCTGGTAGTCGCCCGCGAGGCTCGCGAGCAGCGCGTCGATGTCGAGCCGGCACGGCGGCTCGGCGGCGCCGTGCAGCGTGCGGGCGTAGGCGACGCCCTCGGTCACCAGGGCCCGCATCGCATCGAGGTCCTGGCGGAACTTGTCGCGCTCGGGCTCGCTGTCCATCAGCTCGGTGCGCAGGCGCATCCGGGTGATGGGCGTCTGCAGGTCGTGCGAGATCGACGCGAGGATCTCGACCCGTTCGCGCATGTAGCCCGCAATGCGGCGCTGCATCGCGTTGAAGGCCCGGGCGGCGCGCGCCACCTCGGCCGGCCCGCGCTCGTCGAGCGCCTCGGCCTGCAGATCGGGGCCCAGGCCGTCGGCCGCGGTGGCGAGCTGCGCGAGCGGCCGCGTCACCAGCCGCACCGCGAACCACACGCACGCCGCGAGCACGGCGAGCTGCAGCAAAAGCGCCCACGGCACCCACGGCGACAGCGGCATGTCGACCCGGCGCGCATGGACCACGACGTCGCTGCCGTCGCCGAGCCGCACCTGCAGCTGCAGCGCCTCGTGCGCACCGGGCACCTGGACCAGCCGCGTGACGGGGTATGGCGCGAGCGCCCGCACGATCGCCTCGCCGAACGGGCGCAGCGACGGCGACCGCAGCGGCCCGCCTTCCAGTTCGCCGCCGAGCGCGAAGCGGTAGTTGCGCCGCTCCAGGCGGTCGAGCCACGCGCCGCGCTCGGCCGCGGGCAGCCGGTCGAGGATGGCGACCGAGCTGGCGATATCGCGCTCGATGCCGATCATCATCAGCTCGCGCATCGCGATGCCGCGCTCGTAGCGGACCGACGCGAAGGTGAGCAGCTGCGCGACCGCGAGGCCGGCGACGATCACCAGCGTGACGCGGGCGAACAGCGTGCGCGGCAGCAGGCGGCGCCAGCCGGCGGCGTTGCGGTCGGCGGTAGGGGTCTTGCCTGCGTCGGCAAGCTCGTCGGTGCGCGCCATGGCAGTCCCTGCGGGAGGGCGGTGGTGAAGCGATGCGCGGATTGTTCGCAGCGTCGGCCGCGGTTGCCAGGGTTTTTGTGCGGCCCTGTACGGACCGCACGCGCCGGCTACACAGTGATACCCGGCCCCGAGGCCGGCGGCGCCTGCGGCGGCGCCACCGGCTCGCCCTCGGCGGTGAAGAAGGGCGTGGCGCGCCACGCGCCGCGCAGGCGGCCGCCGCCGATGATGCGCATCAGCCGCCCCATCGCGAGCAGGTTGCGCCAGGGCGAGTGCGCCACCGGGCCGGTGGCCGAGCCGGTGTTGAGCTGCGCGCGGACCGGGCCGTAGGCCGCGGGCAGCGTGCCGCCGGCGTCGCGCAGGCAGGTGTGCACCAGGCCGGCATAGGGCAGCTTCATCTCGCGCGCGGTGTTGGCGATGGGGGTGCGGCAGCAGCTCGAGAACCAGCGCAGCGGGCCCTTGTGCGTCAGCGACATGCAGGCCAGCCGATCGGCGCCCTGCGTGAAGCGCACGTGGCCGGGCAGCGTGGCGACGATGGTGGTGCCGCCCTGCGCGTCCAGCACCGATGCCGCGTCGCCGAGCAGGCGGGCGTAGGCCTGGCAGTGGCGGCAGTAGCAGACGGCGCGCGTGGCCTGCGCGGGATGGGACACCAGGCCGCGGAGCGCACCGCAGCGGCATTGCAGGGCAAGTTCCATCGCGCCGATTGTGCGGCCGGCTGCGTGCGGCCGGCACAATCGGCCGATGGCTCAAGGCAAGCGCATCTCCCAGGACATCGGCAGCGACGCCCTCCAGGCGATCAAGGACATGGGCGCCGCCGCCAGGCGGGCGCGCACCGCGGCCGGCGAAGGCCAGGCCGCGGCGGCCGCGCGGCTGGGCGTCCATGTGCAGACGATCGGCCGCATCGAGGCCGGCGAGCCGGGCGTCACGATCGGCCACGTGATGGGGCTGCTGGCGCTCTACGGCATCGCCGTGCGGCTGCCGGCGCCGGACGGCGGCCCGACGCCGTAGGCCGGCCCGCACCACCCCCATGACGGGGCCTCCCCTTGGCGCGCTCCGCAGGGGGGACGCCGGTGGCGCGGGGCTCGCCTACTGTTGTCTGCATCCCGCCCGATGCAGTCCCCAGGAGCACGCCATGACCACGCCCGCCGCCTTCCGGTACCTCGGCGTCTCGCTCGGCTCCGCCCTGCTGGGCTGGTGGCTCAACCTGCCGCAGGCGCCGCGCGCCGTGCTGCCCCCTGCCGCGCAGCCCGCGCCGCAGGCCCAGCCGCCGCGCCCCGCCGCGCTGCCCACGATGGTGGCGGTGCTGGACGGGGGCAACGTGACCCTGCGCGTCGAGCGCGAGCCGCTGGAGTGGGTCATGTCGGAGATCGAACGGCAGGGCGGCTTCGCGGCGCTGCCCGGCGGCAGGCCGGGGGTGCAGCGGCCGCAGGCCGCCGCCAGCGGTGCGCTCCCGCCCCCCGCGCAGCCCTGCACCGAGGCGCCGCGGCATGAGCGCCGCGACGGCGAACGGCTGCTGCAGACGATCCGCCAGGGCTCCGAGGCCGACCGCTTCGACGGGCTGCTGCAGGCGCGCGACGCCTCGCTGCCCGTGCCGAGCGCCCTGCTGAAGACGCTGTTCGAGACGGACGCGTCCGACGCCGTGCGGCAGCTGGCCTTCGAGGCCTACCTCGAGGCCGAGGCCGTGCAGCCCGCCGCGCTGCGCAGCGCGCTCGAGGCGGCGCTGTACGTGCCCCACGCCGGGGTGCAGCAGGAGGCGCGCCGGCGGCTCGACGAGCTGGCCGAGCGCGAGCGGATCGACGCCGCGTCACCGCAGGCGGGCGCGCCCTAGCGCCCCGCCCTGCCCCGCCACCCCCGCCGATCGGCGCGCCTGGTCCTCCAGGCGGCCCGGGCCCGGGTGCGCGCGGAGGTTTCCAGAGACAGCGCCTGCCGGGGCCCGGCGCCGTCCCATCCGTCCATGCCCCACCGTAGGAGAGCGAGATGAACATTCCTTGCAACTGGCGCGCCGCCGCTGCCGCCGCCGCCCTGGGCTTCGCCGCGATCGGCCCGGCCTCGGCCCATTCGATCGCCGTGATGGCGGACATCAACAACTACACCTTCGTCGGCGCCGCCGTGGTGGTGCTGCCGAGCATGACCTCGCCGCTGTTCGCCAACGCGGCAGGCCAGCGGATCATCGCCAGGTTCTCGTCGGAGTGCGCGGTGAACGCGGCGGCGGGCAACACCTCGGCCTGGACCGATGTCGACATCGTGGTGCTGAATGCCGTGGGCGCCGTCGTGCAGACGATGACGCCGACGGCCGGCGCGGGCGACGCGTTCTGCGCCTCCAACGGCACCGCGGGCTTCGACGGCTGGGAGACCAACTCGGTCACCGCCTTCGGCGGCACGGGGCTGCCCGCCGGCAACTACCGCGTGCAGGTGCGTGCCCGCCTCAACGGCGGCGCCACTGGCGGGTGGTTCGGCGAGCGCTCGCTGGTGATCGAGCGCTGACCGCTTGGCGCCCCCGCCAGGCCGGGGGCGCCAAATATAAATGGGCGCCCCCTGGTTTTAGGGGTACTATGGCCTTGCTGATATGCACAAGACCATCCGCTCGTAGGTCTTTCCACCCGCACCGGTATTTCCCGGTGGTCAGAGTCGAACTCCCCTTGAAGATTTTCTTGGCGTCTCTTCGCTGGGCGCAATCTCGCGTTTGGCAACTTCAAAGGCATTCGACATGACGACACAAACCGGCACCGTGAAATGGTTCAACGAAGGCAAGGGCTTCGGGTTCATTGCCCCTGACGACGGCGGCAAGGATCTTTTTGCGCATTTCAAGGAAATCCAGGGCGGTGGTTTCAAGACCCTCAATGAAAACCAGCGCGTGCAGTTCGAAGTGACCCAAGGGCAAAAAGGCCCGCAGGCATCGAACATCCGCACCCTGGGTTGACCCCGGCAGGATCAGGGGTTTCAGGCAGCGCCTGACGCCCCCCCGATGAAAAGCGCGGCCTGGCCGCGCTTTTTTCTTTTCTGCGCCAAAAGGGGCTCCCCATGAAGAACCTGCAAGACGCCACCGAACGCATCTGCGAGTTGAAGGGCAGCCTCGTTGCGCTCGATGCCCTCCTGCCCGCCGTCATCGACACGCTGTCCGCGGCGGCGCTCGCCCGGCTGGCGGACTCGTTCGATGCGCACGCCGAGGCGGCGCGCATCGTGATGCTGCATTCCGACATCTCCGACGTGGTGCTGACGACGTTCGAGCGCGAGATCGCACGCAACCGGGCCCTGCTGCAGCGCAGCCAGGAACCCCTCGGGCGCGCCACGCGGACCGGCGTGGTCGACGAGCTGCTGCTGACCACCACGCGGATCACCACCTTCGTCGGATCGCAAGTCCAGACACGCGCGAGCGGCTTCTTCTTCCGGCGCGGCGACCAGCTGTTCCTGGTGAGCAGCAGGCACGTCTTCGCCGACGCCACCCGCTCGCACTTCCCCGACCGCATCGAGATCGGGCTGCACACCGATACGCACGACCTGACGCGGCACGAGACCGTCTCGCTGCCCCTCTATCGCGACGGCCTGGGCCAATGGCGCGAAGCCGTCGACAGCGGCGGCAAGGTGGACGTCGCGGTGCTGGCGATTCCGGCCACGCGCCTGCCGGCCGATGCGGTCGTGCTGGCCTTCGACGACAGCCACCTGGACGCACGCGGCGAGGACGTCGCGATCGGCGACGCCTTGACGATCGCGGGCTTTCCGTTCGGCTTTCACGACACCGCCCATCACCTGGCCGTGGCGCGCAGCGCCTGCGTCGCGTCGGCCTACGGCGTGCGCTTCCGGCAACAGGGCTGCTTCCTGATCGATGCACGCTCCCATCCGGGCAGCAGCGGCTCGCCCGTCGTGCGGCGGCGCAGCGGCGGGCACCCCGGCGCGAGCGCCGTCCGCTGGCGGTTGCTGGGCGTGCATTCCACCCGCGTGGACATGGGCGACCGCGACCCCTTGCGAGACGACGGCCTGGCGCTGACCTGCACCTGGTACGCCGACGTCCTGCCCACACTGACCGCCGAGGGCTGAACTGCCATGAACCGAACCGTCACACCCCGGCCTGCGGGCGAGCGTTCGCCGTCCCCGGAGCCCAGCCTGTCGAATGCCGAGCGATCGGAGCTGGAGCGCCAGGGCGCCAAGGCGGCCGCGCGCGGCGAGCCCCACGACGCCAATCCGCTCAGCCAGCCCCGCAACAAGCCGCCCGCCACGGGCGAATCGGCCGAACGCTGGTCGCAGCGCAGCGAGGCCTGGGAGCACGGCCACGTGGTCCAGTCCGGCGCCCGGCGAAAGCGCGGCGCCTCCCGGCCGCCGAAAGGGCAACGATGACCCGGGACGGCGCGGCCGTCGACGCATCGGCATCGGCCGCGCCGCATCGGCTGGTGTACGCGGCGATCCGCGGCGGCCGGAGCTTCGCCTTCCCCTGCGACGCCGCGGGCACCGTCGAGCTCAACCTGCTGAGCGACCGTGAACGCTGCAACTACCTGCTGGCGCGTGCGCTGGTCGGCCGGGACTTCCACCCGCCCGCCGTCGAGCCCGCGCCGTCCTCCTTGGAGGCCTAGCAGGCCGCGGCCGCTCAGGCCGGCGGCGCGGCGCCGGCCCACCAGCGCGTCGCGGCGTACCCCGCCGTCGCGGCTGCCGCGGTGACGAAGGTGCCCCAGGCCAGGTCGGCCAGCGTCAGGTGCAGCGGCCAGTCGTGCAGCGTCGCGTGGTTGGTCAGGTCGTAGGCCGCGTAGGCCACCAGGCCCAGCAGGGCACCGCGGCCCAGCGCCGTCGTCCACTGCCCGCTGGCCAGGGCCGGCGACACCGCGAAGACCAGCACGCCGACCACGTAGATCGCGTAGAACACCACGGCCGGTGCCATGCGGAAGCCGTCCGCCATCAGGTGCCCGATGGCCGGGCGGTACAGCCGGTCGGCCATCGTCGAGAGCCACACGCCGTCGAGCGCGAGGAACACCACCGCGGTGGCGGCATAGGCCACGGCCAGCTGGCGGATCGTCATGGCAAGGGTCCTTTCTTGGCAGGGTGCGGGGTGGCGCCCGGCGCGCTGCGGCGCGGCGGGCCGGGGAAGAAGGCGTTGGTGCGCGCCACATAGTCGCGGTACGCCGGCCGGCGATCGGCGATGTCCTGCTCCAGCAGCGACACGCCCGAGACCTTCAGCAGCAGCACCGTCATCAGCAGCGGCGACACGATGCTCCAGGCGCCGGCCCAGCCCGCGCCCGACACCGCCGCCAGCCACAGGCCCCACCACACGCAGGCTTCGCCGAAATAGTTGGGGTGCCGGGTGTACGCCCACAGGCCGCGGTCCATCACCTGGCCGCGGTGGGCCGGATCGGCCTGGAAGCGGGCCATCTGCGCATCGCCCACCGCCTCGAACACGAGGCCGAACACCGCCAGCGCCAGCCCCGCGGCATCGAGCGGCCCCAGTGCCGACGGCGACGCCGCGCCCACCAGCAGCGGTGCCGAGACCACCCACGCCAGCACCGCCTGCAGCCCGAACACGAGGTAGAGGCTGCGCAGGCCGAAGCCGGGCTGGTTGCGCGCGCGGATGGCCTGGTAGCGGCGGTCTTCGCCGTGGCCCCAGTTGCGCCAGGTGACGTAGGCGGCCAGCCGCACGGCCCAGGCCAGCAGCACCGCGAGCATCCAGGCGCCCCGGCTGCCCCCGCCTTCATCGCCGGGCGCGCCGGCCTGGGTCAGCATCACGACGTACGCCACCGCGGGCGCCGCGATCATCAGCGACCAGACGCGGTCGACGAGGCTCGCATCGCGCCGCACCAGGCTGGCCAGCCACGTCAGCGCCGCCAGCCCGGCCGCCAGCACCAACCCGACCAACGCCGCCTGCACCATGCCCGTCACCGCGGCTCGAACAGGTAGTGGCCGACCCACCACCGCTGCCCGTCCTCGAAGCCGAACAGCTCCTCCACCGCCATGAAGAAGAGCCGCCAACGCATCCACCACTGCTGCGCCTGCACGCCGTAGGTGGCCACCATCAGCGGCATCAGCTCTTCGCTGCGCTCGTCCATGTTGCGCAGCCAGGCCTGCGCGGTGCGCTGGTAGTGTGTGCCGTCCCAGCGCCAGCGGCGCAGCAGGCGCAGGTCGTCCTGGCAGTGCAATGCGAGGTCGTCGCTGGGCATCATGCCGCCGGAGAAGAAGTGCCGGCTCATCCAGTCGCTCGCATCGCGGTCCTCGAACGGATACGGCGCGCCGCGGTGCGCGAACACGTGCATGAAGAACCGGCCGCCCGGCTGCAGCCAGCGGGCCACGTTGGCGAACGCACGCGGCCAGTTGCGCAGGTGCTCGAACATCTCGACCGAGACGATGCGGTCGAAGCGATCGGGGGTGTCGAAATCGTTGATGTCGCGCGTGACGACGCGCAGGTTGGACAGGCGCTGCTCGCGCGCCTGCGCCTCGATGGTCTCGCGCTGCGAGCGCGAGTTCGACAGCGCGGTGATCTCCGAGCGGGGGAACCGCGCGGCCATCCAGAGGCTGAGCGAGCCCCATCCGCAGCCCAGTTCCAGTACCCGCTGCCCGTCGGCCAGGCCGGCGCGCTCGGCCGTGGCCTGCAGCGCGGCGTCCTCTGCCTCGTCCAGCGTCCGCACCCCGTCGGGCCACCAGCAACTGCTGTACTTGCGGCGGCGGCCCAGCACCTGGGCGAAGAAGGCGGCGGGCAGCTCGTAGTGCTGCTCGTTGGCCTTGTGCGGCAGCGGCGCCACCTCCGCGGCGCGCATGCTGTCGAGGAAGCGTTGCGTCAGCTCGGCCTGCGCCGCGGCGTCGCCGTCCTGGAGATCGGCCAGGCGGTCGCGCAGCAGGCGGCGGATGCCCAGCCGCACGACGCGGTCGGGCACCAATCCCTGTTCTGCCCAATGGACAGCCTTGGCGCTGCTGCTCGGCATTGCGCGATCCCTTCGACGTGGCCGGGGCGATTCCCCCCTGCTTGTACGCAGCGCGCGGCGATCCGGATCATCGCGGCGGCCGTCAGCCCGCGAGCGGCCAGCGTGCGAGGTGCAGGTGCGTCGACCGGCCCAGCAGGCTGTGCACGAGCACGAACTCGCGCACGGTCCACTGCACCGGCGCCACGGCCTGGTGGGTGACGAACCGGCCGTCGTACAGCAGCGTCACGTGCGGCGTGAAGTGCGGCGTGACCCAGTGGCCCAGGCCGGCCCGGCGCATCGCCGCCCCGAGCTGCCGCTGCAGCGCGCCGAGCGGGGCCAGGGCTTCGTCGCCGCCGCGCAGCACGAATGGCCGGTTGCGGGGCCGGCCGAGGAAGCTCTCGGCATGGTCGAAGCCCGCCTCGAACGGGGCGGCCACCACGGCATCGCCTGCCCGGCAGGCCAGTTCGGCCAGGCCCGGCGGCAGGCCGGCATGGTTGCCGAGGTGGTGCAGGGTCGCGTGCAGCCGCGTCGCGGCGAGCGGCTTGCCGCGCAGGCCAAGCTCGCCGCGCAGCCGGTGGGCGAGCGCAGCGATCCGCTCGGCCGTGGCCGCATCCGGCAGCACGGCGAAGAAGAGGCCGTCGGTCAGCGGGGGCGGCGGCTCGAAGCCTTCCAGCGGCAGCTGCACGGGCATGGGTGGTGCCTCACAGTTCGTGGAGCGCGCTGTAGCTCGACTCGATGCGCTGCAGGCGCTCGCGCTCCTGCGGGCCGGCGAGCTCGATCACGCGGGAGACCAGCAGGTGGCATACCCCGATCACGGCGGCGTGGTCGTCGAGCAGGCCCTGCGAGGCACAGCGGCACTGGAGGTGCCAGGTGACGCCGGGATGCCGCGCCACCTGGTCGTCGGTGACGTACAGCACCTTCGCGCCGGAGTCGACCATCAGCGACACCACGTCGCGCAGCCCCGCGGGCCGCCGGCGCAGCCCGAACACCACGACGACGTCCTGCCGCACGATGCTGGCGGCGTACTGGCCGAGCGTGTCGCCCGCGTGGGGCACGACGTGGCAGTTCTCCTTGACCTGGAACAGCTGCCAGCGGAAGTACGTCGCGAACGAATGGCTCGACCGGAAGCCGGCGATCCACACCTTGCGGGCCGACAGCAGCGCCTTGGCGATGCGGTCGACCTCGGCCTCGTGCAGCCGCGCCATCGTGCGGCGCAGGTTGTCCTGGCTCGCCTCGCACTGCGCGGCGAAAAGGCCCTCGACGCCGGACGCGCGGCTCGCGAGGAACAGCGGCGAGCCGGATTCCTTCTCCTCGCGCACGCTGCGCCGCGCGTCCTCGTAGTGCTGGTAGCCCAGGCGCTTGATGAAGCGCGAGACGGTGGCGTTCGACACCCCGGCCAGCGACGCCAGCTCGGTGGCCGAATAGCTGGCCAGGTCGCCGGGGAAGTCGATCACGAAGTCGGCGAGCCGCCGCTCCACCGGGTGGAAGTGCTGCAGCTGCTGGCGCACGCGCGCCAGGAACGACGGATTCTCAGGGCTTGCCATGAAAAATTCTGTTCTTCATCCCGGCTCGCATCTTCACACGAACACGCGCCATCCCGGCGCCCGGTTGTGGCGCAGCGGATGCCACCTGGCGGTGCACGGCGCACATCGGCGGCGCACGTGAAAAGGACCGTTCACAGGGAACGCGGCATGGCACAGCGCTTGCAACGGGCTCTCGCGTGAAATGATTGTTTCACGCAGCGTCCTTCGTGAAATCTCTCGATCACGCGCACCGCCCACCGCCTTCCTCCCTCCCCTGCTGCCAGGAGCCTCGCCATGACATCGCTTGCCCGCCGTACCACCCTCGGCCTTGCCGCCGCCGTCCTGCTGTGGGGCGGCGCCGCCCAGGCGCAGAACACGCTGGACCACATCACGAGGACGAAGAAGGTACGCATCGCCATCCCGACCGACTACCCGCCCTACGGCTTCGTCGGCGTCGACCTGAAGCCGCAGGGCCTGGACATCGACATGGCCCGCTACATCGCGGCCAAGCTCGGCGCGACGCCGGAGCTCGTGCCGGTGACCAGCGCCAACCGCATCCCCTACCTGCAGACGAAGAAGGTCGACATCGTCATCTCCACGCTGGGCAAGACGCCGGAACGCGAGCAGGTCGTCGACTTCACGCATGCCTATTCGCCGTTCTTCCAGGCCGTGTTCGCGGCCAAGTCGGTGTCGATCAAGTCCTGGGCCGACCTGAGCGGCAAGACGGTGTCCGTCACGCGCGGCGCGATGGCCGACACCGAGCTGGGCAAGGTCATCCCGGCGGGCGTCGACGTCAAGCGCTTCGAGGACCACGTGGGCACCGTCTCCGCCTTCGTCAGCGGCCAGGTGCAGGTGATCGCCACCAGCGCCGCGGAGGGCGCGACGATCATGAAGCAGAACCCGAAGCTCGACACCGAGTACAAGCTGCTGCTGAAGGAGAGCCCCAACTACATGGGCGTCGGCAAGGGCGAGACGGCCCTGAAGGACCGGCTCAATGCCCTGATCCTCGAGGCGCGCAGGAACGGCGAGATCGACAAGCTCTCGACCCGGTGGCTCGGCCGCGGCGCCGGCGACCTGCCGATGTGAGTGCCGCATCGCCCACGCCATGAAGAAGACACCCCGCATCCTGCTGATCAACCCGAACACCTCCGCCGCGACGACCGGCATGATGGTGCGCATCGCCGCCGCCGCGGCCGGCAGCGGCGCCGCGATCGAAGGCGTCACCGCGCGGCGCGGCGCACCGATGATCGTCGACGAGGCCGAGATGGCGGTCGCCAGCGCCGAAGTGCTGGCGGCCTGGCACGCCGCGGACGACGGCGGCTGGGACGGCGTGATCGTCTCGGCCTTCGGCGATCCGGGGCTCGACGCGGTACGGGCCGCGGCACGGGTGCCGGTGGTCGGCATCTGCGAGGCCTCGATCCTCGACGGCGCGCAGGGCGGACGGCGCTTCGGCATCGCGACGGTGACGCCGGCGCTCGCCGAGCTGCTGCGCCAGCGCGTGGCCGCGCTGGGCGCCGGCGCGCACTACAGCGGCATCCGGCTGACAGCGGGCGAGCCGCGTGCACTCGCGGCCGAGCCGGCCCGGCTCGAGGCCGAGCTGGCGCAGGCCGTGCGCCGCTGCATCGACGACGACGGCGCCGAGGCCGTGGTGATCGGCGGCGGGCCGCTGGGCCAGGCGGCCGAGGCGCTGCAGGCACGCTGCCAGGTGCCGCTCATCGCGCCCATCCCGAGCGCGGTCGCGCGCCTGCTGGCACGGATCGACGGCTGACGATCCTCACTTACACTGCCCGCTGGGTGCTCGCCGCAGTCCGCGGTGGGGCAGGTTCATCGCGCTGGTCGGGCCGCCACGCGGCATGTCCGCAACCACCCCTTCGATGCAAGCCACCACGATCCAGCTCGTCGGCGCAGCGCTGTTCGCTGTCGCCCTGATCCACACCTTCTCGACCACGGTGTTCCAGCGCCTGGCGCACCGCTACCACCGCCACGAGGGTCTGCTGCACCTGCTGGGCGAAGTGGAGGTCGTCTTCGGCTTCTGGGCGCTGGTGCTGGTGCTGTTCTTCTTCGCCACCGATGGCAAGGAAGCCGCCATCGCCTACGTCGACAGCCGCAACTTCACCGAGCCGCTGTTCGTCTTCGCGATCATGGTGGTGGCGGGCAGCCGGCCCATCCTGCAGCTGTCGATGCTGATGGTACAGGGGCTGGCGCGCCTGCTGCCGGTACCGCGCTCGCTGGCGGTGTATTTCCTGGCGCTGTCGTTCCTGCCGCTGCTGGGCTCGTTCATCACCGAGCCCGCGGCGATGACGCTGGCGGCGATGATGCTGCGCGACCGCATCTTCGCGACGGGGATCCCCGAACGCGTCAAGTACGCGACCCTCGGCGTGCTGTTCGTCAACGTGTCGATCGGCGGCACGCTCACCCCCTTCGCCGCGCCGCCCGTGCTGATGGTGGCGGCCAAGTGGAACTGGGACATGGCCTTCATGCTCACCCACTTCGGCTGGCGCGCCGCGCTGGCGGTGCTGGTGAACGCCCTGGCGGTGACGATGCTGTTCCGCCGCGAGATCCTCGCGCACGCGCGCCCCGGCGAGACCGACGCGCGGCGCATCGTGCCGGTCGCGGCGATGGTGATCTGTACGCTGTTC
The DNA here is from genome assembly GCF_036621135.1 of Aquincola agrisoli. Taxonomy (NCBI): domain Bacteria; kingdom Pseudomonadati; phylum Pseudomonadota; class Betaproteobacteria; order Burkholderiales; family Sphaerotilaceae; genus Aquincola; species Aquincola agrisoli. The sequence goes on from NZ_JAZIBG010000036.1 coordinate 409,076, forward strand.
CTCGCGGGCGTGGTCGGGTTCGCGCACCATCCGGCGGTGTTCATGGGCCTGCTGCTTTTCTTCATCGGCTACAGCGCGGCCTACAAGCGCCACCATGACCCGCTGATCCTGCGCGAAGCGCTGCTGGTCGCCTTCTTCCTGGCGGGCCTGGTGGTGCTGGGCGGGCAGCAGCAATGGTGGCTGCAGCCCGTGTTGACCTCGATGAGCCCGGACGCCGTGTACTACGGCGCCACCCTGCTGACGGCCATCACCGACAACGCCGCGCTGACCTACCTGGGCTCGCTGGTCGAAGGCCTGAGCGACGAGTTCAAGCTCTCGCTGGTGGCCGGCGCGGTGACGGGCGGCGGCCTGACGGTGATCGCCAACGCGCCCAACCCGGCGGGCTTCTCGATCCTGCGCGGCGGCTTCCGCGACGGGGCCATCAACGCGGGCTGGCTGCTGCTGGCGGCCCTGGGGCCGACCCTGGTGGCGGTGGCGGCATTCCGGATGCTGTGAACCGGAGTCGATGAACCGCGAGCCCGACATCCTGGAGAACCTGCGGACCGAGCTGTCCAACGGGCGGATCTGGCTGGACCGGGCGATCGTGCTGGGCTATGCCGTGGCCGCCGGGCTCTTCGTCGTCGGCTTCACGATCGCGGCGGAGTGGGCCTTCGGGATGTTCGAGTGGCTGTACCACCGCCACCCGTGGGCCATCCTGCTGTCGACGCCCGCGCTGACCGCCGCCATCGTGTGGGCCACCCGGCGCTGGTTTCCGGGGGCCGCGGGCTCCGGCATTCCGCAGATCAAGGCGGCGCTGCACCCCGAGCTGCACCCGGCCCACCTCGGCCTGTTCGCCTCGCTGCGGCTGACGATCGCCAAGATCCTGCTGGGCACCGCCGGCTTCGCCGCCGGGCTGTCGATCGGCCGGGAGGGGCCGTCGGTGCAGATCGCGGCCGGCGTGATGCAGCATGCGCGCCGCTGGCTGTCGCCGCGCAGCACCACCGACACCCGGGCGCTGCTGGTGGCGGGCGGCGCGGCCGGCATCGCGGCGGCGTTCAACGCGCCGCTCGCCGGCGTGGTCTTCGCGATCGAGGAGTTGTCGGGCCGGCTCGAAGCCCGCGCCAGCGGGATCATCATCACCGCCATCGTGCTGGCCGGCCTGGTGGCCATCTCCGCCTTCGGCAACCTGAGCTACTTCGGCATCATCCGCGTGCCTTCGCTGGGCTGGCAGGCGCTGGGGCCCGGGCTGCTGGTGGCCGCGGCCTGCGGCGTGGCCGGCGGCCTCTTCGCCCGGCTGATGATCGCCTCGCTCACCGGCGCGCCGGAGCGCCTGAACCGCTGGCGCGCCCGCTGGCCGGTGCGCTTTGCCGCGGCGGGCGGGCTGGCCGTCGCGGTGCTGGGCCTGGCCACCGGGGGTGCCACCTTCGGTGCCGGCTCCGACATGGTCAAGCAGCTGCTGGCCGGCCATGACGAACTGTCGCCGCTGCACACCCTGCTCAAGTTCATCGCCACCTGGCTGACGGCCTGGTGCGGCGTGCCGGGCGGCATCTTCGCGCCCTCGCTGTCGATCGGCGCCGGGCTGGGCGACGGCATCGCGCAGCTGGCTGGCCCCGAGCTGCGGCCCGCGCTGATCGCGATGGGCATGGCCGGCTTCCTCGCCGCGGTGACGCAGGCGCCGCTCACCGCCTTCATCATCGTGATGGAGATGATCGACGGGCATGCCATGGTGCTGAGCCTGATGGCCTGCGCGATGCTGGCAAGCCTCATCTCGCGGATGATCAGCCGCCCGCTCTACACCGCCCTGGCCGAGCACATGCTCGGGGGCGCCGCAGCGCAGGCACCGCCCCCAGTGCCGGCCCCCGAGCAGCAAGCGTCGTCGGAGCGCTGATCAGGCGACCTGCGCCTCGTCGGCGCGTGTCTCGCCCCGGTTGTCGGTCCACGCGATGCGCACGGTGTCGCCCGGCTGGGCACCGCGGATGCTGAACTGCAGGAAGGGGTTCCTGGCGACGGAGGGCCCCCATTGCGCCGTCAGCACCGTGGTGCCGTTGAGCTGCACGACGACCTCCTGGATGAACCAGGCCGGCACCGTGCGGCCCTCGGCATCCCGGCGCTGGCCCGATTCCATCTCGTGGGCCATCAGCACCCGCACCGTGGCCCTGCCCTCGCCGGCCCGGGCCCGGATCAGGATCGGATCTGGCATGCCGGTGGCCTCCCGCGCCGTGCCCGTCAGCCGCAGCCGCCGAGGATGACCTGCACGTCCTTGCGTGCGAACAGCGCCTCGCCCCCGGCCGTCAGCGCGACCGCGAAGACGCTGGACGACTGCGCCATCTTCAGGCGCAGCGAGAAGTCCGGGTCGACGGCTTCACCCGGCTCGAACATCGCCGAAAGCACTGCTGGGTTGCGCTCGACCAGCACCAGCAGGCGCCGCACGCCGGTTAGCGAGGTCGACACGCCGACGGGCACCACGGCGCCGTTCTCCGCGATCTCGGGTGCGGCGAGGCTCACCGCCCGGCTCTCGACCGGGGCGGCGATGCCCAGTGCCTGCAGCAGCCCCGGCAACGTCGTCGCGCCGAACGCGGCGGCCTCGTAGCGGCTGGCCCGTGCGATGCCCGGCAGCACGCCGGCGGCCGCCATCAGCAGCGCGACCCGGGCCGCGCCGGACAGCAGGCCGCGGCGGCTCGGGGCCGTCTCGCAGGGATCACGGGGGACGGTGGACAGCATGGCGAGCTTGCGTGGAGGCACCTTCGCGACTATCGCCAAAACCCGCGGCCGCCGCCATCCCCGCCGGCCCCTCTTACGCCAAAGGTATCGGCGCGAACCTATTTGGAATTGGCGTTTTGCACCTGCCTTGCCCACACTCCGCCCCGCTGCCACCGGTCGCCCGAAGAGGCGACCGCGATGGCAGTTCGGTTTTTTATCAGTGGACAGGAGACGACAGTGACGAAGACGATTCGCTTCAGGCAGACCGCGATGGCGCTGGCCATCGGCGCCGGTTCGGCCGGTGTGGCGACGCTCGCGGGCTGCGGCGGCAGCGACGACGAGATCCGGCAGCCGGTGATCTCGGCCCGCGCCAAGGCGGTGATCACCGTGGACGGCAAGCAGTTCAAGGACGCCAACGCCAACGGCCGGCTGGATGCGTACGAGGACTGGCGCCGGCCGGTCGATGAACGCATCGACGACCTCGTCGCCCAGATGACGCTGGAGGAGAAGGCCGGCCTGATGCTCATCGACACGATGAACGCCGGCACCGCGGGCGCCCCGCCCGCCTCGGCCGCCAACTTCATCGAGACGCAGAAGATGCGGCGCTTCATCTTCCGCAGCGTGGTGACGGCCTCGCCGACCGGCTCGCAGGTGACGCCGGAACAGGCCGCGAACTTCACGAACGCGGTGCAGGAGATGAGCGAGGCCTCGCGCCTGGGCATCCCCGCGCTGTTCAAGTCCAACGCCCGCAACCACTACGACAAGGATCCGCGCGTCGGCATCAACGAGGCGTCCGGCGCCTTCACCGAGTTCCCGAAGGAGGCTGGCCTGGCGGCGGCCGCGCTGGGCGCCGGCGACATGTCGCTGGTGAAGGACTTTGCGCAGGTCATGGGCAGCGAGTGGAAGTCGATCGGGCTGCGCGGCATGTACGGCTACATGGCCGACCTGTCCACCGAGCCGCGCTGGTACCGCGTGCACGAGACCTTCACCGAGGACGCCGACCTCAACGCCGACATCATGAAGACGCTGGTGCGCACGCTGCAGGGCACCCGGCTGAAGGACGGCACCTCGGTGAGCCCGGACTCCGCGGTCGCGCTGACGCTGAAGCACTTCCCCGGTGGCGGCCCGCAGGAGATGGGCCTGGATCCGCACTATGCGCACGGCAAGAACCAAGCCTATCCCGGCGGCAACTTCGGCTACCACCTGAAGCCCTTCAAGGCCGCGCTGGACGCCGGCGTCTCGGCCGTCATGCCCTATTACGGCGTGCCGATCAACGTGACCTACGAAGGCGTGACCTACGAGCAGACCGGCATGGCCTTCTCGAAGCAAATCGTCACTGACCTGCTGCGCGGCAAGCTGGGCTTCCAGGGTTACGTCAACTCCGACACCGGCATCATCAACGACCGCGCCTGGGGCCTCGAGAAGAAGACGGTGGCCGAACGCGTGGCGGCGGCGATCAACGGCGGCACCGAAACCCTGTCCGGCTTCAACGTCAACAAGACCATCATCGACCTGGTGACGGCGGGGCTGGTACCGGAGGCGCGTGTCACCGAGGCGGCGAAGCGGCTGCTAAAGGAGCAGTTCCAGCTCGGCCTGTTCGAGAACCCCTACGTCGACGCCACGCTGGCCGCCGCCGTCATCGGCAGCGACGCGCACCGGGCCACGGGCATGGACATCCAGCGCAAGTCCGTCGTCCTACTGCAGAACCTGGACCAAGGCGGCACGAAGACGCTGCCGCTGAAGGCCGGCGCCAAGGTCTACACGATGGGCCTGGCCAAGTCGGACACCGACAAGTACGGCTACGCGGTGACCGACGGCGAGGCGCTGGTCGGCGGCGTGCGGCCCAGCGCGGCCGGGCACGACTACGCGGTGATCCGCATCGAGGTGTCGAACAACAAGCTGGTGCCGGGCACGACGACGCGCTACACGAGCACCTACCGCAGCAACGACCCGGCCACGGGCGGCCGCATCAACCCGGCAACCGGCCAGTCCTGGGGTTCGCCGGACCGCTGCGTCTCCAAGGCCGACTACTCGGCCGAGGACGCCGTCAAGGCCTGCCTCGACAACGGGCTGAACTTCGGCGGCTCCTTCCCGTGGGAGAACGGGATGATGTCGTTCACCGAGATGGACGCCGCCCAGTCGTGGTTGATCTCGCCGCCGCTCGACCAGATCAAGGCGGTGATGAACGAGGTGGGCGCCCGCAAGACCGTGCTGGCGATCTACTTCCGCCAGCCCTACGTGCTGGACGACGCAAGCGGCCTGAAGAACGCGGGGGCGATCGTCGCGGGCTTCGGCGTCAGCAACACCGCGCTGCTCGACGTGCTGAGCGGCAAGGTCCTGGCGACGGGCGCGCCGTTCAAGCCGCAGGGCAAGCTGCCGTTCGCGCTGGCCAACAACTCGAAGGCCATCGTCGACAACCAGCCGGACGTGCCGGGCTACCCCGCGGCCGACACCTTGTTCCCGTTCGGCTTCGGGTTGACGTACTGACGGCGAGGATGGGCCGGGGGACGGCCACCGGCACGCGCTTCAGTCGGTACTGCGCGAGCAGACGAGGATGTCGTAGCGGCCGCTGCCGTCGGCATGGGGCGGCCGGTCGACCAGGAAGCCGTCCCCGCCGCGGTGCTCCCAGGCCTGGCGGCACAGCGCATCGAAGGCCTGGGCATCCATGCCCAGGTCGCTCGCCTTGATGTATTCGGGGGTGCCGAGTTTCACCCGCCGTTCTTCGAGAAACTGCTTCACGCTCATCATGCCGCGCTCCCGGGAGGCCACCAGGGCGGCCATTGTGCGCCTGCGCGTCAGCCCGCGAGGTACTTCTTCAGCGGCACGGCGGTGTCGCAGGCTTCGGCGGGGCTCAGGCTGCGGCCGGCTTCCAGCAGCTTGCGCAGTGGCATGTGGTCCAGCGGCGCGTTGACGCTTTCCACGCACACGAGGCGCCCGCCGGCATAGTGCAGCAGCGAGAAGCTGGCGTCGCTGGCGCCAGGGCGGCGGTGCAGTTCGACGCCGGGGGCGTCGGGCGCCGGCACCAGGCCGGCCATCTGCAGGCGCAGGCTGCCCTGCTCGGACCAGAACCACGGCAGCGCATCATGCAGGCGCGGCTGGCCGGCCAGCGTCGCGGCGGCCGTGCGGGCCTGGTCCAGGGCGTTCTGCACGGCCTCCAGCCGCATCCGCCGCCCGCTCGCCGCCTGCGGGAAGCTGGCGCAGTCGCCGATGGCGAGGATCGCCGGGTCGGAGGTGCGCATGAACGCGTCGACCACGATGCCGTTGTCGCATTCGAGCCCGGCCGCGGTGGCCAGCGCATGCTCGGGCGCCGCGCCGATGCCGAGCACCAGCAGCTCGACCGGCGTGCGCGTGCCGGAGACGTCCAGCGCCGCCAGGCGGTCGCCGTCCACCTCGAAGTGCCCGGCCGAGGCGCCGAGCCGCACCTCGATGCCGGCGGCGCGATGCGTCTGCAGCACATGCTGCGAGACCTCCGGCGACACCGCGCGCATCATCAGCCGCGGGGCCGATTCGATCACCACCACCTCCTTGCCCATGGCACGTGCGGTGGCGGCGATCTCCAGGCCGATGAAACCGCCGCCCAGCACCGTGAGCCGCGGGGCCGCGGCCAGTCGCTCGCGCAGCTGCACCGCATCGTCGGCGCTGCGCAGCACCATCACGTTGGCGAGGCCGTCCGCGAGGTGCAGCGGCCGGCGGGCACGGGTGCCCGTGGCGAGCACCAGCTGGCCGTAGCCGAGTTCGGCACCCGAGGCCAGGCGCAGCGTGCGCCGGCCGCGGTCGATCGAGACCGCCGCATCGCCCAGGTGCAGCGTGATGCCGCTGTCGGCGTACCACGCATCGGGGCGCAGCGGCTGCGGCTCGTCCTCGGGGTGCTTCAGGAAGCCCTTGGACAGCGGCGGCCGGTGGTACGGCAACCGGCGCTCCTCGCAGACGAGGTGGACGCGCGCGCCCAGGCCGGCCTCCGCCAGGCTGGCACACAGTTGCGCGGCGGCATGGCCGCCGCCGACGATCACGATGGGTTCTGACATGGGAGGCTCGATCTGCACGGCGGCCCGCTGCCGCCCGTGCCGGGACGCTGGGCAGGGATTGCGGAACCGCCGATGGTAGCGATCAGTCCGTCCAGCTCACGGCGGCGTCGGCCCGCGACGTCCGGAAGCCGTTGGCGGGGTGGGCACGATCGGCGTAGCCGAACGAGATGCCGCAGACGACGAGCCTGTCCGGCCCGAGCCCGAAGAAGTCGCGCACGCGCTGCGGCCGGGCCGCCAGCGCCGCCTGCGCGATGCTGGCCACGCCGAGGCTGGTGGCGGCGAGCATGAAGTTGGCGACGTAGGCCCCGCAATCGACCGCGCCGTACACGCCCAGCGCCTCGTCGGTGGTGACGAGGGCGACGTGCGGGGCGCCGAACAGTCGGAAGTTCTCGCGCGCCTGCCGCGCCGAGGCCTCGCGGTCGCCGCGCGTGATGCCCACGCTGTCGTAGAGGGCGAAGCCGCAGGCGCGCCGGCGGGCCTGGTAGACGCCGCGGTATTCGCGCGGCCAATCGAAGTCCGGGCCGGGCTCGCCGTCTTCTTCCGGGGCGAGCAGCGCCTGCCGGAAGCGCTCGGTGGCGCCGCCGCGCGTGATGTGCACCTGCCACGGCTGCGCGTTGCACCAGGAAGCCGTGCGCTGCGCCATGGCCACGATGCAGTCCATCGTGGCCTGCGGCACCGGTCGGGGCAAGAAGCCGCGGCAGCTGTGCCGCTGGGTCAGCAGGTGCGCCAGCGTGGTGGCGTCGGCGGCATCGGTGGCTTCGGTCGCTTCAGTCATGGCAGCCTCGACGGGCTTCGTTGCAGGTCACCGAAGCAGTATCGATCAGCCGGCGACGGCCAGCGGCGCCGGCGCGGCCGCTGCATCCCCCTGCCCCAGCCGGCCGGCCGCCGCGTCGAGCACCCGTCCGATCACCAGCACGGCCGGGCTGCCGATGCCCTCGCGTGCCAGGGTCTCGACCAAGGTGTCGAGCGTGGCGACCGTGCGCCGTTCGGCAGCGGTGCTGGCGTGCTGCACCGCGGCCGCCGGCAGGCTGCCGGGCAGGTGGCGGCGCAGCGACGCGACGATGCGCGGCGCGTGCATGACGCCCATGTAGACGACCAGCGTCACGCCGCCGGCGGCGACGGTACCGATCGCGTCCCAGTCGGGGCCCTCGCTGCCCGCCTGGGCGTGGCCGGTGACGAGCATCACGCCCTGGGCGCCGGCGTCGCGGTCGGTCCAGCCGGCGCCCAGCGTGTTGGCCGCGGCCAGGCCCGAGGTGATGCCGTTGACCACCGCCACCGGCACGCCGGCCTCGCGCAGCGCCGCCATCTCCTCGCCGGCCCGGCCGAAGACCAGCGGGTCGCCGCCCTTCAGCCGCACCACCTTCTCGCCGGCCAGCGCCTCGCGCACCAACAGCTTGCAGATGAAGGCCTGCGGGGTGGAGGCGCAGCCGCCGCGCTTGCCGACGTGAACCAGCCGCGGCGCCGGCACGACGCCGTCGAGCACCGTGGCCAGCACCTGCTCGCCGACCAGGTCGTCGACCAGGATCACGGTGGCCTCGCGCAGCACGCGCACGGCCTTGAGCGTGAGCAGTTCCGGATCACCGGGGCCGGCGCCGACGAGGTGGACGGGGTGCACGGCGGCAGCAGGGTTCGCGAGGACGGTCATGGCGGTTGCTTTCGAGGACGGGGCGGCGAGGCAGCGGCTCAGCAGGCGACGGATCGCGTCGCTGCGGGGCGGACGGTGCGCTGGCCGGCGTCGGGCAGCGGTGGCAACGATGCGGGTCACACGCACGGGCGCCCGGGGGCGGTCCGTCGGAAGCGGTCCCGGGGCGGGGACACCCATCGCAAGGCGGCGGTGCGTCGTTGCACCGCACACCGTCTCAAGCATGCTTCGTGCCCGGCGCTTGCGCATGCTGCGCGGGTCTGTCCGCGCGGGACGGGGTCACCCCGGACGGGCGTGGAGACACCGGCGTCCCAGCTTGGTGCATCGCGGCCTCCCGCCGCCCCGCATCAGGTCACCGTGCCCGCCGACCTGAACACCAGCGGCGCCATGCGCGTCATGTGCGCATTGCCGAAGATCGTGGCAAACGGCAGGTCCGCCGCGTCCTGGCCGGTGCCGATGCGGATGACGTCCAGCGGATCCGCCATCTCCGTCGGATCGAACAGCACCCAGCGGCCGTCGAGCCAGGCCTCGAACAGCGCATGGAAATCCGGCGGCGGCGTGTCCCACTCGACATGGCCCACGACGAAGCGCGCCGGGATGTTGAGCGCCCGGCACAGGCCGATGGCCACGTGCGCGTAGTCCCGGCACACGCCCGTGCGCGTCGTCAGCACGTCGCGGGCGGTGCCATAGGGCTTGGAGGTGCCCACCTCGTACTTGACGTTCTCGCGCACCCATTGGCAAATGCGCTCGACCCGCCGGAAGCCGAGATCGGTGGTGCCGATCCAGCGCACCGCGTCGTTGAAGATCAGCTCCGACTCGACATAGCGGCTGCCCGTCAGGTAGGGCAGCACGTCCAGCGGCAGGTAGGCGATGGGCGTCTCGCGCTGGTTGGGGGCACCGGGCAGGCGCCGCACCGTCGCCTGCGTGCGGTAGCGGATGCTGAACGGGCCGGGGCCCACGTTGACGCGCAGCGTGCGGTTGCCCAGCGGATCGGTGTAGCGGCCGATCGGCAGGGCGGGCAGCGTGGTGAGCGTCTCGTCGCCGATGGACTGCTCCGCGGTGAACGCGGCCTCGATCTTGAACACAAAGGTGCTGGGGGACTGCACCTCGTAGTTGAGTTCGCAGTCGATCTCGAAAGTCCTCGATGTGTCGGCCATGTCGATACCTCCGCGGCGCAACGGCGCCCGCCCTTCACTGCCCGAGAAAGAACCGCACGATCTCCGCCGACGCGTCGGGCCCGCTCGCATCGGTGTACGAACCTGCGGGGCTGCCGCCGAACCACGCGTGCGCCCCGCCCTGCACGACCCACTCGCGCACGGCGATGCGGCCCGACGGGTCGAGGAAATCGGTGCTCGCGGCCTTGCGGCCGCCGACGACGGCGGCTGCACGGGGCGCCTGGCGCAGCGGCAGCTCGGCCCGCTCGAAGGCGGCCACCGCCTGCTCGACGATCGCCCGCCCGTTGGCCGGGTTCACCGTCGCATCCGCGTCGCCGTGGAAGACGATGGTGCGCACGTGGGCGCTGGTGGCCCGGGGCGTCCCGCCGGCGGGCTGCGGCGGGGCGGCACGCATCGCGGCGAACGCCGACCCCATGTCGTGCGCCGCGCCGCGCGGCAGGCCGGAATGGGCCGCCACGCCGGCGAACACCTCCGGATAGGCCGCCCCGAGGATGACGGCCATGGCCGCCCCCGCCGACAGGCCGGCCACGAAGACGCGGGACGGGTCGACGGCATGGTCGGCCGCGATCGCGTCGACGATGCCGGCGATCAGCGAAGGCTCGGCCCCCGTGCGCACCTGCTGGTCGGCTTCGAACCAGTTCCAGCAGTTGCCGCCGTTGGCGCGCGGGTGCTGCGCCGGGTAGGCGACGAGGAAGCCGTGCGTGTCGGCCAGCGCGTTCATCCCGGTGCCTGCCGCGAAGTCGTCGGGATCCTGCTTGCAGCCGTGCAGCATGACGATCAGCGGCGCCGGCCGGCCGGATTTGTACGAGGGCGGGACGTAGAGCTTGTAGTCGCGGCTGCCCGCGCCGTTGGCGTGCGTGCATGCGAGGAATTCGCCCGGGTAGGAGGCCGGTGCCGCGGTGCGGGCCCGGGCGCTGGCGCCCGGCAGCACGCCGGCGGAGCCCAGCGCCTTGGCGATGGTGGCCCGCGCTTCCGCCAGCGAGGGCAGGTCGCGGTCGAGCCCGGCCGCCGCGAGGGCACGATCGATGGTCTGGGAGATGTCGGAGGGATTCACACGGGTCCTTGATGCTGATGCTGCAGCGCAGCATCTTGCGCCTTTTCCGTGCGTCGTGCGGGCCTCCGACGCGCCAATCGCACGTGGGAACCAGCCTACAACCTACAACCGGCCCAGCAGTTCGGCCTTCTTCGCGTTGAATTCTTCCGCAGTGAGGATGCCCTTGGCGGCCAGCGCTGCGAGCCGCTCGATCGTCGCGAAGACGTCGGCGCCCTCGCCCGCCGCGGCGGCAACGGCCGCCGGTGCGGGCGCCGGGGCATAGGATGGCGACGGCGCGGCCGGCGTGTTGCCGTCGCTGCGCCAGACCACCGGCAGGCTCGCGACGTCGACCAGCCCGTGCTGGCTGTGGAAGCTCAGCGAGCCCCCGGACGACTGCTGCTGCGAGAAGCCGCCGATGTCGTGGTCGAGCGTGTCGTACACGGTCACACGGCCGCCGAGGTCGATCGCCAGGCGGTGCGCCTGGGCGAAGTGCGCATAGCGCACCTGGTTCTGGGTGCCAGTGCTGCTCGGCCAGCGCAAGTCCGCCGGCCACCAGTCGCCACCGGTGCCCGGCGACGGCGGCACGAAGAGGCTGGCTTGCCCGGCTGCGCCCCGGTCGCCGCCGTGGCCGCCCTGGCTCTGGAACTGTGGCGGCTGGCCGCCCTGGCTCTGCGACTGGAAGCTGCCCCCCTGCAGCAGGCCCGGCTCGTTGGCCACCAGGTTCGACAACTCCGCGCACAGGCCGTCGACGCGGCCCTTCAGGTGGTTGTTGAACATGTCGGACACCATCGTCATGCCGCCGCGCATCCATTGGCCGGAACCGGCGAACTCGGGATGGTTGAACTGGGCCATGCCGCCGTTGCCGTTGGCCACGGCTTCGAGCATGTGGACGACGGCATCGACGCTGAAACCGTGGCGCATCGCAATGCCTTCGATGGCAGCACGGCCCTCGGGCGAGAGTTGTCGCATGGGAGATTCCAGGGGAAGAGGTGGGGGTTCGCGCGGCTCCAGCAGCCAGCATGCCTGCGCGTGGATGCCCGGGTAGTGAAGGCGCGGGGCCCGGTCCAGCGTAACACGGTGCAGGCCCGCAACGGCCCGGGCCGCCGGCACCGTCATTCAGCGACAACGATAGATTCGCACCGGCACAAACAATTAAAGTGGCATTGCAACAATTGAAGTCGGTTTGTTGCACGCATTCAAACCATTTGGAGATGACATGACCATCGACAGGAACGACAGCGATGCGCACGGCCGCGCAGGCTTCCGGCAAGTCGTCGGCTGGGCGGCCCAGGGCAATGGAACCACCGGGGGTGGGAGCGGCCGCCTGTTCATCGTGGACACCGTCGCGCAGCTGCGCGAGGTGCTGCGCAGCATGGGCGACGCGCCAAAGATCCTCATGGTCCGCGGCACGATCGACGTCAGCGAAGGCAGGCCCTACGCCAACCGCGCGGACCAGAGCGCGCGCGGCACGGTGCGCCTGACGTCGAACACGACGCTCGTCGGTGGGGGTCCCAACGCGAAGATCATCGAGGGCGCGCTCTTCGTGCAGGACGTGCACAACGTGATCGTGCACAACCTCTTCATCGAGAACCCGGTCGACGTGGACCCGCAGTTCGAGGACGGCGATGGCTGGAACGCCGAGTGGGACGGGCTGAGCATCGTCGGCTCGCACCACGTGTGGGTCGACCAGGTGACGTTCAGCGACGGCCGCTTCACCATCGACCAGTACAAGGAGGTCAACGGCTGGAAGTTCGTGCAGCACGACGGCGCGCTCGACATCAAGCGCGGCGCAGACTACGTGACGGTGTCGCACTGCCGCTTCGAGCTGCACGACAAGACGATCCTCATCGGCCACAGCGACAGCAACGGCCCGCAGGACCGGGGCACGTTGCGCGTGACCTTCCTGAACAACCACTTCACCCGTGTCATGCAGCGCACGCCGCGGGTGCGTTTCGGCAACGTCCACCTGTTCAACAACGTGTTCGAGCACGACCGGAATGACGGCATCTATCCCTACCAATACTCGTACGGCATTGGCGTGGAATCGACGACCCGCTCGGAGCGCAACGCCTTCCTCGTCGGCGGACTGAGCACGCCGTGCAGCGTCACCCGGGCCTACGGCGGCTCGCTGATGCGGGACACCGGCTCGACGCTCAACCATGCCGCGGTCGACCTGAACAGCTGCGGCTTCAATCCCCACATCGGCACGCCGCCGCCGTATCCCTACGTCGCCCGGGAGATGAGCCCCGCCGTCGTGGAGCAGATCCGGCGCGAGGCGGGCGTGGGCGTGGTGCGGATCCCGCTGCCACGCGATTGATGCGGGCGAAGGCCCAGCGGCAACCCGTCAGCGCATGCGCACGGCGAGTGCCGCGAGGGCCGACAGCGTGGCCAACCCGGCCACGCCCATCCAGCCCCATTGGGCCAGCAGCACGGCACCGAGCGCCGAGCCGGCGGCCATGCCGACGAACACCCCGGTGAACAGCACCGCATTCAGCCGGCTGCGCGCAGCGGGCTCGATGCCGTAGACGATCGTCTGGTGCGCGACCAGCGTGGCCTGGATGCCGAGGTCGAAGCCGATGGACGCGGCGACGAGCAGCCCGATCTGGCCCTGCACCGTCAGCCAGGGCGCCAGCGCCAGGGACGCGAACGACAGGACCACCAGGCCGGCGCCCAGGCGTGTCACCCGCTCGGGCCCGCGGCGATCGGACAGCCGCCCGGCGATGGGCGCGGCGAGCGCGCCGGCCGCACCGGCCAGGCCGAACGCGCCGGCCGCGGCCGCCCCGAGGTGGAAGGGTGCGCCATGCAGCATGACCGCCAGCGTCGACCAGAAAGCGCTGAAGCCCACCGACAACAGCCCCTGCGACCAGGCCGCGCGCCGCAGTGCGGGATGCCGCCGCCATAGCCCGCCGAGCGACGCGAGCAGCGCCCGGTACGGCAGGTGCGTGGTGGGCGTAAACCGGGGCAGCCGCCGCCACGCCATCGCGCCGATGGCGGCGATGCTGCCGGCTGCCGCGAGGAACATCGCCCGCCACCCCCAGTGCTCCGCGACGAAGCCGCTGACCACGCGCGACAGCAGGATGCCCAGCAGCAGGCCCGTCATCACCGTGCCCACGGCCTTGCCGCGGCCCGACTCGGGCGCCAGCGTCGCCGCGGCGGGAACGATGTCCTGCGCCATCGTCGCGGCGAGGCCGACGGCCAGGCTGGCGGCGAGCAGCACCTCCACAGAGGGCGAAGCGCCCGCCAGCAGCAGCGCGGCGCACAGTGCGCCGGCCTTCAGCAGGATGATGCGCCGCCGGTCATAACGATCGCCCAGCGGCGCAAGCAGCAGGAGGCCGAGCGCATAGCCGAGCTGCGTCAGCGTCGGGACGAAGCCGAGCAGGCGCGCCGATGCGCCGATGTCCTCCGCCAGGATGCCGAGCATCGGCTGGCTGTAGTACAGCGAGGCGACCGCGAGGCCCGCGCCCGTGGCGAGCAGCATCAGCAGCGAGAGCGGCAGCTGCGCGCCGGCGGCACCCGCGGCAGCGGACAGCGCCGGCTTGGTTGCATGCATTGATGGAATGGTAGGCACAGTGAAAACCCTTGGTAATGGCCGTGTGCGTGCAGTGTCGATCGCCGGGCCTTCGCCGTGTAGGCCCACGGGTTGCACAATGGACATGCACACCGCGCATAAACGACCGGAATGACGCACATACCGATCGACCCCCCGCCACCGGCTGCGCCTGCCGACCGGCTGACGCTGATGCAGACCTTCGTGCACATCGTCGAAGCGGGCAGCCTCTCCGCCGCGGCCGCGCAGATGGGCGCGACCCAGCCGACGGTGAGCCGCCGCCTGCAGGCGTTGGAGCGATCGCTGGGCTTGCGGCTGCTGCGCCGCTCGACGCACACCATGCAACTCACCGACGACGGCGAGCGATGCTTCGTGCGGGCGAAGGAACTGCTGGCCGACTGGGCGGCATTCGAGGCGGACCTGAAGGGCGCGGGCGACGAGCCCGAAGGCACGCTGCGCGTGGTGGCGCCGCATGCGCTGGGGCAGCATCTGCTCGTCGAACCGCTGGCCGGTTACCTGGCGGCCTGCCCGAAGGTGAACGTCGAATGGCTGCTGCACGACCGGCGACCCGACTTCGTCGCCGAAGGAATCGACTGCGCCATCCAGGTCGGCGAGGTCACCGACCCGTCGGTGGTGGCGCTGAAGCTGTCGGAGGTGCCGCGGATCGTCGTGGCCGCACCGTCGGTCCTGGCAGGCCGCGCGCCGACCACGCACGCGGCCGATCTCAAGGCCCTGCCCTGGCTGGCCCTGCAGACCTTTTACCGGACGGAGGTGCTGCTGACGCATGCGGGCAGCGGCGAGGCCCACCGTGTTGCCATCCGCCCGCGCATGAACACCGACAGCCTCTACGCGCTGCGCAGCGCAGCGGTGCTGGGCCTGGGCGTGTGCGTCGCCTCCGCGTGGCTGCTGAAGGACGACCTGGCGCAGGGCCGGCTCGTACAACTCGTGCCGGATTGGCAGGCGTCACCGCTGCCGGTGTACCTGATCTACCCGCACGCCCGGTTCTATCCCGCCAAGCTGCGGCGCTTCATCGAGACCATGCGGCTGGCCGTGGCCGTGAGCGTCGATCGGCTCTAGAGCCAACCCCACAGCTTGCGCAGCCAACGGGGGGTGCGGTCTCGTGCGGGGAGGTAGTGCTGGCGCCAAGCTGGGTTCATCATGCATCTCCAGTTTTGGATACTGTATGTCCATACAGTCATCCGCGCAAGCCTTGCTGTGCTGAAGCGCGCGGCTATCCTCGCGGGCCCGCCGGACCGACCGATGACGACGACACACCTCGCCCCCCTGCCCTCCACGCCGCTCGGCCGCTACCGCCACTACAAGGGCGGCGAGTACGAGGTGATCGGCGTTGCGCGCCACAGCGAGACCCACGAGCCGCTGGTCGTCTACCGGCCGCTCTACGGCGACACCGGCTGGTGGCTGCGGCCGCACGCGATGTTCTTCGGGACGGTCGAGGTGGGCGGTGTTCGCCGGCCGCGGTTCGAACCCCTGCCGGGCCTTTGACGCAGCGGGTAGCGCCCGATCAGCTACGGTTCCGCACCCGCTTCCGGCCTGATCAGCGCCAGCAACTGAGGCAGCCGTTTGGCCACCGCGCGTTCGGCGTCGCGCTCAATGGCCCGGTAGATCGCCAAGGCCTGGGCGCCCGTGTGGCTCAGCACAGCCCCGCCGCCGGCCGCGCCGCCGCGCTGGGTCAGGACCAGCGGCTCGATGAAGTCGCCGTTCATCGCCCGCACGAGCGACCACACCCGTTGGTAGCTCATGCCCAGTTGGCGCCCGGCCTCGGAGAGGGAACCGGTCTCGGCGACGGCCTGCAACACATCGGCCTTGCCCGGGCCGATGGCCACCGCGTGCTTGACCTGGACGCGGAAGCGCGTCTTGGGATCGAGTGGAGAGACGCTGAGCGTGGTCTTCATGGCGGTCCGCATTCTCGCCTGCCGGCATCACCGACAGCCGCCACCGCCGGGCCTCACCGATATACTCCGCGTGCGATATCCCTTTCCGTAGATATCGCCTCGGCACACCCGCATTCCGCACCCCCGCCCGGAGCCCTTCCATGTCCGTGATCCGTCGCCGCGTCCTCACCGTGTTGGCTGCCGCGCCGCTGTGCCTGTCCTCGCTCTCGCCGCTGCAGGCGCAGACCGTGCCGACCGTGGCCGCGGCGTCCGACCTCAAGTTCGCCATCGAGGAGGTTGCGGCACGCTTCGAGCAGGAGACCGGCACCCGGCTGCGGCTGGTGTTCGGGTCGTCCGGGAACTTCAAGACACAGATCCTGCAGGACGCGCCGTTCCACCTGTTCATGTCGGCCGACGAGAGCTTCGTCCATCAGCTGGCCGACGCGGGCAAGACCGAAGACCGGGGCCGCGCCTACGCCGTCGGGCGCATCGGCATCCTCGTGCCGCCGGGCTCGCCGCTCAAGGCCGACGGCGAGTTCAAGGACCTGGCCGCCGCGTTGAAGGATGGCCGGCTCCAGAAGTTCGCCATTGCGAACCCCGAGCACGCCCCGTATGGCGCGCGGGCGAAGGAAGCGCTGCAGCACGCCGGCCTGTGGGATGCGATCCAGGGCAAGCTCGTGCTGGGCGAGAACATCTCGCAGGCAGCGCAGTTCGCCACTTCGGGCTCGGCGCAAGGCGGTGTGATCGCGTATTCGCTGGCACTGGCCCCTGCGATGAAGAACCTGGGCAGCTTTGCGCTCGTCCCCGAGAGCTGGCACCGGCCCCTGAAGCAGCGCATGGTGCTGGTCAAGGGTGCGCCACCCGCCGCGCGCGCCTTCTACCAGTACCTCTCGTCACCGGGTGCCCAGGAGGTCATGGTGCGCTACGGCTTCGCCATGCCCAAGGAATAGGGCCCGCGGCCGTGGACTGGCAAGCCCTGATCCTGTCGCTGGAGCTGGCGGCCGTCACGCTGCTGGTGCTGCTGCCTGCCGGCCTGTGCCTGGGCCGCTGGCTGGCCTACACGCGCGTGGCCGCCAAGCCGTGGATCGAGGCCCTGGTCGTGCTGCCGCTGGTGCTGCCGCCGACCGTGCTGGGCTACTACCTGCTGGTCTCGATGGGGGGCGCCTCGCCCATCGGCGCGTGGGTGCAGCAACACCTTGGGTTGCGCTTGACCTTCAACTTCCTCGGTCTGCTGATCGCGTCCATCCTCTTCAACATCCCCTTCCTCGTGCAGCCGGTGCAGCGCGCCTTCGAGGCGATCCCGCGGCAGCTGGCCGAAGCCGCGGCGGTCAGCGGCTTGTCGGCCTGGCAGACGTTCTGGCGCATCGAGCTGCCGCTGGCCTGGCCCGGCGTGCTCTCGGCCTGCGTGCTCACCTTCGTGCACACGCTGGGCGAGTTCGGCGTCGTGCTGATGGTGGGCGGCAGCATCCCGGGCGAGACCAAGACCATCGCCGTCTCGATCTACGACCGCGTGCAGGCCTTCGACCTGTTGAGTGCCCACCAGATGGCCTTGCTGCTGTTGCTGTTCTCGCTGGGCGCGGTGGGTGCCTCCTTCTTCGCGTCCGCGCGACTGGCCGTGCGGCGGTGAGCGGGCCGGACGGTCAGGCCAGCCCGGCGCTGGTCGTCGACGTCGAGCAGGCGCAGCCGATGCCGCTGCGCGGCAGCCTGCGCTGCGAGGGGGGCGAACTGCTGGCGCTGGTCGGGCCCTCGGGTGCCGGCAAGACCTCGCTGGTGCGCGTGTTGGCCGGCCTGATGCGGCCCCAGCAAGGGCGTGTGCAGGTCGGCGGCGAGGTCTGGTGCGACACGGCCCGCGGTGTCTTCCTGCCGCCGCAGCGCCGTCATGTCGGGCTGGTGTTCCAGAACTACGCGCTGATGCCGCACCTGGACGCCGTGGGCAACGTGGCGCTGTCGCTGCTGCACCTTCCGCTCGACGAGCGGCTGGTGCAGGCGCGCCGCTGGCTGGACCATGTGCACCTCGGCGCCGATCAGCAGACGCGCCGGCCGGCGGCGCTGTCGGGCGGCGAGCAGCAGCGCGTGGCGGTGGCCCGGGCACTGGCGCGCGCGCCACGGCTGCTGCTGCTGGACGAACCTTTCTCGGCGGTGGACCAGATGAATCGGCAGGGTCTCTACCGGCTGCTGGCCGACCTGCGCCGCGAACTCGCCATCCCCATCGTGCTGGTGACGCACGACCTGAACGAAGCCCGCATGCTGGCCGATCGGCTGGTCGTGATGGATGCGGGGCAGGTGCTGCAGCAGGGTTCGCCCGCGCACATCCACAACGCGCCGCGCAACGCGCGCGTGGCCGACCTGATGGGCATCCAGAACCGCTTCCAGGGGCAGTGGCTCGGGCCGTCCGACACACCCGGCCAGGGCCTGCTTCGCTGGACCAGTGAAGGCGGCAGCAGCGAGATGGCGCCGGTGCTGAAGGTGCGCGACAAGGGCAAGATTCCCGCCGGGCAGGCGGTGAACTGGGTCGTCCCCAGCGACGGCATCTCGCTGTGCGACGCCGGCGCTGTCGGGCCGACCGACTTCAGCGCCGAGGTCATGGAGGCCAGGCACCTCGGCGAGATCACCCTGGCCACGCTGAGCCTGAACGCGGTGCCCGGGGCGCGGCTGGTGTTGACGCTGTCAGGCGCGCGGCGACAGGGCTTTGCATTGGGCGCGCGCATCGGCGTGCGGCTGGACCCTGCCCTGGTCCATGTGATGCCCTTGCGCACCGGCTGACGATTGGCGCACGAGGCAAACGAGGGTCACTCCCACTCGATGGTTTCCGAGGCCCGGAAACCCGCATGAACACTAGCTTTGTCAGTCTGGACCATCGAGCTTTACCGTCACTTCTACCGTCAAAAACCCAGCGCTTTAGCTGGCGCGGGAGATGGACTCGGTTTGACGGGCGGCTGCTCCAGCACATCAATCGTCAACTATCGCGGGCCATCTGAGCGCGTGATCGACGGCCGGATTCCCTATGAAAACGACCGCGAAACGTCACTATACGGGGTCTCGCATCCGGCACGCTTTTACCGCCTCGACGCTGCACGCTCGAACACCATGCGCTTTACGTCAGGGCGGAGCAGGCCGCGGGCGCGAGTTGATGCGCGGAAGTCGAGCGACAACGTCGGGCAGCCCGTTGCTTGGACACCTCACCTGACGTCACATCACGAGGATGTGTTCGTGGATGCGATTGAGCAGGTCTTCGAACGGCGGCTGGCCAAGGTAGTAGAGCGCCGCAGTCTTCTGGTACTCGCCGCTGAATAGCTGCCGCTGGGCTGCGTCTTCGAGCCGGAAGGCCGCGTTCTTCGCAATCTTCAGTTCGTCGCCGCTGCGGAAGCGCTGCTGCTTTCGCTCTTCGTACGCGGCCTGGCCTAGGAATTCCTGGACCTCGGGCAAGTCGAGCAGGCAATAGACATCGTAGTAGTGCCGCAGGAAGTTCTTGGGGAACTCCTGGGCAGCATCGAGGCGTCGGTACTTGGTCGAAATCGTCTGCAGCTTCTCGACGAAGGTGTGCGTCGGCGCATAGCAAGGCACCTGCTGAGCGCGGTTGTCCGCAACCTTCACCCCTCGGGCCACCGCCGTGTCGTAGGCCCAAGACGAGATCGTCACCGCGCGATTTGGCGCCGTGTCGTCGAACCCCAACTCCAGCAGGATGCCGGTCTTCACGCCTTCCAAGGCTCGGCTGACGGTGGGATAGATGAGGCGGACGCCGGCGCTGCGCAGCTTTTCGTCGTCGAAGGCGGTGTCGCGCTCCCCGCTCAAGACTCCTGGAATCTTGATCTCTACCGCCAGCCAATCGTAGAAAGCACGCCGCGATTCAACATGCGCGGGCTTGTCCTGGTTCCTCCCTGTTCGCACCTCCATCGACTCCGGTGGCTCAATCCGGATGTCGATGTCTTCCGAGAATCGGTGGATGACACCGAAGCCTTTGGAGAGCGAGGTACCGCCCTTCAGCTCGAACCGGAAGCCCTGGGACTGCAGGCCCCAGAGGCAATGCATGATCCAGTAGTCCTTCTCGACGAGTACAGGATCGATGCCTCGTTCGTCGGCCACGATCGAGACGAGCTGCGTGAAGTCGCGTCGGTCGTGCAGGAAGTTAGGCATGCAGCCAGGCCGCGAGGCGCTTCTTGGTTGCCATCGAGCCGTAGCTTTCGACGGCCCGCAGTAGCCGCTGTCGATCAAAGGAACCCGCTCGGGCCTGGGCGCGCTGCAACAACGCAGCCTGGTCTTCCGCAAGATCGCCGAGGTTGTTCAGCGCATCGACGAACAGAAACTCGGGCGAAAGCTTCTTTGGGAATCGCGGCTTCATGCGGAAGTCGAACTGCCGGTTGCCAAGCTTGAACACACCGTGGCGCTTGTGGTTGTAGACCAAGGTGCGGTTGTAGAGCTGGGTGGTGCCCAACCCCACAGCGTTGTAGGCCGAGGGAGAGAACACCAGGAAGCTCTTGTCGCGCAGGAAGCCGCCCACGACTTGTTCATCTGCGGGCGGCAGCGGCCCAAAGCTGGATTGCTTCGGCGCGTGGTACAGGCCTTGAGCGAGCTTTTTCAACCTGCCGGAAGCCACCAGCTCACGCAGATGTCTGTCCACGGCGGTGGACATGCGTGCCAGGTCTTCCCGCCGGTAGACGCGCCCGGCCTGCAGCTCGTCTGCAAGATGCGCAACTGCGCCTCGCAGGGAAGACTCGGAACGTTGAACGGTGGCCGACATGGTTCAATTTTCATTGAAATTCCATGCATTCTACAGCTATTGACGGCGGCGTGCATGCGGCCGCGAGAGGCCACTGGTCGGCGCCACAGCCTTCGTTGGCTTCAGGGACGCCAGAGGGACGCGCCAGAGGCGCGGTCAGCGTCCACAACGGCTCATCTTGTGGTCGACAACAAGATGACTGGAATTTACAATTAAACTATGCTAAGGCTTACCCCCCAACAAGTCGCCGAAGTGGCGCAACTGTCCGACCAGACGCTGCGGCACTGGCGCAGCGTGCTGCCGCCGCTTGCGGGCCTCAACGGCTACACGCCCTGCTTCACACCCGGCGACGCGCTGGCGCTGCTCGTGGTCCGCCATCTGGTCAAGGTTATGGGCATCGGCGTCGGCGCGCTCGCCGGCGCCTCCATCGACCTGTTTTCCCTCTGCCGCAGCACTAGTTGGCCGCAGCTCGCGGACCGCCGACTCCTTGTCCAAGTTGAACAAGGCAAGGCGATTCTGCTGACCGGCGAACCCGACCTCGACACACCGGCAGTCCTGGTTCCCATGAGGCCTTTTGCCGAGCAGCTGCAGGCCGCTTGGGCCAGCAGCTTCCCAGCGCTGGAGCAACTCCCCCTCCAGTTTGGAGCCGCCATCGTTCCTCCACGGCTAGCGCGGAGGGCTGGGGCATGAGCACCATGAGCGTAGAACTGACCGCATCCGACGTTGCATTCGAGCCCCAAGTCCTGGCGGGTGTCGGCGCCGCAACGGCCGACCTGGGCCCAGTGTGGATTCTCGAAGAGGTTGCAGGCCATCTGCGCGCCCAAGGGAGGAAGGGGGGGGTCCCGCGCATGCGGCTCTACCACCTCGTCGGCGATGTACTCAAGGCTGCCGGCGAGCAGGAGTTGGGCGAGGACGCCTCGCGCATCGATACCGCGATGTCGCTGCTCGAAACCGCAAAGGCGCGCACGGGGGTTGTCGTCTGCAGCTTCCGCACGGTTGCCGCCGCTCAAATGGTGGAGCGCCTGGAGGCGGACAGCCCCGCATCCCTCCACTACGTGATCGAGATCGACCCGACGCGAAAGCTGGAGTTCGCGCGCGCGCGGGACGGCGTGCGCACCTCTCCTGCCCAAGAGCGCGTCGATGCAGCGAGCTGGCAGCAGGTGAGCCTGAGCAAACCCGCCGGCGCCTCCGAGTGCTACGCAGCAAACCTTGGCAAGACGGCGCTCGGCGGCGTAGAGGAGCTGACCTGCTTTGCTCTGTCCATCGGAGGCATCACGGGGTACCGCCGGGGCGTCCTCGTGGGGGTAACGTCACTCGGCCTTGACGACGGGCTCAAGAAGCTGGCGCAGTTGCTGGCCTGGACGCGATGGGTTCGGCTCGCTGCCCGCAAGGCTAAGCGGGAGCGCGCTGCGACAGGCGCAGAGACTGCCCGAAGGACTGAGGCCGCAGACCGCACAGCTCCTCTGAAGATCCTCGTGCGGGCCAACCGCAAGATTGCTGCAGGTCACGACGCGAAGGCCGCCAGCCAGCGCTCGCAGTGGCTCGACCAGCCTGTGCAATTCAGGCAGCGCCTGACGGAGGGCAAGAACACGCTGAACATCGTGGAGCTTTTCGCGGGCGCCGGAGGCATGGGGCTGGGCTTCCTGAGCGCGCGAACGGCCGATGGGCGCGGCTATCGCATCGCAGGCTCGGCCGAAATCCATCCCATCTACACGCAAACGCTGAGGCAGAACCATGCCTATATGCAGAAGGCAGGGCTTACGCCAGCCGACACTACGCCGGCCGCGTACGCCCCGATGGATCTTTGTTCGGCCCAGGTCAGGTCTCATCTTGGAGCGATGGCAAGGGAACGCGGAGACGTCGATGTTCTGATCGGCGGCCCACCATGCCAGGGGTTCTCCAGCGCCAACCGCAACAGCTGGTCGAGTTCCAACCCCAACAACCGGCTGGTGGACGCCTTCCTGGACTGCGTGTCGCAGATGGCACCCAGGGTGCTCTTGATGGAGAACGTGCAGGGAATACTGTGGACGCCCAGAGAAGAGGCCGACGCCGATCTGAGCGTGGCTGCGCACGTGCTGGAGCGCCTCGAAGGCATGGGCTACCTCGTTTTTCCCAAGCTGCTTGATGCAGTTTGGTACGGCGCCCCCCAGAACCGCAATCGGTTCTTCCTGCTCGGCATCCACAAAGACGTGGGCTATTCGTCGGAAGACTTTGGCAAGTGGGGACCGTTCCCAAAGCCCAGTCATGGGCCCGGTACAAACAAGGCGTTTGTGACGGTGCGCGATGCCATTGCAGATCTGCCGAAGCTGGGCAATGGGGAAGCACTGACGGAGCGCAGCTACGAGGAGGATGCGAACCGCCTTCAGCAGAACGCGTTCCTCCGAGCCATGCGCGCCGGCGCTCCGAGGGGAATCATTTGGGACCACGTCACATCACGGCACGCGGAGTACGTCATCGAGCGGTACAAGGGAATTGGCCAAGGGCAGAACTGGCAGGCGGTCCGCGATCTGATGACCAACTACGCCGACGTGGAGCGAACGCATAGCAACATCTATCGTCGACTTGCCTGGACGGAGCCGGCGATCACGATGGGCCACTACCGCAAGAGCATGATCATCCACCCGGCGCAGCATCGAGGCCTTTCGCTTCGGGAAGCGGCGCGGCTGCAGTGCTTCCCCGACTGGTTCCGTTTTTCCGGCACAGCCTCCGGAGCAGAAGGCGGGTTGATGCACAAGCAGCAGCAGCTTGCGAACGCTGTCTGCCCCAATGTCACGAAGGCGGTTGCAGAGTTCATCCTCAAACTCTGACCGATACCAATAACTTCAGGGGGACTTTCATGCCGTTGAGCGATGGTGCCAATGACCAGGTCGGGCAGCTGGCCGAGCAGATTCACGATTCGGTGCGAGCTGGGAGAACACCGGAGGAGGCTGCAGCGCGCCTTGCAACTCTGCTGCCCCAGGCTCTGGTTGAACAAGCCCTTCAGAAGTACCGCGATGCCAGCCGTCGCGTGTGGACGATGAAGGAGCCCGGGAGCATCTACAACAAGCACATCGACCCCTGGTACCTGGGCCCCGACCCATCCGACCGCCTATGGCATTCGTACGAAAAGCACCTCAGAACCAAGGGGTGGGACGCCGAATCCATCAAGGACATTGATGCTGCGTCGACCCGTGTGGTTTCCCTGCTCGACCCTCCGGGCAAAGCACAGATTCGCACGCGCGGGCTCGTACTGGGGCACGTGCAAAGCGGCAAGACCGCCAGCTTTACAGCAGTGATCGCGAAAGCCGCCGACGTCGGCTACCGATTCATCATCGTGCTCTCCGGGATGAACAACGTCCTGCGCTATCAGACTCAGCTGCGCATCGACGAAGACCTGATAGCCGCCAACCTGGAGCACTGGATCACCGTCACGAACGTAGAAGACGATTTCGCAGCCAGCACCAACGTCAATTCCTTTCTGACTGAAAAGCACTCGACCAAAGTGCTTGGCGTCGTCAAAAAGAACAGCGCCAGGCTCAAGCGGCTGCACAGATGGCTGACGGGTGCTCGACCCGAGGTGCTTCGCGCCTGCCCCGTCCTGATCATCGACGACGAGGCAGACCAGGCCAGCCCGAACTCGCATCCAAAGCCGGATGAACGGACCAAGATCAACGAGTGGATCGTCAAGCTCCTCGCGGACCTGCCAAAGGCGGCATACGTCGGCTACACCGCCACCCCCTTCGCCAACCTGTTCATCGACCCCACCCTGCCGGAGGATCTGTATCCCAGGGACTTCATCGTCGACCTGCCGCGCGGAAACGGCTACTTCGGCGCGGAGCAGCTGTTCGGACGCGCTCCTCTCGATGAAACAGAAGACCCCGTAGACGGCCTGAACGTAATACGCCTGGTCCCCGAAGCCGAGGGCGCGCAGCTCAAGCCGCCGAACAGAGACGCCCGGTTCACCTTCGTCCCTGACATCGTGCCTACGCTCCGCGAGGCGATGCTGTACTTCTGGATGGCAGCCGCCGCACGGCGCGTGCGAGGTCAGCGCGGCAAACACGCCTCCATGCTCATTCACACCACCCAGTACGCGGCGGTGCACCGAAACGCCAAGGGCGTTGTAGACGCGTTTCAGAACACCGTGCTCAAGCAGCTTCAAAAGGGCGACGCTGCATTGATCGCTGAACTCGAGGCGCTGTGGCTGCGCGAGCAGGCAGCCCTGCCTCCGGAAGATCTTGGGTTGAAGCCGGTTGCCTTCGGCGATCTGATGGGGCACCTGGCGGCTGTAGTCAAGCTGACTGAAACCAAGGTGGAAAACGGCACCAGCCCGACCCTGGACAGAGTGGACTATCAGCCGGACGCCGATGGCAACGGCCGCATCTACATCGTGATCGGCGGCAACGTGCTGTCCCGCGGTTTGACTCTCGAAGGTCTGACGGTCAGCTTCTTCATCCGCTCGGCCTCTGCCTACGACACGCTGCTCCAGATGGGGCGCTGGTTCGGCTACAGACCAGGCTACAGCGATCTTGCCCGCGTGTGGATGACTCAGGAGCTGCGCGACTACTTCTACGACCTGGCAAGCGTTGAACGAGAAATTCGCCAGGACATCTCCCGGTACAAAAACGGAGACGTCACGCCCATGGAGTTCGCGGTCCGCGTTCGGCAGCATCCGGCGCTTGCCATCACGGCGAAGCTCAAGATGCAGCATGCGGTTTCCGCCAAGATGGCGTTCAACGCGCGGGAAGTTCAAACCATCGTCTTCCGCCACGAAGACGCCGCCTGGCTGAATCAAAACCTCGCCGCAGCGCGCGCCCTGATCGCGCGCATTCGTGCGGCCGGCATTCAGCAGAAGACTGTGGAAGACAAGCCGCACAAGGTGTTCTTCGATGTCCCTTCGACCCAGGTTCTCCAGTTTTTGAACGAATACGCCATCGACATCAACAACAGCGAGATGCCCAGCGGACTGCTCCAGAGCTACATCCGCGAGCAAAATCAGCGCGGCCACATTACGACCTGGACCGTTGGCGTCGTCACGCGGTCCGACCCGCGGCCCGAGCTGGGAACAATTGACCTCGGCCTGGACGCGGAGGTGCCGCTGGTCAATCGCGCGCGCTCGCTGCGCGAGAGAAGCCCCCAGGTGGTTGACATCAAGGCTCTGATGTCGGAGACCGATGTCGCCCTCGATGTGCCCCAGTCCGCGTCCGAACTTCGCGGCAAGGACCGCGAAGCCCTGCGGGCCCTTCGCGACGAAGCTGCCCCGGACCGCGGGTTGCTGCTGCTGTACCCCATTGGCAAGGATTCGATGCCGCGCAAGGGGAGCAGCGAACGCGCCCCGCTTGGCGCGGTCCAGCACGTCATCGGGATCGCACTGGTCTTCCCGGACGTCCCGCAGAACGATCTGACCCCGCAGAACTACATGACCGTCGAACTCCCTGACGTCGGCAGCGAGATGATCGACATCGACGACCTCGAAGACATGGTCGAGGCTGACGAATGACGGAGGGCGGTGCTCAGAAATCTCAAGACGGATGGCGCCAGCTCGAACTCAGCCCCGATGTGCCCACCCGCGGGGAGTTCCGCGTCTTCGACACGGGGCTGTCCACCGCTCACGGCGCAGCGCTGCTGGCAATCGACGCGTCCGGGCTCCGGCACGTCTTGGTTCCGGTTGCCGCGGACTTTCCTGCTGCGCACGACCGGCGAAGCGGCGGCGTGCATCTGACTACGCGTCCGCTCGTAGACGCGTCGGGCCAGCGCCAGTATCTCGATCTTGCCTGCCGAAAGGCCCACCTCAACAACGTCTTCACTCATCTGGCAGACGAGGTGCTGGGCTTGCTGCGGGACGGCTCGGCTCCACCGCTGCAGGCCTGCCGCCAAACGCTTCAGCGCTGGCGCGAACTGCTGGACCGCGAATCCTCCAACATTCTTTCAACCGAAGCCCTTTGCGGGCTGTTCGGCGAGCTGTGGCACTTGGCGCGGATTGCGGCACTGAATGCCCAAGGCGTTTCGGCGTGGCACGGCCCTCACGGTGCACGGCACGACTTCGCTGTCGGCGGCGCCGCGCTCGAAGTGAAGACCACACTGCGCCGAGACGAATGGAAGTTCCGCATTCACGGCCTGACTCAGTTGGAACTGCCGCCCGACGCCCAGCTCCACCTGTGCGCGATGCGGCTGGAGGCAAACGGCGCGTCGGGTTCCACCGTGCCGGATCTGGTCCAGGCCGTGCTGTCTGCGGGCGTTGATCGGCGCGATCTGACCGACCGGCTCCTGCAGGCGGGGTATGACCAGCGTGATGAGGCGCACTACCGGCAGCTTCGGCTCGACGTTGTCGACTGGCGGCTCTACGAAGTCTCGTCATCGTTTCCGCGGCTGACGCCGGCCTCCTTCAACCCGCCGGGGACTCCGCAAGGGGTGTCGGATGTTCACTACACCGTAGATCTGGCCGCATCGTCCGGCGCCCCCCTCCAGCCCGATAGGCTGGCCAGCCTTCATGCGACCCTTGCAGGAGGCGGTAATGCCGGCACCGCTGGACCTGCAGTCTGAGCCGTTTTCTGCGACGGGCGGCGCAGCTGCCGAAGGGGTGTCGAATCAGCTCGGCCGGCCGCGTGCCGATAGATTCACGCTGCTGGTTCGAGAGGCGGTTCAAAACAGCTGGGATGCGCGGCTGGGAGACGACGCCGGGGTGCAGTTCCACATTGACGGGGCGCTTCTCGACCAGGCTGCGCGGCGGCAGCTGGCCGCGCAGGTTTTTGCGAACGTCCCCGCTGCGGTCGACGTGCGGGCGCGCCTTCTCGCCGACGGCGACCTCCCAATACTTGCCGTCAGCGACTTCGGCACGCGCGGACTGAGCGGCCCCACTCGCGGGAACGTGGTTCCGCTGCCCGGCGAATCGACAAACTTCGTCGACTTTATGCGCTACATCGGCCGGCCGCCGAACCGTACGCACGCGGGCGGAACCTACGGCTTTGGCAAAGCCGCCTACTTCCTAGCCAGCTCGCTCAAGACCATCTGCATCCATACCCGCTTCATGAACGGGCACGGCGTCGAATCCAGGTTCATGGCTGCCGCACTGGGGCCGCAGTTCGAAAGCAGCGGCCCCGACGCCCGGCGATTTACCGGGCGCCACTGGTGGGGCCGGCTGGCGCCGGACGATGTCGTCGATCCTGTCGTCGGCCATGAAGCCGACGCACTGGCGCAGCTGCTGGGCGGCATCCAGCGCGCCCCGGATGCGCTGGGCACCACGGTCTATGTACTCGCGCCCGACTTTGAAGGGTCCAGCCCTTTGCAGGTCCTGCAGCAAATGGGACGCGCGGTCATCGACTACTTCTGGCCGAAGCTCATCGACGGCCCAGGCCAAACGCCGACCATGATGTTCAGCGTCCGCTGGCAGGGCGTCGAACTGCCGCTGCCAAAGCTGCACGAAGAGCCTGAGCTGGCGCTGCTTGCGCAGGCTTTTGCCGCAGCTGCATCCGGAGTCGCTGCTGCGGGCGCGGTGCTGGAGCCTATTGCTTCTCAGAGGCCGAAGAAGCTGCTGGGGCGCCTTGCGCTTGTTCGGCGTCCAGGAGATTCGGTGCCCTCGCCGCCTGCGGAGGGCGGTGCTGACGGAAATGGAGCCGAGCTGTACCAGCGGCAGCTCAGGCGTCCCATGCGCCAGATTGCCTTGATGCGTGCGCCCAACTTCGTCGTGAAGTATGTCGACGGCCCGTTGGTCCCATACGAACTGGCTGAATACGCGGGCGTGTTCCGCGTCGATGCCGACGCAGACGCTGCATTTGCCGGTGCAGAGCCGCCGACCCATGACGACTGGGTTCCCGATCTGCTTTTGAACGCCTCCGAGAAGACCTACGTGCGGGTCGCGCTTCGCCGGGTGAAGGAGGCTGTCGAAGCATTTACCGCCCCGCCGCCCATCGCAGCCGCCGCGTCGGGCGTTCACTCGGTTGCCGGCTTCGCGCGCCTGCTCGGCGGACTCGTTCCTTCGCTGGGTCACGCAGCCTCCGGACCGGCCGGTCCTGCGGGCGGCGGAGCGGGATCCAACGGGCAAGGCCGGTCGGGCGCACGGCGCGGCGGCGCCGGAGCGCCGAGGACGTCGTTCGTCGGCGAGCCGGCAATAGAGCTCGTGGACGGCATCGCATCAATGGTCGCTCGATTCGAAGCGACAAGCCCGAGCGGTGAGGCCGTCCGGGTTGTAGCGCTGCCCAAAGTGCTCATTGCCGACGGCTTCGAAAGCGAACCGCCGCAGGGAGCGCAGCAACCGAGGGTGCTGAAGTGGATAGATCCAGCCGGGGCAACAGCGGCGAGCGGCACAGCCAGCTGCGTGATTCCAGCCCGCAGCGGAACATGGACCCTCGTGGTCAGCATTCCCCCCGACGCCATGATTTCCGTTGAACTCAAGGCGGAGGCGGCGGGATGAGGACAGCGACCGCATCTCCCTACAGGAGAGCAGCAGCCCATAGGCTGACCGCTGGAAGATGGGAACTGTTGTCCGCAGACGCGGCTGCGCCCCTTCCCCTCGCGCTGCCTGGCCTGGACTACGGCTCGATCCTTCGACTGCGCAGAGAAGTCATCATCGACGCCGCAGGAATCCGCGCCGACTGCGGCCTGGCCAGCGACGCGCCGCTGCTGGCCGCAGCGAGCTGGTCAAGCCCAGGCACGATGCTGCGCCGCAGATTGACCAGCACTCCTGTATCCGAAGAAGACGGCGTGTGCATCGTTGAACTGACAGGCGCCATCGCCGGCACCGACATCTCCACGTCGCTGCACATTGACACTGCGGTCTTGGCTGCCTCACGCCCGGCCTCCCCCGCCCCGCTTTCTCCACGGCACGCGGGTGCAGTCCTGCTGCAGGAGCGGCAGACGATTCAGCTGGACACGCCCCACTCCCTCTTTCCGATTGAGGTCACCGACTTCAGCAGGGGCTTTTGGGCAAATCCAGAGGCCGGCTGGCGGCTGTCTTGGAACGTGTGTGCGCTGGATCAGCCCTTTCTCGGCTCCGTGCGCTTGTTCGTCAACGCAGCGCATCCGCGAGTAGTGCATGCGGTCTCAGGCGAGGCCCCCAGCGCCGAGGCATCCGCAATCCGCTCGGCGATCTACTTTGACACCGCCCGGGCGCTGGTTCTGGGTGCACTGGCCAACGAGGATTTCGTTGAACGCGACGGCGACTACGCTGAGGGCAGTTGCGGCAGGATCATCTACGCGATGATCCAAATGCTGTTTCCAGGCGACGGGGCTGCGGGCTTGG
Organism: Aquincola agrisoli; assembly: GCF_036621135.1. Taxonomy (NCBI): domain Bacteria; kingdom Pseudomonadati; phylum Pseudomonadota; class Betaproteobacteria; order Burkholderiales; family Sphaerotilaceae; genus Aquincola; species Aquincola agrisoli. The sequence continues at coordinate 439,000 of NZ_JAZIBG010000036.1, forward strand.
CGGCCGCGGCAGGCCAGCGGCCGGACTACTTCAACACGGACCTGCAGGCCCGGCTGCGACTGTTTTGGAGCTGAGAGTGTTTCTGTTCCCTCAGCTCCCCCATCATGTTGCACTTGAGATCGTCGGCACTGCCCGCTCGGCATCTGTTCAAGCCCTTGCCGCTGCGTCGGCTGTTGAGCACGCTGCATGCGTGTACACGCCGACGGGCGGAGTGCGGGCTGCACCAGCGGCGCTGACCAAACTGCGCAGCGATGTCCTGGAGCTGGCGGCGGCCCAAGGCTACCCCGATTCTCCGGATCAACAGCAGGCCGCCGACTTCGACGCAGCAGCGGCGGTCGTGCTTGCCGAACAAATGCAAATCGCGCCCGCCGAGGCGGCGAAGGGCGGCGTGTGGGAGTTCTTGTCCTGCGTTCTCCTGCCGGACGTGGTTCGCTGGCGGTTCGGCGGAACCGGAGGGTCTGCGACTCCGCTTGAGCGATTCGTTTCAGGCCGCCGCAACGTCTTTCAGCGTCTTTGGTGGCGGGCCTTTCACCTTTCGCCTCATGTGCCCGAGGGCGGCCTTCTGGAGGAACTTCTGCGCGCCCTGGGAGAGGATGAGCTGGTGCAGTTAATGGAGCGCCCGTCGCTGGCGGGGATACAAGGCCTGCCCGGCGCCGTCGCAGCCGGACTTCTCGCTGCCTCGCAAACCTACTCCGACCTCACCCGGCGACAGTTGATCCGGGAGGCGCAAAAACGCCTTCTACGGCTGTCCTCATTCGTATCGTTCGAGTCAATCGATGCGAGTGAAGTTGACCGCCACGTTCACACCGTCTTCGAGCAGGTGGCGGATTCGCTGCCCCGCCACAACTCGCCGCCCTAGCTGCAGGCTCACCGCCATGGCCGACAACATGACGATCGAGCAGCGGAGCATGACCATGTCCCGCATTCGCGGCCGGGACACCAAAGTCGAGCTTGCGGTTCGCCGGGAGCTCCATAGACGCGGATACCGCTTCCGCGTCAATGCTGCGTGGCTTGCGGGCAAGCCCGACATCGTCTTCACGAAAATCAAACTTGCGGTCTTCGTGGACGGCGACTTTTGGCACGGCTGGGAATTCGAGCGCCGGGGCGGAAAACTTGCCCCCTATTGGCGGGAAAAGATCGCCGGAAACATGGCTCGGGACCGCAGGCATGCAGCGGCACTGCGGGCCGAAGGCTGGGCGGTGATGCGCATCTGGGAGCACGAGGTCGAGAAGAGCCTGCAGCGCTGCATTGCACGCATCGAAAGGAAAGTAGCACAGCTGCGGAAGGCGAGTCAGTCGTGAGCTTGCGCGTTCTTGCCAACAATCATGCTCGCCGCGTTCAACCTACTGAGGCGATCCTCCTGCATGCAGCATGCTGCATGCTGCATCCTGCCCGGAGGGTGCGGTACTTTCGCCGAAAGAGTTCGCGCACCTGGGCAACCCCTCCGTCCTGTACCGAGCACTCTGAAGGCTCACGCGCGATGGAAAGCTGGCACGCGTGGCGCGGGGAACATACGTCGCGGCGGTGTCGAGCCGCTTCGGCGTGCGAATGCCATCGGCCGAGAAGGTCGTGCAAGCCCTGGCCGCCCAAGCCGGGGAAATGGTGGCGCCTCACGGCGGCAGCGCGGCAAATGCGCTGGGCCTGACACAGCAGGTCCCCATCCGAGAGGTATACGTGACCACGGGGCGCACCCGGGTGCTCAAGCTCGGTCGCGCCGAAGTCGTGATCAAGCACGCCCCGGTCTGGATGTTCTCGTTGGGGTCCGGTGCGGCCGGCGCTGCAGTTCGAGCCTTGGCGTGGATGGGTCCTGCCCATGCCGCCCCATCTTTGAAGAAGCTGCGACGGACGCTTCCTTTGAAGGAATGGCGGGCTTGGTTTGTGGGCGCGCCGCCCTGCCTTTATGGATGGCGCAGGCGATCAGCGAAGAAGCGCTTCGCGCCTGACCAAACCCGCAATATTCGGCGGACGCCGGATATTTACTGTGCAGTGAATATCGTCGGACGCCAATCCTTGTGATCGGTATGCGACCTCTCAGCTGGATATAATCACAGTCCAACGCTCTGATGCGTTTGGAGAATTCGCGATGACTCGCAAGCTCTTTCGGCCTGGCGGTGAACTTGGTGTTCGCGACTTGGGCGGCGACCGTTACAAAATGAGCATCGCTGTTCCGAAGGATGCCGACGGCCGCATCGCGCGGGAGTGTCCGGACCAGCAGTGTTCACCGGGGTACTTCAAAGTCACCCCGGGTACAGGCATCACGAATCACCACGGCCGAGCCTACTGCCCCTGCTGCCGCTGCGCGGCCGAGCCCAACGACTTCGCCACGCGAGAGCAGCAGCGCTACGCGAAAGACCTGGTGATGCGAGAGGTGCAGAAGAACGTCAACGGCGTCATCAAGGATGCGTTGGGGCTGGGCACGAACGGCCGGAGAAAGTTCGGCGGCGGGCTGATCTCCTTTGAAATGAGCTTGAAGGAGTCGCCGTTGCCGCACGTCCGCCGCCCATTCGAGGACGAGGTGCGGCGCGACGTTGTTTGTCCGCACTGCACGCTGGACCAAACCGTTTTCGGCTTGGCTGTGTGGTGCGCGGACTGCGGGGCCGACATATTCGTCGAGCATGTGGATGCTGAGATTGCGGTTGTGCGTCGGATGCTCGACGACGTCCAGCGCCGACGTGAACTGCTTGGAAGGCGCGTCGCCGCAAAGGACCTGGAGAACTGTGTCGAGGACGGCGTTTCGCTCTTCGAGGCGGCAATGCGAGCCCTGGCCCGCGTTGGCCTGAAAGAGCGCGGCATTTCGGCTGAGGATGCCGATCAGCGGGTGTCGAAGCTGGGAAACGCCTTCCAGAACATTGGTCGCACACGGCAGCAGCTTGCTGATCTTTTCTCCATTCCTTTTCCAGAGACGGGACCCTGGACGATCCTTGCGGCAGCCTTCGAGAAGCGGCACCCGATAGCACACAACCTCGGCGTCGTTGACCGCAAGTATCTGGAGCGCGCGCAGGCTGCAGAGCGGCATGGCCGCGAGGTGCGGATTACTGCCGCAGAGATTGAAACCATGCTGGCAGCGATCCGCGAGGCGGTTGCGTTCGTGCATTCGGGCATCAGGTCATTGGCCGCAACCGACGCGCAGCCGGATCAGGCTGCAGAGCAGCTTTCGAGCGAGTGAAATTGAGGTGCGCGCTGTGTGGCCTGCGCCGCGTGCCCGGTTCCGAGCAGGCCTGTGGAGTCTTCTTCTCAGAAAGGGTTCGATATGGCCACACTGCCGAAATTCACATTGGGGTACGACAAGAAGCAAGACGAGTGGCAGCTGAAGAACGGGGCGAAACAAGTGGTCCAGACGTTTGATGCCAAGGCCGATGCATTGCAGGGCGGCGTTCTTCAGAAGGCGGTCGGAACGGGCGGCGGCTCGGTGCAGATTCGCAAGCAGGACGGCACCATTCAGCAGGAGCGCACGTATCCCCGCTCTGCAGATCCGAAGCGTTCACCCGGTTGATCGAACCATCTGATTGAGCGTCTCGGCTTCGCCGCCGGGCTCGCGGGCTGCGCCCCGGGCTTCGTGCCGAATCCCGACCATCCGGCTTTGATCCCTGACGCCTTCGCGGCGATGCCGCTGCGCGGTGCGCTTGCCGGGGTGCGGTGGTCTGCGATGGGGCGGTCTTGCTGTGCCCTTTCAACCTATCACGCCGTTCTTGCCGTCAAAGGCTGCGCGTGCGCTGCACGCTGGCGTCCTGGCAGCCGTCTGTCGGCTGCGCCTTCGACCCCTGACCGCTTGCGCTGCGGCGTGAGGGGCCGGTTCCGGGCAATCCCGCCCGATTCCGAACCGGAGCCGATCATGTCGCAGCTGTCTTCTTCCTCTTTCTTCGATTCCTCCCTGCTCGTTCGCGACGTTGCGGGCAGCTACCGGCCAGCCGATGCCGGCGAGGTGCTGCAGGCGGCGCTGCGCGTGCTGGCAGGCCAGCTGCGCGGCACCCAGATAACCCTCCGGAACCCCGCATGAATCCTAGCTTCTTGAGGATTTTTTACCGTCAAGACCAGTCGGAGGGCTGACGGTAGAAATTCTAGCGCGCCAGGCTGCAATCTGCCTACCGTCAGATCTACCGTCAAATCGGTCCGCTTGCCAGCGAATAATGTCGATAGACTCCGAGAGATTAATCTTTATAAATCAACGGCTTATATTCGATTCTCGATAGTCGCGGATAGCCTCGGAACCTATGCTGACTATTCCCACTCGATCGTCGCCGGCGGCTTGCTGCTCACGTCGTAGGTCACCCGGTTGATGCCGCGCACCTCGTTGATGATGCGGCCCGACACCTTCTTCAGCAGGCCGTAGGGCAGCTCGGCCCAGTCAGCGGTCATGAAGTCGCTGGTCTGCACGGCACGCAGCGCGACGACGTAGTCGTAGGTGCGGCCGTCGCCCATCACGCCCACGCTCTTCACCGGCAGGAAGACGGTGAAAGCCTGGCTGGTGAGGTCGTACCAGCTCTTGCCGGTGGCCTCGTCCTTCCACGCCCGCAGTTCGTCGATGAAGATGGCGTCGGCGCGGCGCAGCAGGTCGGCGTATTCCTTCTTCACCTCGCCGAGGATGCGCACGCCCAGGCCTGGGCCGGGGAACGGGTGGCGGTACACCATCTCGGGCGGCAGGCCGAGCGCCACGCCCAGCTCGCGCACCTCGTCCTTGAACAGGTCGCGCAGCGGCTCCAGCAGCTTCAGGCCGAGCTGCTCGGGCAGGCCGCCCACGTTGTGGTGGCTCTTGATGGTGACGGCCTTCTTGGTCTTGGCGCCACCCGACTCGATCACGTCGGGGTAGATGGTGCCCTGGGCCAGGAAGGTCGCGCCCTTGTGGCCGGCGCCACCCGCCTTCAGCTTGGCCGCCTCGGCCTTGAAGACCTCGACGAACTCGCGGCCGATGATCTTGCGCTTCTGCTCCGGATCGCTGACGCCGGCGAGCTGGCCGAGGAACTGCGCGCTCGCATCGACGTGGATGACACGCGCGTGCAGCTTGCCAGCGAACATCTCCATCACCATCTTGCCTTCGTCGAGGCGCAGCAGGCCGTGGTCGACGAACACGCAAGTGAGCTGGTCGCCGATGGCACGGTGGATCAGCGCGGCGGCCACGCTCGAATCGACACCGCCCGACAGGCCGAGGATCACTTCCTCGTCGCCCACCTGCTCGCGGATCTTCGCGACGGCTTCGGCGATGTGGTCGCGCATGACCCAGTCGGGCTGCGCCTTGGCGACCTGCAGCACGAAGCGCTCGAGCATCGCCTTGCCCTGCAGCGTGTGCGTGACCTCCGGGTGGAACTGCACGGCGTAGTAGCCGCGCGCCTCGTCGGCCATGCCGGCGATCGGGCAGCTCGGCGTGCTGGCCATCAGCTTGAAGCCGGGCGGCAGCGTGGTCACCTTGTCGCCGTGGCTCATCCACACCTTGAGCATGCCGTGGCCTTCGGGCGTGCCGAAGTCCTGGATACCCTCGAGCAGCTTCGTGTGGCCGTGCGCGCGCACCTCGGCGTAGCCGAACTCGCGGTGGTCGCTCCACTGCACCGCGCCGCCGAGCTGCACGGCCATCGTCTGCATGCCGTAGCAGATGCCGAGCACCGGCACACCCAGGTCCCACACGGCCTGCGGCGCCCGCAGCTGGTGGTCCTCATAGGTGCTGGCATGGCTGCCGGAGAGGATCACGCCCTTGGGCGCGAACGCACGGATGAAATCGTCGCTGACGTCGTTGGGGTGGATCTCGCAGTAGACGTGGGCTTCGCGCACGCGGCGCGCGATGAGCTGGGTGACCTGGGAGCCGAAGTCGAGGATGAGGATCTTGTCGTGCATGGCATGGACCATTCAGGGGTGGACGTCGGCGCGCCGCGGGGCGCCCACGGGGGCGGCGGGCCGGCGCGCGAAGTGCCGCCAGGCCAGCAGCGTGGCGATGGCCTGCAGCAGCGCGCAGAAGTAGAACGGGGCGCCGATGCGCCAGTCGCCCCGTGGAAGGTGGGAGACGAAGCCGAGCATCGCCGCGCCGATGACGGGCGCGGCCACGGCCATGATGCTGTTGATGGAGGCCATCGCGCCCATGGCCTTGCCCTGCATGTCGGCGCCCGCGGCGTTGGAGACGATGCTCTGGATCGCCGCGGTGACCGCATAGCCGGCCACGTTCACGATGATGAAGAGGTACATCATCCAGCCCTCGGTGGCGGCGCCCCAGCCGATGTAGCACAGCGCGGAGGACACCATGCCGGCCAGTGCCAGCCGCTGCGGCGAGAAGCGCTTGAGCAGCACCCGCATCAGGCCGCCCTGCACGATGGCCATCATCATGCCGATGGCGAAGAGCGACCAGCCGTTCTCCCGCGGGCCCCAGCCGAACTTGAAGTCGGTGTAGAGCACCCAGGTGGCATGCAGCATCAATTGCGCGAGCAGCGCAAAGGGCATCGCCGCCACGAGCAGGCCGACCCCTTCGAGCTGTGACAGCCCGCGCAGCGCACCGACCGGGTTGGCCTTGCGCCACTCGAAGGCGCTGCGCCGTTCGGGCGGCAGCGACTCGGGCAGCACGAAGAAGCCGTAGAGCCAGTTGCACACGGCCAGCGAGCCGGCGACGTAGAACGGCAGGTGCAGGTCGATCGCGCCCAGCAGGCCGCCCATCACCGGCCCCAGGATGAACCCGACGCCGAACATCGCCCCCAGCAGGCCGAAGCGGCGCGCGCGGTCCTCGGGCGGCGTGATGTCGGCCACGTAGGCGTTGGCCACCGCCGCGTTGGCCTGCAGCGCCCCGCTGACCAGCCGCACCGCGATCAGCATCCACAGCGCATTGGCGAGGCCGGTGACGAAGAAGCTCAGCGCCAGCCCGCTGAAGCCCAGCAGCAGCACGGGCCGGCGGCCGAAGCGGTCGGACAGCGCGCCCAGCACCGGCGCACCGAAGAAGTTGGCGATGCCGAAGGCGAACGACACCGCGCCGAACCAGAAGGCCTGGTCGGCCTGGCTGCCCGTGAAGGTGCCGACCAGCGGCGCAAGCACGGGGATGATCAGGCCGATCGACACCATGTCGATCAGCACCGTGATCAGGATGAAGGGCATGGCCGCAGCGCGACGCGAAGCCTTCGGCCCGCCGGCCGGCGTGCCCGGCTCGCGCGCGTCGGTCGCCATGGTCACTCCGCGCGGTAGTTCGGCGCTTCCTTGGTGATCTGCACGTCGTGCACGTGGCTCTCGCGGATGCCGGCGGTGCTGATCTCGACGAACTCCGCCTTGGTCTGCATCTCCTCGATGGTGCTGCAGCCGCAGTAGTGCATCGAGGCGCGCAGGCCGCCGGCCATCTGGAAGATGATGCCGACCACCGAGCCCTTGTAGGGCACCTGGCCTTCGATGCCTTCCGGCACGAGCTTGGCGGTGTTGGGGTTGTTGCCGCCTTCCTGGAAGTAGCGGTCGGCCGAGCCCTGCTGCATCGCGCCGATGGAGCCCATGCCGCGGTAGCTCTTGTAGCTGCGGCCCTGGTAGAGGATGACCTCGCCCGGCGCCTCCTCGGTGCCGGCGAAGGCGCCGCCCATCATCACCGTGTCGGCGCCCGCGGCGATGGCCTTGGCCAGGTCGCCGGAGAAGCGCACGCCGCCGTCGGCGATCAGCGGCACGCCCGTGCCCTTGAGCGCCTTGGCGACCTGGTCGATCGCAAAGATCTGCGGCACGCCCACGCCGGTGACGATGCGCGTGGTGCAGATCGAGCCCGGGCCGATGCCGACCTTGACCGCATCGGCGCCGGCCTCGACCAGCGCCAGCGCGGCGGTGCCGGTGGCGATGTTGCCGCCGATCACGTCGACCTGCGGATAGTGCTTCTTGACCCAACGCACGCGGTCGATCACGCCGGCGCTGTGGCCGTGCGCGGTGTCGACCACCAGCACGTCGACGCCGGCCTTGACCAGCAGGTCGACACGCTCTTCAGTGCCCTCGCCCACCCCCACCGCGGCACCCACGCGCAGCTTGCCTTGCGCGTCGCGCGCGGCGTTGGGGAAGGTGGTCTGCTTGGTGATGTCCTTGACCGTCATCAGGCCGCGCAACTCGAAGTTGTCGGCGACGACGACCACGCGCTCCAGCTTGTGCTGGTGCATCAGCGCCTTGGCTTCGGCGAGCGAGGCGCCTTCCTTGACCGTGACGAGACGTTCGCGCGGCGTCATGATCTGCCGCACCGGCAGGTCCATGCGGGTCTCGAAGCGCAGGTCCCGGTTGGTCACGATGCCGATGACCGTCTTGCCCTCGACGACCGGGAAACCCGATACGCCGTGCTGCTCGGACAGTGCGATCACTTCGCGTACGGTGGTGTCGGGGCCAATGGTGATGGGGTCTCGCACCACACCGGACTCGTAGCGCTTCACCCGGGCCACCTCGGCCGCCTGCTGCTTGGCGGTGAGGTTCTTGTGCACGATGCCGATGCCGCCTTCCTGCGCCAGCGCGATGGCCAGGCGGGCTTCCGTCACGGTGTCCATCGCCGCGGAAACGAGCGGCAGGTTCAGCGTGATGTGGCGGGTGAGGCGGGTCGAGAGGCTGGTGTCGCGCGGCAACACCTGGGAGAACGCTGGCACCAACAACACGTCGTCGAAGGTGAGGGCTTTGCCAAGAAGGCGCATGAGAAAGCTCCAGTCGCAAAGCGCGATTATAGGGAAGCCCGGCGCATTTCCGCCGCGCACCGGATCGGGCCGCTACACTGCGCGGTTATCCGTTTCACGGCTTCCGCCCAGAGCGCCATGCACAGCTGCTCCCTGTTCGCGATTGCCGGCCTGCTGTTGGCGTTGAGCAGTCCGGCGGCCCATGCCCAATGGGTGTGGAAGGACAACAGGAACCAGGTCCACGCCAGCGACCTGCCGCCGCCGCGCGACATCCCCGACAAGAACATCCTCCAGCGGCCCACGCCGGGCAATCCGCCGCGTGCAGCCGCCGCAGCGCCTGCGCCGTCGGCCGTGGCCAGCGATGCCCGGCCCGAGCCCAGGCAGCGGGTCGACCCCGAACTCGAAGCGCGCCGCCAGCGCGCCGAGCAGGAGCAGGCGGCACAGCGCAAGACCGAGGAGGCGCGCCAGGCGGCCCAGCGCATCGAGAACTGCAACCGTGCCCGCGATGCCCTGCGCCAGCTCGAAAGCGGCATGCGCATCGCGCGCATCAACGAAAAGGGCGAGCGCGAGATCCTCGACGACCAGGCCCGTGCCGCGGAGACGCAGCGCGCCCGCGACGTGGCCGCGTCGGAGTGCCGCTGACACGGCCCCGCTGAGCCGGGCGCCGCGCCGTCAGCGGACGCGGTTGCCCCGATAGCGCAGCCTGCGCGCTTCCTTCGGATCGACCTGCAGGGGCCTGTAGACCTCCACCCGGTCACGGTCGCGCAGGGGCTGCGCCAGCGTGGCCGGCCGCCCCCATACGCCGATCCGGGCGTCCTCGATCACCAGCCCGTGGCGCTGTGCGAACCCGCTGCGCTCCAGCGCCTGCCGCACCGTGGCGCCCTGCGGCAGGTCGAGCGCGATGCGGTCGACCACGTCGGCCGCCGGGCTGTAGGCCAGCTCGATGCGCATCGGCAGGTGCCGGGCTCAGCGGCCGCCGTACACCGCTTCGGCACGCTTGACGAAGCTGTCGACGAAGGTGTTGGTGATGCGGTCGAACATCGGGCTCACCGCGAGTTCGAGCGTGCGGCTGCTGAAGGCATAGCGAATGTCGAACTCCACCTTGCACGCAGTGCCCTGCGCCTGCGCCAGCGGCTTGAACAGCCACAGGCCCTCCAGCGACGAGAACGGCCCGTCCACCAGCTGCATCTCGACCGACTCGCCGGGCACATGCACGTTGCGTGTTGTGAATGCGTGGCGCACCCCCAAATACCTGAGGTGCAGGCGGGCCGTCATGCTCGTGTCGTCGCTCGCGAGCACCTCGGCCCGCTCGCACCACGGCAGGAACTTCGGGTAGTCCGCCACCGCCACCACAAGCTCGTACATCTCCTGCGGCGAGTACCACAGCAGGACCGACTTTTTCACGTGCTTCATAGAATGCAAGGATTGTAGAGAAGCCTCCCTGATGAGCAACATCGCCGAGAACCGCCGCGCCCGATTCGAATACCACCTCGAGGAACACTACGAGGCAGGCATCGTGCTGGAAGGCTGGGAAGTCAAGGCCGTGCGGGCCGGGCAGGTGCAACTCACCGACGGCTACGTGCTGATACGCGACGGCGAGCTCTTCCTCATTGGCTGCCGCATCAATGCCCTGCGCACCGCCAGCACCCACGTGCACCCCGAAGCGGACCGCACGAAGAAGCTGCTGATGAAGAAGGAGGAGATCAAGCGGCTGGTGGGCAAGGTCGAGCAGCGCGGCTTCACGCTGGTGCCGCTCAACCTGCACTACAAGGGCGGGCGCGTGAAGGCGGAGATCGCGCTGGCCAAGGGCAAGGCCGAACACGACAAGCGCAACACCGAGAAGAAGCGCGACTGGGAGCGCGAGAAGGGCCGCCTCATGCGGCACAAGGTGTCCTCCAAGCCCGCCAAGGACTGACGACCCCGCCCCGCTGGGCCGCTGCGGCGCCTCAGCCCAGCGCCCGCAAGGCCTGCGTCGCGTCGGCGATCAGGTCGTCCACCGCCTCCAGCCCCAGGCAGAAGCGCACCAGCGTGCCGCGGTACGGCGTCGGCAGGCCGCGCATCTCGGCGGCCTGGTACGGCACGGCCAGGCTCACCGGCCCGCCCCACGACCAGCCGATGCGGAAGCGCTCCAGCGCATCGACGAACGCATCGACCTGCTTCGCGCTGTAGCGCGGGTCGAACTCCACCGTCACCAGCCCCGCGGCCGCCTTGCACAGCGCCGCCCAATGTGCATGCCCCGGCGAGCCGGGCATGGCCGGGTGCAGCACCCGCGCGAACTCGCCGCGCGTGCCGCACCATTGCGCGAAGCGCCGCCCGGCGGCGTCCTGCGCGGCGTAGCGCAGCGGCAGCGAGGGCAGTGACCGCAGGATCGCCTCGACGTCGTTGAGGCCCACGCCGAACCCGAGCCGGCTGTGCGCCCAGGCCAGGCGGTGGTGCAGCGCATCGTCGCGCGAGACCACCGAGCCCATCAGCACGTCGCCGCCGCCGGACGGGTATTTGGTCAGCGCATGCACGGTCAGGTCGACGCCGAGCGCAAACGCATCGAACGCCAGGCCGGCACCCCAGGTGTTGTCCATCGCGATGACCGCCTGCGGCGCCTGCTCGCGCACCGTGCGCACCAGGGCCGGCAGGTCGGGGAACTCCAGCGTCACCGAGCCCGGCGCCTCCAGCCACACCAGCCGCGTCGCCGGCGTGAGGGCCGCGGCGAGCGACGCGGCATCCATCGGGTCGTAGATGCCGTGGGTGATGCCCCAGCGCGACAGGTCTTCCTTCGCGAAGCGGCGGCCCGGGCCGTAGGCATTGTCGGGCAGCAGCAGGTGGTCACCCGACTTCAACAGTGCGATGTCGACCAGGGTGATCGCCGCCAGCCCGCTGGGCGCGAGGATGGCGTGCCGGCCGCCCTCCAGCGTGGCCAGGCGCTCCTCGAGCACGAAGGTCGTCGGCGTGCCGTGCAGCCCATAGGTGTAGGCCGACTTGTCGATCCAGCGGCTGCTGCGCATCGCCGCGGTGTCGGCGAAGTACACGGTCGACGCCTTGAAGACGCCCTGCGTGGGTGCCTCGAATGCGGCCGGGGGCCGGTAGGGATGGTGGATGAGGCCCGTGGAACGGCAGGTGATGGAGTCGTCTTGCTCGCTCATGGTGTCGACCGCCTCAGACCGGCATGGCGATCAGGTCATGGCCCTCGGCCGCGATGATGCGGGCCTTGGTGAACTCGCCGACCTTCAGTGTCTTGGACGCCTTCTGCGGCGGCAGCAGGCGCACCGTGCCGTCGATCTCGGGTGCATCGGCATAGCTGCGGCCCGTACCGCCCTTGCGGCCGAGCGCCGGCGCATGGTCGACCAGCACCTGCATCGTGGCGCCGACGCGGCGCTGCAGCCGCTCGATCGACACCCGCTCGGCCACCGCCATGAAGCGCGAGCGGCGCTCCTCGCGCAGCGCATCGGGCACCGGATCGGCCAGCGTGTTGGCGGTGGCGCCCTCCACCGGCGAATAGGCGAAGCAGCCCGCACGGTCGATGCCGGCCTCCTGCACGAACTGCAGCAGGTGCTCGAACTCGGCCTCGGTCTCGCCCGGAAACCCGGCGATGAAGGTGCTGCGCACCACCAGCTCGGGGCAGATCTCGCGCCAGCGCGCGATGCGCTCCAGGTTGCGCTCGCCGCTGGCCGGGCGCTTCATGCGCTTGAGCACATCGGGGTGCGAGTGCTGGAACGGCACGTCGAGGTACGGCAGGATGCGGCCCGCCGCCATCAGCGGCAGCACCTCGTCGACGTGGGGGTACGGATAGACGTAGTGCAGCCGCACCCAGGCGCCGTGCTGCGCCGCCAGTTCGCCGAGCTTCTCGCACAGGTCGAGCATGCGGGTCTTGACCGGCTTGCCGTCCCAGAAGCCAGTGCGGTACTTCACGTCGACGCCGTAGGCGCTGGTGTCCTGGCTGACCACCAGCAGTTCCTTCACCCCCGCCTCGAACAGCGCCTTCGCCTCGCCCAGCACGTCGCCCACCGGGCGCGAGACGAGGTCGCCTCGCATGCTGGGGATGATGCAGAACGTGCAGCGGTGGTTGCAGCCCTCGCTGATCTTCAGGTAGGCGTAGTGCCTCGGCGTGAGCTTGATGCCCTGCGGGGGCACCAGGTCGACGAAGGGATCGTGCGGCTTGGGCACATGCACGTGCACCGCGTCCATCACCTCCTGCGTGGCGTGCGGGCCGGTGACCGCCAGCACCTTCGGGTGCACCTCGCGCACGAGGTTGCCGCCGCCCGCGCCGGCCTTGGCGCCCAGGCAGCCGGTGACGATCACCTTGCCGTTGTCCGCCAGCGCCTCGCCGATGGTGTCGAGGCTCTCCTTGACGGCGTCGTCGATGAAGCCGCAGGTGTTGACGATGACGAGGTCGGCGCCGGCAAAGGTCTTGCTGGTGTCGTAGCCCTCGGCACGCAGCTGGGTGAGGATCAGCTCGGAGTCGGTGAGTGCCTTGGGGCAGCCCAGCGAGACGAAGCCGATCTTGGGAGCGGCCGCCGTGGCAGGGGGCGTGGCGGTGGAAACGGGGTCGGTCATCCGCGGATTGTCCCGCATCGCCGGGCCGCCGGACCTGCGCAGGGGCGTGTCAGCGTTTTGGCGGGAAGCCCGGGAACAGCGTCTCGGCCTGCTTGGCCATCTGCTCCTGCATCTGCGTGAACAGGTTCTTCGACTGTTCGAGGTAGGTACCCATCAGGCCCTGCATGCCGGGCGCCTGCCCGCTCAGGAACTGCGTCCACATCTCCGGCGTGAAGGTGGCCGGGCCGGCCATGCGCTTCTGCAGCTCGACGAAGGTCTGCAGGTTCTTTTCGAGGTAGGCCCCCATCATCCCCTGCATGGCATGGCCGTAGAACCGGATGATCTGCGCCAGCATCTGCTCGGAGAACATCGGCACGCCGCCGCTCTCCTCCTCGAGGATGATCTGCAGCAGGATGCTGCGCGTGAGGTCCTCGCCGGTCTTGGCGTCGCGCACTTCGAAGGCCTCCGCGGCCAGCACCATCTGCTTCACATCCGCGAGCGTGATGTAGCTGCTGGTCTGGGTGTCGTAGAGGCGGCGATTGGGGTATTTCTTGAGTACGCGCGGCCCTTCGCCGGCCACGCCGGCGCTTGCAGCTTCCGCGGTCACGCCGCGGCGGGAAGAAGCCATGCAGAAAACTCCTGATCGGGATGAAAGGTACCCGGCCGATTCTAGAAGTCGGCCCCACGAGGACCGCGGGGGGTTTTCCCGCGGCGGTGCAGCAATCACCGCAGGCGGTAGCTCAGCCGCCGGCCCTGCACCATCGCGTCCAGCGCCAGCCACTCGCCGTCGGCGGCATACCAGAGGTCGATGGGCGATTCGGCACCGGTGAGCCGCCAGTGTTCCGCCTGCACCGCGGCACCCCGCACGTCGACCAGCCCGGTGCCCACCGGGACCATCTGCACTGCCTCGTCGCGGCCCGTCTGCGGATTGAGCAGCAGCGACTGGCGGCGCAGCGCGGGGCTCCAGTAGGCGAACGTCATCGTGCACGGGGGCAGCGCCTGAGTGGCACCTTGCGCCTCCACCTGCAGTGCCCCGCCTTCCAGCCGGGCCGACACGCTCGTTTCGCGGCCGTTGGCATCGGTGCGGGCCTGCAACTCGGCCAGGCAGTCGCCCTGCCAGCGCTCGCGGGCCTCGTGGCGGTAGCGGTAGACGGTGAAGCCCAGCCACTTCACGTCGAAGCTGGCGGTGCTGTTGACACGGCGCTCCTGGCCCTGCGATGTCACCGTGAAGCGATGCTGGCCGACTGGCTTGCCGTCGAGCAGCACGTCGAATCGCCAATCCATCGGCGCGGCGGCTTGCGGTGCCTTGCCGGCAGCGGCCTTGCTCGCGTCTCGCGCCGGCAGGTTGGCCGCCGCGGGGCCGATGATGGCCATGGCCAATGAAGCGCCTGCCAGCGCGGCCGCCAGATGCCGGCCTCGGCCGCTGCGCACCGGGGCGAATCTCGGGGGTGACGATGCTGACATGGTCGGTGCCTCACGACGCGGGCTGTGGTGCGCAGGCTCCACGCCCTGCGCGCTGGCAAACGGCACAGCATATCGGCGCCGCGGCGCTTGTCTGTCGGACGATGCCGACAGCGGCGCACCAGGCCCGGCATGGGCCCAAACGGAAAAGCCGGCAAGCTCTTTTCAGAACTTGCCGGCTTTCTGTGTTGGTAGGCGCGATTGGACTCGAACCAACGACCCCCACCATGTCAAGGTGGTGCTCTAACCAGCTGAGCTACGCGCCTGGGGAAGCCTGTGACTATAGCAGGCTTTTTCTTAGGAGCGCAAATTTTCTGAGAAAGAAGCGATCGAATCGTTGGTGTCGCCGTCCCCTCGGACCGCGGCGTGGGGCACGCTGAACTCGGCCGCAGCGCCCTCGCCCCGCAGCCAGTCGGCGATGCAGGCAGTCTGGTGGCGGTCGGCCAGCACCGGGGTGTGGCCGGTGTCGGGGATGTGGGCCACGGTGAGCGCATGGCCGCGGCGCATCCGGTCGAGGGTGCGCTGCGACAGCGCATCGGACTGCATGCCGTGCAGCACCAGCACCGGGCAGCGGATGCGCGCCCAAGCATCCCACTGCGACAGGCTGGTCTTCGCTTCGTCGCGGTAGGCGTGCAGCGCCCGCACGTCGTGGCGGTAGACCCGGCCGGCGTTGTCGTCGGACCAGCGTGTCTGGTGGTAGGCGACGAAGCGGCGGATGTCGTCGCTGACCGGCCCGTCGTGCTTCTGCGAGGCACCGACGCGTCGCGTGAGGTCGTCCGGCGTCGGGAAGACGTAGAACCGCGCCAGCGTCTCCGCCCGCCGCCGCCGCCGCGCCCGTGGGATGAACGGGCCCACGTCGTTCAGCACCAGCCGGCCCACCCGCGCCGGGTGCCTGGCCGCGTAGTCGATCGCCACCGTGCCGCCCATCGACGAGCCCAGCAGCGTGAAGGGCCTGCGCGCCGCTTCGCCGAGGTGCGCCACCAGTTGCTTGAGCTGTTCGACGTAGGTCGCACGCGTGTATTCGCGCTCGTCGGCCAGCCAGCCCGAGCGGCCGCGGCCGAGCCAGTCCATGCAGATCACGCGGTGGCTGCCGCGCAGGTCGGCCGCCAGGAAGGCGAAGCGCATCGCGCTGTTGACCACGCCGCCGCCGCAGATGAGCAGCGGCGCGTCCTCCGGCCCCCAGTCGGTGTACGAGACGCGGGTGGCGTAGGGCTTGCGCAGGCGCGCCGGCACGCCGCGTTGCAGGTGCACGGGCTGCACGTACGCGAAGCTGCGCACGGCGTACAAGCCCGCGAACCGTCCCGTCAGGTGCTCGGCGTGCGCGTCGTACGCCGCCCACCGCTCGCGCGCGGCTTCGACGGCCGGATCGTCGTGCCGGCGGGCCAGCGCCACCCGCAACGCCTGCGCCGCCGGATCGAAAGGGATCATCCTCGCTCCCCCGCCGGCCGGCTGCGCCGGTGCTCCCGCTCGCGCTGGCGCAGCACGTCGACCATCACCTGGAAGGTGCGCTGCAGCTGGCCGATCTCGTCACGGCCGGTGGCGGTGATCTGCACGCGGTCGAGCTCGCCCTGCTTCAGCGCATCGGCCGCGCGGGTCAGCGCCTGGAGCGGGCGGACGATGCTGCGCGCGAAGCGCAGCGCGAGCCCGGTGAACAGCAGGCCCACCAGCAGGCCGCTCCACAGCAGGTGCGTGTAGAGCTGGGCCAGCGGCGCCTCGAAACGTGTGCGCGATTCGGTGACGCCCACGACCCAGTCGTGCCCCGCGACGGGCGCGAAGCCGGCGATCTCGCTCGCGCCGGAGACGGTCGAGCGGTAGTCGATGTAGCCCTGCTGGCGCGCACCCACCATGGCGGCTGCCAGGTCAGGCATGTCGAGGCTGCGGATGCTGTCGCGGCGGAAGCGCTGGTCGGCGCGGATCGCCTCGGCACGTGCCGGTGGCAGCGGTGCCAGGCTGCGGTACAGCAGGTCTTCGCGCGGGTGGTGGATCAGCACGCCGTCGCCATCGATGAGGAAAGGCGTGCGGCCGGTGCCTCCGGGCACGTCGTCGAGGATCGAGGAGAACGACGCGGCCCGCAGGCGCAGCACCACGCAACCGATGATGTGGCCGTCGGCGCCGGCCACCGGTTGCGCGTAGAACATGCCCGCCTGCCCCGCGACCGCGCCGACGACGATGCCGGTGACGTGCTCGCGCCCGCCGATCGCCGCCTTGAAGTAGTCGCGGAACGCGAAGTTGCGGCCCATCACCTCCGGGTCGCTCGACACGCGGGCGACCCCCGCGGTGTCCATCACCATGATGAGATGGATGTCGGGGTTGGCCCGCACCACGGCCTGCAGCTTGTCGCGCAGCGCCGGCAGCGCCGCACCGTCCGGTTGCTGCAGGTACAGCGCGAAGTCGCTGTCCGTGCCCAGCACCCGTGCGAGCTTGCGGCTGTCGCCGATGAGCTGGGCCAGCCGGCCCGCCGTGCTGTGGGCCAGCTGCTCGAGGTTCTGCAGCTCCGCCTGCGCCACGGCGGCCAGGCTGCCGCGCAGGTTGTAGTAGCCGGTGATGCCCATCGGCAGCAAGGCGGTCAGCACCATCGCCAGTGTCATCTTCGCGGCCAGCGGCCAGGCGGCCGGCACGAACAGCGTGCGCAGCGCATCGCGCAGCCGTGTCCGGCGCCGCCGCGTGCGGCCGCCCTGCGCCTCGGCGTCGCCGGCCTGCAGGGCCTCGTGCAGCCCCAGGCTGCCGGCATGCCCGGTGAACAGCGCACGCTGCCATTCGGCGATGTCTTGCGGCCGCTGGGCCGCCTCGGGCCGCAGCGCCCAGTCGATCGCCGCCAGGAAAGGCGCGCCGAAGCGGCCGGCGCCGACCTCGCTGGCCGGCGGCATTGGGTCGGCGCCGCCGATGCGGGCATCCGCATCCGGCGGCTTGCGGCCGGCCACCATCCAGTACAACGTGGCGCCGAGCGCATGGATGTCGGTCCAGGGCCCCTGGGTGCCCTCGCCGTACTGCTCGATCGGAGCGAAGCCGGGCGTGACGACGATGTCGGCGGGCTGGACGGCATCGGCCGCCTGCTGCGCCGAGCCGAAGTCGAGCAGCACCAGGCTGCCGTCCTCGGCGCGCACCTGGATGTTGTCGGGCTTGATGTCGCGGTGCAGGAAGCCCGCCGCATGCATCACCGCGATGCCGTCGAGCAGCGGCTGCAGCAGGCGCACCAGCTCGGCCTCGGTGGTGCGCGGGTGCGCCGGCCACCAGGTCTTGAGCGGCTGGCCGCGTTCGTACTCCAGCACCATGTAGGCGGTGCGGTGCGCCTCGAAGAAGCGCGCCACGCGCACGATGTTCGGGTGCCTGAACGAGGCCAGCGTGCGCGCCTCGACCAGGAAGTTCTCCAGCCCGCTGCGGTAGCGGTCGCGGTGCCGGCTGGATTGCGCGGAGACCGAGGCATCCGAGGTGCGGAAGGCGATGGACTCGGGCAGGTACTCCTTGATCGCCACCTTGGCATTCAGGTGCACGTCGGTGGCCAGGTAGGTGATGCCGAAGCCGCCCTGCCCCAGCACGCGGTCGATGCGGTACTCCAGCAGCCGGAACCGAGGCGGCAGCGCGACGCTGTGCGCGGGCCGGGGATGCGGCGGCGGGCGGCCCACGGTGGACTGCACGACGGTGGCGTCGTCATCGGCTGCCGGATGCGGCAGCCCACGCGCCGGCACGATCACCGTGGCGTCGGGATCCTCGCCACGCGGCGCATCGAACCGATCGTTGGCGCCCATGGCGCGTCCCCCTCCCCTGTACTGCAGGACAGCACGGAGTGTCACCAGGCCCGGGAAGCGGAAAGCGCCGATCAGGCCGGCAAAGCCGCTGCAATTGCGGCCCGCCACGTGCGCGAGGACGCTACTTGCGCCGCGCCTGCCGCACGCCCGGCACGTGCGCCACCTGTGCCAGCACCGCGGCCAGGCGGGCCGCGTCGCTGACCTCCACGGTGAAGGTCATCCAGGCGGTGCCGCCCCGCACATGCTTGACCGTCTGCGTGTACACGCCGGTCACGTTCATCTTCTCCTTGGCGAACACCTCGGAGATGTCGCGCAGCAGCGCGGGCCGGTCGCCGGCCTCCACCAGCACGTCGACCGGGTAGAGCGCCTCGCCGCCCTTGCCGCCCTGCGGCGTGCCCCAGGCAACCGGGATCACGCGCTCCGGCTGGCGCTCGCGCATGTGGCGGAAGTTCGTGCAGTCGACGCGGTGCACCGCGACACCCTTGCCGCGGGTGACGAAGCCGCCGATGGCGTCGGGCGGCGCGGGCCGGCAGCAGCGCGCGAGGTTGGTCAGCAGCGAGTCGACGCCGACGACGAGCACGCCGCCACGGGGCGCCGCGCCGTCGCCCTTCGAGCGGCGCAGCGCGATCACGTCGTCCGCGGTCGGGGCCTCGGCCGGCGGCCGCAGCAACTGCTCGATGTTGCGCAGCGAATACTCGTCCTTGCCCACCACCTCGAACAGCGCGTCGGCACCGCGGAAGCCCAGGCGCGCGGCAAGGTCGTCGAGCTTGATGGCGGTGCGGCCCTCGCGCTGCAGCAGCTTCTCGACCAGCTCGCGGCCCTTGGCGATGGTCTGCGACTGCGCCAGCGCGTTGAACCACGCCCGCACCTTCGTCTTGGCCCGCGAACTCGCCAGGTAGCCCAGGTCGGGATTGAGCCAGTCCAGCGACGGCCCGCCCTCCTTGATCGCCGTGACCTCGACGGTCTGCCCGTTGGCCAGCGGCGTGTTCAGCGGCACCATCGCGCCGTCGACCTTGGCCCCGCGGCAGCGGTGGCCGAGGTCGGTGTGCAACGTGTAGGCGAAGTCCACCGGCGTCGCGCCCGCGGGCAGCTCGATCACCGCGGCCTGCGGCGTGAAGACGTAGATGCGGTCGTCATGCCGCTCGTCTGCCGTGGCGCGCTCGGCGAAGTCGCGCTCCCAGGCCAGCAGCTGGCGCAGCACCGAGCGCCGCGCCTCGGCGATGCGCTCCTCGTCGGCGCCTGAGGCGCTCACGCCCGCATAGCCCTTCGCGCCCGCCTCCTTGTAGGCCCAGTGCGCGGCAACGCCGTACTCGGCATGCTCGTGCATCGCCCGGGTGCGTATCTGCACCTCGACCGTGCGGCCGTCGTCGTCGAGCACGACGGTGTGCAGCGACTGGTAGCCGTTGGGCTTGGGCTTGGCGATGTAGTCGTCGAACTCGCCGGGCACGACGCTGTAGCGCTGCTGCACGTGGGCCAGCGCCGCATAGCAGGCCGGCACGTCGTCGACGATCACCCGCATCGCACGGACGTCGAACACCCGCGCGAAGTCGAGGCCCTTGCCGTGCATCTTCTTCCAGATGCTGTAGAGGTGCTTGGGCCGGCCCTGCACCTCGGCCGGCAGGCCCGCCTCAGCGAACTGTGCCGCCAGCTGGCGGCGAAAAGCCTCCACCGCCGCCTCGCGCTCGACGCGCTTCTCGTCGAGCAGGCGCGCCATGCGCTTGTACTCGTCCGGCTGCAGGAAGCGGAACGACAGGTCTTCCAGCTCCCACTTGATCTGCCAGATGCCCAGCCGGTTGGCCAGCGGCGCGAAGACCTGCTGCGTCTCCAGCGCCATCGCCTCGGGGCACGGCGTGCGGGAGGCCGCGTACCAGCGCATCGTCTGCAGCCGCGACGCCAGCCGCAGCAGCACCACGCGCAGGTCGCGCGAGAAGGCGAGCAGCATCTTGCGCACACGCTCGGTCTGCACGGCGCGGTCGGCGGGGCCGACGCGCGCCTCGCGCGCCGCACGCTGGATCTGCACGAGCTTCAGCGTGTGCAGCATCAGGCTCGCATAGGAGCTGCCGAACGACTTGGCCACGACCTCTTCCGGCCGCTGCAGGTAGTCGGCCGCATAGACGAGGTAGGCCGCGGCCTGCATCGCCGGCGAGGCACCGATGTCGTGCAGGATCGCCGCGACGCCGTCGGCATGGCCGAGCGCGTCCTCGCCGGTGTCCAGGCGCTCGCCGCCGAGCAGCGGATCGGCGAAGGCCCGGGCCCGCGCGAGCGCGGCCTGGCCGGCGGGATCGGCATCGCCGGCCGATGGCGGCACGGGCGTGGCGCCGGGCGGCGTGCCCGGCAGGGGCTCGGCCGGCACGTCGGCCAGCCGGACGATGGTGGCGGCGGCGTCGGCGGGGATGTCCGGGGCGTGGCTCTTCACGGCGCCAGCAGGAAATCGCGCACGGCCCGCACCTGCTCGGGCTGCACGAGCATCGGCGCATGGCCCACGCCCTCGAACTCCACGAGGCGGGCCCGCGGCCCGCGCTGGCCCATGGCGTGGGCGGCCTGCGCCGAGACGAGGTCGCTCTGCGCGCCGCGCAGCAGCAGCGTCGGGCAGGTGATGCGGTCGTACGTGGCCCACAGCACGGCTTCCCCGGCGAGGGCGAGCTCGGGCGTCAGGTTCCGGAAGCCCAGCCCGATGGCCGGGTCGTAGTGCGGCTTGAATCCGTCGCCATCGGGCCTGAGCTGCGGTCGCGACAGCGCCAGCCACTGTGCATCGGTGTGCGGCCCGAAGCCCGGCGACAGCAGGCGCAGCGCCGCCGCGGCCTCCTCCTCGGTCGCCCAGTGCGCAGGCTGCCCCACATAGGTGCCGATGCGCGACAGCCCCTCGAAGCCGATCGCCGGGCCGATGTCGTTGAGCACCAGGCGCCGCAGCGGCGAGCCGTCGAGCGCCGCGAGGCCCATGCCGATCAGCCCGCCCATCGACGTGCCGACCCAGTCGACCGTCTGCGCATCCAGCCTGGCCAGCAGCGTGACCATGTCGGCCACGTAAGCCGGCACGGCGTAGCCCGAAGGATCGGGCAGCCAGTCCGACTGGCCCCGGCCGGCGACGTCGGGGCACACCACGCGGTACTCCTGCGACATCGCCACGGCCAGCGTGTCGAAGTCGCGGCCCTGCCGCGTGAGGCCGTGCACGCACACCAGCACGCGCGGATTGGCGGGGTCGCCCCACTCCCAATACGCCATGCGATGCAGGCCCTTGCCGTACAGACATTGCACGTGGTGGAGGCGGGGTGTGGGTGTCATGTGGACGCCACGCAGGCTCGATGAGGTCATTTGATAATGCATCGTAGCAACCCCTTCACGGAGAACTTCATGCTCAAAGGAAAGACCGCCCTCGTCACGGGTTCCACCAGCGGTATCGGCCTGGGCATCGCGCTGCGCCTCGCGGCGCAGGGCGCCAACGTCATGCTCAACGGCTTCGGCGACCATGCCGGGCCGAAGGCGCAGGTCGAGGCCCTGGGCGTGAAGTGCGGCTACAGCGGCGCCGACATGAGCAAGCCCGCCGAGATCGAGGCGCTGGTCAAGGCCACCGAGGCCGAGTTCGGTTCGCTCGACATCCTGGTCAACAACGCCGGCATCCAGCACGTGGCCAACGTGGAAGACTTCCCGCCCGAGAAGTGGGACGCCATCATCGCGATCAACCTCACCTCGGCCTTCCACACCACGCGCCACGCGCTGCCGGGCATGAAGGCGCGCAACTGGGGCCGCGTGATCAACGTGGCGTCCACGCACGGCCTGGTGGCCTCGGCGCAGAAGTCGGCCTACGTCGCCAGCAAGCACGGCATCCTGGGCTTCACGAAGGCGCTGGCGCTCGAGACGGCCACCACCGGCGTCACCGCCAACGCCATCTGCCCGGGCTGGGTGCTCACGCCACTGGTGCAGAAGCAGATCGACGACCGCGCCGCGCGCGAGGGCATCAGCGTCGAGGCCGCCAAGCGCGACCTGCTCGGCGAGAAGCAGCCGTCGCTGCAGTTCACCACGCCCGAGCAACTCGGCGACCTGGCGGTCTTCATGTGCTCGCCCGCCGCCGACAACCTGCGCGGCGCCGCCATCAACGTCGACGGCGGCTGGGCCGCGCAGTAAGCCGGCTTCGGCGCTACTTCATCTGCACCGTGCCGCTGACCGTGGCGGTGACGGTGCCCTTGCCGGCCTCCACCGGCAGCGACTCGTCCGACGCTGCGGCCGCGCGCATGTACATCTTCGGCGCGATCGGGCTCATGCCGGGTTCGTTGGTCGACACCTGCACCTCGCGCACCGATGCGCCGCCGTAGCCGAACTGGCGGGCCAGTTCGTTGGCACGCGCCTGGAAGCGCTTGACGGCCTGCGCGGTCACCTCGCCCTCGACCTTCTCCGCGGCCTCGCGCGACAGGCCGTAGCTCACCCGCCCGATCGTCATCGTCTGGATGCGGCCGCTGAGCTGCGCGATCGCGTTCATGTCGCGGCCCTGCACCACCAGCTCCGCCGTGCCCTGCCAGCCGCTGATGCCGCCCTTCTGCGCATAGCGCGGGTAGAGCGAGAAGTTGCCGGTCTGCACCTCGACCTCCTGCGGCCGCGCCGCCTTGCGCGCCTCGGCCAGCGCGGCATCCAGCGCCTGCTTCAGCGCGGCCTGCACGGTGGCGGCATCGGCACCGTCGCGCGTGGCGGTGAAGGTGATGGCCAGCAGGTCCTTCGCCACCTCGACGCTGGCATTGGCGGTGATGTTGAGCACGCCTTGCGGCGGCGCGATGGTCACCGTCTGCGCCCCGGCCGTTGCGGCTGCGGCAGCCAGGGCGCCGAGCCACAGGCCACGGCGGATCATCGGACGGAAGAAGGTGTTCTCGGGTTTCATGTCGCTCCTGGACGAAAGAAGATGTGTGCCGCGAACGCGGGGAGGCGCGGCGGCCGCTTGGGCATACCCCCTGCCAACAACCCGGGGGAAAGCCGGTAGGTTGACCTACGACGCGCCTCGCAGTTACCGAAAGACTTGTAACTTGGGGTCAGAACACGGGTTAACCCTAGCCATTTCCTGCGCACAATGCGACTGTTACAAGTTTGGAGCCCTCTATGAACGCACCCGCAAACCCGCGACCGGACCGCATCGTTGTCGTCGACGACGATGCCCGCATCCGCGATTTGCTGCGGCGCTACCTGACCCAGGAAGGTTTTGAAGTGCTGCTGGCCGAAGACGCCAAGGCGCTCAACCGGGTCATTACCCGCGAAACGATCGACCTCATCGTGCTGGACCTGATGCTGCCCGGTGAAGACGGCCTGTCCATCTGCCGCCGCCTGCGCGCGGCCAACGACCTCACGCCCATCATCATGCTGACGGCCAAGGTCGAGGACGTGGACCGCATCGTCGGCCTGGAGGTCGGCGCCGACGACTACCTGCCCAAGCCCTTCAACCCGCGCGAGCTGCTGGCGCGCATCCACGCGGTGCTGCGCCGCCGCCCGGCGATGGAGGCGCCCGGCGCCCCGGCCAAGGAAGCGCAGACGGTCACCTTCGGGCCCTTCGAGTTCGACCTCTCGTTGCGCCGCCTGACCAAGGACGGCGAGCAGATCGCGCTGACCACCGGCGAGTTCTCGATGCTGAAGGCGCTGGTGCGCCACCCCCGCCAGCCGCTGTCGCGCGACAAGCTGGCGCAGCTGGCGCGCGGCCGCGAGTTCGAGCCCTTCGACCGCAGCCTGGACGTGCAGATCTCGCGCCTGCGCAAGATGATCGAGCCCGATCCGGCGCAGCCCCGCTACATCCAGACCGTGTGGGGCGTGGGCTACGTGTTCGTGCCGGACGGCGCCGCCTGACCGTGCGCCGCCTTTCCGTCCGCGGCCGGCTTCGTGGCATGAGATGACCAGCCGTCATGTCGCCCTCAGCCTGTTCTGGCGCACCTTCGTCCTGCTCGCCCTGCTGCTCACGGGCGGCATCTTCGCCTGGGTGCAGACGCTGCGCGCGCTCGAGTTCGAGCCGCGCGCGGTCCAGGCCGCGCAGCAGATCGCCTCGCTCGTCAACCTGACGCGCGCGGCGCTGCGCTACTCCGACAGCATCAGCCGCACGTCGATCGTCAAGACGATGGACGACCAGGACGCCCTGCGCGTCCTGCCTCGCGAGCCGGGCGACCGGTGGGAGCCCTTCGAGGTCGACCGCTTCACCCGCCGCGTCAGCCAGGAGCTGCACAACCGCCTGGGCGACGAGACGCTGGTCGCCCGCACGGTCAACGGTCGCGACGGGCTGTGGGTCGGCTTCACGATCGAGAACGACCTGTACTGGCTGCAGGCCGAATCCACCCGCGTCGTGCCGCTCACGCCCGGCACGTGGTTCGTGTGGGTCGGCATCGCGCTGCTCGCCACGCTGGTCGGCTCGGTGGCGATCGCGCGGCGCATCAACCAGCCGCTGCGCGAGCTGTCGTTCGCGGCCAGCCGCATCCGCGACGGCGAATTCGATTCGAGGCTCGACGAAAACACGCTGACCAGCGAGATCCGCGAGGTCAACATGGGCTTCAACCGCATGGCGCGCGAGCTTGCCAAGGTGGAGGAGGACCGCGCCATCATGCTGGCGGGCATCAGCCACGACCTGCGCACCCCTCTGGCCCGCCTGCGGCTGGAGGCGGAGATGAGCGTCAACGACGACGAGGCGCGGCGCAACATGGCGATGGACATCGACCAGCTCGACAACATCATCGACAAGTTCCTCGACTACGCACGCCCTGGCGAGACGCGGCTGGTGCCGGTGCACCTGGCGATGCTGGTCGACCGCGAGGCCGCGGGCTTCCGCGACCCGGCGCTGCAGATCACCTCGCGGGTGGCGATCGACCTGAAGGTCATGGCCGACGAGACCGAACTCGGCCGCGTGTTCGCCAACCTGTTCGAGAACGCGCGCCGCTACGGGCAGACGCCGGGCACCGACATCACCCGCATCGAGGTGACCTACTCGCGCGCCGGCCCCTGGGTCACCGCGATCGTGCGCGACCACGGCCGCGGCGTCGCGCCCGAGAAGCTGGTCGAGCTGACCACGCCGTTCTACCGCGGGGACACCGCGCGCACGGCGGCCACCGGCGCGGGCCTGGGGCTGGCGATCGTGGAGAAGTCGCTGCAGCGCATGGGCGGCAGCCTGGAACTCGCCAACGCCCCCGACGGCGGGCTGGTGGCCAACGTGCGGTTGAAGCGCGCGCCGTGATCAGGCGGCAGCCGGCGCCTGGGCCAGCAGCACCACCGCCCGCGCCTCGATCGCACGGCCCTCGCCCACCGGCCCCATCTTCTCGGCCGTCTTGGCCTTCACGTTGACCTGGCCGGGCGCCACGCCCAGCGCGTCGGCGATGCGCCCGCACATCGCCGCGATGTGCGGCGCCATCTTCGGCGCCTGCGCGACGATGGTGCTGTCGACGTTCGCGATCTCCCAGCCGGCCGCGCGCACGCGCCGCACGGCCTCGGCCAGCAGCGCGACCGAATCGGCACCCTTGAACTGCGGATCGGTGTCGGGGAAGTGCCGGCCGATGTCGCCGAGGCCGGCGGCGCCGAACAGCGCGTCGGTGATCGCGTGCAGCAGCGCGTCGGCATCCGAATGGCCGAGCAGGCCGTGGCTGTGCGGGATGGTCACGCCGCCGAGGACCAGCGGGCGGCCGGTCACGAGCTGGTGGGTGTCCCAGCCTTCGCCGATGCGCAGCAGGGGGAGAATGACAGCAGTCATCGAAGGATCCAGAATCGCGGGAATTGGATGCGGCCTCAGTGCCGCGTGACGACGAGGGGCGCGCCGCGCGTGACGACGAGGGTGTGCTCGAACTGGGCGGAGAAGTTGCCCTGCCCGCCGGTGAGCGTCCAGCCGTCGCCGGCGTCGTCGGCCCAGCGGGCGCGGGTCGAGATGAACGGCTCGATCGTGATGACCAGGCCTTCGTGCAGCGTGCGGCGTTCGTGCGGATCGTCGAAGCCCGGGATGAACCCGGGCTCCTCGTGCAGCGCGCGCCCGACGCCATGGCTGCCGAGGTTGCGGATCACCCGGAAGCCGCCGCGCCGCGCGGCGCGCTCGATCGTGCGGCCGATGCCGCGCAGCGGTGCGCCGGCACGCGCGGCGCCGAGCGCTTCGTCGAGCGCCTGCCGGGCCGTCCAGACCAGCCTGCGCTTCAGCGGCGTGTCGGGCGGCACCACGCGCGTCCCGCCGGTATCGGCGACATAGCCGTCGAGCACGGCCGAGACGTCGATGTTGACGACGTCGCCCGCCGCGATGCGCCGCGGCCCCGGCACGCCGTGCGCGGCCTCGTCGTTGATGCTGATGCAGGTCGCGGCCGGGAAGCCGTAGGTGGCCTGCGGGGCCGATTGCGCCCCGGCGGCGGCCAGCAGCCGCGCACCGATCGTGTCCAGCTCGTCGGTGCGCATCCCGGGCTCCAGCGCGCCGAGCATCGTGTGCAGCACCTCGCTGACGAGCCGCCCCGCGCGTTGCAGGCCGGCCAGGTCGGCGTCGGTCTCGATCGTCATCTCGTGTTCTCCTGCGGCCCGGCGGGCGCGGGGCCGGCGCCGAGCAGCCGCGCCGCCAGCCCGAAGTCGCCGGGGTAAGTCACCTTGAAATTGAGGGCGTCGCCGACCACCAGCCGCGGTGCCTGGCCCACGGCCTCCAGCGCGCTGGCCTCGTCGGTCACCGCGTCGCCGGCCTCGGCCAGCGCGCGGCGCAGGGCGCCCAGGCGGAACATCTGCGGCGTCTGCGCGGCCCACTTGCCGGCACGGTCCACCGTGGCGGCGACGCGACCGTCGGCATCCGCCTGCTTCAGCGTGTCGGCCAGCGGCAGCGCGAGCAGCCCCCCGACGGGATCGGCGATGCAGGCATCGATCAGCCGCTCGACCCATTCGGGCTGCAGCAGGCAGCGGGCGGCGTCGTGCACCAGCACCCAGTCGTCATCGTGCACGCCTTGCGCGTGCAGCGCGCCCAGGCCGTTGGCGACGGTCGCCGCCCGCGTCGCACCGCCGCAGCGGGCGAGCCAGCGGCCGGGGGCGCCCGCGGCCCAGCCCGGCAGCAGTTCGTCGAACAGGGCATCGTCGTCGGACAGCACCACCAGCGTCGCTTCGATGCGCGGCACCGCGGCCAGCGCGGCGAGCGTGTGCGCCACCATCGGCCGGCCGCCGAGCGGGACGTACTGCTTGGGCCGGTCGGCCCCGGAGCGCGCACCGACGCCGGCGCAGGGCACGAGGGCAAAGCAGCGGGGCATCCGTCCGGTCGGCTGGGTCATCGAGGCGATTCTAGAATTCACGATGGCTTCGCCGTCCCTTCCCCTGCCGGCCATCGCGCCCGGCAAGCGCTTCACCCTTCCCCGCCCACCCGGTTCCGCCGATGCCGCGCTGCTGGCCCGCCATGCGCTCGCGCGCCAGGCCGAAGGCCGGCTGCTCGCGATCATCACCGCCGAGCCCTCCGACGCCCAGCGGCTGGCCGACGAGCTGCCGTTCTTCGCGCCCGGGCTGCGCGTGGCGATCTTCCCCGACTGGGAAACGCTGCCCTACGACACCTTTAGCCCGCACCAGGACCTGATCTCCGAGCGGCTCGCCACGCTGTGGAAGCTGTGGACGCTCGCGCAGTCGCGCGCCAAGGGCGCGAAGGCGGCCGAGGGCGATGAAGGCGTCGACGTGGTGCTGCTGCCGGCCACCACCGCGCTCACGCGCCTGGCACCGCCCTCGTTCCTGGCGGCCACCACGTTCCGGTTCAAGCAGAAAACGCGGCTCGACGAGGCGCAGCTCAAGTCGCAGCTCACGCTGGCCGGCTACCAGCACGTCAGCCAGGTGGTGTCGCCCGGCGAATACGCGGTGCGCGGCGGGCTGATCGACCTGTTCCCGATGGGCTCGCCGGTGCCGTACCGCGTCGACCTGTTCGACGACGAGGTCGACTCGATCCGCACCTTCGACCCCGACAGCCAGCGCAGCCTGTACCCCGTGCCCGAAGTGCGGCTGCTGCCCGGCCGCGAGTTCCCCATGGACGAGGCGGCGCGCACCGCGTTCCGTGCGCGCTGGCGCGAGAAGCTGGAGGGCGACCCGACCAAGTCGCGCATCTACAAGGACATGGCCGCCGGCATCGCCACCGCGGGCATCGAGTACTACCTGCCGCTCTTCTTCGACGAGACGGCCTCCGTCTTCGACTATGTGGGCGCCGACGCGGGCATCGTGCTGCACGGCGAGGTCGACGACGCGCTGGCCCGCTTCTGGACCGACACGCGCGACCGCCACCGCTTCCTGCAGCACGACCCGGAGCGCCCCATCCTGCCGCCCGAGGCCCTCTTCCTCAAGCAGGAGGAATTCTTCGGGCTGACGCACCCGCATGCCACGCTCTCCCTGCGCGGCACCGAACCGGTCGACTGGGCGCGCCCGCTGCCCGACGTGAGCGTCGACCGCGGCGCCACCGAGCCGCTGGCCGGGCTGGAAGCGCACCTCGAGCGCACGCCTGCCCGCGTGCTGCTCGTCGCCGAGAGCGAAGGCCGGCGCGAAAGCCTGCTGGAGCTGCTGCGCGACCACCGCATCGACGTGCCCAGCGTCGGCAGCCTGGCCGAGTTCGAGGCCGGCGACGAGAAGGTGGCCATCGCCGCCGCGCCGCTGGCGCAGGGCTTCCACTGGCACACGCCGGAAGCGTCGATCCAGTTTCTGACCGAGACCGAGCTCTTCGCCACCGCGCCCAGCTCGCGCCGGCGCCGCAAGCAGGAGCAGGTCAGCAACGTCGACGCGCTGATCAAGGACTTGTCGGAGCTGAAGGTCGGCGACCCGGTGGTGCATGTCAACCACGGCATCGGGCGCTACGTCGGGCTGCTCAACATCGACCTGGGCGACGGGCCCAGCGAATTCCTGCACCTCGAGTACGCCGACAAGGCGACGCTCTACGTGCCGGTGGCGCAGCTGCACCTCATCAGCCGCTACACCGGCGTGAGCGCCGATGAGGCGCCGCTGCACAAGCTGGGCTCGCCGCAATGGGACAAGGCCAAGCGCAAGGCGGCCGAGCAGGTGCGCGACACCGCCGCCGAGCTGCTGAACCTCTATGCCCGCCGCGCCGCGCGCGAGGGCCACGCCTTCCGCTTCTCGCCGCACGACTACGAGGCCTTCGCGGCCAGCTTCGGCTTCGAGGAAACGCCCGACCAGCGCGCGGCGATCCACGCGGTGATCCAGGACATGGTGAGCCCGCGGCCGATGGACCGCCTGGTCTGCGGCGACGTGGGCTTCGGCAAGACCGAGGTGGCGCTGCGCGCGGCTTTCGTCGCGGTGATCGGCGGCAAGCAGGTGGCCCTGCTGGCGCCCACCACGCTGCTGGCCGAGCAGCACTACCAGAACATCTCCGACCGCTTCGGCAAGTGGCCGGTGAAGGTGGCCGAGCTCTCGCGCTTCCGCTCCACCAAGGAGATCAACGCCGCGCTCGAAGGCATCGAGGCCGGCACGATCGACATCGTGGTCGGCACCCACAAGCTGCTGTCGCAGAGCGTCAAGTTCAAGCGGCTGGGGCTGCTGGTCATCGACGAGGAACACCGCTTCGGCGTGCGCCACAAGGAGGCGATCAAGGCGATGCGCGCCGAGGTGGACGTGCTGACGCTCACCGCCACGCCGATCCCGCGCACGCTGGGCATGGCGCTCGAAGGCCTGCGCGACCTGAGCGTGATCGCCACCGCGCCGCAGCGCCGGCTGGCGATCAAGACCTTCGTGCGCAACGAGAGCAGCGGCACCATCCGCGAGGCCGTGCTGCGCGAGTTGAAGCGCGGCGGGCAGGTGTACTTCCTGCACAACGAGGTCGACACCATCGCCGCGCGCCAGGCCAAGCTGCAGGAACTGGTGCCCGAGGCGCGCATCGCGATCGCCCACGGCCAGATGCCCGAGCGCGAGCTGGAGCACGTGATGCGCGACTTCGTCGCCCAGCGCTTCAACGTGCTGCTGTGCTCCACCATCATCGAGACCGGCATCGACGTGCCGAGCGCCAACACGATCATCATGAGCCGGGCCGACAAGTTCGGGCTGGCACAGCTGCACCAGCTGCGCGGGCGCGTCGGCCGCAGCCACCACCAGGCCTACGCCTACCTGCTGGTGCCGGACGTCGAGGGCCTCACCAAGCAGGCCGCGCAGCGGCTGGAGGCCATCCAGCAGATGGAGGAGCTGGGCTCGGGCTTCTACCTCGCGATGCACGACCTGGAGATCCGCGGCGCCGGCGAGGTGCTGGGCGACAACCAGAGCGGCAACATGATGGAGGTCGGCTTCCAGCTCTACAACGAGATGTTGTCCGAAGCCGTGCGCTCGCTGAAGTCGGGCAAGGAGCCCGACCTGCTGAGCCCGCTGTCGGGCGTGTTCGGCGCCGCGACCGAGATCAACCTGCATGCCCCCGCGCTGCTGCCCGACAGCTACTGCGGCGACGTACACACGCGGCTGAACCTCTACAAGCGCCTGGCCTCGGCCAGCACCTCCGCGCAGATCGACACGCTGCTGGAGGAGATCACCGACCGCTTCGGCAAGCTGCCGCCTCAGGGGCAGACGCTGTTCGACACGCACCGCCTGCGCGTGCTGGCCAAGCCCTACGGCGTGAGCAAGATCGACGCCGCGCCGCGGCTGATGGTGATCAGCTTCCGTCCCAACCCGCCGGTCGATGCGATGAAGATCATCGAGCTGGTGCAGAAGAACCGGCACATCAAGCTGGCCGGCAACGACAAGCTGCGCATCGAGCGCGACACGCCCGAGCCGAAGGACCGAGCGCAGCTCATCCGCGACGTGCTGCGCTCGCTGGGGCAGCCGCAGTCCGCGGGCTGAGTCAGGCCGCGGCCGGGATCACCGCATACGCGACGATCTCCAGCTTCATGCCCGGCACGACCAGGCCCGCGACGCCCATGCTCGATCGGTTGGGGTACGGCGCCTCGAAGAACTCGCGGTAGACCGCGTCGATGGCCTTCATGTCCTGCACGTCGGTCATGTAGATCAGCACCTGGGTCACGTCGGCCAGCGTGCCGCCGGCCGCCTCGACGGCGCGGCGCAGGTTGACCAAGGTCAGGCGCGCCTGCGCCTCGACCGGGCCGGTGTCGATGCTGCCGTCGGGGCGCACAGGCCCGTGCGCGGTGAACAGCAGGCCGGCCGACTTCACGGCCCAGGAGAACGGCTGGTTCAGCGGCGGCAGGCCGACGTCGACGATTTCCTTCATGGCCAGGTCTCCCTTCAGAGTTCGGTGCGCAAGCGCCAGAGTTCGGGGAACAGCACAACGTCGAGCATCTTGCGCAGGTAGCTCACGCCGCCGGTACCGCCCGTGCCGCGCTTGAAGCCGATGACACGCTCGACGGTGGTGACGTGGCGGAAACGCCAGAGGCGGAAGGCGTCCTCCAGGTCGGTGAGTTTCTCGCCGAGCTGGTAGAGGTCCCAGTGCTGCTCCGGATCGCGGTACACCACCAGCCAGGCCTGCTCCACCGCTTCGCTCGCGGGGTAAGGCTGGGTCCAGTCGCGCTCGACGTGGCTCGCGGGCACCGGCAGCCCCCGGCGCGCCATCAGCCGCAGCGTCTCGTCGTACAGCGAGGGCGCCTCGAACGCCGCCTGCACGCGCGCCAGCAGGTCGGGGCGGTGCGCATGCGGCTGCAGCATCGCCGGGTTCTTGTTGCCGAGCCCGAACTCGATGCAGCGGTACTGGTAGCTCTGGAAACCGCTGGAACTGGCCAGCGACGGGCGCATCGCGCTGTATTCGGGCGGCGTCATCGTGGCCAGCACGGTCCAGGCCTGCACCAGCTGCTCCATGATGCGCGAGACCCGCGCCAGCAGCTTGAAGGCCATGCTCATCTCGTCGGCGGCCACGCAGCGGATGGCGGCCTGCAGTTCGTGCAGCATCAGCTTCATCCACAGCTCGCTGGTCTGGTGCTGCACGATGAAGAGCATCTCGTCGTGTGCGGCGGACTGCGGGTGCTGCGCGTTGAGGATCGCGTCGAGCTGCAGGTAGTCGCCATAGCTCATCGAGCGGCTGAAGTCGAGCTGCGCGCCTTCTTGATGGACGACGGATTCGGGAGAGACGGGACAACCCATGGCGGCCTCCTTCAGGCGAGCACGTGGGCCATGGCCTGCGCGACGTAGCCGACGTTGCGCGTGGACAAGCCCGAGATGCACATGCGGCCCGAGCGCACGAGGTAGATGCCCTGCTCGTGGCGCAGCCAGTCCACCTGCGCCGCGGAGAGGCCCGTGTAGCTGAACATGCCGCGCTGGCTGAGAAAATGCCCGATCGGCTGCCGGCCCTGTAGGCGCTCGTCCAGCCCCGCGTGCAGTTGCTGCCGCATGGCCTGGATGCGCTGGCGCATCGCGGCGAGCTCGTCGCGCCAGGCCTCGAAGAGCGCCGGCGACTGCAATACCGTGGCCACGATGCGCGCCCCGTGCGTCGGCGGCGTCGAATAGTTGCGGCGCACCGTGGCCTGGAGCTGGCCCAGCACGGTCTCGGCCGCGGCCTCGTGGGCGCAGACCACGCTCAGCGCGCCCACGCGCTCGCCGTACAACGAGAAGTTCTTGGAGAACGAGTTGGCGACGAAACAGGGCAAGCCGGCGTCGGCCAGCGCACGCACGGCAAACGCGTCCTCCTCCAGGCCATCGCCCAAGCCCTGGTACGCGATGTCCACGAACGGGATCAGCGCCCGTTCCGCCAGCACGGGGATCAGGGCCCGCCACTGCTCGTGCGACAGGTCCACGCCCGTCGGGTTGTGGCAGCTCGCGTGCAGCAGCACGATGCTGCGGGCGGGCAGGCCGCGCAGGGTCTCGAGCATCGCCTCGAAGCGCAGCCCGCGGGTCGCCAGGTCGTAGTAGGGATAGCTGTGCACCCGCAGGCCGGCGCCCTCGAAGAGCGCGAGATGGTTCTCCCAGGTGGGGTCGCTCACCCAGATCGCGGACTGCGGGAAGTATTGGTGGAGGAAATCGGCCCCCACCTTCAAGGCGCCGGAACCGCCCAGCGTCTGCAGCGTCGCGATGCGCCGGCTGGCCACCGCCTCGTGGCCGGCCCCGAACAGCACGCGCTGCACGCCGGCACGGTACTCGGCCAGGCCCTCGATCGGCAGGTAGGGCCGCGGACCGCGCTGCGCGGCCAGCGCGGCCTCCGCTTGGCGCACCGCCGCCATCACGGGCAGCCGGCCCTCGTCGTCGAAGTACAGCCCGATGCCAAGGCTGACTTTCCGGGCACGGGGATCGGCCTGGAACGCCTCCATGAGCGACAGGATGGGATCGCCGCCGTAGGGCGGCACATGGGCGAAGAACTGGGGATCCGAGGTAGGCATCGAAGAACTCCGGTTGAAGCGAATGTTATGCATTGATTGGCAAGATATTATCAATACTTACCCTGCAGATATATTTGTTTGGATAAAACATCTTTATTTATAGACTTCAATGGAATACTTATCCAAAACGCACCGGCAACCGGCCGTTGAACTGCCCCGTATTGCGCGTGCGCGCCCTGGCCGGCCCGCGGCCTCCCGTGCGCCGGAGGCCGGCACCTACAATGCCTGCCGTCCCGCGGCGCGCCCTTGCAGCGCGCCGTTTTTGCTGGCCCTCCCTCTTCCCACCGCCCCTGCATGACTGCCTCGTCCTTCGCCCCCGGCCTCGTCGTCCAGGGCTTCGTGCCGCCGCTGCGCCTGGCCGATTTCAAGCTGATCGCGTTCGACATGGACTCGACGCTCATCAACATCGAGTGCATCGACGAGATCGCCGATGCGGTGGGCCGCAAGGCCGAGGTGGCGGCCATCACCGAAGCGGCGATGCGTGGCGAGATCGCCGATTTCAAAGACAGCCTGCGCCGCCGCGTCGCGCTGCTGGCCGGTGCGCCGGCCGACGCGCTGCAGCGCGTTTTCGACGAGCGCCTGCGGCTCAACGCGGGGGCCGAGGCATTGGTGCGCACCTGCCAGGCCGCCGGCCTGAAGACGCTGCTGGTCTCGGGCGGCTTCACCTTCTTCACCGACCGTGTCCGCGACCGGCTCGCGCTCGACTTCACCCGCAGCAACGTGCTGGACGTGGCCGATGGCCGGCTGACCGGCCGGCTCGTCGACCAGCCCTGGGGCGACATCTGCGATGGCGAGGAAAAGAAGCGCATGCTGCTGGCGACCTGCGCGCAGCTCGGCATCGCCCCCGCCCAGGCCATCGCGATGGGTGACGGCGCCAACGACCTGCCGATGATGCGCGCCGCGGGCCTGTCGGTGGCCTACCAGGCCAAGCCCAAGGTCCGCGAGCAGGCCATGGTGGCGATCAACGAAGGCGGCCTCGACCGCCTGCTGGAAGTGGTGCACGCGGCCTGAGCGCGCCGTCCAGCCGCAGCGCCATGTCGCTCGCCACGCTGCGCAGCGCGCGCGACACCGACGGCAGCGCAGCCAGCCGCTGCCAGAACACCCGGGCAGGGGCCCTTCAGGCCGAGGCAGCCGCCAGTTCGTCCGGCACGAAGGCGCCGTAGTCGGGCAGGCCCAGCGCGGCGTCGGGCTTCCAGCGCATCGGCAGAATGTCGTACCCAGGCTTCGGCGCGGCGGGTGGTGGCCACGGCGCCAGTCGTGGCGCGTGAATGGCAGATGAATAAAAGATGAATGGCAAAACTCAGCCGGCAGCTCACCCTGCCATGAGCGACCACGCCTTGTCGAGGCGCTTGGCGCTCACCGGCTGCGGCGTGCGCAGCTCCTGCGCGAAGAGGCTCACGCGCAGCTCCTCCAGCAGCCAACGGTACTCGGTGAGCCGCGCGTCGGACGTGCCCTTCAGGTCGGACAGCCGGCGCAGGTAGCGCTGCTCCAGCGGCCGCAGCTCGGCCAGGCGCTGTGCGTCGCGCGCCGGGTCGGCGCGCAGCTTGTCGAGCCGCAGCACCACGGCCTTCAGGTAGCGCGGAAGGTGCTGCAGCGCGCTCCACGGCGTCTCGAGCAGGAAGCGCTTGTTCACCAGGCGCTGCAGCTGCGCCGTGACGTCGTCAGCCACGTCCTTCGGCGCGCGGCTGTCCTTCAGCTTGCGCAGCGCGGCGGCGTGCTCGGCCAGCACGGTGCCGGCCATGCGCGCCACTTCCTGCGCGATGAGGTTCAGCCGTGCGCGGCCTTCGTCGATGCGGGCCTGGAACGCACGCGCGTCGGTGGGCAGCGGGTCGGCCAGGAAGGCCCGGTCGAGCGCCACGTCGATGATCTGGTCGCGCAGCTCCTCCTGCGTGCCGAGCGGCATGAACCACACGGCCATCTGACGCAGGTCGGGAATGTTCTTCTCCAGGTACTTCAGCGGCTCCTTGATCGCCAGCGCCACCAGCCGGCGCAGGCCGGCGCGGTGCTTGGCGGCGGCGACGTCGGGCTCGTCGAAGACCTCGATCTCGACATGCGTGCGCTTGTCGATCAGCGCCGGGAAGCCGACCAGCGTCTGCCCGGCCTTTCGGATCTCCATCAGCTCGGGCAGCTCGCCGAAGGTCCAGGCGGTGTAGGTCTTCGTCGGCGCGGACTCTCCCGCAGGCAGAGGACGTGCAGCCGCGGCCGCCGGGCTCGCTCTGCCTTCGGCAACGGGCGGGGATGGGGGCTTGGCGCCCTCCGACGCCGCCGCCCCCGCCAGCTTCAACCCCGCCAGCGCCTGGAACGCCGAGCGCGCCTGCCCGCCCAACTCGGCCTTCAGCGAAGCGAGGTTGCGCCCCATGCCCAGCTGCCGGCCGTGCTCGTCGACGACGCGGAAGTTCATGAACAGGTGCGGCGGCAGCGTCTCCAGCTTGAAGTCGTTGCGCTGCACCGCGAGCTGCGTTCGATCGCGCACCGACTTCAGCAGGGCATCGAGCAGCCCGCCCTGCGCGAACGGTGCCGTCTCGGCGAACTCGGCCGCATAGTCGGGCAGTGGCACCAGGCGCGAACGCGGACGCTGGTGCAGGCTCTTCACCAGCGCCAGCACCTTGTCCTTCAGCATGCCGGGCACCAGCCATTCGCAGCGCTCGTCGCTGACCTGGTTCAGCGCGTAGATCGGCACGGTGACGGTCACGCCGTCCTTGGCGTCGCCGGGCTGGTGCAGGTAACTCGCGGCGCAGTCGACGCCGCCCAGCCGCAGCACCTTCGGGAAGGCCGAGGTGGTGATGCCGGCCGCCTCGTGGCGCATCAGTTCGTCGCGCGTGAGCTTCAGCAGCTCGGGCTGCTGCTTCACGGCGTCGCGGTACCAGCGCTCCAGCATCGGGCCGCTGGCCACGTCGGCCGGGATCTGCTGGTCGTAGAACGCGAAGATCAGGTCGTCGTCGACCAGCACATCCTGCCGGCGCGCCTTGTGCTCCAGCTCCTCGACCTGCCGGATCAGCTTGCGGTTGTGCGCCAGGAACGGCAGCCTCGCGCCCCAGGCCGCACCCGCCCGGCCGCCGGCGTCGCCCTCGCCACCGCGCTGCTGCACCGGCGCGGCACCTGCGTCGGCGCCCAGCGTCAGGTCGGCCACCAGGCCCTCGCGGATGAAGATCTCGCGGGCGCCGGCCGGGTCCACATTGGCGTAGTTCACCCGCCGGTTGTTGTAGACGACGATGCCGTACAGCGTGGCGCGCTCCATCGCCACCACCTCGCCGGCCTTCTTCTCCCAGTGTGGCTCCAGCAACTGCGTCTTCAGCAGGTGGCCGGCGATGCGCTCGATCCACTGCGGCTCGATGGCGGCCAGGCCGCGGCCGAAAAGGCGCGTGGTCTCCACCAGCTCGGCCGCCACCAGCCAGCGCGCCGGCTTCTTGCTCAGGTGCGCGCCGGGGTGCTTCCAGAACTTGATGCCGCGCGCGCCGAGGTACCAGTCCTCGTCATCGGACTTCACGCCGATGTTGCCCAGCAGGCCGGCCAGCATCGCCATGTGCACCTGCTCGTAGGTGGCCGGCGTGGTGTTCAGGCGCCAGTTGTGTTCGCGCACCACGGTGAGCAGCTGCGAATGGATGTCGCGCCACTCGCGCACGCGTCGCACCGAGACAAAGCTGTCGCGCAGCCGCTGCTCCTGCTGCCGGTTGCTGAGCTTGTGGGTGTCGACGGCCGCGGCCGGGCCCGCGGGCGCCTTGCCGCCGGCCGCCCTGGGCGGTGCGGCCTGCGCGTGGCCATGCACGCCACGGCCCTCCTCGATCCAGTGCCAGAGCTTCAGGTAGCCCATGAACTCCGACTTCTCGTCGTCGAACTTCTTGTGCTTCTCGTCGGCGGCCTGCGCGGCTTCGAGCGGCCGGTCGCGCACGTCCTGGCCGCTGAGCGCGGAGGCGATGATCAGCACCTCCGAGAGCGACTCGCGCTGGCGCGCCTCGAGGATCATGCGGCCCACCCGCGGGTCGAGCGGCAGTCGCGACAGCTCCTGGCCGATCGGCGTCAGCTCGTTCGCGTCGTCGACCGCGCCGAGTTCGCCCAGCAGCGCGTAGCCGTCGGCGATGGCCTTGCGCGGCGGCGCCTCGATGAAGGGAAAGTCCTCCACCGAGCCGAGCTTCAGCGACTTCATCCGCAGGATCACCCCGGCCAGCGACGACCGCAGGATCTCCGGGTCGGTGAAGCGCGGGCGGCCGTTGAAGTCCGTCTCGTCGTAGAGCCGGATGCACACGCCGTTGGCCACGCGGCCGCAGCGGCCCGCGCGCTGGTTGGCCGCCGCCTGGCTGACCGGCTCGACCTGCAGCTGCTCGACCTTGTTGCGGTAGCTGTAGCGCTTGACGCGCGCCAGGCCCGCGTCGATCACGTAGCGGATGCCGGGCACCGTCAGCGAGGTTTCGGCCACGTTGGTGGCGAGCACGATGCGCGGTGCACCACCGGTGGTGAACACGCGGTCCTGCTCCTGCTGCGACAGCCTCGCGAAGAGCGGCAGGATGTCGGCATGGCGCAGCGCCGGCTGCGGCGCCAGGTGCTTGCGCAGGTGGTCGGCGGCCTCGCGGATCTCGCGCTCGCCGGGCAGGAAGACGAGGATGTCGCCCGCCGCGCGGCCGGCCCAGAGTTCGTCCACGCCATCGGCGATGGCGTCGTGCAGGCCGTATTCGCGGCTTTCCTCGAACGGGCGCCAGCGCTGCTCGACCGGGAACAGCCGGCCCGACACCATGATGACGGGCGCCGGGCCCTTCGCCGATGCGAAGTGGCTGGCGAAGCGGTCGGCGTCGATGGTCGCCGACGTCACGATGATCTTCAGGTCGGGGCGCCGCGGCAGGATCTGCCGCAGGTGGCCCAGCAGAAAATCGATGTTCAGGCTGCGCTCGTGCGCCTCGTCGATGATCAGGGTGTCGTAGGCGCGCAGCAGCGGGTCGGTCTGCGTCTCCGCCAGCAGGATGCCGTCCGTCATCAGCTTGACCGAGGCGCCCGGCTGCAGCCGGTCCTGGAAGCGGACCTTGTAGCCCACCACCTCGCCCAGCGGGGTCTTCAACTCCTCGGCGATGCGCTTGGCCACGCTGGAGGCCGCGATCCGCCGTGGCTGCGTGTGGCCGATGAGCTTGTTGCCGCCGCGCAGCTTGCCGCGGCCGAGCTCGAGCACGATCTTGGGCAGCTGCGTGGTCTTGCCCGAGCCGGTCTCGCCGCAGACGATGACGACCTGGTGCTCGGTGATCAGGCGCGCGATTTCCTCGCGCCGGCCGGAGACAGGCAGCGATTCGGGAAACTCGATGGCGAGCGCGGCGGAGGGGCGGGGTGCATTCACGGGGCGCGGATTATCGCCAGCCCTGCTGCCAAGGCTGCATCAGGCCTCGGCGGCAGCACGCTGCGGCACAATTCGACCCCCATTGCCGTGCCCCCCATGAACCTGATCTTTCCCCATACCTTCGTCCCGTGGTTCCGCTCCGTCGCGCCGTACATCCACGCGTACCGAGGCAAGACTTTCGTGGTGGCGATGGCGGGCGAAGGCATTGCCGCTGGCAAGTTGAGCGCCTTCGTGCAGGACCTCGCGATCCTGCAGGCGATGGGCATCAAGCTGGTGCTGGTGCACGGGTTCCGCCCCCAGGTCAGCGAGCAGTTGCGCGCCAAGGGCCACCCCGAGCGTTTCAGCCACGGCCTGCGCATCACCGACGCACCGGCGCTCGATGCGGCGCAGGAGGCCGCGGGCCAGCTGCGCTTCGAGATCGAGGCCGCGTTCTCGCAGGGCCTGCCCAACACGCCGATGGCCAACGCCACCGTGCGCGTGGTGTCCGGCAACTTCCTGACCGCGCGGCCGGTGGGCATCGTCGACGGCGTGGACTTCATCCACAGCGGCATCGTGCGCAAGGTGGACGCCATCACCATCCGCCGCACGATCGACAGCGGTGCGGTGGTGCTGCTGTCGCCCTTCGGCTTCTCGCCCACCGGAGAGGCGTTCAATCTCACGATGGAGGATGTGGCGACCTCCACGGCCATCGCGCTGCAGGCCGACAAGCTGATCTTCATGAGCGAGGTGCCCGGCATCCGCGAATCGCAGGACGACCCGGAAAGCGCCATCGACACGGAACTGGCGCTGGCCGACGCCGAGAAGCTGCTGGCCTCGCTGCCGCTGCCCAACCGCCCCCTCGACCCCGGCTTCTATCTGCGCCACTGCGTCAAGGCCTGCCGCGAAGGCGTGGAGCGCTCGCACATCCTGCCCTTCAGCCAGGACGGCGCGCTGCTGATGGAGGTGTATACCCACGATGGCATCGGCACGATGGTGGTCGATGAAAAGCTCGAAAGCCTGCGCGAAGCCACCGCCGACGACGTCGGGGGCATCCTGCAGTTGATCGAGCCGTTCGAGCGCGACGGCACCCTCGTGCGGCGCGAGCGCACGTCCATCGAGCGCGATATCGCCAACTACACCGTCATCGAACACGACGGCGTGATCTTCGGCTGCGCCGCCCTGTATCCGTACCCCGAAGCCGGCACGGCTGAAATGGCTGCGCTCACCATCAGCCCGCAGGTGCAAAGCCAGGGCGACGGCGAACGCATTCTCAAGCGCGTGGAACAGCGCGCAAAATCGAT
This sequence comes from Aquincola agrisoli, assembly GCF_036621135.1. Taxonomy (NCBI): domain Bacteria; kingdom Pseudomonadati; phylum Pseudomonadota; class Betaproteobacteria; order Burkholderiales; family Sphaerotilaceae; genus Aquincola; species Aquincola agrisoli. The sequence continues at coordinate 479,140 of NZ_JAZIBG010000036.1, forward strand.
GGGCTTGTCGAGCATTTTTGTGCTCACCACGCGCACGATGCACTGGTTCATCAAGCGCGGATTCCAGCCCGTCGACCCCGATTGGCTGCCCGAGGCACGCAAGCGCAAATACAACTGGGACAGGCGCTCCCAGGTGCTCGTCAAGCCGCTCCAATAACCCCGCCTCCAGGAGAACCTCCATGACCCGTACCGTCCAATGCGTCTACCTCAAGAAGGAAGCCGAGGGTTTGACCTTCGCGCCCTACCCGGGCGAGCTGGGCAAACGCATCTACGACAACGTGAGCAAGGAAGCCTTCGAGGCCTGGAAAAAGCACCAGACCATGCTGGTGAATGAAAACAGGCTCAACCTGGCCGACGCACGCGCACGCCAATACCTGGCGCGCCAGATGGAAAGGTTCTTCTTCGGCGAGGGCGCCGACCAGCCCACCGGGTTCGTGCCGCCCTCGGCCTGAGCCATCCCCCTGCCCCTGCTTTCGACGAGAATTCGATGACTTTTTCTAGATTATTTCTGGCGGCGACGGCGGCCATTACCCTCCAAGCGCCGGTCCAGGCCCAGGAACAGGTGCTCAACCTGTATTCGGCCAGGCACTATCAGACCGACGAGGCGCTCTACGCCAACTTCACCAAGGCCACCGGCATCCGCATCAACCGCGTCGATGCCGACGATTCCGGCATCCTCGCGCGGCTGAAGAGCGAAGGCAGCAGCAGCCCGGCCGACGTGGTCCTGCTGGTGGATGCGGCGCGCCTGTGGCGCGCGGAATCCGACGGCCTGTTCCAGCCGGTCAAGAGCAGCGTGCTCGAGAGCCGCATCCCCGCCCATCTGCGCGGCAAGGATTCCGGCGCGGGTGCCGCCTGGTTCGGCATGTCCACCCGGGCACGCGTCATCGTCTACAACAAGGCAAAGGTCAAGCGGGAAGACGTCGCCACCTATGAATCGCTGGCCGAGCCCAAGAACAAGGGCAAGGTCTGCACGCGCTCCGGCTCGCATCCCTACAACCTCTCGCTGTTCGGCGCGATGGTCGAGCACATGGGCGCCGAAAAGGCCGAGGGGTGGTTGCGCGGGGTGAAGGACAACATGGCGCGCCAGCCCGTGGGCGGCGACACCGACCAGATCAAGGCCGTGGCCAGCGGCGAATGCGATATCGCCTTGAGCAACAGCTACTACTTCGCCCGGTTGATGCGCTCGACCAAGCCTGAAGACCAGGCCATCGTCGAAAAGGTCGCGGTCGTGTTCCCGAACCAGCAAAGCTGGGGTACGCACGTCAACATCGCCGGGGCCGGTGTCGCGAAATTCAGCCCCCACCGCGAGGCGGCTGTCCGCTTCCTGGAGTATCTCGCCAGCGACGAGGCGCAGAACTATTTCGCGAACGGCAATAACGAGTGGCCGGCCGTGCCCACCGTGAAACCGTCCAATCCGGCACTGGAAACGCTGGGCTCGTTCAAGTCGGAAACCATCCCGGTTTCGTCGGTCGGCATGAACCAGACCAAGGTCCAGCAAATGCTGGACAGGGTTGGTTACAAATAGGGTCGCCTTTCCGATGGGGGGTCCTACGGAGCGGGCCGTGGTATATTCGCCGCGTGCCCGAATCGTCCTGAGGAGACTCCATTGGCTACCCTGCAAGAACTCCTGGCCCAGAAAGCATCGCTCGAAAAGCAGATTGCCGATACCCAACGCGAGGAACGCGCCAACGCGATTGCCAAGGTCAAGTCCATCATGTCCGAGCATGGCTTGACGGTGGCCGATCTGTCCCAGCGAGCGCCGTCTGCCCCGCGCGCAGAGGGCACGCGCAAGGTGGCGGCCAAATACCGCAACGGCGAAACCGGTGAAACCTGGTCCGGTCGCGGGCTGCAACCCAAATGGCTGAAGGCGGCGCTGGCAGAAGGCAAGCAGTTGACCGATTTCGCGGTCTGAGCCCTTCCCCATTCGATCGGCGAGCGCCGCGCAGCGGCCTCGCCGATCTGCTTTTCAGGCCGGGTGATCCCCATGCCCCGCTCCCCGGAGCGCTGCGTTGATCTAGGATCCGGTGCGCGCCCGGCGCGTGTTTAGGTTGTTCACGTGCCGTTGTGGGTCCTACCGTGTCCACGCTACCGCCCACACTCCCCCATCCCTCCCCCGACTCGCCGGACACCACGCCCGCGGTCACCGCCACGCCGGTGAAGCGGCCGCGATGGCAGGCCGCCGTGCAAGCGGCAGGCGTCGCCGTGGCGTGCGCCGGCCTCGGCTTCGCCGCGCTGCGCCTCGCGCGCATCGACGACACCTCCGCACTGCTTTGGTGGCCCGCCGGCCTGGCGCTGGGCGCGCTGCTGCGCTGGGGGCGGGGGCTCTGGCCCGCGGCGTTCATCGGCTTGTTGGCCGCCCACGCCGCCGCAGGCTTCCACATTGGCGGCGCGCTCCTGCTGGCAGCCAGCGGCACGCTGGGGCCGTGGTTTGCAGCCGGGTGGCTCGGCCGGCGCCGCTTCCAGGCCAGCGCCCCGGGCATCCGCGATGCGCGGCTGCTGGTCTCCGCCATGGCCGCCAGCGCGTTGTGGATGGCGGCCGCGCAACTGCTCTGGTGGTCCTGGACGGACGACGCCTCGATGTCGGCCCTGGCCGTCGGCGTGGTGGCCTGGATGGGCAGCATGGTCGGCGGGCTGCTGGGCACCCTGCCCTGGCTGGCCGCACGGGAGCCAGCCGCCACGCGCCGCACGCCCTGGGAACGCTGGGAGATGGGCGTGCCAGGCGCGGCAGCGCTGTCGGTGGCCGTGCTGGGCTGCGCCTTCGCGCTGCTGCGCGCGCATCCCCCGCTGTCGGCCGCGCAGACGTCGCTGCTGTTCGTGCCGCCGGTGCTGCTGGCCTGGCTGGCAGCACGCGGCGCCGGGCGCTGGGCGTCGTCGGTGCTCTTCCTGCTGGGCGTTGGCGCGATGCTGTCGCTGGGCAGCGGCGGCGGCCCCCTCGCCGGCACCGGCCGTGACCCCGGCCATGCCTTGCTGATCCTGTGGGCCTACCTCCTCGCCTGCGGCATGCTGCTGCTGGGCGTGCAGGCCGGCATCGGCGAACTGCGCCGCATCAAGAACCGCCTGCAGCTGGCGCTTGATGCAGCGGACGTCGGCATGGCCGACTGGGATCTGCGCACCGGCCGGTGCTACACCTCCCCCCGTTGGCAGGCGTTGCTGGGCCCGGCGGAGCGCCACGCGTTGCCGCCGCAGGCGGCCTGGCTCGAGCAGGTCCACGCCGACGACCGCAGCCGCGAACGCGCTGCGCTCGCGCGCCTGGCCGACCCGCGCAACGAGAGCTACCGCCATGACCTTCGCCTGCGCACGCCCGCCGGCTGGGGCTGGTTCCACGCGCAGGTGCTGGTCGGCGAGCGGGGCGACGGCGACGTGCCGCGACGGCTCGTCGTCACGTTGGCCGACATCGGCGAGCGGCGCGCCAACGAAGAGCGGCAGCGGCTGTCCGCGAGGCTGTTCCAGCACCTGCACGAAGGCCTGCTGATCACCGACGCAGACCTGCGCGTGCTCGACGTCAACCCGACGTACTCGCAGATCATGGGCGTCTCGCGCCACGAACTGCTGGGCACCATCCCGCCGCTGCTCGCTGCCGCGCGGGCCGGCACGCCGGGGCACGATGCGGCGGCCGCGGCACGCCACGGCAGCATGTGGGCCAGCCTGCGCGCGACCGGCACCTGGCGCGGCGAGGTCGTCGAGCGCCGCCGCAACGGCGACCCGTGCGCGCTGCAGGTCACAATCTCCGCAGTGCTCGGGCCGGACAGCCAGCCGCGCTACCACGTCCTCGTGATCTCCGACATCACCGACCAGCACCTGCAGCGCCAGCGGCTGGAGCGCCAGGCCCTGTTCGACGAACTCACCCGGCTGCCGAACCGCGCCCGCCTGGCGCAGATGCTGGCCGATGCGATGGCCGCCGCCGACCGCGAAGGCAACCTGCTGGCCGTCTGCTACCTCGACCTCGACCACTTCAAGCCGGTCAACGACCGCTTCGGGCATGCGGCCGGCGACCGGCTGCTGGTCGAGCTGGCGCACCGGCTGCGCGGCGCGCTGCGCAGCAACGCCGCCTGGTCCGATGCCGCGGCGCGGCTCGGCGGGGACGAGTTCGTGCTGCTGCTGCGTGCCGGCACGCTCGACGAGGCGCGCCTGGCCGTGGAGCGGGTGCTCCGGGTGATCTCGCAACCCTACGCCATCGAACCGGGCGCGGACCCGGTCACCATCACCGCCAGCGTCGGCGCCACCGTCTATCCGCTCGACCGCAGCGACGCCGACACGCTGCTGCGGCACGCCGACCACGCGATGTACGGCGCCAAGCAGTCGGGCCGCAACGGCTACAGCTTCTTCGACCCCGAGCACAGCCGGCGCACCGAGGAACGGGTCATGGCGATCGGCCGCATCCAGGAGGCACTCGACAGCCACGAGCTGGAGCTGTACTACCAGCCCAAGGTCGACATGCGCCAGGGTGCGGTGCTGGGCATGGAGGCGCTGCTGCGCTGGAACCACCCGGAGCACGGCGTGATTCCACCGGCCCAGTTCCTGCCGCTGATCGAGCACACCGGCCTGTCGGCACGGGTCGGCGACTGGGTGCTCGACCAGGCGCTCGAACAGCTCGCGCGCTGGCGGCGCATGGGCTTCGACCTGTCGGTGAGCGTCAACGTCTCGGCCCGCCACCTGCAGGAACCCGACTTCGCGCAGCGCCTGGCCGAGCTGCTGGCGCGGCACGCCGATCCGCTGGGCGAGCGGCTCGAACTGGAGGTGCTGGAGACCGCGGCGCTGGCCGACATCGACTACACCTCGGCGCTGCTGGAGCGCTGCCGGCGCCTGGGCGTGCGCTTCTCGCTGGACGATTTCGGCACCGGCTACTCGACCCTCACCTACCTGAAGCGGCTGCCGGTCGACGTGTTGAAGATCGACCGCTCCTTCGTGCGCAACATGCTCGACGATCGCCAGGACCTGGCGATCGTCGAGGGCGTGATCGGGTTGGCCCGCACCTTCGGCTGCAGCGTCGTGGCCGAAGGCGTCGAGATGCCGGCGCAGGCACGGCTGCTGATCGACATGGGCTGCGACATCGGCCAGGGGCACGGCATCGCCAGTCCCATGCGCGCGGGCGAGGTGCCGCGCTGGACGCGGGAGTACCGCGGGCCTTTCGCGCTCGGCGCCGCGCCGTCCGACGGCTCCCCGCCGCCCCAGGTCGCCTGACGGCCCGCCCGTGCGCGGCGGGCCGCTCGATAGACTGCGAACATGATTCCCGCCGGGTTTATCCAGGAGCTGCTGTCGCGCGTCGACATCGTCGAGGTGGTCGGCCGCCACGTGCAGCTGAAGAAGACGGGGGGCAACCTGATGGGGCTGTGCCCCTTCCATGGGGAGAAGTCGCCGAGCTTCTCGGTCAGCCCGAGCAAGCAGTTCTACTATTGCTTCGGCTGCGGCGCCTCGGGCGACGCGGTGAAGTTCCTGGCCGAACACACCGGCGCGAGCTTCCGCGAGGCGGTGGCCGACCTGGCCCAGCAGGTCGGACTGACGGTGCCCGACGACGAGCGCAACCCGGAGGAGCGGGCCCAGGCCGCGCGCGCCAAGGAGCAGCAGGCAAGCCTGACCGACGTGCTGGCCCGCGCGGCCGACCACTACCGCAAGCAGCTGCGCGGCAGCCCGCGCGCGATCGACTACCTGAAGGGCCGCGGGCTGACCGGCGAGATCGCCGCGCGGTTCGGCCTCGGCTACGCACCCGACGGCTGGCGAAGCCTGGCGAGCGCTTTTCCCCGCTACGACGACCCGCTGCTGGCCGAGTCGGGGCTGGTGATCCTGCACGAGGCGGACAACGGCGGCGACGAGAAGCGCTACGACCGCTTCCGCGACCGCGTGATGTTCCCCATCCGCTCGGTGCAGGGCGAGGTGATCGGCTTCGGCGGCCGCGTGCTGGACCGCGGCGAGCCGAAGTACCTCAACTCGCCCGAGACGCCAGTGTTCGTCAAGGGCCGCGAGCTGTACGGCCTGTTCGAGGCGCGCGCGGCAATGCGCCAGCGAGGCTACGCGCTGGTCGTCGAGGGCTACATGGACGTCGTGGCGCTGGCGCAGCTCGGCTTCGAGAACGCCGTCGCCACGCTGGGCACGGCGTGCGGGGAGGAACACGTGCGCAAGCTCTTCCGCTTCACCGATTCGATCGTCTTCAGCTTCGACGGCGACGCCGCCGGGCGCCGCGCGGCCGCGCGGGCGATGGAGTCGGCGCTGCCCCATGCCAGCGACACGCGCACGATCCGGTTCCTGTTCCTGCCGCCCGAGCACGACCCGGACTCGTACGTTCGCGAGTTCGGCGCCGACGCGTTCGAACGCTGCGTGAACGACGCGCTGCCGCTGTCGCGCCAGCTCGTCGAGGTGGCGCGGGAGGGCTGCGACCTGGCGACGCCCGAAGGCCGGGCCCGTTTCCTCGCCCAGGCCCGGCCGTTCTGGGCGGCGTTGCCTGCGGGCGCGCTGTCGAGGCAGATGCTCGGCGAGATCGCCCGCCAGGCGGCCCTGCCGGACGCCGAACTGGCGTCGCAATGGTCGGCGGCCGCGGCAGGCCGGCCGCAGCGCGCGCCGGCAGGCCCGCCGCAGGAACCCCGGGAAGCCGGCGCGGCGAGGCCGTTCCGCGCCGGCCCGGGGCGGGCCGCGGCCCGCCCGGCCGGCACGCGGCGCGCGCCGCGCAAGCCCGAGGACCGCATCGTCCACCTGCTGATGACCCACGGCGAGTGGTGGGACCGCCTGTCGCCGGACGATCTCGACATCCTGCACACGCTGGACGGACCGCATGGCGTGCTGCTGCGGTGGCTGGAACGCGAGCTGCACGACCACGGCGCCCGCCCGTGGGCCGTGATGCGGGTCGCGCTGGAAGCCGACGCCACCACCCTCGAGGCCTTCGAGGCGACCACCAGCCACGACGCGGACGACGCCGACGGCAGCTTCGAATCGCTGCGCTGGCTGCTCGACGGCCTGCTCATCGTCGACCTCGAGCGCCGCATGAGCCACGAGGCCGCAGCAGCGGCCGCCGACCCGGGCGCGATGGCGCGATTCCGCGAGTTGGACCAGCGCTGGCGGGCGCTCAAGGCGAGCCGCCCCGCCTCCGCGGACAGGGACGACTGACGCGCAAAGCGTGCCGTAACCCGGTTTCATGGGTATAATCCGCGTTTCCTTCCGGCGGCCCAACCTCCTGGGCTGGATGTCTGAGCTGACGCCAGGGGGCTGAACACCCCGCAGTTTGTGGCCGAGCCCACATCGCAACCAGCCCGCGCCGATGCCGCCGCCGGGGCCGCCACGGAAAATTTCTGCGCCGCTTCCCACCCATCCGTTCCGCCATGTGCCTGCGCCCCGGGAAGCCTTCACCGTTCGAGGATTTCGCATGACCGCCAAGAAGACCACTGCTGCGCCTGCCAAGGCCAAGGCCGAGGACAAGAAGAAGCCTGTCGCCGCCAAGGGCAAGGCGGCCGGGCGCAAGAAGGGGGATGAGGACAAGTCCGCGCTGGACGCGGACCTGTCCGACATCGAGTCCGAGCTGGAAGGCGAGCCCGAAGCGGAAATCGCGGAAGCCGAACCCGCGGGTGCCGGCGCCGAGGGCGTGGCGGAAGCCAAGGCCAAGCCGCTGCGCATGAAGGTGTCGCGCGCCAAGGAGCGCGCGCTGATGCGCGAGTTCGGCCTCGAAGAGACCGCGCTCACCGAAGAAGAAGCCGCCAAGCGCCGCCAGGAGCTGAAGACGCTCATCAAGATGGGCAAGACGCGTGGCTTCCTGACGCACCAGGAGATCAACGACCACCTGCCCGAGAAGCTGGTCAACGAGGAAATCCTCGAAGCCATCATCTCCATGCTCAACGACATGGGCATCGCGGTGTACGAGCAGGCGCCCGACGCCGCCACGCTGCTGATCGCCGGCGGCTCAACCACCACCTCGACCGAGGAAGAAGCCGAAGAGGCGGCCGAGGCCGCGCTGTCGACCGTCGACTCCGAATTCGGCCGCACGACCGACCCGGTGCGCATGTACATGCGCGAGATGGGCACCGTCGAGCTGCTGACGCGCGAGGGCGAGATCGAGATCGCCAAGCGCATCGAAGGCGGCCTGCAGGCCATGATGCTGGCGATCAGCGCGTCGCCCACCACCATCGCCGAGATCCTTGCGATGGCGGACAAGATCCGCGCCGGCGAAATGCAGATCTCCGAGGCCGTGGACGGCTTCGTCGCCGAGGACGAGGCCGACGACTACGTGGCCGAGGAAGATTTCGACGAATTCGACGAAGAGGAAGACGACGACGACGGCCAGGGCGGCAGCAAGGCGCTGACCAAGAAGCTCGAGGAGCTGAAGGCCGCCGCGCTGGTCAAGTTCGACGCGCTGCTGGAGCACTTCGACCGCATGCGCAAGTCCTTCGAGAAGGAGGGCTACCAGTCGAGCGCCTACAACAAGGCGCAGATGGCCGTCAGCGGCGAGATCATCGGCATCCGCTTCACCGTCAAGACCATCGAACGCCTGTGCGACATCCTGCGCACGCAGGTGGACGACGTGCGCCGCTACGAACGCGAGCTGCGCAAGATCGTGGTCGACAAGTGCGGCATGCCGCAAGAGCACTTCATCAAGACCTTCCCGCCGAACGCCCTGAACCTCGAATGGGCCGAGAAGGAAGTGGCCGCCGGCAAGCCGTACAGCGCCGTGCTCGGCCGCAACCTTCCCGCGGTGCAGGAGCTGCAGCAGAAGCTGATCGACATCCAGGCCAAGGCCGTGGTGCCGCTGGACGACCTGAAGCTCATCAACAAGCGGATGAACCAGGGCGAGAAGGCCTCGCGCGACGCCAAGAAGGAAATGATCGAGGCCAACCTGCGCCTCGTGATCTCCATCGCCAAGAAGTACACCAACCGCGGCCTGCAGTTCCTCGACCTGATCCAGGAAGGCAACATCGGCCTGATGAAGGCGGTCGACAAGTTCGAATACCGCCGCGGCTACAAGTTCTCGACCTACGCGACGTGGTGGATCCGCCAGGCCATCACCCGCTCGATCGCCGACCAGGCCCGCACCATCCGCATCCCGGTCCACATGATCGAGACGATCAACAAGATGAACCGCATCTCGCGCCAGCATCTGCAGGAGTTCGGCTTCGAGCCGGACGCGCCGACGCTGGCCGAGAAGATGGAGATCCCCGAGGACAAGATCCGCAAGATCATGAAGATCGCCAAGGAGCCGATCTCCATGGAAACGCCGATCGGCGACGACGACGACAGCCACCTGGGCGATTTCATCGAGGACACGAACAACGTGGCCCCGGTCGATGCCGCGATGCAGGCCGGCCTGCGCGACGTGGTCAAGGACATCCTCGACAGCCTGACCCCGCGCGAGGCCAAGGTGCTGCGCATGCGCTTCGGCATCGAGATGTCGACCGACCACACGCTGGAGGAGGTCGGCAAGCAGTTCGACGTGACGCGCGAGCGCATCCGCCAAATCGAGGCCAAGGCGATCCGCAAGCTCAAGCACCCGAGCCGCTCGGACAAGCTGCGCACCTACCTCGACAACCTGTGAGCTTGCGCATCCGCGCAACAGCAGCAAAGCCCGGCACTGCCGGGCTTTTTCGTTGCGGCGGGAGCCCCCGCTAAACTGCTGCGTCCGCGCTCTCCCCCACCTGCCACGCCGCATGACTGTCATTGCCGAACGCACCGTCCTGTTCGCCGACCTGCGCGGCAGCACGGCGCTGTACGAGCAACTGGGCAATGCGGAGGCGAGTTCCGTGGTCACCCACACCGTCACGGCGCTGGCGGGCACCGTGGCCGAATGCGGCGGCCAGGTCGTCAAGACCCTGGGGGACGGCCTGATGGCCGTGTTCGGTTCGTCGCTCGACGGCGTCGAAGCGGCGGGCCGCATGCACGGCGCGCTCGACCAGCTGCTGTCGCGCGGCCGAGCGCACGGCGCGTCGCCGGGCCTGCGCTCGCTGCGCATCCAGGTCGCGCTCGCCCGCGGCGAGGTGGTCGAGATGGGCGGCGACTGCTTCGGCGATGCGGTCAACGTCGCGGCGCGGCTGATCGACCACGCCGGGGACAACGAGACGCTCGTCACCGATGCGGTGCTCCACGGCCTGCCGTCCCACCTGCGCCAGCGCTTCCGCAGCCTCGACTGGATGCACCTGCGCGGCCGTGCGGACCCGGTGCTGGTGTACCTCCTCAGCAACGGCCGCAGCGATCTCGACGCCACGACGCAGTTCGACCCGGTCTCTCCGACGGCCGAGCCCGACGGCATCCGGCTCGTCTGGGGCGACGTCGAGCGGGTGTACGTGTGCGAGCAGATGCCGGTGATCCTGGGCCGCAGCCCGCAGGCCAGCTTCTGCGTCGACGACTCGCGGGTGTCGCGCTCGCATGCGCGCATCCACTGGCATGGCGGCGCCATCCAGCTCACCGACCTCAGCTACAACGGCACCTACGTCCGCTTCCGCGACGACAACGGCATCCTGAGCCTGAGGCGGAGCTCCTGCACCCTGCACAGCAAGGGCACCATCGGCCTGGGCGGAAGCCCGCTGGACAGCACCTCGCCGATCGTGCACTTCGAAGTCCTGCGCTTCGGCGATACCCAGACCCACGACCTCGACGGGCTGACCCTTCTGTAAAGGCACTTCGCGCGATGAATGCAGTACCCGGCGCCCCAGCTCCTGTCAGCGCACGGGAGGGGCTGCCAGCCGCCGCGCTGGACCAGCTCGACGCCAGCCCCGACCCCGCTTTCGACGCGCTCGTGCGCCAGGCGGCGCGCTGCAGCGCAAGCCCCATCGCCGCGCTCACCGTCTTCACCGGCCAGCGTGCCTTCAGCAAGGCCGCCGTCGGCATGCTGCGGCACGAAGCTGCCCTGCTGCAGCCGCTGTGCGCCCGCGTGGTCGCGAGCGACCACGCGCAGGTGCTGCGCGGCATCGCCGGCGACGAAGCGCTCGAGGCCGCAGGCCGCCGCACGGCGCAGGCGCTGCAGATCGAGGTCTATGCCGGCGTGCCGGTGCGGGTGCACGGCCTGCCGGTGGGCACGCTGTGCACGATGGGCCCCGCCTCGTTCGAGGCCGACGACGCCGTGCTGCAAGGCCTGCACGACCTGGCCACCGCCTGCGGCGGACTGGTCGAATCGCGGCTGGCTGCGCTACCCGCGCTGGCGCGAGAGGCCGGGAACCGCGCCGCCCAGCGGGCGCAGCAACTGCTGAACCAGACGCTGGAGGGCCTGGCCGCCAGCGTGATGATCAGCGACGCCGACGGCCGCATCCTGATGGCCAACCAGCGCTGGCACCGGCAGATCGGCGCCCTGCTGCCCCGCGGCTGCGACCGTTGGCCGGATGCCGTGCGGCACCTGGCGCGGGCCGGCCACTACCAGCAGGCAGTCGGCCGCGAAGACGCTTTTGTCGCCTGGCGGCTGTCGCTGCCGGCGCCGTCGCCGAAACCTCAGGAAACGCAGTGGCGCGGCGGCTGGGTGCTGCTGAACGACCGCCTGCTGCCGGACGGCACCGTGGTGCACCTGTCGATGGACATCACCGACCGCCGTCGCGCCGCGATGGCGCTGGCCGAGGAGCAGTCCCGCGCCCGCACCTCCGACGCCAGGATGCGCGCCGTGCTCGGCGCGGTGCCCGACCTCTGGTTCGTCATCGACGACGACGGCCGCTACCGGCACTGCTCCGACCCCGACCACCCCGCCATCGCCTGGCCCTACATGGAATCGCGCGGCCGCAGCATGTTCGAGGTGCTGCCGCCCGATCTCTCGGCCGCCACCCGCGCCGCCGTGCAGCGCGCACGCGCCACCGGCGAGACGCAGCGGCAGGAGTACGAGCTCGAGGTGCGCGGCGTGCCCGGCTGGTACGAGGCCCGCATCTCCCCGATGCCGCACGGCGAGTTGCTCTACCTCGTGCGCGACCTCACCGAGCTGCGCGCGCTGGCGGCCGAGGTCCGCCTCAACGAGGCGCGCTGGAAGTTCGCGCTCGACGGTGCCGGGCACGGCGTGTGGGACTGGCATGCCGATACGGGCAACACCTACTTCTCCAGCTACTGGAAGGAGATGCTCGGCTACGCCGACCACGAGATCGGCAATCGCTGGGACGAATGGTCGTCGCGCGTGCATCCGGACGACCTGCCCGTCGTCCTGGAGGCGCTGCGCGCCTACCAGCACGGGGAAGCCCCCGCCTACGAGATCGACTACCGCATGCGCCACCGCGACGGCCACGAGCTGTGGATACGCGACCGCGGACAGATCGTCGCGCGCCGTGCCGACGGCAGTGCCCTGCGCATGGTGGGCACGCAGTCGGACATCACCCGCCAGCGCTCGACCGAGGCCGCCCTGCGCAACAAGCAGGCGGCCGAACTGGCCAGCCGCAGCAAGAGCGAGTTCCTCTCGCGCATGAGCCACGAGATGCGCACGCCGCTGAACGCGGTCATCGGCTTCGCGCAACTGCTGCGGCTGCAGGGCGGAGCGCGCCTCGACTACGTCGACCACGTGCTCGAGGCCAGCCAGCACCTGCTGACGCTGATCAACGACGTGCTGGACCTGCAGCAGGTCGAGGAAGGCCGTCTGAACCTGCACCTGCAGCCGGTGGCAGCGGCGCCGCTCGTGAACGCCTGCGCGACGATGCTGCAGCCGCTGGCGCAGGCGCGCGGGGTGACGCAGCAGCTGCCCGCCGCGCCGGCGAACCTGCCGCGCCTGGTGGCCGACGAGCAGCGGCTGCGGCAGGTGCTGCTGAACATCGGTTCCAACGCGATCAAGTACAACCGGCCGGGCGGCCAGGTGCGCTGGTCGATGGAAGCGACGCCCGGCGGGGTGCTGGCCATCGTCGTCGAGGACACCGGCTCCGGCATGACGGAGGACCAGCAGGCCCGCCTGTTCCAGCCGTTCGAGCGGCTGGGGCGCGAAAGCAGCATCGAGGGCAGCGGCCTGGGGCTGCTGATCGCCCGCCGGCTGGTTGGCGACATGGGGGGTGCCGTCGCGCTGAGCAGCCAGCCGGGCGTCGGCACGCGCGTGCGCATCGAGCTGCCCGTGGAGGCCATGGAGGCCTACGCCGCGGCGCCGCCGCCGGCAGGCCCCGCCGAGACGGCGGAGAAGACCGCCGTCGAGGCCGTCGCCGCACGCGCTGCCGACGACCAGGCGCCGCCGCTGCAGCTGCTGTACCTCGAGGACAACCGCGTCAACGCGCTGCTGTTCGCGGAGGCCCTGCGCCAGCACACCGACATCGAGCTGCACATCGCCGAAACCGGCGCGCAGGCGTTCGAGCTGCTCGAAGGCATGCAGCCGGACGTGCTCGTGCTCGATGCCAACCTGCCCGACTGCAGCGGCTACGACGTGCTGGCGCGCATCCGCGGCATGCCCGCCCTGGCCCGGGTGCCGGCCTACATGTGCTCCGCCGACGCCGCGCCCGAAGACATGGCGCGGGCCCGCGAGGCGGGCTTCGAGGGCTATTGGGCCAAGCCGCTCGATCTCTCCCGTATCCTCGCGGACCTTCGCCGGCTCGGTGCCGGCATCCGCTGACCGCCCTTTCCATGACGCCATCCTATGAAGCGCCGCAGCGCACCGCGGTGCTGCTGGTCAACCTCGGCACGCCCGATGCACCGACCGCCCCTGCCCTGCGCCGGTACCTGGCTGAGTTTCTCGGCGATCCCCGCGTGGTCGAGATCCCGCGCGCCGTCTGGCTGCCGATCCTGCACGGCATCATCCTGCGCACCCGCCCCGCCAAGTCCGCCGCGAAGTATGCGAGCATCTGGACGCCCGACGGCTCGCCGCTGGCGGTGTGGACGCAGCGCCAGGCCAAGCTGCTGGCCGGCCACCTCGGCGAACGCCTCGGCCAGCCCCAGCCGGCGGTGCTCGTGCGCCACGCGATGCGCTACGGCAACCCGTCGATCCCCGCGGTGCTCGACGAGCTGAAGGCGGCCGGCGCCGCGCGCATCCTGGTGCTGCCGCTGTACCCGCAGTACGCCGGCTCGACGACCGCCACCGCCAACGACGCCGTCACGGCATGGATGGCCCGGCAGCGCGACCAGCCGGAGCTGCGCTTCGTCAACCACTACCACCAGGACGCCGGCTACATCGGTGCCCTCGCCAAGCGCGTCACCGACCACTGGGCGGCCAACGGCCGGGGCGGCAAGCTGGTGATGAGCTTCCACGGCGTTCCCGAACGCACCGTCAAGCTTGGCGACCCGTACCAGGCCGAATGCCTGGCCACCGCAAGCCTGCTGGCCCGCCGGCTGGGCCTGCGCGAAGGCGAGTGGCAGGTCACGTTCCAGAGCCGCTTCGGCAAGGCGAAGTGGCTGGAGCCCTACACCGAGCCGACGCTGGTCGCGCTGGCGAAGCAGGGGCTGCAGCGCGTCGACGTGATGTGCCCGGGCTTCACCGGCGATTGCCTGGAGACGCTGGAGGAGATCAACCAGGAGGCGCGCGCGGCCTTCGTGCAGGCCGGCGGCCGGGAGTTCCACTACCTGCCCTGCCTGAACGACCAGCCGGAGTGGATCGGTGCGCTGACGGCGATCGCCCAGCGCCACCTGCAGGGCTGGGAGGTCGGCGGGGTGCCGACCGCTGCGTGAGCCGCTCCCTCAGCGCCGCAGCAGCTTGACCACCCGCGGCAGCACGACCACCAGGACCACCGCGGCCAGCAGCGTCGCCGACATCGGGCGCTCCCACAGGATGCTCCACCGGCCCTCGCCGATCGACAGCGCGTTGCGCAGCTGCGCCTCGGCCAGCGGGCCGAGGATCATGCCGATGACGACCGGCGCCGCCGGGAAGTCGAAGCGGCGCATCAGCAGGCCGAGCAGGCCGATCGCGTACAGCAGGAACAGGTCGAACGCCGACTGCCGCATGCCGTATACCCCCACCGTCGCGAAGATCAGGATGCCCGCGTAGAGCTGCGCCTTGGGCACCTTCAGCAGCTTGACCCACAGCCCCACCATCGGCAGGTTGAGCACCAGCAGCATCACGTTGCCGATGTAGAGCGAGGCGATCAGCGCCCAGACCAGCGTGGCGTTGGTGTCGAGCAGCTGCGGGCCGGGCTGGATGCCGTAGTTCTGGAAGGCGCCGAGCAGGATGGCGGCCGTGTTCGAGGTCGGGATGCCCAGCGTCAGCAGCGGGATCAGCGTGGCGGTGATCGCCGCGTTGTTGGCGGCTTCCGGCCCCGCGACGCCTTCGATGGCGCCGGTCGTGCCGAACTCGCCCTTGTGCTTGGACAGCTTCTTCTCGGTGGCGTAGCTGAGGAAGGTCGGGATCTCGCTGCCGCCGGCCGGGATGGTGCCGAACGGGATGCCGATGAACGAGGCGCGCAGCCACGCCGGCCACGAGCGACGCCACTCCGTGCGGGTCATGTGCACCTTGGTGAGCTTGTTCTGCGTCTCGACCGTGCGGCCTTCGAACAGCACCACGTGCAGCGCTTCTGCCACGGCGAACAGGCCCACCGCGATCAGCACCACCTCCATGCCGTCCATCAGCTCCGGCACGCCGAGCGTGTAGCGCGCCTGGCCGGTGATCTGGTCGATCCCGATCAGCCCCAGCGCCAGGCCGATGAAAAGCGCCGTCACGCCGCGCAGCGCGCTCTTGCCGAGCACCGACGTCACCGTGGCGAAGGCCAGCACCATCAGCATGAAGTATTCGGGCGGCCCCAGCAGCACCGCGTACTTGGCGACGACGGGGGCGGCCAGCGTCACGACCACCGTGGCGATGGTGCCGGCGACGAACGAGCCGATCGCGGCCGTGGCCAGCGCGGCGCCGGCACGGCCGTTCTTGGCCATCTTGTTGCCTTCCATCGCGGTGACCATGGAGGCCGCCTCGCCGGGCGTGTTCAGCAGGATCGAGGTCGTCGAGCCGCCGTACATTGCGCCGTAGTAGATGCCCGCGAAGAAGATCATCGAGCCCGTGGGCTCGACCTGCAGCGTGATGGGCAGCAGCATCGCCACCGCCGTGGCGGGCCCGATGCCGGGCAGCACCCCGATCGCGGTGCCGATGGTGCAGCCCAGCAGCGCCCACAACAGGTTCACCGGCGTGCCCGCGGTGATGAAGCCCTGCAGCAGTTGGTTCCAGATGTCCATGTCGAATCAGATCCAGCCCGTGCCGGTCAGGCCCGGCAGGTTGATGGCCAACAGCTTCGTGAAGAGCCAGTACACGGGTGCGGAGATCGCCAGGCCGACCAGCGCATCCTTGGCCAGCGTCGCGGGCCGCAGGTCGGGCTGGCCCTGCGAGGCCTTGTAGCCGCGCGTGGCGAGCACGAAACACAGCGTGCAGCTCAGGATGAAGCCGATGGTGGTGATCAGCGCCGCGTTGAGCAGGATGCCGGCCGACACCGCGGCGAAGCCGGGCCAGCAGGCCGCGGCCGCCGGTGTGTCGCCGGCCTCGTCGGCGTCCATCTGGCGGAAGCCGCCGGTCAGCGACTCCCAGAGCAGCCACGCGCCGCACACCGCCAGCGCCGCCGCCACGACCCAGGGCACGAAGTTCGGCCCGATGCCGGCATACCCTGCCTCAGCGCTGATCTGCGTGGCGCCGGCGGCCAGCAGCGCGGCGACCACCAGCGTGCCGGCGGCGACGAAGGTCTGGGCGCGCGGCATCAGACCATGCCCGACTTCGCCATGATCGCCCGCAGCGACGCGAATTCGTCGTCGACGAACTTGTCGAAGGCGGGACCGGTCATCAGCGCGGGGGTCCAGTCGTTGCGCTGCAGCGCCTCGGCCCAGGACTTGTGCTTGGTCGCGGCCACGATGGCGTCGGTCAGCGTCTTGCGCTGCGCCGGCGTGATGCCGGCGGCGCCGAACACGCCGCGCCAGTTGCCGATGACGACGTTGTAGCCGAGCTCCTTCATCGTAGGGATGTCCTGGCCGCTCAGGCGCGCCTCGGAGGTGACGGCGATCGGGCGCATCTTGCCGGCCTTGATGTATTCGGCGAACTCCGACAGGC
The DNA here is from genome assembly GCF_036621135.1 of Aquincola agrisoli. Lineage (NCBI taxonomy): Bacteria > Pseudomonadati > Pseudomonadota > Betaproteobacteria > Burkholderiales > Sphaerotilaceae > Aquincola > Aquincola agrisoli. The sequence continues at coordinate 495,998 of NZ_JAZIBG010000036.1, forward strand.
CGCTGCCGCCGACGGTGACGTTGCCGCCGAGGATGGCGGCCGTCGCCTCGCCGCCCCCGCGGAAGGCCACGTAGTTGATCTTGGCCGGGTCGACCCCGACCTCGCGCGCCAGCATGGCCGCGGCGATGTGCTCGGTGGAGCCGCGGGAGCCGCCGCCCCACTTGACGCTGCCCGGGTCCTTCTTGAGCTGCTCGACCACGTCCTTCATCGTCTTGAGGGGCGAGTTGGCCGGCAGCACGAACACGTTGTACTCGCTGATCAGCCGGGCGATCGGCGTGGCCTGCGAGAGCTGCACCGGCGGCTTGCCGGTGATGATGCCGCCCAGCATCACCGCGCCCATCACCATCAGCGCGTTGCCGTCGCCCTTGCTGCTGTTGACGAACTGCGCCAGGCCGATGGTGCCGGCTGCACCGCCCTTGTTCTCGTAGCTCACGGTGCTGGCCGCGCCGGCGTCGATCAGGGCCTTGCCCAGGGCGCGGCCGGTGGAATCCCAGCCGCCGCCCGGATTGGCCGGGATCATCATCTTCAGGTTGGAGGCGGCCCAGGCCGACATCGGCAAGGCACCCGAGGCGGCCAGTGCGGCCAAGGACTTGAGGAACGTGTCGCGTCGCATGCGGTGGTCTCCTGACGGGATGGAGTTCTGGTGAAAATGGCTGCCGTGATCTTCGCCAAGAAACCTGTCAAACGGCTGTCCGTGCACCTAGGGAATGCGCTAGGGCGCTGACCGCCATGAAGCTGCTGCTGATCGAGGACAACCCGGCGATGCAGACGACGCTGCAGCGCTCGTTCCAGCGGCGCGGCATCCAGGTCGTGGTGTGCGGCGAAGGCCGCCGTGCGCTCGACCGCTGGGCCGCCAGCGTGCCCGACGTGGTGCTGCTCGACCTGAGCCTGCCCGATGTCGACGGCCTGGACGTGCTTGCGCAGGCACGGCAGCGCGGGTACACGACCCCGGTGCTGATCCTCACCGCGCGCGGCACGGTTGGCGACCGGGTGCTCGGCCTGAACACCGGCGCCGACGACTACCTGGCCAAACCCTTCGACCTCGACGAGCTGGACGCGCGCATCCGGGCGCTCGCGCGGCGCAGCGGCCACGCCGCGCCTGCCCCCGAGTTCTGCGGGCTGCGCATCGATGCCGACAGCGGCGCGGTCTACCACCAGGGCGTGCCGATGGACCTGTCGCCGCGCGAATCCGCGCTGCTGCGCGGCCTGCTGGCGCAGCCCGGGCAGGCCGTGTCGAAGGAGCGGCTCTTCGAGCTGGTGTTCCCGGGCGATGTGCAGGCGCAGGCCGAGGCGATCGAGGTGGTGGTGTACCGGCTGCGCAAGCGCCTGGCCGCCACCGGCGCGCAGCTGGTGACGCTGCGCGGGCTCGGCTACCTGCTCAAAGGGTGAAGGCGCAGCCGGTGCGGCCCCGTGCCTTGCGCTCGATGCGCAGCCGCCTGCTGTGGGGGCTGCTGCTGCCGATGCTCGCGCTGGTGGCGCTGAACACCGCCAGCCTGTACCGGCAGGCGCTGCGCTCGGCCGACACCGCCTACGACCGCACCCTGCTCGCCTCCGCCAAGTCGCTGGGCGAGCTGCTGGACGTCGAGCGCATCGACGGCCGGCCGCGTGTCAGGTCGACGGTGCAGTACTCGGCGCTGGAAGCGTTCGAGTCCGACAACCGCAGCAGCATGTTCTACAAGGTCACCGGCTTCGACGGCGAAGCCGTGGCCGGCTACCCCGACCTGCCGCCCTGGCACGGGCAGCTGCCGTCCAAGGGCCTGTACGCCGCGCTGGTCGACTTCTACGATGCCGAATACCGCGGCGAGCCCGTGCGCGTGGCCGTGCTGCTGCAGCCGGTCGCGGGCCGCGACGGCATGGGCGTCGCGACGATCCAGGTGGCCGAGACGCTGGAGCTGCGCAAGACGCTCGCCCGGCAGATCCTGCTCGACACGGTGTGGCGGCAGGCGGCACTGCTGGGCGTGCTGGTCGTCGTGGTGGTGGTCGTGGTCCAACGGGCCACGCAGCCGGTGCGCGACCTGAGCCGGCGGCTGCGCGAACGCCGGGAGGGCGACCTGACGCCCATCGACGCCGGCGGCGCGCCCAAGGAGCTGCGGCCGTTGATGGAGGCCACCAACGACGTGATGGCCCGGCTGCAGCACCTGCTCGACCACCAGAAGCGCTTCGTGCGCGATGCCTCGCACCAGCTGCGCACGCCGCTGGCGGTGCTGAAGGTGCAGGTGCAATCGGCGCTGCGGGGCGACGTGCCGCCGAGGCAGGCGCTGGAAGAGATCAACAGCACCGTCGAGCGCGCGACGGAGCTGGCCAACCAGATGCTGGCGCTGGCCAAGGTCGAACAACTGCGGCAACAGGGGCGTCCGGCCGCCCAGGACTGGGCGGCCATCGTGCGGGCGGTGGCGCTCGACGTCGCGCCGCTGGCGGCCGACAGCGGGCTCGACTTGTCGCTCGAGACCCAGCCGGCGTCGGTGGAGGCGCATCCGTGGGCGCTGCGCGAGCTCACCCGCAACCTGCTGCACAACGCCGTCAAGCACGGCCCGCCGGGCTCGGCCCTGCAGGTGCGCCTGACGGCGGCCGGCGGGCAGGCCGTGCTGACCGTCTGCGACGAAGGGCCCGGCATCTCCGCCGCCCTGCGCCAACGGCTCTTCCAGCCCTTCAGCGCGGGCGAACCGGGCAGCGGATCGGGCCTCGGGCTGGCGATCTGCCGCGAGATCGCCGAGTCGATCGGCGGCTCCATCGTGCTCGACAACCGCCCGGCCGCCGGCGCTGGCGGCGAGGTGGCCGGCCTCGACGTCGTCGTGCGGCTGCCGCTGGCGGACAATACCGGCCGCCCATGACGACGCCCCGCCCCGACCCAGAAGCCCGAGAGCACCCGCGCCTGGACAAATGGCTCTGGGCGGCACGCTTCTATAAAACCCGCTCGCTCGCCGCCGAGGAGATCGGCAAGGGCCGGGTGAGCGTCAACGACCAGGTCGCCAAGGCCTCGCGCGAAGTGCGCCTGGGCGACCGCATCCAGTTCCGCCAGGGCGCCGTGCAGCGCATCGTCAAGGTGTGCGGCCTCAGCCACGTGCGCGGCCCGGCACCGGTGGCGCAGGCGCTGTACGAGGAAACGGCGGATAGCATCGCGGCCCGCGAACGGGCTGCCGCCGCCCGCCGCCAGGGCGTGGAGCCGGCGGCGGCGATCGAGCAGGGCCGGCCCACCAAGCGCGACCGCCGGCAGCTCGCCGACTGGCAGCGCTGGAGCGCATCGATCGACGACGCGGACGAGCCGTAACGCGCGACAAAGCCGCTCACAAAAAGCCCTCTTGAAACCGGGGAATCCCGCCCCACCTCGGCGGCAGACCCGCCAATCTGCTTGAAGAAACGATGACGTCCAACGACCCCGCACAGCAAACTTCCCTGGACCCGGCCGCCGAGGCAGCCGCCCCCGGCAGCGCGCCTGCCCAGGACGCCGCCGCGGCGCCCTCGCCCGAAACCCGCCTGGCCGAGCTCGAAGCCAAGCATGCCGAAGTGGCCGATGCGTACCTGCGCTCCAAGGCCGAGATCGAGAACACCCGCCGCCGCGCCGACGAGGAGATCGCCAAGGCGCGCAAGTTCGCGGTCGAAGGTTTTGCGGAGGCGCTGCTGCCCGTCAAGGACAGCCTGGAGGCCGCCCTGGCGATCCAGAACGCCACCACCCAGCAAATGCTCGAGGGCGTGCATGCCACGCTGCGGCAGCTCGGCCAGGCGCTCGAGCGCAACAAGGTGATCGAGATCGCGCCGCCTGCCGGCACCAAGTTCGATCCCCATCAGCACCAGGCGATCAGCGTGGTGCCTGCCGAGCAGGAGGCCAACACCGTGGTGGCCGTGCTGCAGAAGGGCTACCTCATCGCCGACCGCGTGCTGCGGCCGGCGCTGGTGACCGTCTCGGCGCCCAAATAAGGCTTAGCCAGCGCGCCGCACGGCTTGAAAACACCTGAGTTATCCACAACTCGAACACAACCGGATTTTTCAGTTTCAGGAGATCAGAACATGGGCAAGATCATTGGCATCGACCTCGGCACCACGAACTCGTGCGTCGCGGTCATGGAAGGCAATACCACGCGTGTGATCGAGAACAGCGAGGGTGCACGCACCACGCCGTCGATCATTGCGTACCAGGAAGACGGCGAGATCCTCGTCGGCGCGGCCGCCAAGCGCCAGGCCGTCACCAACCCGAAGAACACGCTGTACGCGGTCAAGCGCCTGATCGGCCGCAAGTTCAGCGAGAAGGAAGTGCAGAAGGACATCGACCTGATGCCCTACAGCATCACCGCCGCCGACAACGGGGACGCCTGGGTGGAAGTGCGCGGCAAGAAGCTCGCGCCGCCCCAGGTCAGCGCCGAAGTGCTGCGCAAGATGAAGAAGACCGCGGAGGACTACCTCGGCGAGGAAGTGACCGAGGCCGTCATCACGGTGCCGGCGTACTTCAACGACAGCCAGCGCCAGGCCACCAAGGACGCCGGCCGCATCGCGGGCCTGGACGTCAAGCGCATCATCAACGAGCCGACGGCAGCCGCGCTGGCCTTCGGCCTCGACAAGCACGGCAAGGGTGACCGCAAGATCGCCGTGTACGACCTGGGTGGCGGCACGTTCGACATCTCGATCATCGAGATCGCCGACGTCGACGGTGAAAAGCAGTTCGAGGTGCTCTCGACCAACGGCGACACGTTCCTGGGTGGCGAAGACTTCGACCAGCGCATCATCGACTACATCGTCACCGAGTTCAAAAAGGAACAGGGCGTCGACCTGACGAAGGACGTGCTGGCCCTGCAGCGCCTGAAGGAAGCTGCCGAGAAGGCCAAGATCGAGCTGTCGAACTCGTCGCAGACCGACGTGAACCTGCCGTACGTGACGGCCGACGCCTCCGGCCCGAAGCACCTCAACATCAAGCTCACCCGCGCCAAGCTCGAAAGCCTGGTGGACGAGTTGATCGAGCGCACCATCGCGCCTTGCCGCACCGCCATCAAGGACGCCGGCGTGTCGGTCGGCGAGATCGACGACGTCATCCTGGTCGGCGGCATGACCCGCATGCCCAAGGTGCAGGAGAAGGTCAAGGAGTTCTTCGGCAAGGAGCCGCGCAAGGACGTCAACCCTGACGAAGCCGTGGCCGTGGGCGCCGCCGTGCAGGGCCAGGTGCTGGGCGGCGAGCGCAAGGACGTGCTGCTGCTCGACGTCACCCCGCTGAGCCTGGGCATCGAGACCCTGGGCGGCGTGATGACGAAGATGATCAAGAAGAACACGACCATCCCGACCAAGTTCAGCCAGGTCTTCTCGACGGCCGACGACAACCAGCCGGCGGTGACGATCAAGGTGTTCCAGGGCGAGCGCGAGATGGCCTCGGGCAACAAGAGCCTGGGCGAGTTCAACCTCGAAGGCATCCCGCCGGCGCCGCGCGGCGTGCCGCAGGTCGAGGTCACGTTCGACATCGACGCCAACGGCATCCTGCACGTCAGCGCCAAGGACAAGGGCACCGGCAAGGAGAACAAGATCACCATCAAGGCGAACTCGGGCCTGTCGGAAGCCGAGATCGAGAAGATGGTGAAGGACGCCGAGCTGAATGCCGCCGAGGACGCGAGGAAGCTCGAGCTGGTGCAGGCCCGCAACCAGGGCGAGGCGCTCGTGCACTCCGTCAAGAAGAGCGTGGGCGAGCATGGCGACAAGCTCGACGCGCCCGAGAAGGAAAAGATCGAAGCGGCGCTGAAGGACCTGGAAGAAGCCCTGAAGGGTGAGGACAAGGCCAACATCGACGCCAAGACCGAGGCCCTGATGACGGCCAGCCAGAAGCTCGGCGAGAAGATGTACGGCGATGCCCAGGCCGCCGCGGCCGCGGCCGGCGCAGCCGGTGCGGCGGATGCACCGGAAGGCGCCGCCCCGAAGAGCGAAAGCCGCGTCGACGACGACAACGTGGTCGATGCCGACTTCAAGGAAGTGAAGAAGTGATGTGCTGAGCTCGACGGGACGGCCCTGCCCGGTCCGTCCCGCTGAAGCGCCAGCGCCGCGTCCGGGCGCGAAGGTTGCAAGCCTTCGCCCCCGGCGCGGCTTCATCACTTCCAGCCCCTCACCAGCCTGACATCCATGGCAACCAAGCGCGACTATTACGACATCCTCGGCGTGGCCAAGAACGCCGACGACGACGCGATCAAGAAGGCCTACCGCAAGCTGGCCATGAAGTTCCACCCCGACCGCAACCAGGGTGACGAGGCCAAGAAGGCGGAAGAGAAGTTCAAGGAGGCCAAGGAGGCCTACGAGATGCTCTCCGACCCGCAGAAGCGGGCCGCCTACGACCAGTACGGCCACGCGGGCGTCGATCCCAACATGGGCGGCATGGGGCGCGGCGGCCCCGGGCAGGAAGGCTTCGGCGGCTTTGCCGAGGCCTTCGGCGACATCTTCGGCGACCTGTTCGGCCAGCAGGGCGGCGGCGCGCGGCGCGGCGGCGGCCAGCAGGTCTACCGCGGCAGCGACCTGTCGTACGCGATGGAGATCACGCTCGAGGAAGCCGCACACGGCAAGGAAACGCAGATCCGCATCCCGAGCTGGGACACCTGTGAGACCTGCAAGGGCTCGGGCGCCAAGCCCGGCACCAGCCCCAAGACCTGCACGAGTTGCAACGGCAGCGGCACGGTACACCTGCGCCAGGGCTTCTTCAGCATCCAGCAGACCTGCCCGCACTGCCACGGTACCGGCAAGATCATTCCCGAGCCCTGCACCACCTGCAACGGCGCCGGCAAGATCAAGCGCCAGAAGACGCTGGAGGTGAAGATCCCCGCCGGCATCAACGAAGGCATGCGCATCCGCTCGGCCGGCAACGGCGAGCCCGGCACCAACGGCGGCCCGGCGGGCGATCTCTACATCGAGATCCGGATCAAGCAGCATGAGATCTTCGAGCGCGACGGCGACGACCTGCACTGCACGGTGCCGGTGCTCACCACGACCGCGACGCTGGGCGGCTCGATCGAGGTGCCCACGCTCGGCGGCAAGGCCGAGATCGAGCTGCCCGAAGGCACCCAGCACGGCAAGACCTTCCGCCTGCGCGGCAAGGGCATCAAGGGCATCCGCTCCAGCTACCCCGGCGACCTGTACTGCCACGTGGCGGTCGAAACGCCCGTCAAGATCACCGAGCACCAGCGCAAGCTGCTGAAGGAACTCGACGAGTCGTTCCGCAAGGGCGGCGACAAGCACTCGCCCAACGCCAAGAGCTGGACCGACCGGGTCAAGGACCTGTTCAAGTAGGCCCCGTCGACGCGTAACAAAGCGTACGCAATGCCCGCCCGCCCTCAAGCGGTGCGGGCTGCGCGTCGAAATCAGGCCACGCCCGGGCGGCTGGCCTGCGGACATGGCGCACACGCGGGTGGCGGTGTCGACCGGGCAGACCGGAGATCCTGCGGCCATGCCGATACAGACGCCCTACTCGAGCCTTTCCGCGCTCGTCGTCGACGACATGGCCGTGCAGCAGACCACGCTGCGCGGCCAGCTCGCGAGCCTGGGCATCGGCCGCGTCGATGCGGCCGGCACGGCGGAAGACGCCTTGCGCCTCGTGCGCTCGCGGCCCTATGGCCTGATCCTTTGCGACTACAACCTCAACCAGAAGACCGACGGCCAGCAGCTCTTCGAGCACCTGCGCGAGACTGGCGCCCTGCCGCCGGACTGCCTGTTCTTCATGATCACCGCGGAGAACGCGTACGCCTCGGTGGCATCGGCCACTGAACACCGGCCCGACGCCTACCTCCTGAAGCCGATCACCGCCGCCGACATCTCGGAGCGGCTGAAGATGCTGATCGAACGCCGGCAGGCCCTGCTCGGCATCCACCAGCGCCTGGGGCGGCGCGACCTGGCCGGCGCCCTGGGCGAATGCGACAAGGTGCTCAAGCGCAAGGACCGCTGGTTCGTCCAGGCCATGCAGTTGCAGGGCGACATCCTGCTGCAGCTCGGCCGCCACGCGGAGGCCCGCAGCCTCTATGAACAGGCGATTGCGCTGCGGGCCGACCAGGCGTGGGCACAAGTCGGCCTCGCCAAGGCACTGAAGGCCGCCGGGGACCTGGAGGCTGCCCGGCAACTGGCCGCCGACATCTTGGCCTCCCCGGCGGGCGGCAAGCACCTGGCCGCCTACGACGTGCTGGCTCAATCCCTCGAAGCCCTGGGGCGCGATGCCGAAGCGCTGCAGGCGCTGGCCGACGCCGCTGCCGTGGTCCCATCGGCGAAGCGGCAGCGGCTGCTGGGTGAAAGCGCCTACCGCCAGGGCGAGCTCGCCATCGCGCGGGACGCGCTGCGCAAGGCCACCAAGGCCACGCAGGGCGCCATGAACGCACAACCCCAGGACAGCCTCACGCTGGCGCAGGCGCAAGTCGACCTCGGCGACCTGGCCGGCGCGATCGGCACGTTGAAGGAGGCCGGGCGCACGCTGCAGGGCGAAGCCCGCCTCGAAGCGGCCGCAGCCGCGATCGGGGCACAGGCGCAGGCACGCGCGGGCGATCCGGCTGCCGCCGCGGCCAGCGCCGCGCGGGCGCGCGATGCGCTGAAGCAGGCCGGTGCGGATTTCGCGACCATTGCCGTGGCCAAGGCCCAGCTGGTGGCCGGCTCGGCCGCCGACGGCCTGGCCCTGCTCGGTTCGGCCGTCGCCATCGACCACGAGAGCCCGGCGCTGCGCGGGCTCGTCGCCCGCACGCTGCGGGAAACGGGCCATGAAGACCGCCTGGCCGAGATCGTCGACGCCCCCGCCGCCGCCGTGACCGCCCGTGTGGACGCCGCCCGCCGCCTGCTCCGGGAAGGCCAGGTCGACGAGGCGCTCGCGGCGATCGAGGAGACGGCGCGCCTGCATGCCGAGAACACGGGTGTGCTGCTGCAGGCCGCGCAGATCCATTGCCTGTCGCTGCGCCTGCGGCGCCGCGCCGATGCCGGCACGACGGAGCGCATCGCGCTGTACTTTGCCCGGCTGGACAAGTTGATGCCGGGCAGCGATCGCCTGGCGCAACTGCGGCGCTACTACGCCGACAGCCTGCGCGAGCTCGCCGCCGCGCCCGCCGCCGCCTGAGCCCGCGCATGCACGCCGACCTGGCTGCCCTCGTGGTGCACGATCTCAAGAATGCGCTGGGGGCCCTCGAGGCCGAACTGGGTGTGCTGGCGCAGCAGCCCGACCGCGCGCGCGCGCTGCAGTCGCACCGCCATTGCAGCGCCCTGCGGGAACGCTTTGTGATGTACCTCGCCCTCTACGGCGCCGACGGCGAGATGCGCGCCCACCCCACCGACGAATCGCCGGCCGACCTGCTGCAGGCGCTCGCGGGCCCCGTGGCGGGCGACCCGCCGGCGCTGTCCATGCAGGTGGCCCTGCAGCCCAGCGCCCCGCCCTTCTGGTTCTTCGACCGGCGGCTCGTGCGCCTGGCCCTGGAAGCTGCACTGCACAACGCCAAGCGTTTCGCGCGCAGGCAGGTCGCGCTCGGCGCCCGTTGCGAAGAGGGCTGCCTGGTCCTGCATGTCGACGACGACGGGCCGGGCCTCGGCGCCGCCCTGCCGTCGAACGCCTCGACGGGCCTCGGCACGGCGTTGTGCAAGGCGGTCGCCAGGGCCCACGCCAACGCCGGCCGCACCGGCCGCGTGACGCTCGGCCCCCGCCCCGGCGGGGGAGCGCGGTTCGAGTTGTGGTTGCCCTGAACGGACTGCGACCTGGGGATGCCCAGCGCACAAGGTGACGGGGCGCTGCTATAAGCAATGCACACGCAGGACGCGTGAGGTGCAAGGAGTTCCCATGCAGCGCCGACACCCGCTTCATTCCACCGCGGCTCGCACGGCCTGCGAGCGGGCACGGCCCAGCGGAGCCTGAAATGGCTGTGCTCCAGATCGGCGACGGCGGGCCCACAGTCCGCAAGCTGCAAAAGGCGCTGCTGACGGCAGGGTTCGACCCGGGCCTGGTCGACGGCGAATTCGGTGCCGGCACCGAGGCCGCCGTGATTGCCTTCCAGCACAGCGCCGGCCTGCTGCCCGACGGCATCGCCGGTCCGCGCACCTTGCGGGCATTGGGCCTGGCGCGCAGCGACAAGCTGCCGTCGGCCATCGACCGCTTCAGCGTGCAGGTGGTGGCCCAGATGTTCCCCAGCACGCCGCTCTCGCCGATCCGCATGAACCTGCCGGTGGTGCTCAAGGGCATGGCCGATGCAGGCATGCCCGACCGCATCATGCTGCTCGCGGCCCTGGCGACGATCCGCGCGGAAACGGCGGGTTTCGTACCGGTCGACGAGGGGCTCTCACGCTTCAACACCTCGCCGCGCGGGCGCGCCTTCGACCTCTATGACAAACGCGCCGACCTGGGCAACCACGGCGCCCCGGACGGCGAGCGCTACAAGGGCCGGGGGTTTGTGCAACTCACCGGCCGGCACAACTACACCGTGTACGCGGAGCGGCTGGGCGAGCCGCTGGTGGCGAAACCCGAGCGCGCGAACGAACCGGAAGTCGCGGCGGCGCTGCTCGCCGTGTTTCTGAAGGACCGGGAACTACAGATCAAGTCGGCGCTGCTCGAAGGTGACCTGCGTACCGCGCGCCGCGCCGTCAACGGCGGATCGCACGGCCTCGATGCCTTCAGCGAGGCCTGGCGCATCGGCGACATGCTCACCGACGACGACGAGGCGTAGCTTCGTCAGAACAGCGAGGCCTGGCCCGCCTCACCCGGCTTCGCCGGCGGCCGGAACTGCGTCAGGTCGAGCTCGATGCGATGGCGGTCGAGGCCCAGCCGTGCCATCGCCTTGCGCACCCGCTGGCGCAGCAGTTCGGCCCACACACCCTGGCCACGCATGCGGCTGCCGAAGTCGGGGTCGTTGTCCCGCCCACCGCGCATCTCGCGGATGCGCGCCATCACGCGTGCCGCGCGGTCGGGGAAGTGCTGCTCCAGCCATTGCTGGAACAGCGGGTTCACCTCCCACGGCAAGCGAAGCACGATGCTGAAGGCGGAAGTGGCGCCCGCCTCGGCGGCGGCCTCGAGGATGCGCTCGACTTCCGGCTCGTTGATGAACGGGATCACCGGCGACACGCTCACGCCCACCGGCACGCCGGCCTGCGTCAAGGCCTTGATGGTCTGCAGCCGCCTGTGCGGCGCGGCGGCACGTGGCTCCATCACCCGAGCCAGGCGCGCATCCAGCGTCGTGATCGACACGTAGACCGCCGCCAGCCTTTCGGCGGCCATCGGTGCGATCAGGTCGAGGTCGCGCTCGACGCCTGCCGACTTCGTCACCAGCGAAAACGGGTGCCGTGCCTCCGACAGCACCTCGATCACCGACCTCGTGATGCGCAGCCGGCGCTCCACGGGCTGGTACGCATCGGTCGCGGAGCCGATGTTCAGCAGCTGGGGCACATAGCCGCGGCGGTTGAAGGCCTCGCGCAGTCGTTCGGCCGCGTTGACCTTGGCGATGATGCGCGTTTCGAAATCGAGGCCCGGCGAGAGGTTGAGGTAGCTGTGGGTTGGGCGGGCGAAGCAATAGATGCAGCCGTGCTCGCAGCCCCGGTACGGGTTGATCGACAGGTCGAAATGGATGTCGGGCGATTCGTTGCCCGCGAGGATCGACTTGACGTTCTCCTCCACCAACTGCGTGCCGGGGGCAAGCACCTCCTCCTTCGCCGCCTGCTCGAGCGCGCCCCAGCCGTCGTCGAAGGCTTCGCGGGCGTCGCTGTGGAAGCGGTGCTCGATGGCCCACACCGTGCCGCGCCCCTTGACGGGTGTGCGCGGCATGTACATGAGCGTGGGGGTGGGTGGCGCAACGGCTCGGTCGACTGGCATGACTGTGAATATATACAGTACATGGCCTGCCGGCAAACATCTTCGCAGCGGCAGCGTCGCTGCCGGTGCACGCCTCAGTATTCGTCGGACGCGCTGCCCGGCGCGAGGTTGTCGAACTTGGTCAGCGGCTTCAGGAAGGTGAGCTTCACCGTGCCGACCGGGCCGTTACGCTGCTTGCCGATGATGATCTCGGCAACGCCCGGCTCCTTCGAGTCCTTGTTGTAGTACTCGTCGCGGTAGATGAACATGATGACGTCCGCATCCTGCTCGATGGCGCCCGACTCGCGCAGGTCGCTCATCATCGGCCGCTTGTCGGTGCGCGTTTCCACCGACCGGTTGAGCTGCGACAGCGCGATCACCGGGCACTGCAGCTCCTTGGCCAGCGCCTTCAGCCCCCGCGAGATCTCGCCGATCACGGTGGCGCGGTTCTCCTCGCTGCTGCTGCTGGTGCCGCTCATCAACTGCAGGTAGTCGATGACGATCAAGCCCAGCTTGCCGCACTGGCGGGCCTGGCGGCGTGCGCGTGCGCGCAATTCGGCCGGGTTGAGCGCCGGCGTCTCGTCGATGAAGACGCTGGCCTTCGACAGCTTGTCGACCGCTTCGGTGAGCCGGCCCCACTCGTCATCGCGCAAGGCGCCGGTGCGCAGGTGCTGCTGGTCGATGCGGCCGAGCGAGCCCACCATCCGCAGCGCGAGCTGCGAGGCGCCCATTTCCATCGAGAACACCACCGCCGGCAGGCCCTCGTTCACCGCGACGTGCTCGGCGATGTTCAGCGCGAATGCCGTCTTGCCCATCGACGGGCGCGCGGCCAGCACGATCAGGTCGCCCGGCTGCAGGCCGGCCGTCATGCGGTCCATGTCGTAGAAGCCGGTGCGCACGCCGGTGACCTCCTCGGCGCCGTTTTCGGCGAGCTCGGTCACGCGGTCGATCAGTTGCATGACCAGGTGGTCCATGCTCTGGAAGCCCTGCTTGGTGCGCGAGCCCTCCTCGCCGATCTTGAAGATCTTGCCTTCCGCCTCGTCGAGGATCTGCGACACCGCCCGCCCCTGGGGATTGAAGGCGTTGGTGGCGATCTCGTCGCTGGCCTCGATCAGCTTGCGCAGGATCGCGCGCTCTCGGACGATCTCGGCGTAGCGGCGCAGGTTGGCCGCGCTGGGCACGCTCTGCGCCAGCGCATTGAGGTAGACCAGGCCACCGCACTCGTCGGCCTTGCCCAGGCTTTGGAGCTGCTCGAAGACGGTGATGACATCGGCCGGCTTGTTGGCATTGATGAGCCCGCCGATGGCGCCGTAGATGGCCTTGTGCTCGAAACGATAGAAATCGGTTTCCTGCAGCACGTCGCCCGCGCGGTCCCATGCGCCGTTGTCCAGCAGCAGGCCGCCGAGCACGCTCTGCTCCGCCTCGATCGAGTGGGGCGGCACACGCAGGCGGGCGACCTCTTCATCGCGCGGACCGGGAAAGACGGGGCTTTGGAATACGGCGGACATGAGCCTGAGGATAAGCCGGACGCAGCGCAGCGCCTGTGGACAGCTCTGTGCATGACCTGGGGAAGTTCGGCGGATAACCCGCCGAGCCAAAGAAAAAGGGCCGGCGATGAGCCGGCCCCTTCTTGCAGCAGCGCGAAAGCTGCGTGTCGATCAGTCGGCTTCGCCGACCACGACGATCGTCACGTCGGACACGACGTCGGTGTGCGGCGCCACCGACACGGTGTATTCGCCGACCGTCTTCAGCGGGCCGTTGGGCAGGCGGACCTGCGCCTTGGCGATCTCGAAGCCGTCCTTCTTGAGGGCTTCGGCGATGTCGGCGTTGGTGACCGAACCGAACAGGCGGCCGTCGACACCGGCCTTCTGGCTGATGCGCACGGTCTTGCCGCTGAGCTTGTCGCCCAGGGCCTGTGCGGCGGCCAGCTTCTCGGCGGCAGCCTTTTCGAGTTCGGCACGACGGGCTTCGAATTCCTTGATGGCCACGTCCGTCGCACGGCGTGCGCGCTTGGTCGGGATCAGGAAGTTGCGGGCGTAGCCGTCCTTGACCTTGACGACATCACCGAGGTTGCCCAGGTTGGCAACCTTGTCCAGCAGGATGATTTGCATGGCGGGTTCCTCAGGACTTGTGCTGGTCGCTGTACGGCAGCATCGCCAGGAAACGGGCGCGCTTGATGCACGTCGTCAGCTGGCGCTGGAAGAACGCGCGCGTGCCGGTCAGGCGGGCAGGCGTGATCTTGCCGTTTTCACCGACGAAATCGCGCAGCGTGTCGATGTCCTTGTAGTCGATCTGCTCGACACCGGCGACGGTGAAGCGGCAGAAACGCTTGCGGCGGAACAGCAGCGACTGCTGGTTGCGCTTGGGCTTGCGGTCCTTGGAGAACCGACCTTTACCACGTGGCGGGGGCATAGTGACCTCTCTTGAATCTGAATCCGGGATTGAACAGGGCTCGTCAGTCGAGCGCCGTGACGTGAAACACGACTCCGCGGCCGTTGCGTGCTGCAGCCAGAAAGCCGGCGAAGGTGCGCGAGGCGCCCAACTCCAGCCTGCCGACCGGCTGCGTGATCTCCCCGATCGCCACCGCCCTCAGTTCCATCGAAACCTTGCGGGGGTGTCCGTCTTCCGTGACCTCGGATTCGTGCTTGAGCACCAGATCCAGGGCCGGGAGCCCGGCGGGGGTGTAGCGCAGCGCCGCACGTTCCTGGAGTTGCGCCTGCAGAACCAGCCGGTTCATGCAGCGCGCCGATGCCAGGCCGCGGGGATCATGCTCAGGCCGCGGTCTCCTGGGCTTGCTGCTTGCGGGCTTCTTCGCGCTCGACCTGCTTCATGATCACGGACGGCGCGGTTTCGGCCTTGTCCATGGCCACGGTCAGGTGGCGCAGCACGGCGTCGTTGAAGCGGAAGCCGGTCTCGAGCTCGTCCAGCGATTCCTTGCTGCACTCGATGTTCAGGCACAGGTAGTGCGCCTTGCTCAGCTTCTGGATCTGGTACGCCAGTTGGCGGCGGCCCCAGTCCTCGACACGGTGCACCTTGCCGCCGGCATTGGTGATGCTGCCCTTGTAACGTTCCAGCATGGCCGGAACCTGTTCGCTTTGATCCGGATGGATCAGCAGAACGATCTCGTAATGACGCATGGATTCTCCTTGTGGATTCCGAAGTGGAAGCCGCGGCGCTGCATCGTTCGCCTGCGGCAAGGCCGCACCGGGATGTGCGGATCGCCTCTCCCGACGCGCCGCTTCGGACAAAAATGCCCAAAGCCTGGTATCGGGAAAGCCCGCTAGTATAACAGCACAACGGACGCCGGGTCAGTCCGCCAGGGGGCTGCGCAACCGGTCCACCAACGCCGCCTGGGCCGGCTCCGGCGCAGGCCCGAAGCGGCTCGCCAGCCACATCACCGCAAACCCGACCGGCACCCCAAAGACGCCGGCAGCCACAGGGTCGATGCCCCACCAGCGGAAGTCGGCAGCCGGCTCGGCCCAGCCGAGCAGTCCGCGCAACGCTGGCAGGTTGGCCGCCATGTAGCCCATGCACACGGCCAGTCCGGACAGCATGCCGAGCGTGGCTCCCCAGCGTGTCGCGCGCCGCCAGAAGATGCCCAGCACGAGCGCCGGGAAGAAGGCCGAGGCCGCGAGCGAAAAAGCTGCGGAGACGAACTGCAGGATGTTCGCGATGCGCAGCGATGCCACCCACGCGGCGAGCAGCGCGACCACCAGCACGAGCATCTTCGACATCATCACGCGCCGGATGGCCGACGCACGCCGGTTGATTGAACGGTAGTAGAGGTCGTGCGACAACGCATTGGCCACGGTCAGCAGCAGCCCGTCCGCCGTGGACAGCGCAGCCGCCAGGCCGCCGGCGGCCAGCAGGCACGTCACGACGTAGGGCAAGCCACCGATCTCGGGCGCTGCCAGCACGATGATGTCGCTCGACAGCCGCAGCTCGGCCAGCTGCAGCACGCCGTCGGCGTTGATGTCCTCCACCCGCACCAGGCCCGAGTCGAGCTTCGACCAGCGGCGGATCCAGGCGGGCAGTTGATCGAACGGGGTGCCGATCAGGCTGCTGAGCACCTCGTACTTCACGAGCACCGCCAGCGCAGGCACCGACACGTACAGCAGCATGATGAACAGGAGCGACCACCCCACGGAGTTGCGCGCCTGCGCCACCGACGGCGTCGTGTAGTAGCGCGTCAGCACATGCGGCATCGCGGCCGTGCCCACCATCAGGCAGAACACCAGCGCGAGGAAATTGCGCCGTGCATTCCGGTCGAGCGCCTCGCCCGGCGCACCGGCCGCGAAGGGCTCCGCCTGCGGCGCCATGCCGCCCAGCGGCCGGGCCTGCTGCGTCGACTGGTCGCGGTCGCGCTCGTAAGCCGTCCGAGCCTCGTCCTCGGTGCTGGGCGCCAGGGCCAGCTGACGCTCGGCCTGCTGTATGCGGCGCAGCGGCGCATCTTCCGCTTTCAACGCCTGGATGCGCTCGGCCTGCACGCGGGCGTCCTCGGCCATGGCCGCAGGCACATCGGCGAGCTTCTGCTGGGCGGCGATCGCCCGGCGCTCCAGCGCCGCCTGCGCACGCTGCTCGGCGGCGTCGTTGCGCAGGTGCTCCTCCATGCGCGTGACTTGCTGCAGCTGCTCGTCGTAGGTGAGCTGCGGCAGGAAGTTGCCGCTCTGCTTGACCGACAGCCACACCAGCGGCAGCAGGAAGGCGATCAGCAGGACGATGTACTGCGCGACCTGCGTCCAGGTGACCGCCCGCATGCCGCCCAGGAACGAACACACCAGCACGCCGCCCAGGCCGACGAAGATGCCGACCTCGAAGCTGAAGCCCGTGAGGTGCGATGTGATCAGCCCCACACCGTAGATCTGCACCACGACGTACACGAACGACACCAGCAGCACCGCCATCACCGCGACGATGCGCGGCACGCCGCCGTAGCGCTCGCCGATGAAATCCGGAATGGTGAACTGCCCGAAGCGGCGCAGGTAGGGTGCCAGCAGCAGCGCCACCAGGCAGAAGCCGCCCGTCCAGCCCAGCAGGTAGGCCAGCCCCCCGAAGCCCTGCAGGTACAGCACGCCGGCCATGCCGAGGAAGGAGGCGGCGCTGATCCAGTCGGCCGCGGTCGCCATGCCGTTGTAGAACGCCGGCACACGGCGCCCGGCCACGTAGTACTCGGCCTCGTCGGTCGTGCGGCAGGACAAGCCGATGGTGGCGTAGACCGCCACCGTGGCCACGAGGAACAGGGTGCCGATCCATGCCCGGGAGAAGCCCGAGCGCTCTGCCACCGCCAGCAGCGCGACGAACACCAGCACCCCCACCGCGAACAGGCCGTAGCGCCGGTGCAGGCGCCGCTCGAAGGCGCCTGACGGGGTACCGCTGGCCGGGTTCAGGGCTGCCTCTTCACGCGGGCCGGCGACTGCGGACTACTTCGCCGCGGCGAGCCGCTGCCAGGTGTCGACCACGGTGTCCGGGTTGAGCGAGATGGAGACGATCCCTTCCTGCGCCAGCCAGTCGGCGAAGTCGGGGTGGTCGCTCGGGCCCTGGCCGCAGATGCCGACGTACTTGCCGGTGGCGCGGCAGGCCGCGATGGCGCGCGAGATCATCGCCTTGACCGCCGGGTCGCGTTCGTCGAAGTCGCTGGCCAGCAGTTCGAGGCCGGAATCGCGGTCCAGGCCCAGCGTGAGCTGCGTCAGGTCGTTCGAGCCGATCGACATGCCGTCGAAGTGCTCGAGGAACTGCTCGGCCAGGATCGCGTTGCTGGGCACCTCGCACATCATGATGAGGCGCAGGCCGTCCTGGCCGCGCTTCAGGCCGTGCTCGGCCAGCATCTCGTTGACCTTCTTCGCCTGGTTCAATGTGCGCACGAACGGCACCATGATCTCGACGTTGGTCAGGCCCATGTCGTTGCGCACGCGCTTGAGCGCCTCGCACTCCATCGCGAAGGCGTCGCTGAAGTCGCCGCTGATGTACCGCGACGCGCCGCGGAAGCCGAGCATCGGGTTCTCTTCGTCCGGCTCGTAGCGCGAGCCGCCGATGAGCTTGCGGTACTCGTTGCTCTTGAAATCCGACAGCCGCACGATCACCGTCTTCGGCCAGAAGGCCGCGGCGATGGTGGCCACGCCTTCGACCAGCTTGTCGACGTAGAACGCCCGCGGGCTGGCATGGCCGCGCGCCACCGACTCGACGGCCTTCTTCAGGTCGGCGTCGATGTTCGGGTAGTCGAGGATCGCCTTCGGGTGCACCCCGATGTTGTTGTTGATGATGAACTCCAGGCGGGCCAGGCCCACGCCGGAGTTCGGCATCTGCGCGAAGTTGAACGCGAGCTGCGGATTGCCCACGTTCATCATGATCTTGATCGGGCAGTACGGCAGCTCGACCTTCTCGACGTCGGTGATGTCGGTCTCGAGCAGGCCGTCATAGATGTAGCCGGTGTCGCCTTCCGAGCAGGCCACGGTGACGAGCGCGCCGTCGGCCAGCTTGTCGGTCGCGTCGCCGCAGCCCACGACGGCCGGGATGCCCAGCTCACGGGCGATGATCGCCGCGTGGCAGGTGCGGCCGCCGCGGTTGGTGACGATGGCGCTCGCGCGCTTCATCACCGGCTCCCAGTTCGGATCGGTCATGTCGGTGACCAGCACGTCGCCCGGCTGCACACGCTCCATCTCGGCGATCGAGCTGACCAGGCGCACAGGGCCGGTGCCGATCTTCTGGCCGATCGCGCGGCCCTCGGCCAGCACGGTGCTCTTGCTGGTGTCGCCCTTGAGCTTGAAGCGCTGCTCGACCTGGCCTTCGGACTGGCTCTTCACCGTCTCGGGGCGGGCCTGCAGGATGTAGAGCTTGCCGTCGCCGCCGTCCTTGCCCCACTCGATGTCCATCGGGCGGCCGTAGTGCTCCTCGATGATCAGCGCGTACCGGGCCAGTTCGGTCACGTCGGC
This sequence comes from Aquincola agrisoli, assembly GCF_036621135.1. Lineage (NCBI taxonomy): Bacteria > Pseudomonadati > Pseudomonadota > Betaproteobacteria > Burkholderiales > Sphaerotilaceae > Aquincola > Aquincola agrisoli. The sequence continues at coordinate 514,679 of NZ_JAZIBG010000036.1, forward strand.
GTCGTTCAGCGAATAACGGTTGCGCTGTTCGGGCGGCGTGTCCTCGGTCTTGACCAGCTTGCCGCTGGCCGCCTTTTCCTCGGGCGAGGCGAAGGTCATCTTGATCAGCTTGGAGCCGAGGTTGCGGCGGATCACCGCCTGCTTGCCGGCCTTCAGCGCGGGCTTGTGCACGTAGAACTCGTCGGGGTTCACGGCGCCCTGCACCACCGTCTCGCCCAGGCCGTAGCTCGAGGTGACGAACACCACGTCCTTGAAGCCGGACTCTGTGTCGATCGTGAACATCACGCCGGCGGCGCCGAGGTCGGAGCGCACCATGCGCTGCACGCCGGCCGACAGCGCGACGTCGGCATGGGCAAAACCCTTGTGCACGCGGTAGCTGATCGCGCGGTCGTTGTAGAGGGAGGCGAACACCTCCTTCATCTTGGCCAGCACTTCGGCCAGGCCGACGACGTTCAGGAAGGTCTCCTGCTGGCCGGCAAACGAGGCGTCGGGCAGGTCTTCGGCGGTGGCCGACGAGCGCACGGCAAACGAGGCGCCGGGGTTGCCCGCGGTGAGCTTCTCGAACTCGGCCGCGATGGCCTGCTCCAGTTCGACCGGGAATGGCGTGGATTCGACCCAATGCCGGATCTCGGCGCCGGCCTCGGCCAGCGCGCGCACGTCGTCGGTGTTCAACGCCGCCAGGCGGGCGTTGATCTTGTCGGCCAGGCCGCCGTGCGAGAGGAACTGGCGGAACGCGTGCGCCGTGGTGGCGAAGCCGCCCGGCACGCGCACGCCGGTGCTGGCGAGCTGGCTGATCATTTCGCCGAGGCTGGCGTTCTTGCCGCCGACGACCTCGACGTCGGTCATCCTCAGATGTTCAAACGGCACGACCAGGGCGGTCGCCAGGTTGGGTTGGGACATGGGAAAGCTCCGTGATGACAAAAAACCGGGTGTTCCGTCGAGCAGCCGACGTGCGTTCCCCTGCCGGCCAGGCATGTTCTGGATGGTTGGAGGCGGGCGGGAAGCAAAGGGGTCGGGGCGCGGAACTGAATTGGGGCGATTCTAGAGTCAGAGCCCTGGCCGCTGGCGACCTATCATCGGCGCATCACCACGCGCTGCCATCGGCCATGCCCAACCGCTCCGTCTTCTTCGTCTCCGACGGCACCGGCATCACCGCCGAGACCTTCGGCAACTCGATCCTGGCGCAGTTCACCGCCAAGCCCCGGCGGGTGCGCCGACCGTTCATCGACACCGAAGACAAGGCCCGGCAGGTGGTGGCCGAGATCAACCAGGTGGCCGACCAGGAGGGCAAACCGCCCATCGTCTTCATCACGCTCGTCAACGAAGACATCCGCGACGTGGTGACCAACACCGCGTGCCGCGGCATGGTGCTCGACATGTTCCGCACCTTCGTCGAGCCGCTGGAGCGCGAGTTCGGCATCAAATCGAACCACCGCGTGGGACGCTTCTCGGATGCGGCGAAGAGCCAGGAATACGACGACCGCATCGAGGCGATCAACTTCTCGCTGGCGCACGATGACGGGCAGTCGTCGCGCAACCTCGAGCTTGCCGACGTCATCCTGGTCGGCGTGAGCCGCAGCGGCAAGACGCCGACCTCGCTGTACCTGGCCATGCAGCACGGCATCAAGGCGGCCAACTATCCGCTGATCCCCGAGGACTTCGAGCGCAACAAGCTGCCTTCGGCACTGGCACCGTTCAAGGCCAAGTGCTTCGGGCTCTCGATCGACCCGGGCCGGCTGGCGCAGATCCGCAACGAGCGGCGGCCGGGCAGCAAATATGCAGCGCTGGAAAACTGCCGCTACGAGGTCAACGAGGCCGAGACCATGATGCGCCGCGAAGGCATCGGCTGGCTCAGCTCGACGCACAAGTCGATCGAGGAGATCGCGACGACCATCCTGCGCGACATCCGGCCGGATCGGTTGATCTACTGACTACGGTACGGCGCGCCTGCGCGCCGACTCGTACAGGCACACGGCCGCCGCAGCGGCCACGTTCAGCGATTCTTCGCCGCCGGGCTGCGGGATGCGCACCGTCACCGCGCAACGGGCCATCAGCGCAGGATCCACTCCCCGGCCCTCGTGACCCAGCACCCAGGCGCACGGCCATGGCAGATCGGCATCCGGCAGTGCCGAAGGCGCGTGCGAGCTGGTGGCCACCCAGGGGACCTCGAGTGCCGACAGCCCAGAGGGCTCCAGGCCCTCGATCAGGCGCAGGCCGAAGTGCGCCCCCATGCCGGCGCGCAGCACCTTCGGCGACCACAGCGCCGCAGTGCCCTTGAGCGCAATGACCTGCTGCACCCCCAGGGCTGCGGCGCTGCGCAGGATGCTGCCGACGTTGCCTGCATCCTGCAAGCGGTCGAGCACCACCGTCGGCGCCAATGGCAGCAGCGGCTGCGACGGCGGGACATCGACCACGAAGCCGATCGGCGCCGGCGATTCCAGCGTGCTCAAGGTTTTGAAGATGGCATCGGGCAGCAGGCTGACCCGCTCTGCCCACTGCGCCAGATCGTGCAGCGACGGCTCACGCGCCCAGGCGCCCTCCGCCACCAGGGCGTGCTGCGCCCGGCCGCCGCGTGCGCGCAACGCACGTGCGAGGTGGTCGCCTTCGAGCCACAGTAGGCCGTACTTGCGGTAGCCCGCCGGGTCCTGCGCCAGCTTGCGCAGCTTCACCAGCAGCGGGTTGTCGCGCGACGTGATGTGGCCCGGCGTGCTCATCGAGTCAGGCCGGATGCACCACGGCAGGCAGCACCTGCCGGACCGGTGCGAAGCTGCGGCGGTGTGCCGAACAGGCACCATGGGTGCGCAATGCATCGAGGTGCTCGCGCGTGCCGTAGCCCTTGTGCACCGCAAAGCCGTACTGCGGGAACTGTTCGTGCAAGGCCAGGCAGCCGCGATCGCGGTGCACCTTGGCGATGATCGAGGCCGCGGAGATCGAGGCCACGGTCGCGTCGCCGCCCACGATCGCTTCCGCTTGCACACGCAGCACCGGCAACCGGTTGCCATCGACGAGCACCTTCCCGGGCAGCAGCCGCAGGCCTTCGACCGCACGGCGCATCGCGAGCATCGTGGCGCCGAGGATGTTCAGTGCGTCGATCTCCTCGACCGTCGCCTCGCCGACGGCACAGCACAAGGCATTGGCGCGGATCTCGTCGTAAAGCTGTTCGCGCCGGCGTGCCGTCAGCACCTTCGAATCGGCCAGGCCGCGCACGGGCCGCAGGTCGTCGAGGATGACGGCAGCAGCGACCACCGGGCCCGCCAGCGGCCCCCTGCCCGCCTCGTCGACGCCCGCCGTCAACAGGCCCGGCACGTCCCAGGACAGGCCGAGTTGCTCAGGCTTCGAGGACTTGCGCGATGGCATGGGTGGCGGTGCGGCCGGTATCGCGCCGCAACAGATGGTGGAGTTCTTCGAAGCGGCGTTCCACCGCCTCGGCCTTGGCGGGAGTATCGAGCCAGTTGAGGACATCGGAGGCCAGCGTCTGCGGATTCGCAGCCGCCTGCAGGCGTTCGGGCACGACAAAATCGCGGCACAGGATGTTGGGCAGGCCCACCCAGGGCTGGTAGGCCATGTGCCTCATCAACTGCCAGCTCAGTGCATTCATCCGGTAAGCGATGACCATCGGCCGCTTGAAGAGCGCGGCCTCCAGCGTGGCCGTCCCGCTGGCGATCAGCGTGACATCGCAAGCGGCCAAGGCCTCGTGCGACTGCCCGTCCACCAACATCAACGCCGCATCGGGCGCCAGCCGTTCGCGCAGCGGCTCGACCAACTCCCGCAGGCCCGGCACGACCGGCAGCACGAAGCGCAGGTCGGGCCGCAGCGTCGACAAGCGCTGCACCGTCTCCAGGAACACGGGCGCGATCATCTCGATCTCCGAACGCCGGCTGCCAGGCAGGACCGCGAGCACGGGCACGTCATCGGGCAGCCCGAGCTTCGCGCGCGCGGCCGAGCGTGGCGGAGCCAGCGGAATCACATCCGCCAGCGGGTGGCCGACATAGGTGGCGGCGACGCCATGGCGCTGCAGCAATTCGGGCTCGAACGGGAAAAGGCACAGGACGTGGTCCGCACTGGCGGCGAGCTTCTTCGCACGCCCCCCCCGCCAGGCCCAGATCGACGGGCAAACGAAGTGGATCGACCGGATGCCGGCGCGCTTCAATCGGGCCTCCAGGCCGAGATTGAAATCCGGCGCGTCGATGCCAATGAACGCGTCGGGCCGCTCGCGCAGCAGGCGTTCGGCCAACTGTTCGCGGATCCGCGAAATGCTGCGGTAGTGGCGCAGCACCTCGAAGTACCCGCGCACCGCGAGCTTGTCGTGCGGCCACCAGGCCTCGAAGCCGTGCGCTGCCATCCTGGGTCCGCCGATGCCGGCGGCGGCCATCTGCGGCCATCGCGCCTTCATGCCGTCCATCAGCAAGCCGGCCAGCAGATCGCCGGACGTTTCGCCCGCGACCATGCCAAACCGCGGAGCCTGCGCCGCGGCAGCCACGGTCAGCGCGCGATGCCGCGGGTGGCGGCCTGCAGGAAGTCGAGCATCAGCGCCACGTCGGGCGCTGCCTCGGGCGTGGATGCGCCCAGAACGCCGATCTCCGCGCGCGCCTCGTCGAGCGTCTGGCTCTTGCGGTACAGGGCACGGTGCATCTGCTTGATCGCGTTGACACGCCCGACGGAGAAGCCGCGGCGCTTCAGGCCCACGGCGTTGAAGCCGCGAACGGCCAGCGGATTGCCGTCGACGAGCATGAAGGGCGGCACGTCCTGCGTCACCGCACTCGCGAAGCCCACCATCGCATGCGCGCCGATCTTGACGAACTGGTGCACGCCGGTCAGCCCGCCCACGGTGACCCAGTCGCCCACGTGCACGTGGCCTGCCAGCGTGGCGTTGTTGGCCATCGTCGTCTGGTTGCCGACCTGGCAATCGTGCGCGAGGTGCACATAGGCCATGATCCAGTTGTCGTCGCCGACGCGGGTGACACCGGCATCCTGGGCGGAGCCGGTGTTGAAGGTGCAGAACTCGCGGATCGTGTTGCGATCCCCGATCTGCAGCTCGGTCGGCTCGCCGGCGTATTTCTTGTCCTGAGGCACTGCCCCCAGCGACACGAACTGGAAGATGCGGTTGTCACGGCCGATCGTGGTCCGGCCCTCGATCACCGCATGCGGGCCGACCGTGGTGCCCTCGCCGATGCGCACATGCGGCCCGATCACCGCGTAGGCACCGACGCTCACCGACGCGGCAAGCTCGGCCTTCGGGTCGACGATCGCCGTGGGGTGGATGATCGTCATGCCACCTTGCGCATCGTGCACATGAGCTGGGCCTCGGCGGCCAGTTCGTCGCCGACGAACGCCTTGCCACCGAACTTGAAGATGCCGGCCTTCATGCGGTCGAGCGTGACGTCGAGGATCAGCTGATCGCCGGGCTCCACCGGCCGCTTGAAGCGCGCGCCGTCGATGCCGGCGAAGTAGTAGACCGAGTCGTCGTCGAGCTCGATGCCCAGCGTCTCGAAACTCAGCAGCGCGGCCGCCTGCGCCATCGCCTCCAGCATCAGCACCCCCGGCATCACCGGCCGGTTCGGGAAGTGGCCCAGAAAAAACGGCTCGTTGATCGTCACGTTCTTCAGCGCACGGATGCGCTTGCCCTTCTCGACTTCCAGCACCCGGTCGACCAGCAGGATCGGGTAGCGGTGCGGCAGCTTCTTGAGGATCTGGTGGATGTCCATCTTCAAACGAGTTTCTTTTCCAGCGCGCGCACGCGGTCGCGCAATTGATGCAGGTGGCGCAGCGTGGCAGCGTTCTTTTCCCAGGCCGCATTGTCATCGAAGGGAAACACGCCGCTGTAGTGCCCCGGCTTGAGGATCGAGCGTGTGACCACCGTGGCCACCGAGACATGGACGCCGTCGACGAGCTGCAGGTGCCCGAGGATGTTCGCCGCGCCGCCGATGGTGCAATGCGCACCGATGCGCGCGCTGCCTGCGACACCCACGCAGCCCGCCATCGCGGTATGGCGCCCAATGTGGACGTTGTGGCCGATCTGGATGAGGTTGTCGAGCTTGACGCCGTCCTCCAGGACCGTGTCGTCGAGCGCGCCGCGGTCGATGCAGGTATTGGCGCCGATTTCCACGTCGTTGCCGATGCGCACCGCGCCGAGCTGCTCGATCTTCTCCCAGCGGCCCTCGGTCGGCGCGAAGCCGAAGCCGTCCGCGCCGATCACCACGCCCGAATGCACGATGCAGCGCTCGCCCAGCGAACAACCGTCGCCCACGACCACCCGCGGGGCCAGCCTGGTGTGGGCGCCAATGCGGGCGTCGCGGCCGATGTGGGACTGCGCCCCGATCACCGCCCCTTCGCCGACGACCGCGCCTGCCGCCACCACCGCCAGCGCACCCACCGTCGCGGTGGGGTGCACCTGTGCAGCGGCGTCGACGACGGCGGTGGGATGCACGCCTGCGGCATCACGAGGGCGCGAAAGCGCCGCCCACATCTGCGTCAGGCGTGCAAAGTAGAGATAAGGGTCCGGCGTGACGATCACCGCCCCGCCCCCTGGCCGGCCCCGGGCCTCGTCGGCTTCCGAGGGTGCCACGATGACGCAGCCCGCCCGCGTGTCCGCCAATTGCGCCCGATACCGGGGATTGGACAAGAAGCTCACCGTGGAGGCGGTGGCCCCGGCAAGCGGCCCGATGCGGTTGAAACGCATCGCCGTGTCACCGGACACCTCGCCGCCGAGACGGGCAACGATGTCGGCGAGCGTGACTTCGATCGTCATGCCAGCCAGCCTGCTTGCTGGCCGGGCATCACTTGCCGGCGTTGAGCGCGTCGATCACCTTCTTGGTGATGTCGATGCGCGGGCCGGCGAAGACCACTTCCTGCAGGATCAGGTCGTACTTCTCGCTGTCGAAGATCTGCTTGATGACCTTGTTGGCGCGGTCGACCACGAGGGCCAACTCCTCGTTCTTGCGGTTGTTCAGGTCTTCCTGGAACTCGCGGCGCTTGCGTTGGAAATCACGGTCCTGCTCGACCAACTCGCGCTGGCGGCGGGTGCGCTCGGCTTCGCTCAGCGTCGGTGCGTCCTTGTCCAGCTTGTCGGAGGCCGCCTTCAGCCGGTTGGCCACGTCGGCCAGATCCTTTTCACGCTTGCCGAACTCGGCCTCCAGCTTCGCCTGGGCCGCCTTGGCCGGGTTGGCTTCGCGCAGCACACGCTCGCTGTTCACATAGCCGATCTTCAACTCCTGGGCCTGCGCCAGCGTGCACGTCGCCCACAACGACGCGGTTGCCACCGCGGCCGCCAACGTCTTCCACTTGTTCATCAAAACGCTGTCCCGATCTGGAATTGGAATTTTTGGATTCTATCGTTGCGTTCCTTGCGGATCGGCATGCCGAAGCTGAGCTTCAGCGGACCGACCGGCGAGATCCACGACAGACCCACCCCCATCGACGCGCGCATGGTGCCGAAGTCGAGTTTTTCATCTTCGCCCCAGACGTTGCCGACATCCGTGAAGCCGAAGATCCGCAGCGTCTTGTCGTTGCCTGCGCCCGGGACCGGCACGTACAGCTCGGCGTTCAGGTTGAGGCGCCGATTGCCGCCGATGTAGGTGCCGGTGACGTCCACCGGGCCGAGTGAACTCTGGTCGAACACCCGCACCGAGCCCAGGCCGCCGCCATAGAAATTCTTGAAGATCGGGTACGGACGGCCCCCGAGACCTTCGCCCCAACCGAGTTCCCCGTTGAGGCCGAGCGTGAACCGGGGGCCGAGCGAGATGTACTGCTGGTACTGCGCATTGGCACGCACGTAACGCGCATCGCCGACCACCGATGCTTCGACGTTCACGCGCTGGTATTTGCCGTTGGTGGGCACCAGTGCGCTGTCGCGCTCGTCGCGCGCCCAACCCAGGGTCAGCGGCACCGACAGGCTGCGTTCGCCGAACTGCTCCCGGTAGATCAGGTAGCTGTTGGGCAGCGCGCCCGGCCCCTTGATCTGCGTACTTTCCACACCGATGCCGAAGAAGACGGTGTCGTACTCCGAGAACGGCACGCCAAAACGGATCGACGCCCCCGGCGTGGACAGCTCGTAGTCGGTGCCCTGGCTGTTCAACGGACGGCTCGTGCGGTAGTAGATGTCGAACGCACGGGAGATGCCGTCCATCGTGAAGTACGGATCGACCGTCGACAGCACGATGTTGCGGTTGTACTTGCTCGTGTTGACCTCGATGCCGAGGTAGTTGCCCGAGCCGAAGACGTTCTCCTGCTTCACGGAGGCCGTCAGCGCGAGCTTGTCGGCGCTGGAGAAGCCGGCTCCGAGCATCAGGTTGCCGGTTGGCTTCTCGACCACGTTGACCGTCAGGTCGACCTGGTCGGCCGTGCCGGCCACCTCATTGGTCTCGATGTTGACCTCCCTGAAGTAACCCAGGCGGTCCACACGGTCACGCGAAAGCTTGATCTTCTGGCCGTCGTACCACGCGGATTCGAACTGGCGGAACTCGCGGCGTACCACTTCGTCGCGCGTGCGGGTGTTGCCTGCGACGTTGACGCGGCGCACGTATACGCGGCGCTGCGGCTCGGCGTTGAGCGCCACCACCACCTGGCCCGTGGCCCGATCGATCTCGGGCCGCTGCTCGACGCGCGCGAATGCGTAGCCGAACAGCCCGAAGCGCTCGGTGAACAAGCGCGTCGTCTGGGCAACGTCCTCGGCACGGTACGGCTCGCCCGGCTTGATCCGCACCAGTTCCTTGAACTCGTCGTCCCGGCCGAGGTAATCGCCTTCGAGCTTGACGGCGGTGACGGTGTAGCGCTGGCCCTCGCGGATCGAGACCGTGATCGAGATGTCCTGCTTGTCCGGCGAGATCGTGACCTGCGTCGACTCCACAGCGAACTCGAGGTAGCCGCGGTTCGTGTAGTAGGCGCGCAAGGTCTCGAGGTCGGCGTTGAGCTTGGTACGGGAATAGCGGTCGTTCTTGGTGTACCAGCTCAGCCAACCGCCGGTGCTCTGCTCGAAGAGGCCCAGGAGCGTGCTTTCGGAAAACGCCTTGGCCCCGACGATGCGGATCTCGCGGATCTTCGCTGCGTCGCCTTCGGTCATCGTGAAGGTCACGTCGACGCGGTTGCGCTCCAGCGGCGTGATGGTGGTGACGACCTCCGCACCGTAGAGGCTGCGCGTGAGGTACTGGCGCTTGATCTCCTGCTCCGCGCGGTCGACCACCGCACGGTCGAACGGCAGGCCTTCGCCGATGCCGGCGTCCTTCAGGGACTTGGTCAGGGTGTCCTTGTCGAACTCCTTCAGTCCGATGAAGTTGACCGACGAGATCACCGCACGCTCCTCGGCGAGGACGATGAGCACATCGCCCTCGACCTCCATGCGCACGTCCTTGAACAAGCCGGTGGCGAACAGCGCGCGCAGGCCGGCAGCGCCCTTCTCGTCGGTGTAGGTGTCGCCGATGCGGAAGGGCAGCGCCGCGAACACCGTGCCGGGGTCGGTCCGCTGCAGGCCTTCGATGCGGATGTCCTTCAGCGTGAAGGGTTCGACGGCCAGGGCCGGCAGCGCCGCCATGCTGCAGGCAATGGCCACGCAGGCAGCCACCGGCCGCAGCGGGCTCGAGCAAAAGAATGAATGCATCGGGAGAACGCGTCAGTGCAAGCCCAGCAGCCGGGCCACATCGTTGGAAAGGGCGAGGGACATCAGCAGCAGCATGATGAAAGCGCCGCCGCGCTGCAGCCACTTGAGCCACAAATCGGACACGGGGCGCCCTGTCAAACCCTCGAAAAGATAATACATGAGGTGCCCGCCATCGAGCATCGGCAGCGGCAGGAGGTTCAGCACGCCCAGGCTCACGCTGACCAGCGCGAGGAAGGCGAGGTAGTCGGGCAGGCCGCGCTGGACCGACTGGCCTGCATAGTCGGCGATGGTCAGCGGACCCGACAGGTTCTTCAGCGACGCTTCGCCGACGAGCATGCGCCCCATCATCTTCAGCGTGAGCGCCGACACTTCCCAGGTCCGGGAGGCACCGTTCACCAGGCCATCCAGCGGCCCGCGGCGAACCGTGACCATCTCGGCAGGCAGGCCGACGAACGCGTCGATGCGTCCGACGGCGCTCTTGCCCTCGCCGGCCATGCGCGGCTGAACGGACAGTTCCAGCATCCGCCCGCCTCGATCGACGACCCAGGTGGACGCCGAGGAGACACCGTCGCGCACGCTCTCGCGGATGCGCTCCCGCAGGACCTGCGCATCGCCCACCGGCTGCCCGTCGACACGCAGCACCCGGTCGCCCGCCCGCAGCCCGGCGCGTTCGGCGGGGCCGCCGGCCTTGATCTCACCCATCACCGGCTCGCTGTAGGGAGCGCCGATCCCGATGCGCTGCATCAGGGCGGCATCGACTTCCTGCCCCGCCACCGCGTCCAGGTCGAGTGTCAGTGCGCGACCGCGATGGCCGGTGCCACCGCCGACCATCAGGTGCAGGCGCTCGCCGCGAAGCGCGGCCTGCGTGACACGCCAGCGCAGGTCGGTGAGGGAGACGACGTCCTCCCAGGCATCCCCGTCGTCGGACACGGCGGTGACCTCGTCACCCGCGCGCAGCCCCGCGCGCTCGGCCAGGCTGCCGGCGGCGGGCGTCGACAACACGGCCCTCGGTTCGTCGACGCCGATCCACTGTGCCGCGGCATAGAGGAACACCGCCAGGATCAGGTTGGCCGCCGGCCCGGCGGCAACGATGGCAGCCCGCTTGGCCAGGGGCTGCCGGTTGAAAGCCTGGCTCGCCTGCGCCGGCGCCACCGGCCCCTCACGCTCGTCCAGCATCCGCACATAGCCGCCGAGCGGCAAGGCACTGAGGACGAACTCGGTGCTGTCGGGGGTGCGCTGGCGCCGCCACAGGACACGACCGAACCCGACCGAGAACCGCAGCACGTTCACCCCGCAGGCCCGCGCCACACGGTAGTGGCCGTACTCATGGATGACGATCAGCACGCCCAGCGTGACGAGGAAGGCCAGGACGGTGATCATCTGGCGCAGCCTTGCACCAGTTGCCGGGCGTGCGCCCGGGCGGCTTCGTCGAGCGCGAGCAGGTCGTCCAGCGACGGTTCCAGCGGCAGCGCCGGGTGCACGGCGGCGACCGTGGCCGCGTTGATCCGGTGGATGTCCAGGTAGCCGATGCGCTCTGCCAGGAAAGCGGCGACGGCCACTTCGTTGGCGGCGTTCAGCACCGCTGCGCCCCCCTCGGGGCCGCGCAGCGCATCCCAGGCGAGGAACAAGCCGGGGAAGCGCTCCCGCTCCGCGGGAACAAACGTCAGCGCCGACAACGACGTGAAGTCGAGCGACGCGGCGCCGGACACGATGCGCTCGGGGAAGGAAAGCCCATAGGCGATCGGGACGCGCATGTCTGGCGTGCCGAGCTGGGCCAGCACCGAGGCGTCGCGGCACACGACCATCGAATGGATGATGCTCTGGGGGTGGATCACCACGCGCACCTGCTCCGGCGCCAGATCGAACAACCAGCGCGCCTCGATCACCTCGAGCGCCTTGTTCATCATCGTCGCCGAATCGACCGAGATCTTGCGGCCCATCACCCAGTTCGGATGCGCGCAGGCCTGGTCCGGCGTGATGCCGGCCAGCGTCGCCGGATCGCGGTCCCGGAACGGCCCGCCCGAGGCGGTGAGCACGATGTGATCGATGCGCTGGCCCCAGGTGCTGCGGTCTTCCGGCAGGCACTGGAAGATGGCCGAATGCTCGCTGTCGATCGGCAGCAGTGTCGCGCCGCCGTCGCGCACGGCCTTCATGAAGAGCGCACCGCCCACGACCAGTGCCTCCTTGTTGGCGAGCAGCAGGCGCTTGCCGGCGCGCGCTGCCGCCAAGCACGGCGCCAGCCCCGCCGCGCCGACGATCGCGGCCATCACCGCATCGACGTCAGCGTGAGCCGCGAGCTCGCACAGCGCCTGCGGGCCCTGCAACACCTCGGTGGGCACGCCTTCGGCGCGCAGCTTCTCCCGCAGCGCCCGGGCGGCCTCCGCACCCGGCATGGCCGCGAACTTGGGACGCCACCGCGCACACTGCGCAGCGAGTTCGTCGACCTTGCCATGCGCGGTCAGCGCAAAGACTTCGAATCGGTCGGGATGGCGCGCCACCACGTCGAGCGTGCTCGTACCGACGGAGCCGGTCGAGCCTAGGATGGTCAGGCGTTGGCGCTGTGTCATGAATGGAGGATCAAACCGATGCGAAGGCCATGGCGATGGGCAGCACCGGCAGCAACGCATCGATGCGGTCCAGCACGCCGCCGTGGCCGGGCAGCAGCTGGCTGCTGTCCTTGGCGCCGGCAGACCGCTTGACCAGGGATTCGAAAAGATCGCCGGTGACGCTCATCATGGCCAGCACCAGCAGCGCCACGACCGCGCCCGGCCAGCCCAGCCGCTCGGGCAGCAGGCTGTAGAGACTGGGGGAACCGACCGCCCAGTGGGTGTCGGCCAACGACCAACAGAGGGCCATCACCAGCACCCCCGCCATCCCGCTCCAGACGCCTTCCCAGCTCTTGCCCGGGCTGATCGTCGGCGCGAGCTTGCGACGACCGAAGGTGCGCCCGCCGAAGTAGGCGGCAATGTCGGCCATCCACACCAGGCAGAACACCGACAGCAGGAAATTCAGGCCCAGCGACCGGGCTTGCACCATCGCCAGCCATGCGAAGCACAGCATGGCCAGGCCGAGCAGCCACCGCGCCACGACGGGAACGCGGGGCCAGCCTGCGGGCCCGGCACGCAGCGCCAACGCGCCGCCGACGATCCAGAGTGCCGCGGCGATCCACCATGCCCCCCCAGGAAAGGCCAGCCACCATCCCATGGCGAGGACCACGCCGCACAGTACGGCGACGGCCAGGCCCAGCATGACGGCGCCCGCGGCGCCGCTGGCGTTGAGACGCCCCCATTCCCAACCGGCCGCCCCCACCATCACCAGCGTGAACAGCGCGAACGGCCATGGGTTGGGTGCAAACACCGCTGGCAGCAGCACGGCCAGCAGGACGATCGCAGTGATGACGCGCTGCTTGAGCATGGCGCGTGGCGCTCAGTGGCCCGCGGCGAGCGTTTCGGCCGGCGCGGTCTTGACACCACCGAAGCGGCGATCCCGCTCGGCAAAGGCGGCGATGGCGGCATCGAGCTCGGCCTCGCCGAAGTCGGGCCACAGGCAATCGGAGAAGTGGAACTCCGAATACGCCACCTGCCACAGCAGGAAGTTGCTGATGCGCACCTCGCCGCCGGTACGGATGAACAGATCCGGGTCGGGCGCGAAGCCCATGGTCATGTAGCGGCCGAGGCGCTGTTCGTCGAGTTGGTCCGCCGGCACGCCGTCGCTGATCGCCCGTTGGCAAGCCTGGACGATGTCCCACCGGCCACCGTAGTTGAATGCGACGATCAACGTGATGCGCTTGTTGTCTGCCGTGGTCGCTTCCACCTGCTCCCAGGCCTGACGCACCTTGTCGGACACCGCCGAGCGATCCCCGACGATGCGGATGCGCACCCCTTCACCGGCGAGCTTGCGCAGGTACTTGGAGACGGCGACGAGCACCAGCCCCATCAAGCCCGAAACCTCCTCGGTCGGACGTTTCCAGTTCTCCGTGGAAAACGCAAACACCGTGAGGTACTCGACGCCGCGATCGGCGCAGGCCTGCACCGTGCGCACGAGCGCATCGACACCCTGCTTGTGGCCGAAGAAGCGCGGCATGAAGCGCTTCTTGGCCCAGCGGCCGTTGCCATCCATCACGATGGCGACATGGCGCGGAACGTTGCTGGTCACGCTCAGACCGCCAGGATCTCGGCTTCCTTGGCCTGCGTCAGGCGATCGATCTCGGCGATCGTGCGGTCGGTGAGCTTCTGCACCTCGTCCTGCGCACGGCGCTCGTCGTCCTCGCTGATGGCCTTGTCCTTCAGCAGCCGCTTGAGCTGCTCGTTGCCGTCGCGGCGCAGGTTGCGCACGGCGACCTTCGCGTCCTCGCTGGCATGGCGCACGACCTTCGTGAGGTCCTTGCGTCGCTCTTCGGTCAGGGCGGGCATCGGCACGCGCAGCAGGTCGCCCTGCGACGACGGGTTCAGGCCGAGGTCGCTCTCGCGGATCGCCTTCTCGATCTTCGGTCCCATGCCCTTTTCCCAGGGCTGCACGCTGATCGTGCGCGCATCGATGAGGGCGACGTTCGCCACCTGGCTGATGGGCACCATCGAGCCGTAGTAGTCGACGTGCACCTGGTCGAGCAGCCCGGGATGGGCGCGGCCCGTGCGGATCTTCTGCAATTCGCTCTTGTAGGACTCGACGGACTTGGCCATCTTGCCTTCGGCGGTCTTCTTGATGTCTGCAACTGTCATGACGGTTCCTCAGACGTGCACCAGCGTGCCCTCGTCCTCGCCGAGCACCACACGCTTGAGCGCACCACTCTTGAAAATCGAAAACACCTTGATCGGCAGCTTCTGGTCGCGGCACAACGCAAATGCCGTGGCGTCCATCACCTGCAGATTCTTGATGATCGCTTCGTCGAAGGTGATGTTGGTGTAACGGGTCGCCGAGGGATCCTTCTTGGGATCGGCGGTATACACCCCATCGACCTTGGTCGCTTTCAACACGACTTCGGCCCCGATCTCTGCGCCACGCAAGGCTGCCGCGGTGTCGGTCGTGAAGAAGGGGTTGCCGGTGCCGGCGGCGAAGACGACGACCTTGCCCTCTTCGAGGTACTGCAGCGCTTTGGGCCGCACGTAGGGCTCGACCACCTGCTCGATGGCGATCGCCGACATCACGCGGGCGGTCATGCCCTCCTGGCGCATGGTGTCGGCCAGCGCCAGCGAGTTCATCACCGTGGCCAGCATCCCCATGTAGTCTGCCGTGGCACGGTCCATGCCGACGGAACCGCCAGCGACGCCACGGAAGATATTGCCGCCGCCGATCACCACTGCCACTTCGCAGCCGAGTTGGGTGACCTCATGCACTTCGCGCACCATCCGCACCATGGTGGCGCGGTTGATGCCGAACGAATCGTCACCCATCAGGGCCTCGCCGGAGAGTTTGATCAGGATGCGTTTGTACGCCGGCATGCAGCTCCCCCGTGGGCGATATGGATCAGGTTTTCTAGTTTACGGGGCCGCACACGCGGCCCCGGGGCTTTGCAGATCGTTACTGGCCCTTGGCCGCAGCGACCTGGGCCGCCACTTCGGCCGCGAAGTCGTCCTGCTTCTTCTCGATGCCCTCGCCCACCACGTAGAGCGTGAAGCTCTTGACCGTCGTGTTGGCGGCCTTCAGCATCGCAGCGACGGTCTGCTTGTCGTTCTTGACGAAGGTCTGGTCGAGCAGCGAAACCTCCTTCAGGAACTTCGCCACCGAGCCTTCGACCATCTTCGCGACGATCTCGGCCGGCTTGCCCGACTCGGCTGCCTTCTCGGCCGCGATCTTGCGCTCCTTCTCGACCAGTTCGGCCGAGACCTCGGAAGACGACAGTGCCGCCGGCTTCATCGCCGCGACGTGCATCGCCACGTCCTTGGCTGCCACGTCGTCGCCTTCGAACTCAACGACCACGCCGATGCGCGTGCCGTGCAGGTAGCTCGCGAGCTTGCCGCCGCCCGCATAGCGCTTGAAGCGGCGGATCGACATGTTCTCGCCGATCTTGCCGATCAGGCCCTTGCGCACGTCTTCCAGCGTAGGCCCGAAGGTGTCCTGCTCGTAGGGCAGCGCAGAAAGCGCCTCGACGTCCGCCGGGTTGTGCTCGGCGACGAGCTTGGCAGCCGCTGCGGCGAACTGCAGGAACGAGTCATTCTTGGAGACGAAGTCGGTCTCGCAGTTGATCTCGATGAGCGCCCCGGTCGAGCCTTCGACGGCAGCGGCGACAACGCCTTCGGCCGTCACGCGCGACGCAGCCTTGCCTGCCTTGTTGCCGAGCTTGACACGCAGGATCTCTTCGGCGCGCACGAGGTCGCCTTCGGCCTCGGTCAGCGCCTTCTTGCATTCCATCATCGGTGCATCGGTCTTGGCGCGCAGCTCGGCGACCATGCTTGCGGTGATTGCGGGCATCAGTAATTCTCCGTTGAGTGAAAAAGGGCCTCAGCGGCCCCTTTCAGTGAAAGTCGTCGACCCGGGGTCAGGCGTCTTCGCTGACCTCGACAAACTCGTCGTCGCCAGCGGACACGGCCGTCACGAGCTCATTGGTGGCGTTGGCCTTGCCTTCGAGCACGGCATCGGCCACGGCGCGGGCGTACAGCGCCACGGCCTTGGCAGAGTCGTCGTTGCCGGGGATCACGTAGTCGATGCCCACCGGCGAGTGGTTGGTGTCGACCACGCCGATGATGGGAATGCCGAGCTTCTTCGCTTCCGCGATGGCGATCTTGTGGTAGCCGACGTCGATGACGAACATCGCATCGGGCAGCGCCGTCAGGTCACCGATACCACCGATGTCCTTGTCGAGCTTGGCGATCTCGCGCTGGAACATCAGCGCTTCCTTCTTGATGGCGGGCTGCGTGCCAGCCTCCACCTGCGCCTGCATGTCCTTCAGCTTCTTGAGCGAGCCCTTGACCGTCTTGAAGTTGGTGAGCATGCCGCCGAGCCAGCGCTGGTCGACGTAAGGCATGCCTGCGCGCTGCGCCTCCTGGGCAATCACTTCACGCGCCTGGCGCTTGGTGCCGATCATCAGGATCGTGCCGCGCTTGGCTGCGAGCTGACGAACGAACTTCATCGCATCCTCGAACAGCGGCTGCGTCTTCTCGAGGTTGATGATGTGGATCTTGTTGCGATGGCCGTAGATGTACGGGGCCATCTTGGGGTTCCAGAAGCGCGTTTGGTGGCCGAAATGGACACCGGCTTCCAGCATTTCACGCATCGTGACAGACATGGATACTCCGAAGGTTGGGTCTAGAATCCGGCGTGAATCACAGCAGGCAAACGGGTATTTCTCCCGCAAGGTCTGGCAGGATCACCCACCAGCACACCCTGTTGCGACACCTTTCAGCAGCCGGGTTCGCGATTGGTCTACCCCACACGGCAACTACCGACGTGGCAGTGCGCGGGTAAACCCAAAGATTCTAGCACGAGCCTCGATGCCCCTCCTCTTTTCCGCGACCGGCAAGCAGCCGGTCGTCCGCTCCAGCATGTCCGACAGGGCTCCAGTCCAGATGCATCCTCCCCGCCGCCCCACCGCCATGGCCACCCGGCGCCGCGGCAGGAGGGACTGACATGCGCATCGCCGTGATCGGCGCCGGCATCATCGGCGTGACGACCGCCTACGAATTGGCTGCAGACGGCCATCAGGTCACCGTCTTCGAGCGATGCGGCACCGTTGCAGAGGAGACCAGCTTCGCCAACGCAGGCGTCCTCGCGCCAGGCTATGTCACGCCCTGGGCCGCACCAGGCATGCCGGGCAAAGTGCTGCGCCACCTCCTGAGCGCGCACGCACCCGTGCGCTTTGGCGGCGCCCCCGATGCAGCGATGCTGACCTGGCTGTGGCGGTGGTGGCGCGCCTGCACCCCAGAGACGTACCAGCGCAACCGCTCAGCCATGCATGCGCTCGCGCGATACAGCCGCGCGCGCCTCGATGCCATCCAGCAGTCGCTGCGGATCGAGTATGAACAGGCACGGGGGCTGCTCGTGCTGCTGCGCACGGAGCGCGATGTCGCCCTCTCGCGCGCAGGCTTGAAGCTGCTGGCGGAGCTGGGCGTCGATTTCCACCTCGTCGACGCGGCCCGATGCCGTGAGATCGAACCCGGCCTGGACGCGGGCACGCCATTGCACGCGGGTGTGCATCTGGCTGGCGACGGCGTCGGCAACTGCCGGCAGTTCGCGATGCTGCTGCGCGCAGAAGCCCAGCGGCTGGGGGTCCGGTTCCGCTTTCATCACACGGTCTGTGCGATCCAGGCCGGCGCGCCGGTGTCGGTGCAGACCGTCGAACGCACCGACGCCAACCAACCCGGTGTGGAACACAACGACTCGTTCGACGCCCTGGTGATGTGCGCCGCGTTGGGCTCGCTGCCTTTGCTCGGGCGGCTGGGCATGAGGCTGCCGCTGCAGCCTGTCTACGGCTACTCACTGACGGCCCCCCTGCGCATCATCGAGGGTCACCCGGATTTCGGTCCGCGTGCCGCCCTGATGGACGAGAAGTACAAGGTCGCGATCTCTCGTCTCGGGCAACGTGTGCGGGTGGCCGGCAGCGCGGAACTGGGCGGACGTGCCGACACCTGGTCCAAAGGCCCGCTCGACACGCTCTACAAGGTGCTGCACGACTGGTTTCCGGGCGCTACGCACCTCGCCCAGGCGCAACGCTGGAAAGGTGCGCGGCCGATGCTGCCCGATGGCCCGCCGGTGCTCGGCGCCAGCGGGCATCCGGGCGTCTGGATCAACCTAGGCCACGGTTCCAGCGGCTGGGCGTTGTCCTGCGGTTCGGCCAGGGTCCTCGCCGACCAGATCGCCGGACGCACGCCCGAGATCGACACCGAGCGACTGTCCGCCTCGCGCCTGCACACGCACTGACTGCTGCCTCGCCATGCCTGCCGGAATCCACCGTGTCCTGCCTCCAGCTCGCAGTCTGGAGCTGTTCGACACGCCTTCGGTGCGCCGTGCGGAGGCGGCAGCCCAGGCCACCTTGGCACCCCACACGCTGATGCGGCGCGCAGGCCTGGCCGTGGCACGGCTTGCCCTGGCGACGCACCCGCATGGCCAGGCCATCGGCGTCCTCGCGGGCCCTGGCAACAACGGAGGCGATGGCCTCGAAGCCGCGATGCACCTGGTTCAGGCTGGCCGCCGCGTCACCGTGCATCTGCTGGCGGATCCTCTGCAACTGCCGGCCGACGCTGCGCAATCGCTGCAACGGGCCCGCGAAGCCGGCGCCCCGGTGTACACCACGCTGCCGTCGCGCATCGAAGCCGATCTGCTCATCGACGCGTTGCTGGGCCTGGGCCTGCGGCGAGCCCCCGAGGGGAACATCGCCGAAGCCATCCGCCTGAGCCACCGCTTCGCCGGTCCGGTCCTGGCGGTGGACATTCCTTCCGGCCTGCACGCGGAAACGGGCGCGCGCGTCGGTTCCGAGGCCGTGCGGGCAACCCATACCCTGTCGC
Source organism: Aquincola agrisoli (assembly GCF_036621135.1). Taxonomy (NCBI): domain Bacteria; kingdom Pseudomonadati; phylum Pseudomonadota; class Betaproteobacteria; order Burkholderiales; family Sphaerotilaceae; genus Aquincola; species Aquincola agrisoli. Next base: position 533,708 of record NZ_JAZIBG010000036.1, read on the forward strand.
TGCTGGCGCTGAAGCCCGGCCTGTTCACCGGCGAAGGCCGCGAGCTGTCGGGTGATATCTGGCATGACAGCCTCGGCGTCGATCCCGGTGGAACCGAGACCCCCATCGCGCGCCTGAACGGCGTTGACGGGCTGTTCCGCCACGACAGGCCGCTCAGGCATTCCCAACACAAAGGCAGCTTTGGCGATGTGGTGGTGATCGGCGGGGCCACCGGCATGGCAGGCGCGGCCCGGCTCGCGGGCCGCGGGGCGCTCGCCGCGGGCGGAGGTCGCGTCTACTTGAGCCCGCTGGATCTCGACGCCGGTGGCGACGATGCGCGCCCCGAACTGATGCACCGGCCCGCCGCATGGGCGCCGCCGCAGCAATTGCTGTCGCACGCGACCGTCGCCTGTGGCTGCGGCGGCGGCCAGGCCGTGGCAGCCGTGCTCGACGCCACGCTGCTCGGCGCGCCCCGCCTGGTGCTGGACGCCGACGCGCTCAACTCCGTTGCCGCCAGCCCTGCGCTGCAAACCGCGCTTGCACAACGTGCGCGGCACGGCCAGCCCACGGTGCTCACGCCGCATCCACTCGAAGCGGCGCGCCTGCTGGACTGCGACACGCAGGCCGTGCAGGCCGACCGCCTGCGTGCCGCCATGCACCTGGCCACACGCTTCGGCGCCACCGTCGTGCTCAAGGGCTCGGGCACCGTGCTCGCCGCGCCGGGGCGGCTGCCGTGCATCAACCCGACCGGCAATGCGCTGCTCGCCACGGCCGGCACCGGCGACGTGCTGGCCGGCTGGATCGCCGGTTCATGGGCGCAGATGCCGCAAGACACCGGCTGGGCCGCCGCGACGGCCACCGTGTGGCTGCACGGCCTGGCGGCCGACGAAGCAGCCGCCAGCGGTCAACGCGGCCCGCTGCGGGCCGCAGACCTCATCGAGGCGATGCACCGGCTCAGCTGATGCGCCGGGACGGCCTTCAGCGCCGCTTCCGGGTCTTGCCCGCGGCAGGCGACTTCCGCCCCGCCCCGCCGCCATTACGCTGGCTCGCCACCTTCCGCGTGCGCGCCTTGACGTTGCGATCGGCTTCCTGCACCGCCGCGAGTTCGTCCACGGCATTCGATGAACGCCGCTCGCCCGACTTGTCTCTCGCCGCCCGTGCAGCGATCAGGCGGTCCGTCTCGCCTTCGCGAACCATGCGGAAGTCGATCCGGCGGCCGTCCAGGTCCACGCGGCTCACCTGCACCCTGACACGCGAACCGATCGTGTAACGCACGCCGCTGCGCTCGCCGCGCAGTTCCTGCCGAGCCTCGTCGAAGCGGAAGTACTCGCCGCCCAGCTCGGTGATGTGCACCAAGCCCTCGACGTACAGCCCATCCAGCGTGACGAACAGGCCGAAGCTGGTCGCGGCGCTGACGGTGCCGCTGAACTCCTCGCCCAGACGCTCGCGCATGTAGCGGCATTTGAGCCAGGCCTCGACGTCGCGCGACGCTTCGTCGGCGCGCCGTTCGTTCGCGCTGCAATGCGCACCTGCGACGTCCCACGCTTCGGCTTCGTTCATGCGCATCGTGCCCGGCACGCCCTTCGCCGACGACTTGACCGGCTTGCCGCCCTTGCGTACCACCGTGGGTTCGGCGGACACCAGGGACGCATCGAGGTGATAGCGCTTGTTGGCCAGGAGCCCCTTGATGACCCGATGCACCAGCAGGTCCGGATAGCGCCGGATCGGGCTCGTGAAGTGCGTATAGGCCTGGTAGCCCAGCCCGAAGTGGCCACTGTTGGCCGAGGTATAGATGGCCTGCTGCATGGAGCGCAGCAACATGGTGTGGATCTGCAGCGAATCGACCCGGTCTTTCGTGGCCAATGCAATGGCCTGGAACTCGGCCGGCGTCGGATCGTCGCTCACTGTCAGGCCCAGGCCAAGCGAACGCAGGTAGTTCTGCAGCGTCGTCTTCTTCTCGGGCGTCGGTCCTTCGTGCACGCGGAACAGGCTGGGGTGCTTGCCGTGCTGGATGAAGTCGGCTGCGCACACATTCGCCGCCAGCATCGCCTCTTCGATCAAGCGGTGCGCCTCGGTGCGGATGCGCGGGACGATCTTTTCGATGCGGCCGTTCTCATCGCACACGATCTGCGTTTCAGTCGTCTCGAAATCCACCGCACCACGCGCCGCCCTGGCCTTCAACAGTGCACGGTACACCTCGTGAAGGTGCAGCAAGTGCGGCACCAGCGCCTCACGCTTTGCAGCTTCGGGCCCGCGCGTGTTGGCCAGGATGGCCGCGACCTCGGTGTAGGTGAATCGCGCATGCGAATGCATGACGGCCGGGTAGAACTGGTAGGCCTCCAAGTCACCCCCTTCGGTGACCAGCATGTCGCACACCATGCACAGGCGATCTTCGTGCGGATTGAGCGAACACAGGCCGTTCGAGAGCTTCTCCGGCAGCATGGGGATCACCCGCCGCGGGAAGTAGACCGAAGTCGCCCGTTCATAGGCATCGGCATCGATGGGTTCGCCCGGCTTCACGTAATGGCTCACGTCGGCGATCGCCACCAGCAGCCGATACCCGGAGAACGCACTCTTGCCGCGCCCCTTCTTGAACGGCTCGCAATACACCGCGTCGTCGAAGTCGCGCGCATCTTCGCCATCGATGGTGACCAACGGCACATCGGTGAGGTCGATTCGGTGGCGTTTGTCGACGGGCCGCACCCGCTCCGGCAGCGCGGCCGCCTGTGCCAGTGTTTCCGGCGAGAAGCGGTGCGGCACCTCGTACTTGCGCACGGCGATCTCGATCTCCATGCCCGGGTCGTCGATCTCGCCCAGCACTTCACTCACACGCCCCACGGGCTGCGAGAACATCGATGCCGGCTCGGTGAGTTCAACCGCGACCACCTGACCAGCCTGCGCATTGGCCGTCGCGTTCTTCGGGATCAGGATGTCCTGGCCATAACGCTTGTCCTCGGGCGCCACGAGCCATACGCCGCTTTCGTGCAGCAAGCGGCCAATGATGGGCGCCTTGCGCCGCTCGACGATCTCGAGCACCCGCCCCTCAGGCCGGCCCTTGCGGTCATAGCGCACCACCCTGACACGCACCCGGTCGCGGTGCAAGACGGCGCGCATCTCCTGTTGGGACAAATAGATGTCGCTGCCACCGGGTTGCAGGACAAAACCGTGGCCATCACGATGGCCCTGCACAACCCCTTCCAATTCGCTCATCAGAGCAGCGCCGGGGTTCGAAGCACTTGCGTTTGTTGAATTTTTGATGATAGACTCTCGGCTTCCCTGAGACGCCCAGGTGGCGGAATTGGTAGACGCACTAGTTTCAGGTACTAGCGGGTAACTCCGTGGAGGTTCGAGTCCTCTCCTGGGCACCAAATCCAAAAAGGGCCGATGCTGAAGCATCGGCCCTTTTTTCATTGGCGGCAACGGTGCAAACGTCATGATCGATGCATTGAATCATGCCGCCGCCTGCCGACAACCGCCGCGCTTGTGCAGCAAGGCCGGCGCCACGGCCAGCCTCCCGCATAGAGATGCATGCGGACAAGCCGCGTCGAACCGTGGTCAAACCACGAACTTCCTTGCCAACCCTTCCGGGCGCAGGTTGTCGTATTCCTCGAACGGCTGGTGGATCCACGGGCTCGTGGGCAGCAGCTCGACGTAGTAGTCGGGTGTGTAGCTCGATACGCCCTTGGTCCAGATCACCGCGGAGCGCAGCTCGCGAATCGATGGCATGCCACGCAACCGCTCGACCACGGCCTTCAGCGTGATGCCTGAATCGGCCAGGTCGTCGACCAGCAGCACCCGGCCCGCCAGCTCGCCCTTGGGCATGGTGATGTACTTGGCCATGTCGAGGCGGCCTTGGATCGTCCCGGCCTCGGCCCGATAGGAACTGGTGGACATGATCGCCAGCGGCTTGTCGAAGACACGCGACAACACATCGCCCGGACGCATGCCGCCCCGCGCAAGGCAAAGAATCTGGTCGAACTCCCATCCGGAGTTGTGCACCTTGAGCGCCAGCCGCTCGATCAGCATGTGGTACTCGTCCCAAGAGACGTAGAGGTGTTTGCCATCGTCGGTCAGCATCGAAAGCTCCTGGTCTGGCGATGAATCATCAGGCTTGGTAAGGGTGACGCAGCAGGATCGTGTGCTCACGGTCCGGGCCGGTGGACACCATGTCGATCGGAGCACCGATGAAGGACTGCACGCGTTCCAGATAGGCCCGTGCGTTCTTGGGCAAGGCATCCCATTGGGTGATGCCGGCCGTGCTGCCGGCCCATCCCTCGAACGTCTCGTAGATGGGTTGGCAGGCCGCGATGTCGTCCGCATCGAGCGGCAGGATGTCGATGCGCTGGCCGTGCAGGTCGTAGCCCACGCAGACCTTGATCTCCTTCAGCCCATCCAGCACGTCGAGCTTGGTGATGCACAAGCCGGAGATGCCGTTGATGATGATCGAGCGCTTCAACGCTGCCGCATCGAGCCAGCCGCAACGGCGCGCCCGGCCGGTCACGGTCCCGCGCTCCTGCCCCACCGTCGACAAGTGGTGCCCGACGGTGCCGGCATCGTCGATCGGCAGCTCCGTCGGGAACGGTCCGGAGCCCACCCGCGTCGTGTATGCCTTGGTGATGCCGAGGATGTAGTGCAGCTGCTCCGGCCCCACGCCCGAGCCGGCTGCGGCATTGCCTGCCACGCAGTTGCTCGAGGTCACGTAAGGATACGTGCCGTGGTCGATGTCCAGCAGCGTGCCTTGCGCACCCTCGAACAGGATGTTCGCGCCTTCCCGGTTGGCGGTATGGAGGCGGTAGCCCACGTCCGCGAGCATCGGCTTCAGTTGCTCGGCCACCGCCATGGCGTGGTCGAAGATGGGTTGGAACTCCAGTGGCTTCGACCGCAGGTAGCCGCTCAACGCGAAGTTATGCAGCTCGAGCAGCTCTTGCAGCTTCTTCGCGAAGCGTTCGGGATGCTTCAGATCCTGCACGCGCAGCGCACGGCGGGCGACCTTGTCCTCGTACGCCGGCCCGATGCCCTTGCCGGTGGTTCCGATCTTGCCGACACCACTGGTCTCCCGCAGCGCCTCGCGCGCCTTGTCGACCTCCACGTGGAACGGCAGGATGAGCGGGCACGATTCGCTGATGAACAAGCGGGATCGCACCTCGAGACCGATCTTTTCGAGCCGCTCGATCTCCAGCAGCAAGTGCGACGGATCCACCACCACGCCATTGCCGATGAAGCACTGCACGCCCTCGCGCATGATGCCGCTCGGGATCAATTGCAGCGCCGTCTTCACGCCCTTGATCACCAGCGTGTGGCCCGCGTTGTGCCCCCCCTGGAAGCGCACCACCGACTGTGCGTGGTCGGTCAGCCAGTCCACCACCTTGCCCTTGCCTTCGTCGCCCCATTGGGTGCCGACGACGACCACGTTCTTGCCACGCGCTCGCGTGGCCGGATTGCTCTGCTGTTGCATGGTTACCGAAAGGTTCGTGGAAAGAGAGTCAGAGCGCGCGCAGCGCCCAGCGGCCATCGATACATGCGAGCTCGCGGTCGCAGTCGAATTCCTGGCCTTCGTGTTCATGGCCCGGCAGGACGCAGACCACTGTTTCACCTTGCTCGCGGAGCTGTCGCACCGCCGCCCGCAGCGCCGCATCCTCACCCCAAGGCGCACGGATCGCCACGCGCGGCGGATGGGGCGTAGCCAGATCGACCAACGACTTCAGATCCAGGCTGAAGCCGACTGCCGGCCGCTTGCGGCCGAACACCGCACCGACCTCGTCGTAACGCCCGCCGCGCACCAGCGAATCGCTGGCACCCTCGCCATACAGCGCAAAACGCACCCCGCTGTAGTACGCGTAGCCGCTCATATCGGCGAGATCGAAACCCACCCGCACCTGGGGATGCGTGCGGCGCACATGGCTCGCAAGCCATTCGAGGTCGTCCAGCGCTGCCGTGATCGGCGCGCGAGCAGGAAGGTGTGTGCGTGCGGCCTGCAACACGTCACTCCCGCCATACAGCCGCAAGAGCGTGGACAAGGCCTGGCGGGTTTCAGGCGGGAACTCCGCCGTCAACGCCGCCATGGCACCGCCATCCTTGTGCGCTAGTGCGGAAACCAGCTCATCGAGCCGGCCCGCATCCAGCGACGAATCCGCAAGCACGGCGCGGACCACCCGCGCATCGCCGAGGTCCAGCACCGGCCGCTCGATGCCCGCCGAACGCAAACCGTCCAGCGCCAATTCGATGACCTCCAGCTCCGCTTCGAGTCCGGCATGGCCGTAAATCTCTGCACCGAACTGAAGCGGCTCACGCGTGGCATGCAGCCGCTCTGGGCGGGTGTGCAGCACCGGCCCGCAGTAGGCCAAGCGGGTCACCCCGCGGCGATTGAGCAGGTGTGCGTCGATGCGGGCCACTTGGGGCGTTGTGTCGGCACGCAGCCCCAAGGTCCGGCCGCTGAGCTGGTCGACCAGCTTGAAGGTCTTGAGGTCAAGCTCTCGGCCCGTACCCGACAGGAGCGAATCCAAGTGCTCCAGCAGCGGCGGCATGACCAGTTCGAAGCCGTAGCCGCGCGCCATGTCGAGCAGCGCCCGGCGAAGTTCTTCGATACGACGTGCCTGCGACGGCAGGACATCGGCAATGTGCTCGGGCAGCAGCCACGCAGACGACATCAAAAGGCACCGGTATTGAAAACGGCATTGTACCGATGCGAGCTTCAGCTGCCGCCATGGAGGTACAGCAACCCGAGCCCGATCAGCATGCTGACCAGGCCCATGAAACGGATCTGGCCATCGGTCATCTGCGTCGCACGCTCGAAAACGGCGCGCCAAGCAGGAGGGCTGAAGAACGGCAGCACGCCTTCGAGGACCAGCATCAGCGCCAACGCGCCCAGCAACAGATCGCTCATCGGCGCACGCCGCTCAGCGGCTGCGTGGCGACGTGCCGGCGTCCGGCGAGCGCATGGCCCTGAAGAAGTCGGCGCTCGGATCCACGACCATCACGTCGCTCTTGTTGCGAAAGCTCGCCCGGTATGCCTCGAGGCTGCGGTAGAACTGCGCGAACTGCGGATCACGACCGAAGGCATCGGCGTACAGCGCAGACGCCTGCGCATCGCCTTCGCCCTTGATCTTCTGCGCGTCGCGGTAGGCCTCGGCGATGATCACCTCGCGCTGCCGGTCGGCATCAGCACGGATCTTCTCGCCGTCGGCGGCGCCCTGCGAGCGCAGTTCGTTGGCGACCTGCTTGCGCTCCGACTCCATGCGGCGGTACACCGAATCGGTGATGTCGGCGACGAAGTCCACGCGCTTGACGCGCACATCGACGATCTCGATGCCGAAGGCCTTGCCCTCGTCCGCCAGCCGATCGCGCACGGCTTGCATGACCTGTTCGCGCTCCGTGGCGAGCACGCCGCGCACGGTGCGGCGTGTCACCACCTCGTTGAACGCGGCTTGCACGACCGGCGCCAACCGGCTTTCCAGGTTGCGGATGTCGACCCCGCTGTTGCGGATGAACTGCCGAGGCTCGACGATGCGCCACTTGATCAGCCAGTCGATCACCAGGCTCTTCTTCTCGGCCGTGAAGATCGGCCGGGTCTCCGGGCTGTCCAGCGTCTGCACACGCTTGTCCAGGAACACGACATTCTGGAACGGCGGGGGCAGCTTGACCTTCAGACCGGGCTCGGTGATGACCTCCTTGATCTCACCGAGTGCATACACGACGGCGACCTGGCGCTGGTCGACGATGAAAAGCGTCGAACTGGCCAGCATCAGCAGGATCAGCGCACCAGCGACGATGGCTCCGATTCGGTTCATGTTCTCTGTGTCTCCTGCTACTTCAGCGGACTTCGCGATCGCGGCTGCGCTGGTTTTCACGCGACCGCGCATCGAGCGACGGATTCGGGCCCGGCTCGACCGGCATGGACGGAACGGCGGTGCCGCTGGCCGAGCCTGCCTGTGGCGCCGCGCCGGACTGCTGGAGCAGCTTGTCCAGCGGCAGGTACAGCAGATTCGATCCGCTGCGGCTGTCGACCATCACCTTCGTCACGTTGCTGTAGACCTGCTGCATCGTCTCGATGTAGAGGCGGTCCCGCGTCACGCCAGGCGCCTTCTGGTACTCCGTCAGCACCGAGCGGAAGCGCTGCGCATCACCTTCGCCCTGGGCAACGACGCGCGCCTTGTAGCCCTCGGCCTCTTCGCGAAGCCGGGCGGCCGTACCTTGCGCCTTCGGGATCACGTCGCTCGCGTAGGCCTGGCCTTCGTTCTTGAAGCGATCGCGATCGGCGCCGGCCTTCACCGCGTCATTGAAGGCAGCCTGCACCTGTTCCGGCACCTGCACATTCTGGACGTTCACGTTCGCCACGATGATCCCGGCCTTCAGACGATCGAGCTGCGCCTGCACGGACTTGGCCAGATCGGTGGCGATGGCATCACGCTGTTCATAAAGCACCGAATCGATCCGGCTGCGCCCGACGATCTCGCGCACCGCCGACTCCGCCGCCTGCACCACGGCCTCGTCCGGGCTGCGGTTCTCGAAGAGGTACTCACGCGCATCCTTCAACCGGTACTGGACGGTGAAGCGGATGTCGACGATGTTCTCGTCCTCGGTGAGCATCGACGAATCACGCAGGCCGGTCGCCTGGATCACGCTGTTGCGGCCCACCTCGACCGAGCGCAACTGCGTCACCGGCACGGTTTCATGGGCCTGGAAGGGGTACGGAAAACGCCATTGGAAACCAGCTTCGGCGGTATAGGCATAGCGGCCGAACGATGTGACCACGGCCTGGTGGCCTTCCTGCACGATGAAGAAGCCGCTCGCCGCCCACACCAGCACGACGACCGCACCGATCAGGCCCACGCCGATGCCTGCGCTCTTCATATCCGGACGAAACGGCGGGCCGCCGTTCCCGTCTACCGGAGGGCGGTTGCTGCCACCGCCTTGCTTGCCACCGAGCAGGCCGCTGAGCTTGCGATTGAAATCGCGCCACAGTTCATCGAGATCGGGCGGGCCGTCGTTGCGGCCATTGTTCAGGACGAGCGTATCGCTGCCAGCCTGGGGCCGGCGCTGCAGCGCGGAGCGGGCGGCGCCGGCCAGCAACGCGCCGGCGGCTCGCGCGACGGCCGAGAGACTGGGACGCTCAGGGAACGATTGGCGCATGGTCATGCTTGCATGAATCGGGTGGCAGAGGCCTCCGGGGCCTCCGGGGAATGGGTCTCGGATACTGGATCGGGTGCCTCGCCGCGCTGGCCACCGGGATGCCAAGCGTCCGACTGGCCGGAGGCGGCCAGTGCGATCGCATCGCGCAGCGCGTCGAGGCCCAAGCCTTCCATGGCGCTGACGAAGATCCGCGGCACGCGCAGGCCGGGCGCACGTTCCAGTGCATCCACGAGTACACGCGGGCGCTGGCTTTCGTCGAGCCGGTCGAGCTTGTTATAGACCAGGATCTGCGGGATGCGTTCGGCACCGATCTCCGCCAATACCCGATCCACCTCGTCCAACTGCTCCGCCAGCGCCGGGCTGGAGGCATCCACCACGTGCAGCAGCAGGTCTGCGTCGGCGGCCTCCTGCAGCGTCGCCTGGAAGGCCTCGACCAGCTTGTGCGGTAGGTCGCGGATGAAGCCCACGGTGTCCGACAAGGAAACCGCCCGTCCTAGCGATGCCAGGTAGAGCTGGCGCGTCGTGGTATCCAACGTGGCGAACAGCTGGTCGGCGGCATAGGCGCGGGCCTTCACCAAGGCGTTGAACAGCGTGGACTTGCCCGCATTGGTGTAGCCGACCAGCGAGATCCGGAACGTGCCGTTCTTCTCCCGCGCACGCCTTTGTGTACCGCGCTGCCGCTTGACCTTCTCGAGCCGCTGCTTCACGGACTTGATACGGTCGCCGATCATCCGACGATCCAGTTCGATCTGCGCCTCGCCCGGACCGCCACGCGTACCGATGCCGCCGCGCTGGCGCTCCAGATGGCTCCAGCGCCGAACCAACCTGGTCGCGACGTACTGCAGGCGCGCCAGCTCCACCTGCAGCTTGCCCTCGTGGCTCTGCGCGCGCTGGGCGAAGATTTCGAGGATCAGCGCGGTCCGGTCAGCGACGGGCACGCCGAGGTGGCGCTCCAGGTTGCGCTGCTGGGCAGGGCTCAAGGCCTGGTCGAAGATCACGCCGTGTGCGCCGTGCGCCTCGACCAGCGCGCGGATTTCATCCGCCTTGCCGCTGCCGACGAACAAAGCCGCGTCCGGCGCCTTGCGCCGTGCGATCAGCCGCGCCACGGCCACGTCGCCAGCCGATTCGGCCAGCAACGCGAGTTCGTCGAGCGTGGGATCGAAAGACGACGACGGCCCGAGATCGACGCCGACGAGCACAGCCCGGGCGCCCTCGGCAGAAGGCGCGCCAGGCGAGGAGACTTCAGAACTCAAAGTAGGGAGTACCAGAGCGGCCGTCAGGCCGCGTCGCCCGGTTCCTGCGCATGGAAATTCACCGCACGGCCGGGCACAACCGTGGAGATGGCGTGCTTGTAGACCATTTGCGTCACGGTGTTGCGCAACAGGACGACGTATTGGTCGAAGGATTCAATATGGCCCTGCAGCTTGATGCCGTTGACGAGATAGATCGACACCGGCACGTGTTCCTTGCGCAGCAGGTTCAAAAACGGGTCTTGTAGAAGTTGCCCTTTATTGCTCATGGACATTCTCCGTGTCTTCGCAGTTCAGATTCATAGCACGTTATCACAGGGTTGCCCCTGATGGCCGGCGGATGCACGACAACGTCGTCCTGCCCCAGCCCTTTACGAGCCCTTGTCGTCGAAAGGGTTCCGCGACGATTTCATTTCAATGCGCAGCGGCGTGCCGGTGAGCTTGAAATGGTCGCGGATCCGGCCTTCCAGAAATCGCTTGTAGGCGTCCGTCACGTGCTCCAGAGAATTCCCGTGCACCACGACGACCGGGGGATTCATGCCCCCTTGGTGGGCATACCTGAGCTTGGGCCTGAAATTGCCGGCCCGCTTGGGCGCCTGGTGCGTCACCGCGTCGTGCACGAGCCGCGTCAGCACAGGCGTCGACATCTTGCACGTGGCCGAAGCATGGGCGTCGGCGATGGTCTTCCACAGCGGGCCGAGGCCCTGGCGCTTCAACGCCGAGATCTGCACGATGGGGGCGAACTTCAGGAATGCCAGGCGGCTCGCGATCGAGCGCTCCAGCATCTCGCGCTGGTAGCCGTCGATGGCATCCCACTTGTTGACCGCGAGGACCACGGCCCGCCCCGCATCCAGCACGTAGCCGGCGATGTGCGCATCCTGTTCGGTCACGCCCTGGGTCGCGTCGAGCAGTAGCACGACGACGTTGGCGTCGGCGATGGCCTGCAGCGTCTTGACGACCGAGAACTTCTCGATCGCCTCGAAGACGCGGCCCTTGCGGCGCAAACCCGCCGTGTCGATCAGCTCGAAGCGCTGGCCGTTGCGCTCGAAGGGCACATGGATGGCATCGCGCGTGGTGCCGGGCATGTCGAAGGCGATGAGCCGCTCCTCGCCGAGCCAGGTGTTGATGAGGGTGCTCTTGCCGACATTCGGGCGCCCTGCCACGGCCAGGCGGATGGGCCGCCCCTCGTCCCCCTCGGCCTCTTCATCCTCCTCGGGCCACTCGAAGCTGTCGAGGACCGCCTCGGCCAGGCTGCGGATGCCCTGGCCGTGCGACGCGGAGATCGGGTGCGGCTCGCCCATGCCGAGTTCATGGAACTCGGCCAGCAGCGGGGATTCGATCATCCCCTCCGCCTTGTTCACCGCGATGAACACCCGCTTGTTCGCCGCGCGCAGGTAGCGCGCGATGTCCTGGTCCTGGGGCGACAACCCGGCGCGGATGTCGACGACGAACACCACCGCATCGGCCTCCGCGACGGCCTGCTTGGTCTGCTTGGCCATCTCGGCCACGACGCCGGTGGGCTTGTCCGGCTCGAAACCACCCGTGTCGATCAGGATGAACTCGCGGCTGCCAACCCGGGCATCGCCGTAGTGGCGGTCACGGGTCAGGCCCGCAAAATCGGCCACGATCGCATCGCGGCTCTTGGTGAGCCGGTTGAAGAGCGTGCTCTTGCCGACATTGGGGCGGCCCACCAGGGCCACGACCGGTTTCATAGGATGTACCTGCTGTCCGCCATCACTCGGGGCGGAATGCGAAGACGCCGCCGTTGCGCGTCGTCACGATGACCGTATTGCCCCAGCGCACCGGTGCTCCGAGCACCGGCGAACCATCGGTGGGCAGGCGCAGCAACGTCGCGCCATTCTGACGGTCGAGGAAATGGACCTGGCCTTCGACGTCACCGAAGATCACGGTGCGGCCGATCACCAACGCACCGCTGAGTTGGCGGTACATCAGGCGCTCGCTCGTCCAGGCGATGTCGCCGTTCGACGCCCGCCACGCGGTGATGCGATCGCTGCCATCCGCGCCGACCACCAGGTCCGCATCCGCCCCGACGGCCTGCACGCCACCGACATTCTTGCTCCACTGCAGCGCGCCTCGTTCCGCGTTGACACAACCCACGGAAGACTGGAAAGCGCGCATGCAGACCGATTCGCCATGGCGCTGCAGGGGCCCGATCAGGTCGGCCAGCCGCTCGACCTCGTTGGTACCGCGCGGCGTGGCCACCGCCACGTCCCAGCGCACCGTGCCCCGCAGCGGGTCGACACCGACGAGGCGCGGGCCCTGGCCGACCAGCAGCGTGTCCTTGTAGGGGGCGAGCACGCTGGCCTGCGACAGCGTGAGCGCGTCGCCCGGACGCTGGAGCTTCCACAGCAGCTTGCCGTCGAGGGCATCGAACGCGTTGACGATGCGATCCACGCCCATCACGAACACCCGCTCGCCCGCCACCAACGGCGGCGTCGCCACGCGGGCATTCAGGCGATGGCGCCACTTGACGCCACCACGCTCCAGCACCACGAGTTCGTTGTCGCGCGTGACGACGGCAGCGACACGCCCGTCGGTCCCCACGCCGGCGACGATGCGCCCACCGACGTTGCCTCGCCAGATCTCTGCGCCGGAATCGGCCTGCAGCGTGACGACGTTGCCGTCCCCCGAGGCGAGCGTGATCTCGCCCTCACGCACGGTCGGCACCAGCGGGAAGGTCAGCGTGTCGAGGCGGACGCTCCACACCTGGCGCCCGGCGATCGCTGGCGTCACGGTTTCCAGCGGCGTGGGCTTCGGCTTGTCGGTCGACGAGCAGCCGGCAGCCGTCACGACGACGGCCGCCACCGCCATGCAACGCAGCAACAGGGTGCGCATCACGGCGCCACCCCGCTGGCCGCCGGCGCAGCCCCCAGCGCCGTGAGCTTGGCGTCGATCAGCTGCCGGTACTCGAGCTTGGCGTCCATCGCCTTCCAGGCGGCCTGGTAAGCCGCCTTGGCTTCATCCTGCTTACCCTGGGCAAGCAGCACATCGCCGCGGCGGTCGGCGACCAGTGCCTCGAAGCCGGTGGATTTGGCAGCTTCCAGCTGGCGCAGCGCGTCGTCGTACTGCTTCTTGTCGATCAGGATGCCGGCCGCACGCAGCCGGGCCACGGTGCGGTATTCATCCTCGCTGGCGTTGTCGGCCACCCAGGCCAAGGTCGCCAGCGCCTCGTCGGGCTGGCCCTTGTCGAACTGGAGCTTGGCGGCAACCAAGCCGCCCTGCCCCGCATAGGCCGTGCGCGGATAGGTGCCCTTGAGATCCCCGAAGACCTGCGTGGCACGCGCCGAGTCGCCTGCGTTCGCCGCGACCTCGAGCGCGTCGTACATCGCCGCTGCCTTGACGCCCTGGTTGCGCTGCCAGGTGTTCCAGCCGGTCCAGGCCGCGAAGCCGCCCAGCGCGAGCACGAGCACCCAGGTGATGAGGTTGCCGTACTGCCGCCAGAAGGCCTTGATGTCGTCGAGCTGTTCCTGCTCTTGCAGATCGAGTTGGGTTGCCATGCGATGCTTCTTGTATTCAGACCGCCCCGTTCGGCGGAGGCGGGATTATGCGTTGCGCAGTTCGTGCGCCCAGGCGCCGACGTCGGCCAGCGGCCGCAGCGCCTGGGTGGCCTGCGCGTCGCGCAGCGGCTTCACGGCCACTTCGCCACGCGCCAGCTCCTCGTCGCCAAAGATCAGCGCGAAGCGGGCACCGCTGGCGTCCGCCTTCTTGAACTGCGACTTCATGCTGCCGCGCCCTTCGGCGCCTCCCGGGTGCATGACGACGGCCACTCCGGCCGCGCGCAGCGCTTCCAGCACGGGCACCACGGCAGGCAGGGCGACTTCCGACGGCACGATGGCGTAGGCACCCGGTGCGGCCGAAGGCGCCTCGATACCCACGGTCTCCAGCAGCAGCAGCAGGCGCTCCAGCCCCAGGCCCCAGCCGACGCCCGGCGACGGCTTGCCGCCGAGCTGCTCGATCAGGCCGTCGTAGCGGCCGCCGCCGCACACCGTCGCCTGCGAACCGAGCTTGTCGGTCGTCCATTCGAAGACGGTGAGGTTGTAGTAGTCCATGCCGCGCACCAGGCGCGGATTGATGCGGTAGGCCAGGCCGACGGCATCGAGCACACGGCGGACGCCGTCGAAGTGCGCCATCGACTCGGGGCCAAGGAAGTCGATCAGCCGCGGCGCCGCATCGACCATCGCCTGCATCGCAGGGTTCTTGGTGTCGAGCACGCGCAGCGGGTTGCTGTGCAGCCGGCGCCTGGCGTCGTCGTCCAGCAGGTCGGCGTGGGCTTCCAGGTGGCGGATCAGCGCTTCGCGGTGCGCGCGGCGTTCGTCGGGCTGCCCCAGGCTGTTGATCTCGAGCGTGATGTCGCGTCCTTCCACCAGGCCCAGCTCGCGCCACAGCGAACGCGTCAGCAGGATGATCTCGGCGTCCACGTCGGGGCCGGGAAACCCCAGCACCTCCACGCCGACCTGATGGAACTGGCGGTAGCGGCCCTTCTGCGGCCGTTCGTGGCGGAACATCGGGCCGACGTAGAAGAGGCGCCGGCCGCCCTCGCGCAGGAAGCTGTGCTCGACCATCGCTCGCACCACGCCGGCCGTGCCTTCGGGGCGCAGCGTGAGCTGGTCGCCGTTCAGCCGGTCCTCGAAAGAGTACATCTCCTTCTCGACGATGTCGGTCACCTCGCCCAGGCCACGCACGAACAGCGCCGTCGGCTCGACGATGGGCGTGCGCACGCTCTGGTAGCCGTAGCGCTGCATCAGCGAGCGCACGGTGGCCTCCACCCATTCCCAGCGCGAGGAATCGGGCGGCAGCAGGTCGTTCATGCCTTTGACGGCACTCAGTCGTTCAGCCATGTCTGGAATGCGATTGAGGAGCGCGATGTGCGCTCCGGTTCGGCGGGAAGACGGACAAAGTCAGCGCATCAATGCGCTTGCGCCTCGGCGCCGAAGCGGCGCTCGATGTAGCCCTCGACGATCTTCTGGAATTCGGTGGCGATGCCCTCGCCGCGCAGCGTCATCGCCTTCTCGCCGTCGATGAACACCGGCGCGGCCGGTGCTTCGCCGTTGCCGGGCAGGCTGATGCCGATGTCGGCATGCTTGCTTTCGCCCGGGCCGTTGACGATGCAGCCCATCACGGCCACCTTGAGGGTCTCGACGCCCGGATAGCGCGCCTTCCACACCGGCATGCTGGCGCGCAGGTGGTCGTCAATCTGCTTGGCCAGCTCCTGGAACGTGGTACTGGTGGTGCGGCCGCAGCCGGGGCAGGCGGTGACGCTCGGGTTGAAGCTGCGCAGGCCCAGCGCCTGGAGGATCTCGCCGGCCACCACCACCTCTTGCGTGCGCGCCTCACCGGGCTGCGGCGTCAGGCTCACGCGGATGGTGTCGCCGATGCCCTCCTGCAGCAGGATGGACAGCGCCGTGGCCGAGGCCACCGTGCCCTTGGTGCCCATGCCGGCTTCGGTGAGGCCCAGGTGCAGCGCGTAGTCGCAGCGGCGGGCCAGCGCGCGGTAGACCGAGATCAGGTCCTGCACGCCGCTGACCTTGCAGCTGATGATGATCTGGTTGGCATCGAGGCCGATGTCCTGCGCATAGGCGGCCGACTGCAGCGCCGACTGCACCAGCGCCTGGTACATCACCTGCTTGGCATCCCACGGCTGCGCGCGGCGGCCGTTCTCGTCCATCAGCGAAGCCATCAGCTCCTGGTCGAGGCTGCCCCAGTTGACGCCGATGCGTACCGCCTTGCCGTACTTGGCGGCGGCTTCCACCATCATCGCGAACTGGCGGTCTCGCTTGTCGCCCTTGCCGACGTTGCCGGGGTTGATGCGGTACTTGGACAGGGCCTGCGCCATGTCCGGGAACTCGGTCAGCAGCCGGTGGCCGTTGTAGTGGAAGTCGCCGATCAGCGGCACGTCGATGCCCATGCGATCGAGTTGCTCGCGGATGTGCGGCACGGCCTGCGCGGCCTCCGGCGTGTTGACGGTGATGCGCACCATCTCGGAGCCCGCCAGCGCCAGGTCCTTGACCTGGATGGCCGTCTCGATCACCTCGACCGTGTCGGTGTTGGTCATCGACTGCACGCGCACCGGGGCATCGCCGCCGACGGTGACGACACGGTCGCCCCAGACCACGCGCGCCTGGCGCGAGCGGCGCGGCGCCGGCCGGGCGGCATCGATCATTCCTTCGGGATCGTCCAACATCGGGGTCGAAGAGTCTGGCTGGGCGGCTGTGTTCATGGCGGTCACTGGAGTTCGAGCCGAGCGACGTTGTCCCGCGTGGCCGAGACGTCGACCGGCTGGCCGCGGAAGCTCACCTGCGTGCCGGCGGCGTTGCCGATTGTCGCGCGCAACGGCATCTGGCCGTCGAGGCCCACGGTTTCGCCGGGCTGCAAGGTGCGGGACAGGAGCACCCGGCCACCGCCGTCGCGCACCTCGATCCAGGACTCCGCGGTCGCGCGCAGCACCAGCGGCCCGGCGACCAGCGCCGCCGCGCCCCCGCCGGCGCCGGACGCCGCAGGCGCCGGGACGCTGGCCGCGGGCGCTGCCGCCACCGGCGCAGGCACCTCGGCCGCCGACGCGGGCAACTCCGCCGCCGAAGGCACCGAGTGCACCGTCTCGATCGCTGCCGACGCCGCTTCGACCGCCTCGCCCACCGCCGCCGAGGCCCCCGCAGCCGACGACGGGATCACCTCGTCGGCACCTTCCGATACCGACGGACCTCCGAGCCAGCTCGGCGTCAGCCCCTCCGGCACGAGGTAGACGACCAAGGCGGCCACCAGCATCAAGCCCGCGCCCCAAAGCACCGGCTTCTGCAGGACGGCCCATTCCGGCGGATCGCTGCGGGAAGGCCGCTCGCGGAACGGCTGGTTCAAGCCGGTGCTGACGTCCGCCAGGGCCCCGCCCCGATCCGACCTGTGCGGCAGCAGCGCCAACACGGGATCGGCATCGATCTTCAACGTCCGGCAGACGGTCTTCGCCAGGGCCCGGACGAAGGTCATGTCCGGCAACTCCTCGTACCGGTCGGATTCGAGCGCCTCGAGCTTGCGCGGCGTGACCTTGATCGACGCCGCGAGCGCGGCGACATGGATGCCCTGCTTTTCGCGGGCGGCCTTCAGCAGCGACCCCGCCGTGGCGGCGACAGCCTCACTCATCGAAGTTTCCTCTTTCGAACGCCAGGGCCGGCGGCGACTGGGGGAACCTGGCCAGCAACTGCCGCCCCCACTCCTCCACGCCGCCACGGTTGCCGAGCTTGCGCTCGATGCGCACCGCCAGCCACAGCGATTGTTCGTTCGACGTTTCCTGGCGAAGGTTCACCCGCCGCACGTAGAAGCGGGCACGCTCGTACTCGCCGCGCAGGTACAGCACTTCGGACAAGTTGATGGCGGTCGTCGGATTGCCCGGATCGATCTCATAGGCGCGGGCGAGCGAGCGCTCTGCCACGTCGAGCTGGCCGCTGCGCGCCTGGCAGACGCCCTGTGCGAGCAGCGTGCGCACCTGATCGCGGTACTGGGGCACCGCCATCGCCGCATCAAACTGCTGCTGCGCGTCGGGAAACCGCCGGTGCTGGCACAGGAACCAGCCGTAGTTGTGCCTGGCGTCGCCATCGCGAGGGTTGAGCTGCAGCGCACGCCGGAAGCTGTCGTCCGCCAGACGCTCCTCGCCCATCGCCGCGTAGATCAGGCCCCTCAGGTTGTAGGCCTCGCCCATGTCCGGCCGCGAATTGAGGGCCTGCTTGACTTCGTCGAGGGCCACGTCCATCTGTTGGCGGCCGAAGTAGCCGGCGGCCAACTCCAACCGCAGCCTCGCACGGCGGTCGGCATCGGTCTGGTCGGACGCGGTCCGGAGCTCCTGCGTCGAACCCTGCAGCTCCGGCTGACCGGGCGGCTGGCCTGCACAACCCGCCAGGGCCGCGAGCGCTGCCAGCACGCCGGCGATACGGCGCACGTTCAACCAGCCCTCCGCCCCTGCGGGCGGCCTCCTTCGCGGGCGGTCGGCACCGCCTCGATCCGGATGGGCGGGCGAGTCAGCCGCTGATGCGCCCGGGTGCGGTCCTGCACCTCACCGGCCAGCTGGCCGCAGGCGGCCGCGATGTCGTCGCCCCGCGTACGCCGCACGGTCGTGACGATGCCGGCGTTCAGCAGCACCTGCGCAAAGGCCGAGACCCGCTCGGCCGGCGAACGCAACAGCCCCGACGCGGGAAAAGGATTGAAGGGAATCAAGTTCAGCTTGCAAGGCACCGCAGGTGCACCGGCCTGGCCATTGACCAGCCTGACCAGCGCACGCGCCTGCTCCGGTGAGTCGTTCGCACCATCCAGCATGCAGTACTCGAAGGTGATGAAGTCGCGCGGCGCGGCCTGCAGGTAACGCTCGCAGGCGGCCATCAGTTCCGCCAGCGGGTACTTGCGGTTCAAGGGCACGAGCTGGTCGCGCAGCGCATCGTCGGGCGCATGCAGCGAGACCGCCAGCGCCACCGGGCAATCCTCGCGCAACCGGTCCATCATGGGCACGACGCCGGAGGTGCTCACGGTCACGCGGCGGCGCGACAAGCCATAGCCATGGTCGTCGAGCATCACGCGCAGCGCAGGCACCAGCGCACCGTAGTTCTGCAGCGGCTCGCCCATGCCCATCATCACGACGTTGTCGATGGCGCGCTCGCCGGGCGCGAGCTTCAGACGCTGGCGCAGGTGGTGCTCGGCATGCCACAGCTGGGCCAGGATCTCGCCGGTGGACAGGTTGCGGCTGAAACCCTGGTGCCCGGTCGAGCAGAAGCGGCACCCCACCGCGCAGCCGGCTTGCGACGACACGCACAGCGTGCCGCGGTCCGCCTCGGGGATGAAGACGGCTTCGACGGCATCGCCCGCACCGACGTCGAACAGCCACTTGATCGTGCCGTCCGCAGAGGCCTGCTCGCTGATGATCTGCAGGCCCTGCACGGCGGCCTTGCCGGCCAGCTTGTCGCGCAGGGAGCGCGCCAAATCGGACATCTGCGCAAAATCGGCAGCGCCCTTCTGGTGAATCCAGCGAAAGAGCTGGACGGCGCGGAAGCGCTTTTCGCCCAGCCCTTCGCAGAAGGCCGCGAGGCCTTCGAGGTCGAAATCCAGCAGGTTCACACGCCCCGGAGCCACGCCCCCGCCCGCGACGGTGTCGGCAACTGCGGCGGGCGCCTTCGGAGCGAGTGCGGCCATGCGGACTTCGCAGCCGGTCAGCGGCTGTAGACGTTCATGCCGGGGAAGAAGAACGCGATTTCGACCGCGGCCGTTTCCGGGGCGTCGGAGCCGTGCACGGCATTCGCGTCGATCGAGTCGGCGAAGTCAGCGCGGATCGTGCCCTTGTCGGCCTTCTTGGGATCGGTGGCGCCCATCAGGTCGCGGTTCTTGGCGATGGCGCCTTCGCCTTCCAGCACCTGGATCATCACGGGACCCGAGATCATGAAGCTGACCAGGTCATTGAAGAACGGACGCGCCTTGTGCACGGCATAGAAGGCTTCCGCCTCGCCCTTCGACAGATGCGCCATGCGCGCGGCGACGACCTTGAGGCCGGCGCCTTCGAAGCGGGCGTAGATCTGACCGATCACGTTCTTCGCGACGGCGTCGGGTTTGATGATCGACAGAGTACGTTCGATGGCCATGAAAATCTCTCCTGAATCAATAACTTGGCAAAGCCTTGGATTGTAACCCGACGTTCGTGCTCACCGACCACGGCGGCCGCCGTTGCGCCCCTTCGGGCCACCCCCGCCGCCCTTGCGATGAAAGGCGTCCGCGCCGATGTAGCCGACCGCCGTCTGCATCGGATCCGGCTCGCGCGGGCCGCCGCGGCCAGCCCCGCCAGCCTTGTTGCGGCCGCCCCCAGCACCCTTTCGGGGCACCCCTGCGCCGGCCTTCTGGACCAAGCGCTTGTCGTAGGTCTGCTGCAACGGGTTCGGGATCGGGCCGTCCTCGCTGTATTCACGGCGCGGCGCGTTGTGTTCGCGCATCAGCCGCTTGTCATAGGTCTGCTGCAAGGGATTGGGAATGGGACCGTCGTCACCGTACTCGCGGCGCGGCTGGCGTTGCTCGCGGATGGCGCGCTTGTCATAGGTCTGCTGCAGCGGATTGGGAATAGGACCGTCCTCGCGCTCACGTCGCGGACCGCGGTTTTCGCGCAGCGCGCGCTTGTCATAGGTTTGCTGCAGCGGATTGGGGATTGGGCCATCCTCGCGGTCGAGCCTCGGTGCGCGTGCGTTCTGGCGAGCCTCTCGCGCCAGCCGCTTGTCGAAGGTCTGCTGCAGCGGATCGGGGATCGACGGCGTGCGCTCGCGCGGACCCCGGCTGCCCCGAGCGTCCTGGCGATCGCCCCGCTCGCCGCCACGCTCACGCTGCTGCTGGCCGCCCCGCTTGCCGCCGCGGGCCGTCTTGCCGTCGCGGCCGCCATCGCCCTGCCGAGGCTCCTTCGGCCCCCGTGGCTGCTGCCCGATGAGGCGGCGCAGCATCCTGACATCCGGCTCCTCGAGATCCACCCAGACCCCACGCTTGAGCCCGCGCGGCAGCACCACGCTGCCATAGCGGATGCGGATGAGGCGGCTCACGGTCAACCCGACCGCGTCGAACAGCTTGCGCACTTCGCGGTTGCGCCCTTCGTTGATCACGACCTTGTACCAACGGTTCAGCCCCTCGCCGCCACCGTCTTCGATGCTCGTGAACGCGGCCTTCTGGCCTTCGATGTCGACACCCGCCAGCAACTGGCCGCGCGCCTCTTCGCCCAGTGTCCCGAGGACACGCACCGCGTACTCGCGCTCGACGCCGAAGCGTGGATGCATCAGCTGGTGCGCCAGGTCGCCCGACGTCGTGAACAGCAGCAGGCCTTCGGTGTTGATGTCGAGCCTGCCCACGGACTGCCACTTGCCGTGTTGCAGCCGCGGCAGCTTGCGGAACACCGTGGGGCGCTGCTGCGGATCGTCGAGCGTGACCACCTCGCCCACCGGCTTGTGGTACGCGATCACCCGCGCCGGCGCGGGCGCGATACGGACCCGGATGGGCTTGCCGTTGACCTGGATGCGATCGCCCCAGGAGATCCGCTGGCCGGTGTGCGCAGGCTCGCCATTGACCGTGATCTTGCCGTCGGCGATCAGCTGCTCCATGTCGCGGCGCGAGCCGACGCCGGCCTGTGCAAGCACCTTGTGCAGCTTGGGTGCGTCGGCCTCGGGCGCGAGCACACGCTTGGCGTGCTCGTCGGGCGCTTCGTCGTCCCTGCCCCCATCGACCTTTGCCGCCTCGTCGGCCGCGCCCGCGTCGGCGACGACGGAAGCCCCCTCCTCGCCGACCGGCTCGGCGGGCGACTCATCATGCCCGGCATCGCCCTCGAGGCCGACGGCCGCCGGCCGCTCCGCGGCATCATCGAATGCCCCGGACAGCACCTCTGCGAACAGGGCGCCCGTGTCCGGCCGCGCCGCGGGCACCACCGGCGCCTTGGGCGCGCCGCCGGCCGGCGCTTCGCCAGCGGCTGCAGCCACGCGCTCGCCCCGCTCCTTGCGCCCGCGGCGCCGGTTGCGGGACCGGGAAGAACGCTCGCCCTGCGCATCGACCACCGGGGCGCCGGCCGCCTCGGCGGTCACCTCCGCGGACGGCTCTCGCTCGGGCGACGCCGCCGGTGTCGTGTCACCGGCAGCCGGGGCATCGAACCGGGGAACCGGCGCGGCGCCCGTCGCGTCGGCAGCGGCTTCCGCCACGACCTCCGCGCCCTCAGGCGCCTTCGCCACCTTCGGCTTGCGAGGCTTGCGGGCCGGCTTCGGCGCGTCGGCGGCCTCGACCGCCGTCACAGGCTCGGCCGTCGCCGCACCGGGCGCCTCGGCCTCGGCCGCGGCCTGCGACACATCGGCCGCGGCCGCCTTGCGAGGCGCACGACGGCGCTTGGGCTTGGCCTCACCCTCGGGAGCAGGATGAGACGCCGTGGCGTCCGCAGGGACGTCGGAGGGCAGATCGGAGTCGGTGGCGTTCATGCTTGCGCTTCGGGAGAAGGGGGAGTGGCGGTCGGCGGGGAGGAAGTTCCGGGGGCGGCCGGCACGGACCCGGCTGCGAGGTCTGGGGCCGCTTCGGGAGCCGGGGTGTCGCTCTCGCCGCCGTCGAGCAGCGAAGGCTGGTCGGCCAGGCCCGTGGCCAGCAGGTCGACGGCCGCCGGATGGCCTTCGAGCGGCGGCAACTGGTCGAGGCTGGCCAGACCCAGGTCGTCGAGGAACTGCCGCGTCGTGGCATAGAGCGCCGGGCGCCCCGGCGCATCCCGATGCCCGATCGCCTCGATCCAGTTGCGGTCCTCGAGCTGCTTGACGATCTGGCTGCCCACGGTGACGCCGCGGATGTCCTCGATGTCGCCGCGCGTCACCGGCTGGCGGTACGCGACGATGGCCAGCGTCTCCATGACGGCCCGCGAATAGCGGGGCGGCTTCTCCGGATGGAGGCGGTCGAGGTACTCGCGCATCTCGGGCCGGCTCTGCAGGCGCCATCCGGAGGCCAGCGCGACGAGCTCGACCCCCCGGCCCTCCCAGTCGCGCACGAGTTCGTCGAGCAGGCTGCGCAAGGTGTCTGCGCCGACCTGGTCATCGAACAAGGCACGCATGTCGCGCAGCGCCAAGGGCTGCTGCGCGCAGATGAGCGCGGTCTCGAGGACGCGCTTTGCATCCTGTGTGTTCATCAACTCAGCTTGAGGGGCGCCGATCGCTGTCGGCGGCGTTCACAACATGGACGGATCGATCAGATTCCGGCGGCGCTTGCTTGGGCCCTGTGGGGCCGCTGCTCTTGGCGGATCGGGGGCTCGTCGGTGCAACGCTGGCGAATGGGGCCTGCCGCATACCGTGAAAGCCGGAGCCGGTTCGAGTACTGAGAGACTTCGGCAGCCTTCACCAACGAACCCGGCGCATTGGAGCGGCATTGTAGCGCCCAGACGCCGCAATCAAGCGGACGGCGCCGGGCCATCACCACAAATCTTTTCCCACGCCTCGCGCAGGTCCGCCGGCGGCGGAGCAGAAAAGGCCAGCGGCTGGCCGCCGATCGGATGGGCAAAACGCAGGTCCGCCGCGTGCAACGCCTGCCGCGCCATGCCCAGCACGGGGCGCCCGCCGTACACGGCATCACCCACGAGCGGATGCCCGCGCGAAGCCATGTGGACGCGGATCTGGTGCGTGCGCCCGGTGTGGAGCGTGCAGCGCACCGCGCACACGCCGTCGCGGCCACCGAGCCTTTGCACATCGGTACGCGCCGGCTTCCCACCGGCCACCACGGCCATGCGCACCCGCGACTGCGGATCCCGGGCGATCGGGGCCTCCACGGAAAACGGCACGGCGGGCACATCGCCGTGCACCAGGGCCAGGTAGGCGCGATGCACGTCGCGCGCCGCGATCGCCCGCGTCAGCGCCGTCATGGCCTGCAGCGTCTTGGCCACCACCATCACGCCGGAGGTGTCCTTGTCGAGCCGGTGCACGATCCCGGCGCGCGGCAGGTCGAACGCGCCAGCGTGGTGGGCGAGCAACCCGTTCAGCAGCGTGCCGCTCCAATGGCCTGCGGCCGGATGCACCACCCATCCGGCCGGCTTGTCCACGACGAGCAGATGCGCATCCTCGAAGACGACCGGCAGGTCCATCGGCTCGGCACGGAACGACCGGCTCTCCGCCGTGGGCACCAGCGTCACCGCAACCGACTGCCCGAGCTTCAGGCGGCGCGAGGCGGTGTCCGCCACGACTCCGTCGACCCGCACATGCCCCCGCTCGATCAGCGACTGCAAATGGCTGCGTGAAAACTCGCCGGCGTGCGCCACGAGCACCTTGTCGAGCCGCTCGCCGTGGGCAGCCTCGTCCACCCGCCAGCAACGTGTTTCGGCCTGCGCCTCCGAGTCGGCATCGTCGGCATCGGCCTGCAGGGTCAAGGAGGCTTCCGTCACCGGCAGGTCGCCGGGGGAGCTCGAGGGGGCAACCATATAATTCGCGCTCGATTTTTCAGCGGAGCCGGATCCTTCCCGGCGCAGACGATGACCGTTTCCCGACCCGCGCAACGCGCAGCCCGTTGGCTCGCGATTCCGGCGCTGGCCAGCGCCCTGGCGCTCGGTGGCTGCAGTTCCACGCCCAAGGAAGACCCGAACTCGCAGCAGGCGGTCGACAAATTGTACGAAGACGCCAAGGACGACATCTCGTCGGGCAACTTCGAGCGCGCGACCAAGACCCTCGAACGGGTCGAGGGCCGCGCCGCCGGCACGCTGCTGGCACAGCAGGCCACGCTGGAACTGGCCTACGTGCACTACCGGACCGGCGAACGCACCGAGGCGCTGGCGGTGCTCGACCGGTTCATGAAGCTGCACCCGTCCAGCCCCGCCTACGACTACGCGCTGTACCTGCGCGGCATCATCAACTTCAACGACAACCTCGGCTTCCTCGGCAGCCTTTCGCGCCAGGAACTGTCGGAGCGCGACCAGCAGGCCTCGCGCGACTCGTACCAGTCGTTCAAGCAGCTGGCGGACCAGTTCCCCGGCTCGAAGTACGCACCCGATGCGCGTGAGCGCATGAACTACATCGTGAACGCGCTGGCGGAATATGAAGTTCACGTCGCCCGCTACTACTACCGCCGTGGCGCCTACGTGGCCGCCGCGAACCGCGCCCAGCAGGCCACGCAGGAGTTCCAGCGGTCACCGGCGGTGGAGGAAGCCCTCTACATCCTCGCGATGAGCTACGACAAGCTCGGCCTCGTGCAGTTGCGCGACGACAGCGAACGGGTGCTGAAGCAGAACTTCCCGGACAGCCGCTTCGTCAGCGAAGGCCTGCGCGAGCGCGAAAAGGCCTGGTGGCAGTTCTGGTGACCTGAGCCGCGCGGGGGGCGCCCATCGCTAGGCGTCGTGGTGCAGCGCCAGCGCCCGCAGCCAGTCCAGCGCCTCTTCCTCGCTGGCCGCCTGGGTCATCGGCGGCAGCGCCGAACGCAGCCGGCGCCCATAGTTCATTTGCGCCATGCGCGGGTCGCACACCACGAGCAGGCCGTGATCGGTCTCGCTGCGGATCAGGCGCCCGGCCCCCTGCTTCAGCGAGATGGCGGCATCGGCCACGAAGCATTCGCTGAACGCATTGCCGCCCTGGTTTTCGATGCGCTTGACCCGCGCCTCGACCAAGGGATCGTTCGGCGGCGGGAACGGCAGCTTGTCGATCAGCACGCATTGCAGTGCGTCGCCCGGTACGTCGATGCCCTCCCAGAAGCTCTGCGAGCCCACGAGCACGCTGGCGGGCCGTGCGAGGAACTGCTGGATCAGCGAGCGCTTGGGCTGCTGGCCCTGCACCAGCACCTCGATGGCCCCGCCCGCCCAGGACAGCTCGTCGCGCAGCGACTGCGCGATCGTCTGCATTGCCCGCAGCGTCGTCGTCAGCACGAAGGTGCGCCCCCCCAGCGCCTGCGCGCAGCGGGCCGCCAGCCGCCCCACCTCCTCCGGATGGCGGCTCTCGTTCGGCTTGGGAAAACGCGGAGGGATCCACAGACGCGCGTGCGCGGCATAGTCGAACGGACTGCCCACGCGCAGCTTGTGCGCATCCTCGAGTCCCGTGGCACCGGTGAACCAGCGCAGGCCGTCGTCGTCACCCAGGGTGGCCGAGGTGAACACCCAGGCCCGCGGGGCCGCTTGGCGCTGCTCGGTCAGCATCTCGCGGATGTCCAGCGGCGCTTCCACGAGGCGCGCCTGCTGGGCGGAGAGGTCGATCCACCGCACGTGCTCGGGCGTCGGCGGTTCGGCGAAGTGGCGTGCGACCTGCGCCGCCTGCTGGGCACGGGCCTGCAGGCGCACGAAGTCGGGGCTGGTCTCGCTCACGACCGACAACCCGTCGACCGCCGCATCGCACGCTGCCGCGACGGCCTCGAGCGCGGCGCAGAAATCGGCGGCCGCCGCGCGCTCGTTCCAGCGCAACTTGATCGACGCGTACACCTCGCGCATCGAGCCGCCCGCGGCCAGGCGCAGTTCGCGCGCCGCGCGGTCGCAACGCGACGCCAGCGCCTGCCAGTCGACCACGCCCCTCGCCTGCTGCTGGCCCAGGCCCAGCATGTCGCGCGCGAGGTCGATGAGCTGGGCCGTGCCGAGCGCACGCCCGAGGAACTGCGTGCCGACGTCGACCAATTGGTGCGCCTCGTCGAACACCGCCGCGTCCACGGTGGGCAGCAGTTCCGCCACGCCGCTGTCGCGCAGGGCCATGTCAGCGAAGAACAGATGATGGTTGACCACCACCAGGTCGGCACCCATCGCGTCGCGCCGCGCCTTCATCACATGGCACTCGCGGTACCGCGGGCACTCCGTGCCCAGGCAGTTGTCGCGTGTCGAGGTGACCAGGGGGATCACCGGCGAACGCTCGTCCAGCCCATCCAGCTCGGCCAGGTCGCCGCTCGCGGTCGCCTGCGACCACTGTTCGATGCGTGCCAGCGCGCGCAGCGCGAAGCGGTCGGCCAGCGACACGGTCTCCCGCGCCAGCGCCATGCGGTGCAGGCACAGGTAGCTGCCGCGCCCCTTCAGGAGCGCCAGCGTCACCGGCACGTTCAGGGCCTCGCGCAGCCTGGGCAGGTCGCGCAGGAAGAGCTGGTCCTGAAGGCTCTTGGTCGCCGTGCTGACCAATGCACGCCGGCCCGAGAGCAGCAAGGGAATCAGGTAGGCGAAGGTCTTGCCCACGCCCGTGCCGGCCTCGGCCACGAGGCTGCCGCGCGTCTCCAGCGCCTGGGCGACGGCGGCAGCCAGCTGCAGCTGGCCTTCGCGCGCCACATAGTGGGGATCGGCCTTCGCCAACGGGCCGTCGAGCGCAAACGCCTGCTCGACCGCCTCCGCCAGCGGGAGGCCCGCCTCGCTGGACGGGCTTCGGGCCAAGTCGGCGAAACGCGCGGCCCAGTCTTCGTCGTCGAGCGCGCCGGATGCTGTATGGGCCATCGGCTCCCCGATGGGCAAGTCGTCGCTCACGCGGGCTCGGGCGGGTCGAGTTCGGCTTCGAGCCGCGCGATCTGGTCGCGCAACAGGAGGCGGCGCTTCTTGAGCCGGCGCAGCGACAGATCGTCTGCGGACTGCTCGCCAGCGAACCGATCGATCGCACTGTCGAGGTCGGCGTGTTCCATGCGCAACTCGATCAGGAGGCGTTGGGGCGAGTGCAGGTTGTCGATCATGGCAGCCGGTGAAGTTTAGGCGACAAGCCGGCGCTGCTGGCGGCCACCCATCCCGTATATTGCTGCGATGTTGATGTACAAGCCCCCGCCGGCCGGCTCCACCGGCCACCGCCTCTCCGCCGCCACCGGCATCCACCGGGGCGACCGCGCCTACCAGCAAGACCAGGTGGAGCTGCTGGCGCATCCGCGCGCGGCGGGTTGTGCACTGGCGGTGCTGGCCGACGGCATGGGTGGCAAGAGCGGTGGCCGCAAGGCCGCCGACCAGGTACTGCTCACCGCACGCCAGCTGTTCGAACGCTTCATCCCGGGCCGTGACGATGCCGGCGAGACGTTGAAGCAGCTGGTGCTCGAAGCGCACCTGATGATCAAGCTGACCGCCATCACGGCGGAAGAGGAGCCGCACAGCACCGTGGCGGCGTTCCTCGTCCAACAGGATCGCAGCTGCGTCGTCATCCACGCCGGCGACTCCCGCGTCTACCACTTCCGCGGCCCGAACCTCATCTCCCGCACGATCGACCATTCGTTCGTGCAGCGACTGATCGACGAGGGCCGCCTGGCGGAGGACGAAGCCAACAGCCACCCGCAGTCCAACCTGCTGACCGGCTGCCTCGGGACCCAGCAGGATCCTCCGATCACGCTGAAGGCCATCGAGCGGCTGGAAGTCGGCGACAGCCTGCTGGCCTGCAGCGACGGCCTGTGGCACTACTTCACCCCGCAGGAGCTGGGCACGATCATCGACGCATTGCCGCCGCGCGAAGCCGGCGAGATGCTGGTCAGCAAGGCCCGGCAACGGGCCCGCGGCGGCGGCGACAACCTGTCGCTCGCCCTGCTGCGGGTCGATGCGCTGCCGCGGAGCACGGCCGCGGCCTGAACCGCCGGCTCAGGGAATCGCAGGCGGCGTCGGCAGCCCCGGCGCCGGCGGGCGTTGGACATTGCGCTGCTCGACCTTGGCGCGATGCGCAGCGGCCTCCGAGGCCCGCCGTGCCTGCGCGGCAGCCCGGTCGGCCGCAGCCGCCTCCTGCGCCTGCCGATCCGCCGGCTCACGCGGCACAGGAGGCTTGCGCGGCACAGGAGGCTTGCGCGGCGCTTTCGGTGCGGCAGGCGACGGCGGCGGCGAGGCGCGTTGCGGGGCGCTGGCCGCCGCCGCATCGGCGGCAGCCTTCTCGCGCTGCCGCCGTTCGATGGTGGCCAGGCGGTCGGCCGCACGCTGCCTTCGCTGGGCCTCGTCGAGCACGACACGCTCTTGGCGCAGGCGCTCCATCACCTTGCGCCGCTCGGCGCGCGCCTCGTCCACACAGGCCGTCACGACAAACTGCTGCTGGCACGCCGCCTGCCGCTCGCGGTAGGCCGCTTCGGCCGCAGCCTCCTCCCTGCCGATGCGCGCACGCTCGTCGGCGGCACTCGTGGCCTGCGCTGCGGCGGGCACTTGCCACAGGCCCAGCGCCACCAGCAGCCAGCCGACGGGCTGCCGCAGCGCGATGACAACACTCGGGCGCATGTCCGGCCGTTCAGGTGATGCGGGTGTCGACCTCGCGCCGCTCCAGCGCCAGGAACTCGGCCGACTGCATCTCGTTGAGACGGGAGACGGTGCGAGGGAATTCGTGCGACAGCGGCCCTTCGGTGTAGAGCTGCTCGGCGGGCACGGCGGCCGACATGATGAGCTTCACCCGGCGATCGTAGAGCACGTCGATCAGCAGGGTGAAACGCCGCGCCTCGCTCGCGAGCCGGGGCGGCATCTCCGGCACATTGGACAGCAGGACGGTATGGAACTGGCTCGCGATCTCGAGGTAGTCGTTCTGCGAGCGCGGGCCGCCGCACAGCTGCTTGAAATCGAACCAGACCACCCCGCCAGCCTTGCGCCGGGCGGGGATCTCGCGCTGCTCGATGTGCAGCACGGGTGCTTCGTCGCGGACTTCGGCGAGGCCCTCGAACGCCCGCGTCAGCGCGGCATCCGCCGACGCGTCGAGCGGCCAGTGGTACATCTCGACCTGCTCCAGCGTACGGCGGCGGTAGTCGGTGCCGTTGTCGACGTCGATCACCTCCAGCTTCCTGTTCAGCAGGTCGATGGCGGGGAGGATGCGGTCGCGGTGCAGGCCGTTCGGGTACAGGTCGTCCGGCCGGAAGTTCGACGTGGTGACGATGCTCACCCGGTTGTTGAACAGGGCCTCCAGCAGCCGGTGCAGGATCATCGCGTCCGTCACGTCGGCGATGTGGAACTCGTCGAAGCAGATCAGCCGGAAGCGGTGCGCAATGCGCTTGCCCAGTTCGTCGAGCGGGTTCTGCAGGCCCTTGAGCTCCTGCAGCTCACGGTGCACCTCGCGCATGAACTCATGGAAGTGCAGCCGCGTCTTGCGGCGCAGCGGGACGGACTGGAAGAAGCAGTCCATCAGGAAACTCTTGCCGCGCCCGACGCCGCCCACCATGTACACGCCGCGCGGGATGGGCGGCCGGCGCAGCAGCCGCGTCACCGCGTTGCTGCGCTGGGCCAGGTAAGCCAGCCACTCGTTCTCGCAGCGCTCGAGCGCCGCGATCGCGCGCAGCTGGGCCGGATCGCTCTTGTAGCCGCGCTCGGCCAGCTGCGCCTCGTAGACCTGTCGGACGGCCATCGGACGTCAACCCACGCGCCGCGCCGCGCCAAGGGCGGCCTGCACCCCTTCGCAGGGGCGCGAAGCGGCGCAGCCGCAAGCTCCGGGGCTCGACATGCCGCTCAGAAATTGAGCGTGCGCTTGTCGACAGCCAGCGCGGCTTCCTTGGTGGCTTCCGACAGCGACGGGTGCGCGTGGCAGATCCGGGCGATGTCTTCGGCGCTGGCCTTGAACTCCATGGCCACCACGGCTTCGGAGATCAACTCGCTCGCGAACGGCCCGACGATGTGCACGCCCAGGATCTCGTCGGTCTTGGCATCGGCCAGGAACTTGACGAAGCCCGTCGTGTCGCCGAGCGCCCGCGCGCGGCCGTTGGCCATGAACGGGAAGCTGCCGGCCTTGTAGGCGCGGCCTTCGGCCTTGAGCTGCTGCTCGGTCTGGCCGACCCAGGCGATCTCCGGGCTCGTGTAGATCACCCAGGGGATGGTGTTGAAGTTGACATGACCGTGTTGGCCGGCGATGCGCTCGGCCACGGCCACGCCCTCTTCTTCCGCCTTGTGCGCCAGCATCGGGCCGCGCACCACGTCGCCCACCGCCCACACGTTGGGCAGGCTGGTCTTGCACTCGGCGTCGACCATGACGGCGCCGCGCTCGTCGAGCTGCAGGCCCACGGCTTCGGCGTTCAGGCCGATGGTGTTGGGCACGCGGCCGATCGAGACGATCAGCTTGTCGACCACGAGCTTCTGCTCGCCACCCTTGGCGTCGGTGTAGGCGACCGTCACGCCCTTCTTGTCGCTCTTGATGTCGCCGATCTTCACGCCCAATTCGATCTTCAGCCCCTGCTTCGCGAAGGCCTTGCCGGCTTCCTTGGCGACCTGCTCGTCGACCGCGCCGAGGAACACCGGCAGCGCTTCGAGCACGGTGACTTCGGCACCCAGGCGGCGCCACACCGAGCCCATCTCCAGGCCGATGACGCCGGAGCCGATGACCCCGAGCTTCTTGGGCACCGCGCCCACGCGCAGCGCGCCGTCGTTCGACAGCACGTTCTTCTCGTCGAACGGCACGCCGGGCAGCGCACGGGCGTTGGAGCCGGTGGCCACGATCACGTGCTTGGCCACGACGGACTCTTCCTCCTTGCCCGCGACCTTGATCTCCCAGCCGCCCTCGGTCGCCTTCACGAACGAGCCGCGGCCATGGAAGAAGGTGACCTTGTTCTTCTTGAACAGGTACAGGATGCCGTCGTTGTTCTGCTTGACCACCGTGTCCTTGCGGGCCAGCATCTTCGGCACGTCGATCGACAGGTTGTCCAGGCCGATGCCATGGTCCTTGAAGTGGTGGCCGGCCTGCTCGAAGTGCTCGCTCGACTGCAGCAGCGCCTTGCTGGGGATGCAGCCGACGTTGGTGCAGGTGCCGCCGGGCGCGGGGCCGCCCTTGTCGTTCTTCCACTCGTCGATGCAGGCGGTGTTGAAGCCGAGCTGCGCCGCACGGATGGCGGCGATGTAGCCGCCGGGGCCGCCGCCGATCACGACGACGTCGAAAGTCTTGTTAGCCATAGAGAGTCAATCCAGTCGCGTCCAAGCAGACGCCGCGGAACCGGCTTCGCCGGGCCGCTGGCGGCGCCCCCTTGAGGGGGAGCGGCGCGAGCCGCTCCGGGGGTGGGTCAAATATCAAACAGGAGGCGGGCCGGGTCTTCCAGCGCTTCCTTCATCGTGACCAGGCCCAGCACGGCTTCGCGGCCGTCGATGATGCGGTGGTCGTAGCTCATCGCCAGGTAGTTCATCGGGCGCACCACGATCTGGCCGTTCTCGACGACGGCGCGGTCCTTCGTGGCGTGCACGCCCAGGATCGCGCTCTGCGGCGGATTGATGATCGGCGTCGACAGCATCGAGCCGAAGGTGCCGCCGTTCGAGATGGAGAACGTGCCGCCGGTCAGGTCGTCGAGCGACAGCTTGCCGTCGCGCGCCTTCTGGCCGAACTCGGCGATCTTCTTCTCGATGTCGGCGAAGCTCATCTGGTCGGCGTTGCGCAGGATGGGCACCACCAGGCCGCGCGGCGAACCCACCGCGATGCCGATGTCGAAGTAGCCGTGGTAGACGATGTCGTTGCCGTCGACGCTGGCGTTGATGACCGGGTACTTCTTCAGCGCCGCGACCGCCGCCTTCACGAAGAAGCTCATGAAGCCCAGCTTCACGCCATGCTCCTTCTCGAACTTCTCCTGGAACTTCTTGCGCATCTCCATCACCGGGGCCATGTTCACTTCGTTGAACGTGGTCAGGATGGCATTGGAGGATTGCGACTGCAGCAGCCGCTCGGCGACGCGGGCGCGCAGGCGCGACATCGGCACGCGCTGTTCCGGGCGGTCGCCCAGGTTCTGCATCACCGGTGCGGCCACCGGGGGCAGCGGCTTGGCGGCTGCAGGTGCCGCCGGCGCTGGCGCGGCCGCCGGCTTGGCGCCGCCAGCCACCGCGCCCAGCACGTCGCCCTTGGTCACGCGGCCGTCCTTGCCGGTGCCGGTGACGCTGGCGATCGACAGGTTGTTGTCCGCCAGCAGCTTGGCAGCGGCGGGCATCGCCACGTCGCCCTTGCTGCCACCGGCGGCCGCTGGCGCGGCTGCAGGCGCCGCAGCGGCCGGCGCGGGCGCGGCCGCCGGGGCGGCCGCAGGTGCCGGAGCGGCTGCGCCGGCCTTGCCTTCGGTGTCGATCTTCGCGATGACTTCGTCGCTGGCGACGGTGGCGCCATCCTGCTTGACGAACTCGGCCAAAACGCCGGCGGCGGGCGCCGGCACTTCGAGCACGACCTTGTCAGTCTCGATCTCGATCAGGATCTCGTCCTCGGCGACGGCTTCGCCGGGCTTCTTCTTCCAGGTCAGCAGGGTGGCTTCCGCGACCGACTCGCTCAGTTGCGGAACCTTGACTTCAATGATGGCCATGATGGGTTGTGTATTCGATTCGGACGGTGATCACTTGGTCAGCACGAAGCCCTTGAGCTTGGCGAACGCTTGATCGAGCAGCGCCTTCTGCTGCTCCTGGTGGAGGTGGGCGTAGCCGACGGCGGGCGACGCGGACGCAGGCCGGCCGGCATAGCCAAGCTTCTGGCCGTCGACCATGTTCTCGTGGATGTAGTGCTGCACGAAGAACCAGGCACCCTGGTTCTGCGGCTCGTCCTGGCACCAGACCACCTCCGTCGCGTTCGGGAACTTCTTCAGCTCCGCTGCGAAGGCCTTGTGCGGGAACGGGTAGAGCTGCTCGACGCGCAGGATCACCACGTCGAAGGCCTTCTTCTCGTTGCGCTGCTTGATCAGGTCGTAGGCGACCTTGCCCGAGCACGCGATGATGCGCTTGACCTTCTGCGGATCGACGTCCGGGTTGTCCGTGCCGATGACGGTGCGGAACTCGCCCTTGGTGAACTCCGACAGCGGGGAGGTGGCGTCCTTGTTCCGCAGCAGCGACTTGGGCGTCATGATGACCAGCGGCTTGCGGAACATGCGCACCATCTGCCGGCGCAGCAGGTGGAAGATCTGGCTGGCCGAGGTCGGCTGCACCACCTGCATGTTGTTGTCGGCGGCTAGCTGCATGAAGCGCTCCAGGCGGGCCGAGCTGTGCTCGGGGCCCTGGCCTTCGTAGCCGTGCGGCAGCATCATCACCAGGCCGTTGACCCGGCCCCACTTCACTTCGCCCGAGGCGATGAACTGGTCGATCACGACCTGCGCACCGTTGACGAAGTCACCGAACTGCGCCTCCCAGATCACGAGCGTGTTGGGTTCGGCGCTGGCGTAGCCGTACTCGAAGCCGAGCACCGCCTCTTCCGACAGGATCGAGTCGATGACGGTGTACGGGGCCTGGTTGTCGGCCACGTGCTGCAGCGGGATGAACGTGCCTTCGTCGAACTTCTCGCGGTTCTGGTCGTGCAGCACGGCGTGGCGGTGCACGAAGGTGCCGCGGCCGCAGTCCTCGCCCGACAGGCGCACCGGGTAGCCCGAGGCCACCAGCGACGCGTAGGCCAGCGTCTCGCCCATGCCCCAGTCGACGTTGATCTCGCCACGGCCCATCGCGGCGCGGTCGGCGATGACCTTCTCGACCAGCGGGTGCAGCTTGAAATGCTCGGGGATGGTGGTCACGCGCTCGGCCAGGCGCTTGACCTCGGCCAGCGGCAGCGCGGTGTCGGCCGCATCCGTCCACTTGCGGTTCAGGAACGGCGCCCAGTCGACGGCGTACTTGCTCTTGAAGTTGGTCAGCACCGGGTCGACGGTGTGGCGGCCGGCGTCCATCGCGGCGCGGTAGGCCTTGACCATGCTGTCCGGGCCTTCGGGCGGCAGCACGTTCTGCGCGACCAGGCGGTCGCCGTAGAGCTTGCGCGTGCCAGGATGCTTGCCGATCTTCTTGTACATCAACGGCTGGGTCAGGCTCGGGGTGTCCTGCTC
Source organism: Aquincola agrisoli (assembly GCF_036621135.1). Lineage (NCBI taxonomy): Bacteria > Pseudomonadati > Pseudomonadota > Betaproteobacteria > Burkholderiales > Sphaerotilaceae > Aquincola > Aquincola agrisoli. The sequence goes on from NZ_JAZIBG010000036.1 coordinate 568,204, forward strand.
GTTGTGGCCCAGCTTGCGGAAGCAGACGATGTCGACGACGACGTCCTTGTTGAACTCCTGGCGGTAGTCCATCGCGAGCTGCGTGCACAGCACGACCGCTTCCGGGTCGTCGCCGTTCACGTGCAGCACCGGCGCTTCGATCATCTTGACCACGTCGGTGCAATACAGCGTCGAGCGGGTGTCGCGCGGGTCGCTGGTCGTGAAGCCGATCTGGTTGTTGATGACGATGTGGACCGTGCCGCCGGTGTAGTAGCCGCGGGTCTGCGCGAGCGCCAGCGTCTCCATCACCACGCCCTGGCCGGCGAAGGCCGCGTCGCCGTGCACCAGCACGGGCAGGACCTGGTCGCCCTCGGTGTCGCCGCGGCGGTCGAGGCGGGCCTTGACCGAGCCTTCGACCACCGGGTTGACGATCTCCAGGTGCGAAGGGTTGAACGACAGGCTCAGGTGCACCGGGCCGCCGGGGGTGGACACATCGCTCGAGAAGCCCTGGTGGTACTTCACGTCGCCGGCCGGCAGGTTCTCGGGGGCGGTGTGCTCGAACTCGGCGAACAGGTCCTTGGGCATCTTGCCCAGGGTGTTGACCAGCACGTTCAGGCGGCCGCGGTGGGCCATGCCGATGACGATTTCCTGCACGCCCTTCTGGCCGGCGCGCTGCACCAGTTCGTCCATCGAGACGATGAAGCTCTCGCCGCCTTCCAGCGAGAAGCGCTTCTGGCCCACGAACTTGGTGTGCAGGTAGCGCTCGAGGCCCTCGGCGGCCGTCAGGCGCTCCAGGATGTGCTGCTTCTGCTCCGCGGAGAACGACGGCTTGCTGCGGATGCTCTCGAGCTTCTCCTGCCACCAGCGCTTTTCGGCGGGCTCGGTGACGTGCATGTACTCGGCGCCGATCGAGCCGCAATAGGTCTCGCGCAGGGCCTGCACGATCTGCCGCAGCGTCATCTGGTCGGCAGAAGTGAAATAGGTGTTCGTGGCGCTGAACACGATGTCCATGTCGGACTCGGTCAGGTCATAGAACGCCGGCTCCAGCTCGGCGATCTTGGGGCGCTCGGTGCGCTTGAGCGGATCGAGGTCGGCCCAGCGCGAACCCAGGAAACGATAGGCAGCGATCAGCGACTGCACGTGCACTTGCTTGCGTGCGATCGCGAGGTCGGTGTTGCTGGCCTTCAGCGCGAAGGCGCCGGCCTTGGCGCGCTGCGCGAACGACTCGATGACAGGCGCGTGGGCCACGTCTCGGTTTTCGGAACCATCCACCGCAGGCACGTGCTGCAGTGCATCGAAATAGGCGCGCCAGTTGTCGGGCACCGAGCCCGGGTTGTCGAGATAAGCCTCGTACAGCTCTTCGACATAAGGGGCGTTGCCCCCGAACAGGTACGAGTTCGACCTGTATTGCTCCATCATTTCGCTCACCTCACGCACCCGTCTCGGGCACTGTTGGCTGGTTGGAAAACCTTCCGCGACACGGCTTGACCGGTTGGCGGATTGCGACCCGCCTGAGCTGCTGCCAGCAAAGGGGACGGGAAGGACCTGCTTGTCACCAAGGCGCGGACTGTAGCACCGCAGACACAGGCCCGCCTATCCTGGTGCAGACAGCCTCGTTGCGAGTTGTTGTTCGCGCACAAAAGCGGGGTTAGTCCGGCTTTGCACCGGCGCGGCGCGGCGGGTCTATTCCTCTGGCAGGCCACGCAGACCGGCCATCACCGGCGCGAGCGCCTGCCGTGCATCCTCGAGCAGGCCGGGCAGCGCCTCGGCATCGCCCTCGCCTGCGCAGATCACCTCGATCGCACGCGCCGCCAGGTGCACACGCTGCGCACCCAGGGTGCCCGACACCCCGGCAAGATCATGGGCGAGCCGCCGTGCCGCAGGTTTGTCGCCAGCGCTCCACGCGGCCTCGAGCCGCTCGGGGATGTCGTGCTGGGCATCGCGGAACTTCAGCAGCAGCCGCCGATACAGCCGCTCATTGCCCATCGTGCTGGCACGTCCGATCGCCACATCGATACCAGGCAGGTGCTGCATCGGGTCGGTGCCCGCAGGCGGCGCGGCAGGGGCGAACACCGGCAGCGGCGTGCTGCCGCCGTTCCGGTCGGGCCGCACGCAGCGGGCCAGCGCAGCAAACAGCTTCTCGGCATCGATGGGCTTCGGAACGTGATCGTTCATGCCCGCCGCCAGCACACGGTCGCGATCGCTCGCCAGGCCGGCAGCCGTCATCGCGATGATCGGCAGGCCGTGCCAGCGCGGGTTGGCGCGGATCAGTCGGGTGGCCTCCAACCCATCCATCACCGGCATCTGCAGGTCCATCAGCACGCCGTCGAAGAGGACGGTCGACAGGGCATCCAGGGCCTCGCGGCCATGAGCGGCCAGGCTGACCTTGGCGCCGGCGCGTTGCAGCAGGTCGAGCGCCAACTCCTGGCTGATCGGGTTGTCTTCGACGAGCAGAAGATGCAGCCCGTCGAAGCGGCGGCCGGCTCGCGTGGCCGTCGCGGCCGGTGACGCGGTCGGTGATGCGGCCGGCCGCGCCCGCAGCGCCGCCAGGCTCGCTCGTACGAGGCGGTCGGGTGTCACCGGCTTGACGAGAACATCCTGTATATCCACCCGCTGGAGCTTGGCCTGGGCCACCGCCTCCTCGCCGCCGAAGCCGGTCGCCATCACGAGGATGGGGGCCGTCGCACCTGCGTGGCCCCGCAACTGGCGAGCGCAGCTGACGCCGTCCATGCCGGGCATCCGCCAGTCCACGAAGATCAAGTCGAAGGGCCGGCCGGCCTGCCGGGCCAACGTGGCGGCACGCAGTGCATCCCAGCCGTCCGCGGCGATTTCCACCTGCAGGCCAAGGTCGCGCGCCATGTCGCCGAGGGTCCGCGCCACCAGCGCGTTGTCGTCAACGATCAGCGCGCGCCGACCGCGCAGAGGCACGCCCCCCACCGCAAGGGCTGCGCCGTCCTCGGACGCCTCGAAATGGAAAGAGGCAGGAAGGACGACAGGATCGGCGTCCGACCCGGGATGCAGCACCACGAACTGCAGGGACAGCACGCCGTCCTTTCGCCCGCACTCTTCGACCCGGATCACGACTTCGCCGGACTGCGCGCCGTCGATGACCCGCTGCGCGATGTCAGCCAGCGCCCGCAGCAGCCAATCGGCATCGCCGGTGAGGCGGTCTGGCAGCGAAACAGGCATGGTCAGCAGCAGCTCCACGGACCTGTCGTCGGCCTGCGCGGAAAGCCTCCCTGCGAGGTCGTCGATCAACTCGGCCAAGCGGAAGGTGGCGTGCTCCATACCGGGTTTCCTGCTCAGGTCTGGGGGGTCAAGCGCTGACGCGGCGCGCGCCCAACCCCTCGTCGACCGCATGTCGAGAATCTCTCTCCAACTGCCGGCACCACAACCGCCGTGCCGGGAACCGCCAGCTGGGGCCGGCGAAGGGTCGGCGGCCGAAAAACCTTTCGGTGATGCGCCGACGCCTGCGCCGTGTCAATACGATAGCGCGGATCGTACAACAACAAAAAATCAGCGCGCGTTGAACGCATAAATTCCAATATTCACCACCTCACATTTATCAAATGAGGCTCTGAATATCAGAATGAGGCCTGGGTTGAGTGCCGACCGGTAGCCCTCAACCTCACAGGCGTCCGTGGGGCAGCACGGTTGCGGAGACAGAAGCGGTCGACGTGCCGGATGAGCGGCGGCCGTCTGGGCGTCTTGAGACGGCCATCCAGCAACACCACCACCCTTACGACAAGCCAGATGCCTTAACGAACGCGAGCTGGAAATTCAAAATATACAATATGAAAAATATAATAAAATATACGTCTCATATGGAGAATTTATCGCATTTAAACTCGCCAAATGCATCAATAAAGGCCGGCTTGACTTTCTTCCAAAGAAAGCGTCTGTGACACTAAGCCGCAGCTTCGGGGGCACTGGCCTCGGCGGACAAACGCGGCAAATGCTTTGCCAGCGCTTTGCGCAGCAGCGGCTCGAGCTGGGCCACCAGTTGAAGTTTGTGCGCCACCGGCACGCCGGCGAGCGCGAAGGCATAAGGCGCCCGCTGCTGCTCGTCGAGCGACGTCATGACGATCAACTCGCTGTTGGCAAACTGCGGGTGCGAGCGCAGGCTCGCGATCAAGGTCGCGCCGTCGATACCCGGCAGCAGGATGTCGACGATCAAGACCTGGGGTTGGAGCTGCCCGTACATCGCCAACCCGGCGATCCCGTCGTCCGCTACATGCAACTCGACCTCGGGATACTGTTCACGCACGAGCAGCGAGACCAGGTTCTGGAAGTGCGATGAATCCTCGACCAGCAGCACGCGCGGCGCAGCGCTCTCGGCCTTGCCTGCGAAGCTCCCGCCGGCCCCCGACGAGACATGCATGCGGTTGACCGCGATCCACCTCTCGACCGACACCTTCGAAATGCGTCGATGCCCACCGGGCGTCTTCCAGGCTTCCAACTCACCACGATCGACCATCAGCTGCACCGAGCGCACCGCCAAGCCAAGCAGGCGCGCCGTTTCAATGGTCGTGTAGAACGCCGACGTGGTGACTTCTTCGGCGGGGGGCGTGGTTTTCGCGTTCATATGGCGTTGATTATTTCATCCGCAAAGCGGTTGCGGCTATTTTTAAGCACCGAATTAAGACGTGTTTATGTAGCAGATCCGATCAAGGGACAACCCTGATGGCCCAGCCCCCGCGACCCCCGCACGCATATCTGCAGTTTTTGTCATGTTCGAGCCACTGTGGGCGGTACAAGAGCGCGAAAGACCGGCCAGCGGCCCAGAGCCTGCAGCAATCGGCGTGCGAGACCGGCTCCGGCGACAACTGCACATTCGTACCGACTGCGTAAAAGCTGCACACCAAGTTACCGAGCCGCACAAGGTGATATCGGCGCGAAGCGCACGCACTTGACCGTAAGTGACTGCAAGTGCGTGGGCATGACACCTGCCCGCTGCGTCAGCACCGGAGGGATTGCAGCAGGCCCGACGCAGACACCAGGAGATCGCCATGACCGACCGCCACATCAACAAAGACCAACTTCCCCTCTCGTTCGGTGCCTTCAAGCCCACCGGGCACGTCGTGCTGGTTTACGCCGACGACCGCGCTCCCGCGCTGACCGAAGCGCTGCGTGCACGTGGCTTGGCCGAAGCCGACATCGTCTCGATGACGTCTGAAGAAGTCGCCGAACGCTTCAAGGCGCTGCTGCCCGACACGAGCGGCGCGTCCGGCTTCGGATCGGAGATCCAGTCGATGCGGCAGATCTACATGCTGGCGCTCGAGGGCCACGGCATGGCCATCGTGCGCGTGCCCGACGACCGAACGCGCAGCCACGTGGTGGCCGTGGCGCAGGAACACGATGCCGTGCTGGCCAAGGAATACGGCCGCCTCACCGTCGAGGAATTGCTCTGAAGCAGGTCGGCATGCTGGCGTCGGCAGGCAGACGCAGGGTTCGGCGGCGCATCATCGGGTCTTCGAGCCTTTCCCATCCGATGCAAGCCCGAGCTCATGCCGACACTCACCTGGCTGGACGATGACGCCACCCCCCTTCCCGACACGCGCCACGCCCTCCCCGCCGGCTCCGAGGCCCCCGGCCTGCTGGCTGCCGGCGGGCGGCTGACCCTCGAGCGCCTGGAGGAGGCCTACCGCAGGGGCGTGTTCCCCTGGTTCTCGGACGGCCAGCCCGTGCTGTGGTGGAGCACGGATCCGCGCATGGTGCTGCGCGTTGCCGACTTCAAGCTGTCGCGGTCGCTGCGCAAGACCCTCGTGAAATTCCTGCGGACGCCGGGCTGCGAGGTCCGCATCGACAGCGCCTTCGAGCGCGTCATCGCGGCGTGCTCCGGCACGCCGCGGCAGGGTCAGTCGGGCACGTGGATCGTCCCGGAGATCGTCGACGCCTACGTGGCATGGCATCGCGCCGGCCGCACGCACAGCGTGGAAACCTGGATCGATGGCGAGCTGGCGGGCGGGCTGTACGGGGTGTCGATCGGCCGCATGTTCTTCGGCGAGTCGATGTTCTCGCTGCGCACCGACGCCTCGAAGATCGCCCTGGCAGCGCTGGTGTGCTTCTGCCGCGCGCACGGCATGCCGCTCATCGATTGCCAGCAGAACACGCAGCACCTGGCCTCCCTCGGCGCCCGAGAGATGGCGCGCACGGACTTCGAAGCGCACCTGGCGCACGCCGTGCCGGCGCCCGGCCCCCGGCTTTGGTCCTATGATCCAGCGCACTGGGCCCAGCTCGGACTGCGCGGAGAGCCAAGCGCGTGACCTACCCGAAAGACCTTCCGCTCGCGTCACTGCAGTTCTACGCAACGGCGCCCTATCCCTGCAGCTACCTCGCCGGACGCATGGCGCGCTCCCAGGTCGCCACGCCCAGCCACCTGATCCATGCCGACGCCTATTCCGGGCTCGTGGCCAACGGCTTTCGCCGCAGCGGCATGTTCACGTACCGCCCCTACTGCGACGGCTGCCGCGCCTGTGTGCCGCTGCGCATCCTCGCGAACCGCTTCCAGCCCACCCGCAGCCAACGCCGCGCCTGGAAGGCGCATGCCACGCTGAAGGCACGGGTGCTGCGGCTGTGCTTCGTGCCCGAGCACTACCAGCTCTACCTGCGCTACCAGTCCGGCCGGCACGCGGGGGGCGGGATGGACCACGACAGCGTCGACCAGTACACGCAGTTCCTGCTCCAGAGCCGCGTCAACTCGCGCCTCGTCGAGTTCCGCGAGCCCAGCAGCGACGGCCTGGGCACGCTGAAGATGGTGTCGATCCTCGACGTGCTCAACGACGGCCTGTCCGCGGTTTACACGTTCTACGAGCCGGAGCCGCACACCAGCTACGGCACCTACAACGTCCTGTGGCAGATCGAGCAGACGAAGCTCCTCAAGCTTCCGCACGTCTACCTCGGCTACTGGATCGGCGAGAGCGGCAAGATGGCCTACAAGGCCCAGTTCCAGCCGCACGAACTGCTGCAGGACGGCAGCTGGGTGGAGTCCCCCGCAACCACCGCGTCCTGAGGGCGACATCTGGCACGCAGGTCGTGACCGATTGCGCAGATGTGCGTGCAAGTGCTTTCCGCACGGATCCCGCACATGCAGGATTGCTTCCTGATGTAAGCAATTCCAACCGTTCAGCCGCCCTTTTCGGACGGTCCACGGCGGTGCGCGAGGGGACAGGACATGGAGCAAGGAGTACCGGCTCATTCCGGCGTTGCGGCATCGACCGACGGCGGCACCGGCGCCGCCTTGCGCGACAGCGAGGCACGCTTCCGGCAGATCGCCGAGGAGATCGACCTCGTCTTCTGGGTCTGCGAACTCGAACCGCAGCTGCACGTCAGCTACGTCAACCCGGCGTTCGAGCGGATCTGGGGCCGGCCGGCCCGCAGCCTCTATGCCGACCCGCGGCTGTGGCTGCACAGCGTGATCCCTGCCCACCGCGACCGTGTCGAGGCGGCCTTCCGGCGCTGGCGCGAGGACCCGTCGAGCGCGGGCTACGCCGTCGAGTACATCGTCGAGCGGCCGGGCGGCGAGCAGCGCTGGATCCGCGACCGCGGCCGCGCGATGCTCAGCCCGGTGACCGGGCGCCCCCGCCGCCTGACCGGCGTGGCCGAGGACATCACCTCGCGCAAGCGGGCCAAAGCCGCGGCGGCCCAGGTTCAGCAGGAACTGCGTGAACTCGCCGAGGGCCTGCCCCAGCTGGTGTGGACCTGCCGGCCCGACGGCGAATGCGACTACCTCAGCCCGCAGTGGGTGGCCTACACCGGCGAGCCCGCCGCGCAGCAGCTCGGCCGCGGCTGGCTGTGCCATGTGCATCCCGACGACCGGGCCGCCCTCGAGGCGTCGATCGACACCGCGTTGCGGCGCCAGAGCCCCTGCGAGAGCGAGCATCGCCTGCGGCGCCACGACGGCACGTACCGCTGGTTCCAGAGCCGGGCCTGGCCGGTGCGGGACGCGTCGGGCGCGATCAAACGCTGGTTCGGCACCGCCAGCGACGTGCACGACCTGAAGAGCACGCTGGCCGCCCTGGGCACCAGCCGCGCCTGCCTGGCGGCAGTGCTCGACAACCTGACCGAGGGCCTGCTCATCAGCCCGCTGGAGGGGGGCACGGTGGCCCTCAACCCCGCGGCCCGCGCGCTGTTCGGCGTCACAGGGGAGGCGGATGTCGCGCGGGACCGGCTGTTCGACGGCTTCAGGCTGTTCGGACTCGACGGCACCGAGCTGCCCGCGGGCCGGCAGCCGCTCTCCCGGATCGAGCGCGGCGAATCGATCGAGCGCCTGGTGCTGCGCCTGGTCCATGTGGCCGCGGGCTGGGAGAAGGTGATGGACTGCCGGGGCGCGCGTGTCAGCGATCCGCAGGGCCGCCCCATCGCCGCGGTGCTGCGGGTGACCGACGTCACCGAGCGACATCGGCATGCCGCCGAGATCGCGCGGATGAACACCGAGATGGAGCAGCGCGTGCGCGAGCGCACCGCCGAACTGGAGGCCGCGCTGAAGCAGCTGGAGGCCTTCAGCTACACCGTGTCGCACGACCTGCGCGCACCGCTGCGGGCGCTCGACGGCTTCTCGAAGATCGTGCTGGACGAATACGGCCCGCAGCTGCCGGAGTCCGGCCGCCGCTACCTGGGCATCATCCGGGACAGCGCCCAGAAGATGGGACGGCTGATCACCGACCTGCTCGCGTTCTCGCGCACGGGCCGCGTGCGGCTCAGCCGCCGGGCGGTGAACACGCAGGCGCTGGTCACGGAGGCCGTCGCCACGCTGGCGCCACTGCGCGAAGGGCGCCGGATCGACCTTCGCATCGGCAGCCTGCCCCCGTGCCACGGCGACGTGTCCCTGCTTCGGCAGGTGTGGGTGAACCTGCTGTCGAACGCCTTCAAGTACAGCCGCCAGCGCGACCCGGCGGTGATCGAGGTCAGCGGCGAGGCCGCGGCCGACGGCAGCGTGCGCTACCGGGTGCGCGACAACGGCGTGGGCTTCGACATGCGCCACGCCGACAAGCTCTTCGGCGTGTTCGAGCGGCTGCACCGCACCGCCGAGTTCGAGGGCAACGGCGTGGGGCTGGCCATCGTGCAGCAGATCCTGGAGCGCCACGGCGGCAGCATCCGCGCCGAATCGGCACCCGGCGACGGCGCGACCTTCCAGTTCCATTTGCCCGCGGCCTGACCATGAGCCCTTCCGCCAGCATCGACCTGCTGATCGTCGAGGACGACCCGCTCGATCTCGAACTGACGATGCGCGGGCTGCGGCAGGCGCCCCTGGTCGGCGGTGTGCATGTGGCCCACGACGGCCAGGAGGCCGTGGACTTCATGCTCGGGCTTGGGGCGTACACGCTGCGGCGCGACGCGGAGCCGCCCCGGCTCGTGGTGCTCGATGTCAAGCTGCCCAAGCTCAGCGGCTTCGACGTGCTGGCGCGGCTGCGCTCTAACCCCGCGACGAGCATCGTGCCCGTCGTCATGCTCAGCTCCTCGCAGGAACGCAACGACGTGCTGCGCAGCTACCGGCTCGGCGCCAACAGCTACATCGTCAAGCCGGTGGAGTTCGAGCGCTTCGTGCGTGCGCTGCGCTATGTGGGCCGCTACTGGCTGGGCCTGAACCAGCCGCCCGAGGGCACCGGGTTCGTCACCCAGACCTGAGCGCCGCGGCGCGCCGCCGGTGCACCTGCAAGCGGCCGGCTTTCCGAGTCGGTGCAAACTCATGGTTTTTCCGGACCTGCACCCCCATGACGCCCGACCGCAAGCCGATCACCCTGCACCGCCTGCGCGAGATGCATGCCGCCGGCGAGAAGATCGCCATGCTCACCTGCTACGACGCCACCTTCGCGCAACTGCTGGATGCCGCCGGCGTGGACGTGCTGCTGGTGGGCGACTCGCTCGGCATGGTGCTGCAGGGCCAGGCGAGCACGGTCCCGGTGAGCCTGGACGACATGGCCTACCACGTCGCCTGCGTGGCGCGCGGCAACCGCAGCGCCTGGGTCGTCGGCGACCTGCCCTACGGCAGCTACCACGCCTCGCACGAGCAGGCGCTGGCCAGCGCCGTCAGATTGATGCAGGCCGGCGCCCACATGGTCAAGCTCGAGGGCGGCGGATGGACGGCGCCGCTGGTGCGCTTCCTGTCCGAGCGCGGCATCCCGGTCTGCGCCCACCTGGGGCTCACGCCGCAGTCGGTGCATGCGCTGGGCGGCTGGCGCGTCCAGGGCCGCGACGACGCTGCGGCCTCGTTGATGCGCCAGCACGCCCGCGAGCTGGCCGACGCCGGCGCGCAGATGCTGGTCGTCGAGCTGGTACCCAGCGCACTGGGACGCGACCTGGCCGCCGAGCTGCCCATCCCTGTCATCGGCATCGGCGCCGGCGCGGGCTGCGGCGGGCAGGTGCTGGTGCTGCACGACATGCTCGGCTTCACGCGCGGCAAGCTGCCGCGCTTCGTGCGCAACTTCATGGAAGACAGTGCGGGGGCCGAGGCGGCCGTGCGCCGCTACGTGGGGGACGTGAAGGCCGGGCGCTTCCCCGACGACACGCTGCACGGCTACTGACGGCCGCGCCGAGGAGACACAGCACATGGACACCATCCACCGCATCGACGAACTGCGCGAGGCGCTCGCCGGCGGCCCGCGCCCCGCTTTCGTGCCGACGATGGGCAACCTGCACGAGGGCCACCTCGCGCTGGTCCGCCAGGCCCGGGGGCTCGGCCGCCCGGTCGTCGCCAGCATCTTCGTCAACCGGCTGCAGTTCGCGCCGCACGAGGACTTCGACCGCTACCCGCGCACCCTGCAGCGCGACAGCGAGCTGCTGCAGGCGGCGGGCTGCGACATCGTCTTCGCCCCCGACGAGCGCGAGATGTACCCCACGCCGCAGAGCTTCAAGGTGCAGCCGCCGGCCGAGCTCGCCGACATCCTCGAAGGCCACTTCCGCCCGGGCTTCTTCACCGGCGTCTGCACGGTGGTGATGAAGCTGTTCCAGATCGTGCAGCCCTCGGCGGCGCTGTTCGGCAAGAAGGACTACCAGCAGTGCATGGTCGTGCGCGGCATGGTGCAGCAGTTCGCGATGCCGATCGAGGTGGTGGGCGGGGAGACGGTGCGGGCGGAGGACGGCCTGGCCCTGTCCTCGCGCAACGGCTACCTGAGCGCAGCCGAACGCGCCGAGGCGGTGGCGCTGGTGGAGCAGCTGCGCAAGGTCGCGGCCGCCGTCCGGCTGGACCGCCGCCGCATCGGCCTGGTCGAGGAAGCGGCGATGCATTCGCTGCGCGAACGCGGCTGGCAGCCCGACTATGTCGCCGTGCGCCGCCGCGCGGACCTGGCTGCCCCGGCGGCTGCCGACGATCCGCTCGTCGTCGTGGCCGCGGCCAGGCTGGGCACCACCCGCCTGATCGACAACCTGGAGATCTGAGGAGTACCCCCAAGATGCAGCTCGTTGGCATGCTCGATTCGCCCTACGTGCGGCGCACCGCGATCTCGCTGCGCCTGCTCGGCCTGCCGTTTGAACACCGCTCGGTCTCGGTCTTCCGGCAGTTCCCCGAGTTCCAGGCCGTGAACCCCGTGGTGAAGGCGCCGACCCTCGTCTGCGACGACGGCGAGGTGCTGATGGACTCCACCTTGATCATCGACTACGCGCAGGCCCTGGCCGGCACGCGCCGCAGCCTCATGCCGGCCGCCCTGCCCGAGCGCCAGCGCGCACTGCGCCTGGTCGGCCTGGGGCTGGCCGCCTGCGAGAAGGCCGTGCAGATCCTCTACGAGCGCCGGCTGCGCCCGGCCGACCGGCAGCATGCGCCCTGGCTGGAGCGTGTGCACGGGCAGCTGCTGGCCGCCTGCGATGCGCTGGAGGCGTCGATCGCCGCGCAGCCGCTGGCCGCCACCACCGACACCATGGACCAGGGCGGCATCACGGCGGCGGTCGCATGGCAGTTCATCCAGGCGACCGCCGCGGACCTGGTGCCTGCCGCGCGCTACCCGGCGCTCGCCGCCTACTCGGCCCAGGCCGAGGCACTGCCCGACTTCATCGCACTGCCGCCGGTGTAGCGGGCGCACGGCGCGCTCAAGTTCCGGTCACGACGACCCGATCTACCGGGCATCGTCCCGCAGGAGCTTGATCCGTGCCCACTGTTCCCGCCACGCCCATGGCCCCCTTCGTCCAATGCGCCGGCACGCTGCCGGCCATGCCTGAAGTCGCCCACACGCTGATCCGGTCCTTCTCGCGCGACGACCTGTCGCTGCACGAGGTGGCGGGCTTGATCGGCCGCGACCAGACGCTGGCCGCCAAGGTGCTGCGGCTCGCCAACTCGCCGCGCTACTCGCCGTCGCACAGCATCGCGACGCTGAAGGACGCCGCCGCCACGCTGGGCCTGCGCGCGCTGCGCGACCTGACGCTGTCGGCCTGCATGAGCGGGGCCTTTCCCGCGGTCATCGGCTTCGACCGGCTGGCCTTCTGGCGCTCCACGCTGGCGCTGGCGGCCTACACGCAGCCGCTGGCCCGCGCGCTGGACTGCGACGAGGACATCGCCTACCTCGGCGGCCTGGTGCTGCGCACCGGGCAGATCCTCATGCTGATGGCCGACCCCGAGCACGCCGTGCTCGTGCACTACCAGTCCACCGCCGTCGACAGCGTGATCGGCGTGGAGACCCGGCTGGTCGGCTGCAGCCACCCGGAGATCACCGCCGAGCTGGCGCACCAGTGGCGCTTCCCGGACACCCTGGTGATGGCCTTGAACGCGGCGGTCGACCCGCTCGCGACGCGCCCCTTCAACCGCCTGGGCGCGCTGCTGCGGCTGGCCAGCGTCGTCACCGACTGCCGCGACCTCGGCGTGCCGGTCGACGAGGGCCTGCGCGCGGCCCAGCCGGCCCTGGTCGAGCACCTGCAGCTCGACCTCCCCTGGCTCCTGGAGCACCTGCCCGACCACCGGCTGGCGACCGCCGGCGTCGAGGCGCTGGTGCACTGAGCGCTGCTTCAGCCAGCCACCACCGCAATCCCCTTCAGCTGCCCGGCCGCCTTGGAAGACGCCGGCCGCGGATAGCGCTTCGCATCGAAGCGGTGCAGCAGTTCGGCCTCGCGCACCTTCGCCAGCGCCACGTTGGCGATCTTCACGTGGCCGTAGCCGCGCATCTGCTGTGGCACCGTGGCGATCTCCTTCGCCAACGCCAGGTTCTTCGCATCCAGCGCCGGCAGCAGCTCGTCGAGGCGCCGCTCGAACGACGCGATCAGCTCGCGCTCCATGCGGCGCTCCTCAGTGCGGCCGAAGACGTCGAACACACCGCCGCGCAGCGCCTTGCCCTTGGCGAGCACCTTCAGTGCCGGCATCAGCCACGCGCCGAAGCGCAGCTTCTTCGGCGCCTGGCCCTTGGCCGGCGGGCTCAGCAGCGGCGGCGCCATGTAGAACTCCAGCTTCACGTCGCCTTCGAACTGCTGCGCCAGCTGCGCGCGGAAGCCACCGTCGGTGTAGAGGCGCGCCACCTCGTACTCGTCCTTGTAGGCCATCAGCTTCAGCAGGCTGGTGGCAGCCGCGCGGGTGAAGGGCAGCGAGGCATCGCCGCCCAGCGCCGACTCGCGTTCACGCAGGCGTTCGACGCGATCGGCGAACCGGCGTGCGTAGGCCGCGTTCTGGTAGCCGGTGAGGTGCGCCACGCCACGTGCCACCAGCGCGTCCAGCGTTTCGCCGGCGGGGGCATGCTCGCCTTCGGGCGGCTGCGACAGCAGCGCCTCGCAGGCCTTGGGGTCGGCCGCGGCCAGGCGGCCCAGCGAGAACGCCAGCTTATTCGAATCGACCGCCACGTTGTTCAGCTCGATCGCACGCAGCAGCGCCTCCAGGCTCACCGGCACCAGGCCGCGCTGCCAGGCGTAGCCCATCGCCAGGATGTTGGAGACGATGGTGTCGCCGAGGAAGGCCTCGGCCAGGCCCTGCGCGTCGAAGGTCTCCACGCGGTCCTCGCCGGCCGCGAACTCGAGCTTGTCGAGCAGCAGGTCGACCTTCAGGCTCGCGTCGGGGTTCTTCAGCGATTCGGCCACCGGGATCTCGTGCGTGTTGGCCAGCACGCGGGTGCGGCCGTGGCGCACGGTCTGCAGCGCTTCCGGCGATGCGCCGACGACCACGTCGCAGGCCAGGATGGCATCGGCCTGCTGGGTGTCGATGCGCACCTGGTTCAGCCGCTCGGGCGTGTCGGCCAGCCGCACGAACGACAGCACCGAGCCGCCCTTCTGCGCGAAGCCCATGAAGTCGAGCACGCTGGCGCTCTTGCCCTCCAGGTGCGCGGCCATCGCGATCACCGCGCCCACCGTCACCACGCCCGTGCCGCCGACGCCGGTGACCAGCAGGTCGTAAGGCCCCGTCCAGACATGGGCCGCGGGGCGCGGCAGCGCGGCCACCTGCTGCGCGAAGCGCTCGCTGCCCGCACCCACCAGCGCGCCCGTCTTCTTGCGCAGCTTGCCGCCCAGCACGCCGACGAAGCTGGGGCAGAAGCCCTTGGCGCAGGAATAGTCCTTGTTGCAGCTCGACTGGTCGATCTTGCGCTTGCGGCCAAACTCGGTCTCGTTCGGCAGCACGGCCACGCAGTTGCTCTGCACGCTGCAGTCGCCGCAGCCTTCGCACACGCGCTCGTTGATGAAGAGGCGGCGCTGCGGGTCGACCATCTCGCCCTTTTTGCGGCGGCGGCGCTTCTCGGCGGCGCAGGTCTGCTCGTAGATCAGCACGGTGACGCCTTCCACCTCGCGCAGGCGTCGCTGCACGGCGTCGAGCTGGCTGCGGTCGTGGAACTCGGTGCCGGCCGGGAAGCGGCCCTTGTGCGCGTCGTACTTGGTGATGTCGTCCGACAGCACGATGACCTGCTTGACGCCTTCGGACTCCACCTGCCGCGCGATCGCGTCGACGCTGATGATGCCGTCGACCGGCTGGCCACCCGTCATCGCCACGGCGTCGTTGAAGAGGATCTTGTAGGTGATGGTGGCCTTGGCCGCCACGGCCTGGCGGATCGCCAGGTAGCCCGAGTGGTAGTACGTGCCGTCGCCCAGGTTCTGGAAGACGTGCGGCACCTTCGTGAACATCGAATGCGACACCCAGTCGACGCCTTCGCCGCCCATCTGGATCAGGCCCGCGGTGTCGCGGTCCATCCAGTTGGCCATGAAGTGGCAGCCGATGCCTGCGCGCGCGGTGGAGCCTTCGGGCACGACGGTCGACGTGTTGTGCGGACAGCCGGCGCAGAAGTACGGCACGCGCTTGACGGTGTCGGCGCCGTTGGCCAGCAGCTCGGGCGGCGTGAAGTCGCGCACCAGGTGGCGCTTGTCCATCTGGGGGTTGCCGGGGAAGTGGCGCACCAGCCACTGGTCGACCAGCTGGATCAACCGCGAAGGCCGAAGCTCGCCCAGCGCCGACACCAGCGGCCTGCCCTGCACGTCGAGCTTGCCGACGAGCGCCGGGCGCTGCGGCTCGTTGTAGAACAGGTCGCGCAGCTGCGTCTCGACGACGGCACCCTTTTCCTCGATGACGAGGATCTCCTTCAGCCCCTGCGCGAAGGCCTTCATGCGCGAGGTCTCGAGCGGGAAGCTCAGGCCCACCTTGTAGAGCCGCACGCCGGCCTCGGCCAGCATCGCCGGCGTGATCTCCAGCCGGCGCAGCACCTCCATGAGGTCGAAATGCGCCTTGCCACAGGTGACGATGCCCACCGTGGCGTGCGCCGACTCGATGACGTGGCGGTCGATCGAATTGACCGCCGAGAACGCACGCACCGCGTCGAGCTTGTCGACCAGGCGCGACTCGATGCGCAGCGAAGGCAGGTCGGGCCAGCGGTAGTGCAGGCCGTCGGCCGGCGCCTGGTGGCCGGTGCGGGCGCGCACGGCGTCGGCATCGGCCCAGGCGGCCACGCGCGATTCGATGATGTCGAGGTCGACCGTGGAGCCGCTTTCCACCACTTCCGACAACGCCGTCATCCCGACCCAGGCGCCCGAGAAGCGGGACATCGCGTAGCCGTAGAGCCCGAACTCCAGGTACTCGGCCACGTTGGCCGGCGACACGACGGGCATGCTCCAGCCCATCATCGCGTGGTCGCTCTGGTGCGGCATCGATGAGCTCACGCAGCCATGGTCGTCACCCGCCACCACCACCACGCCGCCGTGCGGCGACGAGCCGTAGGCGTTGCCGTGCTTCAGCGCATCGCCCGCGCGGTCCACGCCCGGGCCCTTGCCGTACCACATCGCAAACACGCCGTCGACGGTGCGTTCGGCGTCCGACTCCACCCGCTGCGTGCCCAGCACCGCGGTAGCGCCCAGTTCCTCGTTGATGGCCGGCAGGAAGCGGATGCCCTGCTCGGTGAAGCGCTTGCCGGCCTTCCAGATGGCTTGGTCGAGCATGCCCAGCGGGGAGCCGCGGTAGCCGCTGACGAAGCCCTGCGTGTTCAGGCCCGCGGCCTCGTCGCGCGCGCGCTGCATCAGCATCAGCCGCACCAGCGCCTGCGTGCCGGTGAGGAAGATCTGGCCGCCGGTGGCCCACAGGCTGTGGGCGAGCTGGTAATCGGGGCGGACGATGGGCGACGCAGCGGTCGTTGTCTCTGAAGTTGTCATGGCGTGCAGCTCGACCGTGAGGCTTGGAATGGGCAAAGGATAGGTTCGCCCGCCGAGTAATCGGTGCTTTGTTTACTGCCGCATCGCTATGATTCGAGTAAATCCTTCTTCTTTACAGCGATGAACGAGGAAATTTCACTCGACGCCTACAGCCTGCGCATCCTGGCCGAGCTGCAGCGCGATTCGCGGCAGACGGTGCAGCAGCTCGCCGAGGCCGTGGGCCTGTCGCCCAGCCCCTGCTGGAAGCGCGTGAAGGACATGGAAGCCGCCGGCGTGATCCGCGGCTACACGGCCCGGGTCGACCCCGAGAAGGTGGGCCTGGCGCTGCGCGTGGTGGTCGAAGCCAACCTCGAGAAGCACAGTGAAGACCTGGTGCGACGCTTCGAAGAAGCCGTGGCGGCCAGCCCGAACATCGTGCAGTGCCACAGCACCACCGGCCAGGCCGACTACGTGCTGACCGTGCTGGCCAGCGACATCAAGCGCTACGAGCAGTTCCTGCACGACACCATCTTCAGGCTGCCGGGCGTGACGCACGTGCGCTCGTCGATCGTGCTGCGGGAGGTGAAATCGGAAACGGCGCTGCCCGTGCAAGGCAGCGCCGTCTCGGCAGCGCCGGCGCCGCGGGCGCGGCGCAAGGCGTGAGGGGGATGCGCCTCAGGCGACGTTCACCGGGATGCGGCGCGGCTGCGCGTGCTGCGCCTTGGGGATGCGCAGCTTCAGCACGCCCTGCGAGAGCTCGGCCGTCACCTGCTGGCTGTCCAGCTCCTTGCTGAGCGTGAAGACGCGGCGGTAGCGCGCGCGTTCCACCTCGACGTGGCGCACGGCCAGGCCCTCGGGCTGCACGAGCTGCACGGTGCCTTCGATGGTGAGCGTGTCGCGCTCGACGTCCAGCGCCAGCGACTCCTTGCTCACGCCGGGCAGGTCGGCGTACAGCGTGATGCCGGTGGCGT
This sequence comes from Aquincola agrisoli, assembly GCF_036621135.1. Classification (NCBI taxonomy): domain Bacteria; kingdom Pseudomonadati; phylum Pseudomonadota; class Betaproteobacteria; order Burkholderiales; family Sphaerotilaceae; genus Aquincola; species Aquincola agrisoli. Next base: position 585,663 of record NZ_JAZIBG010000036.1, read on the forward strand.
CCTCGATCACGTCGACGGCCGGCACGATCGCGGGCTCGTTGCGGCGGGAGGCGCCAGCCTGCTCGGCCGGGCGGGCCGATGCCGGGGCCGTGTCCCCGGCGGGGGTCTGCGCGAATGCAACGCCGCGCTCCTGGTAGGCGGCGGGAACGGTGGAGGTGTTCATCGTCGGATCCTTCGTCAAGAACGTCATTGCACGGTGATGCGGCGCGGCTGCTCGGCCTGGCGGCGTTGCACGCTCACGCGCAGCACGCCGTCGGTGTAGCTGGCCGACACGCCCTCGGGATCGGCGTCGTCCGGCAGGCTCACCACCCGGCGGAACGAACCGGCGAAGCGCTCGTTGATGTGCAGCGAGGTCTTGCCGTCCTGGGAGGGCTCGGGCAAGGCGCTGCGGCGCTCGCCGGCCACGCTCAGGATGCCGCGGTCGAGCTGCACGTCGATCGACGCCGGATCGAGGCCCGGGGCGAAGGCATACACCTCGAACGACTGCGGCGTGCTGCCGACGTTCAGGGCGGGATAGCCGCCGCGGGCATGGCCGCGGATGCTGGGCGTGAGGTCGAAGGCCTGCTGCACGTCGCGCTGCAGCCGGTCGAACTCGGCGAACAGGTCTCGGGAGAACAGGGATAGGGCCACGGCTGACTCCTCGTAGGGGGTTGCGGGAAGCGCCGCGAGGGCCGCGGCGCCGATGCACCAACAATGCGATCGGCCGCGGAGGTTTCAAGGGGGTCCGCTGCAAGCGATTTTTGTGGCGCGGGCAGCCGCGCAGTCCGCCAGCGACCGCCGCTGCGCATCCGCGTACAGCGCCATCTCGTCGATCGTGCGGCGCCCGAGCGACTGCTTGAAGACCTCCCGGCTCGACGGCGCGCCTGCGTGCGGCGGCCGCACGTCGCCGAGGTTGGACTGGAGGATGCCCGCCGCGGCACGGCCCCGCGCCGTCGGGAAGTACCGGTAGTACGCCAGGCCCTGGGCCCGGAGCTGCTCATGGCTGTCCGGGAAGGCGCGGAACGCACGCTCCAGCGCCTCGGCATGGCGTGCCGGACGGGCCGCGGCGGACACGCCGCGAGCGCGCCGCGGGCCGTGTGCAGCAGCCGGTCGTAGAGCCGCCGTCCGGCCGGCGTCAGCGCCGCGCCGCGCTGCTCGACCTCGCCGAAGCGGGCCGTGTGGCAGCCATGCTCGCCCTCGGCCTGGCCGAGGAAGCGGATGCGCTCCTCCAGCGCCTTGAAGCTGGCCTGGCGCAGCAGGAGGGGGCACCGGCGGCGCGGCGGTCCTCCGATCACGGCATTTGCGCGCGCGCCGTGACGATGCGGCGGCGCTCGCGCGTAGGAAAGGGGGCGCGCAATTCGTCGGGGTCCACCAAACGTGCGACATGCATCGCTCTGCTGCCCCCGGCCTAACGGCCCTTGAGGCGGCGCGCATCGAACGCGTCGCGCCACTGCAGCGTGGTGTAGGTCAGTTGCGCGGCGACACGGCCCGCGACGCCGTAGCTGCGGGGCAGGCCGAAGCGGCCGAAGCCGCGCGGCAGCTGCGTGGCATGGACCAGCGCATCGGCCAGCGCCTCGCCGGCCACGGCCGTCGGCGCCATGCCGTGGCCGCCGAAGCCGACCGCGTACCACACGCCGCGCTCGTCTCGCCCGATCTGCGCCATCTGGTGCCTCGCGTAGCTCATCAGCCCACCCCAGGCGTACTCGATCTCCACATCCGCCAGCTGCGGATAGACGTGCGCCAGGTCCTGCTTCAGCAGCCTCGCGATGGCCTGCGGCGCGCGGTCGAGGATGGAGATGCGCCCGCCCCAGAGGATGCGGCCATCGGCCAGGGGGCGGTAGTAGTCGAAGGCGAAGCGTGTGTCGTAGACCGCCGAGCGGCAGGCGATCGCCGACTGCAGGCGGCTGCCCAGCGGCTGCGTCGCCACCACGTAGGTGGCGATCGGCATGACCGACCGTTCGACGGGCCGGTACACGCCGCGCGCGTAGCCGCCGCCGGCGAACACCACGTGGTCGGCATGCACCTCGCCGCATTCGGTGAAGACCACGAAGCGGCCGGCCCGGCGCTCGATGCGCAGCACCGCGGACTGCTCGTGCACCCGCACGCCCAGGCCCTGCAGCGCCCTCGCCACCCCGGCGACGTACTTCAGCGGATGGAAGTGGAAGGCGTTGCGCTCCAGCAGGCCGCCGTGGTAGCGCTCGGTCTTCAGCAGGTCGCGCAACGCGCGCTGCGGGATGGGCTCCCACTCGACGCCATAGACCTCCTGCATCAGCCGGCGCGGCCGCTCCAGCCGGGACGGGTCGGCGAACCAGTTGGCCAGGATGACGCCCTCGTCCACCAGGTCGCAGTCGATGCGGTAGCGCGCGATCCGGCGACGGATCAGCTCGATGGCATCGGTCGTCAGGCGGTAGAGCCGGCGCGCCTCCTCCGCGCCGAGGCGGTCGCACAGCTCGGCATTGCCGAGCCCGTAGCCGCCGAACACGAAGCCGCCGTTGCGCCCCGAGGCGCCGTGGCCGACGCGGTGCGACTCCAGCACCGTGACCTCGCACAGGCCCCGCTCGGCCAGCCCCAGCGCCGTCGACAGGCCGGCCAGCCCGCCGCCGAGGATGCACACGCGTGTGTCGCTCCGCCCGCGTGCGGGCGCGCAAGCCGGCCGCTCCGCCGTCGCTTCGTAGAACGTCAGTCCCGGATCGATCGTCATGCCATGCGCCCTGCCGGGCCCGCCCTCCTGTACGCCACGGCGCCGCTACCCGCCGTCGGCACGGCCTGCGCCGGATAGTGCGCCGTCGCCGCCAGTGGCGCCGTGTCGCCGGCACCGGACTGCTCCAGCAGGTTGCAGCCGGGGAAGTCCATCTCCGGGTAGCCGACGAAGGCCGACGGCGTGCAGAGCTTGCGCAGCCCCCAGATCGCGACGAAGAGCACCAGCCCCACACAGGTCGAGATCGCACCGTACCAGTCGACCTGGCCCTTCAGGAGCGCCTGGTAGTTCTGGCCCAGCATCACCACCAGGCACAGCACGAACGCGAACATCGGGCCGAACGGGAAGAACCTCGCCACGTAGGGCAGCCGCGCCAGGTCGTGGCCCTGCTGCAGGTAGCCCCGCCGGAACCGGTAGTGGCTGATCGAGATGCCCAGCCACGCGATGAACCCAGCATGCCCGAGGTGTTGAACAGCAGGATGCGCCAGAAGATGAGCGCCGCAAAACCACCGGCGACGGGCGCCTCGCCGCCGATGAAGACGACGATCGTCGCCACCTTCACCAGCGCGAACCAGTACTCGGTCTCTCCGAAGAGCTTGACCGACCCGAGGTTGAGCAGCGTGATGACCGCCAGGAACGCTGCGCTCCAGACGAAGCCCGGCACGTCCGGGAACCAGTAGGCCATGATGATCTGGGAGGCGACCAGGTCGGCCGCGATGGTCACGTCCCAGGCGTACCAGTAGTTCCACGCCAGCTCGCCCAGGCTCGTCATCAGGAAGTACACCATCGCGCCGATGGCTGGTTGTCTCGGTGCCAGCATCGGGGCGGCCGCACGGCCGCCGGGTTCGGGGCGATTCCTGCGTGGGCAGGTGCGTCGAGGGTTCGGCGAGCGGTGCTCCTCCTTTCAGTCGAAGACGATGCCCTGCGCCAGCGGCAGCGCGCGGGAGTAGTTGACGGTATTGGTCTGGCGGCGCATGTAGCCCTTCCAGGCATCGGAGCCGGACTCGCGGCCGCCGCCCGTCTCCTTCTCGCCGCCGAACGCACCGCCGATCTCGGCGCCGCTGGTGCCGATGTTGACGTTGGCGATGCCGCAATCGCTGCCCACCGCGCTCTGGAAGGCCTCGGCCTCGCGCAGGTCAGTCGTGAAGATGCTGGACGACAGGCCCTGCGGAACCTCGTTGTTGAGCTGCAGCGCCTCGTCGAAGCTGTCGTAGGCCATCACGTAGAGGATGGGCGCGAAGGTCTCGTGCCGCACCACCGCCGTCTGGCCCGGCATCTCGACGATCGCCGGGGCGACGTAGTAGGCGCTGGGGAACTCCGCCTGGCACACGCGCTCTCCACCGGACACCACGCCGCCCTCGCGGCGTGCCTGCACCAACCCCTCCTGCATGGCGTTGAACGCAGCGCGGTCGATCAGCGGGCCGACCAGGTTGTCCTGCCGGGGATCGCCGATGCGCACCCGGGCGTAGGCGGCCCGCAGGCGGGCGAGCAACTCGTCGCGCATCGAGCGGTGGACGATCAGGCGGCGCAGCGTGGTGCAGCGCTGGCCGGCGGTGCCGACGGCGCTGAACAGGATGCTGCGCACCGCCATGTCGAGGTCGGCGCTGGGCGCCACGATCATCGCGTTGTTGCCGCCCAGCTCCAGGATGCACCGGCCGAAACGTGCCGCCACGCGCGGCCCGACCTCGCGCCCCATGCGCGTGCTGCCGGTGGCGCTGACGAGCGGCACGCGCGGGTCGTCGACCAGCGCCTCGCCGGCCGCGCGGTCGCCGATCACCACCTGCGACAAGCCCGCTGGCGCATCACCGAATGCCGCCAGCGCCCGCCCGAGCAGCGCCTGGCAGGCCAGCGCGGTGAGCGGGGTCTTCTCCGAGGGCTTCCAGACCACCGCGTTGCCGCACACCAGCGCCAGCGCGGCGTTCCAGGCCCACACGGCGACGGGGAAGTTGAATGCACTGATCACCCCGACGACCCCCAGCGGATGCCAGGTCTCGCGCATGTGGTGGCCCGGCCGCTCCGAGGCGATGGTCAGGCCGTGGAGCTGGCGCGAGAGCCCGACCGCGAAGTCGCAGATGTCGATCATCTCCTGCACTTCGCCCAGGCCTTCCTGGGTGATCTTGCCGGCCTCGACCGACACCAGTTCGCCCAGCGCCGCCTTGTGCTCGCGCAGCACGTCGCCGAACAGGCGCACCAGTTCGCCGCGGCGGGGCGCCGGCACCTGCCGCCAGGCCAGGAAGGCCCGGTGCGCTGCACCGATGCGTGCGGCGACCTGCTGCGGCGCCTCCAGCGCCACGCGGGCGATGAGGCTGCCATCGATGGGGCTGTGCACCGCATGCCCGGCCTCGGCGGCCCATGCGCCCGAAGGCACGCCCAGTTTCTTCAGTAGACCGTCGACCACGTCGGCTCCTCTCGGCAAGGGTCTTCATACAGGACCCGGGCTAGTATTGAACCGCTGTGCAGGTGCGACAAACGATGTTTTGGAAACAGACAATTCCAACGAGGAATGAACTGCCCCGATGCCCAAGCGATTGATGCCCTCGACAGCCGCGCTGCAGTGCTTCGAGGCGGCGGCGCGGCACCTCAGCTTCACGCGCGCGGCGCAGGAGCTGAACCTGACCCAGAGCGCGGTGAGCAAGCAGGTGGCACTGCTCGAGGAGATGCTGGGCCGGGCCCTGTTCATGCGCGTGCGCCAGCGGCTGCAGCTGACGCCGGCCGGCGCGCTGTACCTCGCGGAGGTCGACAAGATCCTGACGCAGATCGACATGTCGAGCCGCTACATCCTCAGCTACGGCGGCGAGACCGAGGTGCTCACGGTGGCCACGCAGCCCACCTTCGGCGCGCGCTGGCTGGTGCCGAACCTGCGCGGCTTCGGCAGGCAGCACCCCGGCATCCACCTCGACATCCGCAACGTGCTGGAGCCGCTCGACCTGATCCGCGCGAAGGCCGACGTGGCGTTCTTCTTCGGGCAGGGTACCTGGCCGGGCGCCACCTGCCTGGAGCTGTTCCGCGAAGAGGTGGTGCCCGTGTGCTCACCCGAGCTGCTCGAGGGGCAGGCGTTCGGCCGTGCGCAAGACCTGACGGTGCACACGTTGCTGCAATGCACCTCGCGGCCGGAGGCCTGGCACGAATGGTTCCTGGCGCAGGGGCTGCAGTCGCAGAAGAGCTACCACGGCCCGCGCTTCGACACCTTCACCATGTGCATCCGTGCGGCGCAGGTGGGCTGCGGCATCGCGCTCGTGCCGCGCTACCTGGTGGAGGAGGAGCTGGCCGAAGGCAAGCTCGTGGTCCCCTGGCCGCACGCGATGCCGAGCACCGGCGCGCACTTCGTCGCGCATGCCGAGCACGCGGCGGAAGTGCCCAAGGTCAAAGCCCTGGTGCGCTGGGTGCTCGACCGCTGCGTCAACCGCGCTTGGCCACCAGCGTGAGGATGTCGTAGCTGGCCACCAGCTCACCGTGCTGGTTCTTCACCTCGACATCCCAGGCCACCACGCCCTGCCCCACGCCCTTGTCGTCGACCTTGTTGCGGTCGATCTTGCGCTTGGCCGTCAGCCGCGCCTGGATGGTGTCGCCGATGGCCACCGGCTTGGTGAAGCGCAGCGTGTCGAGCCCGTAGTTGGCCAGCACCGGCCCCGGCGCGGGCGACACGAACAGGCCCGCCGCCGCCGACAGCACGAAGTAGCCGTGCGCGATGCGCTGGCCGAACTGCGTGTCCTTCGCGGCGATCTCGTCGAAGTGCATGTAGAAGTAGTCGCCCGAGATGCCGCCGAAGTTGACGATGTCGGCCTCGCTCACGGTACGGCGGTGCGTCAGCAGCGAATCGCCGATCTCCAGGTCCTCGAAGTGCTTGCGGAACGGGTGCTGCACGGTCTCCGTCACCTGGGCGCCGCGCACGTGTTCGCCGGTGATGGCGGCCAGCATCGTGGGCGAGCCCTGCACCGCGGTGCGCTGCAGGTAGTGCTTGACGGCGCGCACGCCGCCCAGCTCTTCGCCACCGCCGGCGCGGCCCGGGCCGCCGTGCTTGAGCATGGGCAGCGGCGAGCCGTGGCCGGTGGATTCGACCGCCGCCTCGCGGTCGAGCACCAGCATGCGGCCGTGCATCGCGGCGGCGGCCGGGATGATCTGCGCCGCGATCTTCGGGTCGCGCGTGACCAGCGTGCCCACCAGGCTGCCGCGGCCGCGCGCGGCCAGCGCCAGCGCCTCGTCGACACCGTCGTAGGCCATCAGCGTGCTGACGGGGCCGAAGGCCTCCACGTCGTGCACCGCGTCGTTCTTCAGCGGCTCACGCGCCAGCAGCAGCGTGGGCGAGAAGAACGCGCCCTCGGCCGTGCCCTCGCCGAGCGGCTTGAAGCCGTCGCCCGCACCGTAGACCAGCTCGGCGCCCTGGCGCAGCGTGGCCACGCGGTCGCGCACGTCGTCGAACTGCGCGTGCGAGGCCAGCGCCCCCATGCGCACGCCTTCCACCGACGGGTCGCCCACCGTCACCTTGGCCAGCCGCGCGCGCAGCGCCTCGGCCACCGCGTCGATGCGGTCGCGCGGCACGATGGCGCGGCGGATCGCCGTGCACTTCTGGCCGGCCTTGACGGTCATCTCGCGCGCCACTTCCTTGACGAAGAGGTCGAACTCCTCGTCGTCGGGCGTCACGTCGGGCGCCAGGATGGCGCAGTTCAGCGAATCGGCCTCGGCGTTGAACGGGATGCTCTGGCGGATGATGTTGGGGTGCACGCGCAGCTTGGCGGCGGTGTCGGCCGAGCCGGTGAAGGTCACCACGTCGGCGCCGTCCAGCCGGTCGAGCAGGTCGCCGGTGGAGCCGATCACCAGTTGCAGCGCGCCTTCGGGCAGGATGCCCGATTGCTGGATCAACCGCACCGCCGCTTCCGTCAGGTAGCTGGTGGCCGTGGCGGGCTTGCCGATGCAGGGCATGCCGGCCAGGAAGTTCGGCGCGAACTTCTCCAGCAGCCCCCACACCGGGAAGTTGAACGCGTTGATGTGCACTGCCAGCCCGCGCCGCGGCACCAGGATGTGCGTGCCCGCGAAGCCGCCCTTCTTGCCCAGCGGGATGACCGGGCCCTCGTGGACCACGTTGCCCGAGGGCAGCTCGTTGCTGCCCATGCTGGCGTATGCGAACAGCGTGCCGGCGCCGCCCTCGATGTCGATCCACGAATCGGCGCGCGTGGCGCCGGTGTGGGCCGAGACGGCATAGAGCTGCTCCTTGTGCTCGTTGAGGTACTTGGCCAGCGCCTTCAGCCGCTGCGCGCGCTGCTGGAAGTCGAGCTTCAGCAGGTTGGGCAGGCCCACCGTGCGCGCGTGGTGCACCGCCTCGCCGAAGTCGATGGCATCGGCGTGGGTCTTGTAGACCGCTTGGCCGTTGATGGCGCTGCGCAGCGTCTGCGCGGCTTCGCTGCCAATCCAGCGGCCGGCGATGTAGCTCTGCACGATCGGTGTCGTCATGGGGTCTCCTGGAAAAACGGTCTGGGGCCTCAGTCGCGATCAGGCGCGCCGAGCGGGAAGAGCTTGCGGAAGGGCCGCGCCTCGTCGATCGCCCGCGCGAACGACGGCCGCGCGAGCAGGCGCTGCCGGTAGGCGCGCAGGTGGGCGAAGCGCTCGTCGATCGGGTGCACCCAGTCGGCGTAGAACAGCGCGGGGCCGGCCGCGCAGTCGGCCAGGCTGAACTGGTCTTGGGCAGCCCAGGTGCGGCCGGCCAGGTGCGTATCGAGCCAGGCGTAGAGGGTGTCGAGCGTGGCGTGTGCATCGGCCACGCCGGTGGGGTCGCGCTGGCCTTCGGGCCGCAGCACGTCGCCCACGATCTTCTGCATCGGCGTGTGCACGTGGTTGTCGAAGATGCGGTCCATCAGCCGCACGTCGACGGCCTGCGCCGCGTCCTTCGGGATCAGCGTCACCGGCCCCGGGTGGAACACTTCCAGGTACTCGATGATCGCGGTGGCCTCGGGCACCGTGCGTTCGCCGTCCGTCCGTTTGTCCACCAGCACCGGGAACTTGCGCGGCGGCCACAAAGCGGCCAGGCGCCCGAAGCCCGCGGCGTCTCCCAGCAGCAGCGGCTGGAACGGCGTGCCGTTCTCGTACAGCGCGATCAGCACCTTCTGGCAGTACGACGAGAAGGGGTGGAACAGCAGGGTCAGAGCCATATCACCTCCAGGCGCCATGGCGCGGCTTTTAGCGTTCGTCGAACGACAAGACGACGCGTTCGGTCAGCGGATGCGCCTGGCAGGTCAGCACGAAGCCGTTGGCGACCTCGTTCTTGTCGAGCGCGAAGTTGCGCTCCATGCGCACCTCGCCTTCGATGAGCTTCGCGCGGCAGGTGCCGCACACGCCCGAGGTACACGAGTACGGCACTTCCAGGCCCGCGGCCGAGGCGCAGTCGAGGATGCTCGGCTGGTCCTTGGTGAACGAAATCTCGCGCGACAGGCCGTCGCGGATGATGGTCACGCGCGCCGTCTCGGCATCGCCCGGCTTGGCCTCGTGGATCACCGCACCGACCGGCGCACCGGCGGGCGTGGCGACGCCGAAGCGCTCGATGTGGATGCGCTCCTCGGGCACCCCGGCGGCCAGCAGCGCGGCCTCGGCCTCGTCGTTCATCTGGAACGGGCCGCAGATGTAGGCGTGGTCGATGCGCCCGGCCGGCACCACGCTGCGCAGGAACTCGCCGATCTTGTCGCGGTTCATCACGCCCATGTTGAGCGGCGCGTCGGTGTGCTCGTCGCTGAACACGTGGTGCAGCACCAGGCGCGTCAGGTAGCGGTTCTTCAGGTCTTCGAGTTCTTCCTTGAACATCGTCGACTTGAGCAGCCGGTTGCCGTAGATCAGCGTGAAGCGGCTGTCGGGCTCGCGCGCCAGCACGGTCTTCATGATCGACAGGATCGGCGTGATGCCCGAGCCGCCGGCGATGCCGACATGGTGGCGCCGCGCCCCCGGCTCCAGCGGCACGAAGAAGCGGCCCTGCGGCGCCATCACCTGCAGGCTGTCGCCCGGCTTCAGGTTCGCGTTGATCCAGTTGGAGAACACGCCGCCCTTGACCTTGCGCACGCCCACGCGCAATTCGCCGTCGTCGACGCCCGCGCAGATCGAGTACGAACGGCGCAGGTCCTGTCCGTCGATGGTGCTGCGCAGCGTGAGGTACTGGCCCTGCGTGAAGCCGAACACGCCCCGCAGCTCCTCAGGCACGTCAAACGAAACGACCACCGCCTCGGCGGTGTCGGGCGTCACGGAGCGGACGCGCAGCGGGTGGAAAGAGAAGTCCATGCAATCTCCTCGTTTGAGGTAGCGACGCTTGACCCAGCACACACCATGGAACCGGCTGCGCCGGGCCATCGGTGTGGCCCCTCGAGGGGGTGCGCCGAAGGCGCTCCGGGGGTGGGCTAAATACTCTTGAAGTGTTCGAAAGGCTCGCGGCAGGCCACGCAGCGGTACAGCGCCTTGCACGCGGTGGAACCAAAGGCCGACAGCCGCTCGGTGTTCGCACTGCCGCAGCGCGGGCACGGGACGCGCTCGCGGCGCACCAGGCGGATCGGCACGGTGCCGTCGGCCGCCACCGGCCCGGGCGGCGCGATGCCGTATTCGCGCAGCTTGCGCTTGCCGTCCTCGGTGATCCAGTCGGTGGTCCAGGCCGGCGCGCGGCGCAGGCTGACGCGTGCCGGGCCCAGGCCCGCGGCGTCGATCGCGTCGAGCACGCTGCGCTCGATCACCTCGGTCGCCGGACAGCCGCTGTAGGTGGGCGTGAGCACCACCTCGAGGCCGTCATCGTGCTCGACCACGTCGCGCACGATGCCCAGGTCGCGCACCGAGATGGCGGGCACCTCGGGGTCGGGCACGTCGCCGAGCACGCGCCAGGCGTCGGCCACACGGCCTTCGATGGCGGTGATCACCACACCCCCCCGGGGAAGCTGCGCTGCAGGTGCTGCATCTCGGCCAGGATGTAGCCCATGTGCTCGGTGTGCACGCCGCGCTTGCCGGTCGAGCGGAAGGCGCTGTCGCGCGGCACGGCCAGGCCGGCTTCGTCAAGCACGGACTTCACTTCGGCGAGCCACGGCGCCTGCAGCCCGCCCGGCTGCGGGCCCAGCCCGCTGGCGCTGGCCGCCTCGTCCACCGCGTCGGCCTCGAACATCTCGGGCATGAAGCGCCAGGCCTCGGCCAGCGCGGTTTCGGTGCGGCGGCGCGATTCGTCGGTGCCGTCGCCCAGCCGCACCACCCAGTCGGCGGCGTGCTGCTGGTGGTAGCGCGCCTCCTTGACGGCCTTGCCGGCGATGGCGGCCAGCTCGGCGTCGCTCGATTCGGCCAGGCGCTCCCAGTGCAGCTTGAGCCAGGTCGAGAGCATCAGGTTGCGCACGACGGTGAAGGCGAAGTCACCGCGCGGCAGCTCAGCCAGCGTGAGGTTGAAGTAGTCGCGCTCGTCGCGCAGGAAGGCCAGCTTGTCTTCGTCGAAGCCCTGGCCGCCGAGCTGGCCGGCGTGCGTCAACAGCGCCCGCGACTGGCCGATCAGGTCGAGCGCCATGTTGGCCAGCGCGATGTCCTCTTCGAGCACCGGCGCGTGGCCGCACCACTCGCCCAGCCGCTGGCCGAGGATCAGGCAGGTATCGCCCAGGCGCAGCACGTACTGCACGGCCGGCGAGCGTTCAAGTTGGATGGATGCTTGCATGAGGAGTCAGTCCGCGTTGTGTGTCGACCCAGCGCACACCACGGAACCGGCTTGGCCGGGCCGTTGGTGTGGCCCCCTTGAGGGGGGCGCCGAAGGCGCTACGGGGGTGGGCTCATCTCACATGTGGTCCACGGCCTTGGGCAGCTCGTAGAACGTGGGGTGGCGGTAAACCTTGTCCTCGGCCGGATCGAAGTACATGTCCTTGTCGCGTGGGTCGCTGGCGACGATCTGGTCGCTGCGCACCACCCACACGCTGCTGCCTTCCTGGCGGCGGGTGTAGACGTCCCGTGCCATCTGGATGGCCATCTGCGGATCGGCGGCGTGCAGGCTGCCGCAGTGCTTGTGGTCCAGGCCCGCCTTGCTGCGGACGAACACTTCCCACAGGGGCCATTCGTTTGGGGTGGCGGCGCTCATGCGGCTTCCTTCAGTTGTTGCTTGCGTGCATGGGCCATGGCGGCATCGCGCACCCAGGCCCCGTCTTCCCAGGCCTTCACGCGGGCGCCCAGGCGTTCCTTGTTGCAGGGGCCGTCGCCGCCCACTACGCGCCAGAACTCGCTCCAGTCGATCTGGCCGTAGTCGTGCGCCTGGCGCTCCTCGTTCCACTTCAGGTCGGGGTCGGGCAGCGTCACACCGAGGATCTTGGCCTGCTCGACCGTGGCGTCGATGAACTTCTGGCGCAGCTCGTCGTTGCTGACGCGCTTGATGCCCCAACGCATCGATTGCGCGCTGTTCGGCGACTGGTCGTCGGGCGGGCCGAACATCATGATCGACGGCCACCACCAGCGGTTCACCGAATCCTGCACCATGGCCTTCTGCGCGTCGGTGCCGTGCTGCATCATCGTCAGCAGGGCTTCATAACCCTGGCGCTGGTGGAAGCTCTCTTCACGGCAGATGCGGATCATCGCCCGCGCATACGGCGCGTAGGAGCAGCGGCAGATCGGCACCTGGTTCATGATGGCCGCGCCGTCGACCAGCCAGCCGATGGTGCCCATGTCGGCCCAGGTCAGCGTGGGGTAGTTGAAGATCGAGCTGTATTTGGCCTTGCCGGTGTGCAGGCCGTCGAGCAGCTGGTCGCGGCTGGTGCCCAGCGTCTCGGCCGCGGCGTAGAGGTAGAGGCCGTGGCCGCCCTCGTCCTGCACCTTGGCCAGCAGGATGGCCTTGCGCTTCAGCGTGGGCGCGCGGCTGATCCAGTTGCCCTCGGGCAGCATGCCGACGATCTCCGAATGCGCGTGCTGGCTGATCTGCCGAACCAGCGTCTTGCGGTAGTGGTCGGGCATCCAGTCCTTGGCTTCGATGAAGTCGCCGGCGTCGATGCGGGCGTCGAAGCGCTCCTGCAGCGCCACCTCTTCGGCCGAGCGCAGGTTCTTCGGGCCGTCGGCGCCCTCCTTGCCCATCGTGTCCATCGCTTGCGTGTACATGCTGGCGTGTCCTTTCAGCAGTGCGTTGTGTCGGGTCAGCGGTCGCGGAAACGCGGCGCGCGCTTTTCGCGGAAGGCATCCACGCCTTCAAGATAGTCGTGCGAGCGGCCGAGCGTGCGCATCAGCTGCGCCTCGGCCGACAGGGCGGCGGCGAGGTCCATGCCCCCCGCGGCGTCCATGGCCTGCCGCGTCGCCACCAGCGCGCGCGTGGGCATCGCGGCCAGGCGGCCGGCGAGCGCGTGGGCGGTGGCGGCGAGCTGGTCGTCGTCGACGCACTGCCAGATCAGGCCCATCTGCGCGGCCTCGGCCGCGGGCAGCTTGTCGCCCAGCATCGCCAGGCCCAGCGCACGGGCCCGGCCGGCCAGGCGCGGCAGCACCCAGGTGCCGCCGGTATCGGGGATCAGGCCGATCTTCGCGAAGGCCTGGATGAAGCTGGCCGAGCGGCCGGCGACGACGATGTCGCAGCCCAGCGCGAGGTTGGCGCCCGCACCGGCCGCCACCCCGTTCACGGCGGCCACCACCGGCACCGGCATCGAACGCACCCGCAGCACCAGCGGCTTGTAGTGCGCCTCGACGACCGCGCCCAGGTCCTTCGGCTCGGCGGCCGGATCGGGATCGGGGGCCACGGCCGGGTCGGCCAGATCCTGGCCGGCGCAGAACGCGCGGCCCGCGCCGGTCAGCACCACACAGCGCACCTCGGCGTCGGCCGCGGCGGCCTCGAGCGCGGCCATCAGCGCCGTGTGCATCGCGCCGTTGAAGCTGTTGAGCTGCGCGGGGCGGTTGAGCGTGAGCGTGCGGATGCCGCCGGCATGCGAGGTGAGGATGAGCGGTTCGGCCATCGGTCTTGTCTCCATCCGGTCTGGCTCATTATTCGACCGACCGGTCGGTCAATGATAAATCGATCGCCGTCCTGCCGCAAGGTGGCGACGCAACGCAGACGCTGGGGATAACCCGCAAAGCTCGCCTCGAAACGGGCTCCGCGCGGTCCGGACCCGGGCCGGCAGGGCTTCCCCGCCGACAATAGAAGGCTGCCACCGCAAAAAGCCGAACGACCATGTCCCGAATCGACGACCCCCTGCACGACCGCGAAGCCGGCTCGCGCGACAGTACGCAAGACACCACCCGCATCGACGACGTGCGCATCTCGGCCGTGCGCCCGCTGATCTCGCCCGCGCTGCTGCTCGACGAACTGCCGGTGCCGCCCGACGTGCAGGCGCTGGTGGAGCGCAGCCGCAACGAGATCGCCGACGTGCTGCACGGCCGCGACGACCGGCTGATCGTGGTCACTGGCCCCTGCTCCATCCACGACCACGACCAGGCCATCTCGTACGCCCAGCACCTGAAGGCGCTGCAGGCCAAGGTCGAGCGGGAGCTGCTGCTGGTGATGCGGGTGTACTTCGAGAAGCCGCGCACCACCGTCGGCTGGAAGGGCTACATCAACGACCCGCGCCTGGACGGCAGCTTCCGCATCAACGAAGGCCTGCGCAAGGCGCGCGAGCTGCTGCTGGAGATCGGCGCGCTGGGCCTGCCCACCGGCAACGAGTTCCTCGACCTGCTGAGCCCGCAGTACATCGCCGACCTGATCGCCTGGGGTGCCATCGGCGCACGCACCACCGAAAGCCAGAGCCACCGCCAGCTCGCCTCGGGCTCCAGCTGCCCGATCGGCTTCAAGAACGGCACCGACGGCGGCGTGCAGATCGCGGCCGACGCGATGGTGGCCGCGCGCGCGCCGCACGCCTTCATGGGCATGACCAAGATGGGCCAGGCCGCGATCTTCGAAACGCGCGGCAACCTCGACTGCCACACCATCCTGCGCGGCGGCAGCAAGGGCCCGAACTACGACGCCGAGCACGTGGACGCGGCCTGCGCGGTGCTGAAGAAGGCTGGCCTGCGCGAGCAGGTGATGGTCGACTGCTCGCACGCCAACTCGTCGAAGCAGCACGCCAAGCAGATCGAGGTGGCCCACGACGTGGCGCGCCGCATCGCCGCCGGCGAGCGCCGAATCACCGGCCTGATGATCGAGAGCCACCTCGAGGAAGGCAGGCAGGACCTCAAGCCCGGCGTGCCGCTGAAGTACGGCGTGTCGATCACCGACGCCTGCATTGGCTGGGCGCAGACCGAGCCGGTGCTGCGCGCGCTGGCCGATGCGGTGCGCACGCGGCGCGAAAGCGCCTGAGCCGCTTGCGCATGCCCAGCTTGCTCATCGTCCACCACACGATGACCGGCGGCACGCGCCAGATGGCGGAGGCCGCGGCGGCGGGCGCGCGCACCGAGCCCGGCGTGCAGGTGCGTTCGCTCACCGCCGCCGAGGCCGGGCCGGCCGATGTGCTGGCCGCCGACGGCTACCTCTTCGCCACGCCCGAGAACCTGGCGTCGATGGCCGGCCTGATGAAGGACTTCTTCGACCGCTGTTACTACCCGGCGCTCGATCGCATCCAGGGACGGCCCTACGCCAGCCTGGTCTGCGCCGGCAGCGACGGCAGCAACGCGGCGCGGCAGATCGACCGCATCGCCACCGGCTGGCGGCTGAAGGCCGTGGCGCCCGTGCTGATCGTCTGCACGCACGCGCAGACCCCGGAGGCGATCCTCGCGCCCAAGCACATCGGCGACGCCGATCTCGGACGCTGCCGCGAGCTGGGCGCCGCGATGGCCGCGGGCCTGGCGCTGGGCGTCTACTGAACGCCCGTCAGAACGAGGTCCACTCCTGATCGCCGCCGGCCGCGGCCGTCTCGGCGCGTGCCGGTGCCTTGGGGGCTGCGGCCGAGGCGGGCGCCGCGCGCTTCGCGGCAGCGGGGGCGGGCCGGGGCGCAGCCTTCGGCGCGGCGGCCTGGGCGATCGCATGGGCGGCGGCGGCATGGTGCGCGGGCGGGCTGGCGGGCATGGCACGGTGCCCGTCGCTCGCCAGCCGGAACACGGCCACCGCGTCGACCAGCTGCCGGGCCTGGCCCTTCAGGCTCTCGGCGGCGGCGGCGGACTCTTCCACCAGCGCGGCGTTCTGCTGCGTCGCCTGGTCCATCGCGGTCACCGCCTCGCCCACCTGGGCGACGCCGGAACTCTGCTCGCGCGAGGCGGAGCTGATCTCGCCGACGATGTCGGTCACCCGGCGGATGGAGCGCACCACCTCGTCGATGGTGGCACCGGCCTGGTCGACCTGCTGCGTGCCCTGCTCCACGCGCTCGGCGCTCTGCGTGATCAGCACCTTGATCTCCTTGGCCGCATCGGCCGAGCGCTGCGCCAGGCTGCGCACCTCCGAGGCGACGACCGCGAAGCCCCGGCCCTGCTCGCCGGCGCGGGCGGCTTCGACCGCCGCGTTCAACGCCAGGATGTTGGTCTGGAAGGCGATGCCGTCGATCGTGCCGATGATGTCGGCGATGCGGTTGGAGCTTTCGCTGATGCCCTTCATGGTCTGCACCACCTGCTGCACGGCGGCGCCGCCGCGGGTGGCCACGTCGCTGGCCGCCATCGCGAGCTGGTTGGCCTGCTGCGCGTTGTCGGCGTTGGCGCGCACGGTGGAGCCCAGCTCCTCCATCGAGGCGGCGGTCTCCTCCAGGGCGGAGGCCTGGTTCTCGGTGCGCGCCGACAGGTCGTTGTTGCCCGAGGCGATCTGCGCGGAAGCGGTGGCCACGCCTTCGGCGTTCTGGCGCACGCCGCCGACGATGTCGGCCAGGCGCGTCTGCATCTCCTTCAATGCGGCGAGCAGTTGCGCGGTCTCGCTGTGGCCGCTGGCGTCGAACTGGGTGGTCAGGTCGCCGGCCGCCACGCTGCGCGCCACGCGCACCGCTTCGTTGATCGGGCGCGTCGTGCTGCGGATGAGCCACGTGCCCATCACGCCGGCGATGGCCAGCGCCGCGCCGATCAGCGCCGCGACGGTCCACTGGGCGTTGGCGACCTCGGCATCGGCGGACTTGCCCGCGTCGACCATCAGCTTGTCGCCCAGGTTGATGAGCTCGTCGACCGCCGCCACGTATTCGGCGTGGCGGGGGCGCAGGTCCTTCAGCATCGTTGCCCGGGCCTCGTCGACCTTGCCCGCCTTGATCAGGGCCGTGACCTGCTCACGCGGCGCCTTGTAGGCCGCCCGGGCGGCCGCCAGCTTCTCGAAGCCGGCCTTGCCCTTCGGCGTGGTCATGATGTTCTTGAGGGCGTCGAACTCGGCGGCGAGCAGCTTGCCCGAGCGGTTGATCTCCTCGTCCAGCGCCTGCATCTCGGCCGGATCGGTGACGATGAACATGTCGCGCATCGCACGGGCGGCGGTGGCGTTCTGCTCCTTGATCACCTGGAAACGCTTCACCTTGGGGTAGCGGTCGTCGATCGCGAGGCTGAAATGCCCGTTGATCGCGGTGACCTTCAGCAGCGCCACCGCGCCGAGCACCACGATGAGGATCGCGAGCACCGCGAAGCCGAGGGTCAGGCGGGTCGAGATCTTCATGGATTGCAGGTTCATGGCGGGTACTCCAGGGATGCGCAGCCAGGTCTATCGGCGTCCCCCATGCAAAGTGAGAACGGGTAAACCCTTAGATCCCGCCTCCGTCCGCTCAGCGCGCCGGCTGGAAGGCGATCAGCCCCATGCCCGCCAGGGCGACCGCCACGCCGGCCACGTCCCAGGGCGTCGGGCGGATGCCGTCGACCGCCCACAGCCACGCGATCGCCACGCCGATGTAGACGCCGCCGTAGGCGGCATACACCCGCCCGGCCGCCGCCTCGTGCAGCGTCAGCAGCCACGCGAAGAGCGCCAGGCTCGCCGCCCCCAGCACCAGCCAGCCCGCCGACCGCCCCTGCTTCAGCCACAGCCACGGCCCGTAGCAGCCGACGATCTCGGCGACGGCGGTGGCGATGTACAGCAGCAGCGTCTTCATGGCACGCATTGTCGCGGCCGGTCCCCGCAGGCTTCAGCGGGCCGCCGGCACCGGCTGCGCCGCGGCGGGCGTGCCGGGCATCCGCAGGCTCCACACCAGCAGCCCCAGGGTGGAGACCGCGAACACGCAGCAGAACACGATGGCTGCACGCGGCACGCCGACATGGTCGGCCAGCAGCCCCGTCGCGAGGATCGGCACGATGGTGCCGAGGTAGCCGATGCTCAGGAACGAACACAGCAGCCCCGCCCGGCTGGCCGGCGTCGCCATGCCGCTGACCCGCGACAACGAGGCCAGGTACGTCAGGCCATGGCCCAGCCCGAGCAGCAGGTCGGCCGTGAAGAAGAGCAGCGGCGACGGCAAGATGAGCGCACCCGCCAGGCAGGCCACGCTCGCCGCCAGGGCCGACAGGCCGAGCCGGGCGTTGACGGCCTGCGGGCGGCGGCGCATTGGCAACTGGATGCCCGACGAGCAGAACAGGACGGCGGAGAGCGCCAGGCCGCTCACCGCAGGGCCGTGCCATGGCAGGATGGTGTCCAGGAAGGTGGGCGCCAGCGACGCCATCATGCTGAACACCGCGTACGCGGTGAACAGCCCCAGCGACGCCAGCAGGAAGGCCGCCCGTGCGCCGGGCGCGGGCAGCACGAAGCTCGGCGCCAGCCGCAGCGAAGATGCCGGGCGCGGCGGCGCGCCCGTGGCGCGGACCTTCGCCAGGCCGAGCAGCACGGCCGCGGTGGGGGCGGCGATGAGCAGGTGCGGCCACACCAGCGGCTGCGGCAGCCCTTGCGCGAGCAGCCCGCACACGAGCGGGCCGAGGCCGAACCCCGCCATGGTGGTGACCGACGCCACCAGGGGCGCACGCCGGACCGCCCCCGCCGGCTCGGCCTCGACGAGCCCCACCGTGGCCGACGCGGTGATCAACCCCGACGCCACGCCGACCACCGCGCGCGCGGCGACCAGCCACTCCACGCCCGGCGCAGCCGCGGAGGCCGCCAGCCCGGCGACCATCATCAGCAGGGCGGCCTTCAGCACCTTCAGCGGGCCGGCATGGTCGCTGACGCGGCCGAGGAACAGGAAGGCCGACAGCACGCCCAGCATGTAGGCCACGAAGACGACGGTGATCGTGCTCGCCGCCAGGCCCCACTGCAGGCGGTAGATCGGCAGCAGCGGGCTGATCATCGTCGCGCCCATGTTGCCGACGAGCAGCGCCAGCGCGATCAGCCGGAACGCCCGGCGTGGGGGCGGCGCCTCAGCCACGGCGGCAGTCATAATTGAACATCAGGTCAATTATAAGGATCGCACCCCGCCATGTCCGAGCAGTCCCGCCGTCCACCCGCGCCGAGGACCCGCGGCCCAAGCCCGGACAAGACGGCCCGCACCCGCACGCTGATCGTCGAGGCCGCGCTCGACGTGTTCCTCGCGCGCGGCTTCGCCCAGGCCACGATGGCGGACGTGGCCCGGCAGTCCGGGCTCGCCAAAGGCACGCCGTACCACTACTTCGCCAGCAAGGAAGCGCTGTTCGAGGGTGTGGTGCAGGACCTGGTGGTCGGTGCGCTGTTCCACGAGCAGCCGCCCGCGTTCTTGGAGGACGAGACGCTGGAGGCCTTCTTCCGGCGCACGCTGCTGCCGCTGATCCGCGGCATCGAGCAGTCGCGCCGGGTCGCGGTGATGCGGCTGGTGATGACCGAGGGCATGCGCTTCCCGGCCCTCGCCGACGTCTACCGCCGCGAGGTGTTCGCCCCGATGAACGCGCACATCCGCAAGGTGGCGCGGCAGGCGGTGGCGCGCGGCGAGCAGCGCGCCGCCGTGCTGGCCCGCCATCCGCACCTGCTGATGGCGCCGGTGTGGATGGGCGCGATCCACAACACGCTGCTGCGCTGCACGCCCGAGGCCAGCATCGGCAGGCTGTTCGAGGAGCAGCTGCACGCGCTGCTCGGCGCCGGCCCGCGCTGACGCGCGCGCGGACGGTCAGGCTGCCGTCGCGAGCACCTCCAGCGCCTGCCGGTGCAGCGCCGCGGTGGCCGCCGCCGCCACGTGGCCGGCCGACGCGAGCGTCAGGGGCTTGCCTTCCCAATCGGTGATGACGCCGCCGGCCGCTTCCACCAGCCCCACCAGCGCCATGTAGTCGTATGGCTGCAGGCCGGCCTCGACCACCAGGTCGGCCGTGCCGCCGGCGAGCTGCGCGTAGCTGTAGCAATCGCCGCCGAAACGCCGCAGCGCGCAGCGGCGGCTCAGCGTGTCGAAGGCCTGCCACTGGCCGGCACTGAACATGTCGGGCGAGGTGGTGAAGATGCGCGCCTGCGCGAGCGCGGTGCACCCGCTGGCGCGCACCGCCTCGCCGTTGCGCGATGCGCCCAGCCCCGGGCGGCCCACCCACCGCTCGCCCAGCACCGGCATGTCCACCATGCCGAGCGCCACCCGCCCCTGGTGCACCAGCGCGATCAGCGTGCCCCACAACGGAGAACCGGTGATGAAGCTCTTGGTGCCGTCGATGGGGTCGAGCACCCAGACATGGTCCGCGTCCAGCCGCTCGCGGCCATGCTCCTCGCCCAGGATGCCGTGGCCCGGCACGCGCCGCGCCAGCACCTCGCGCATCGCGGCTTCGGCCGCACGGTCGGCCATCGTCACGGGGCTGTCGTCGGCCTTGGTGATGACGTCGATCGCCGTGCGGAAGTGAGGCAGGGAATGCCGTTGGGCGGCATCGGCAAGCTCGTTGGCGATCGCAAGGGCGTCGAGGGTCGGCATGGGAACAGGCTCCGGCAGTTGATGGGGGGCGCAGGCCTGCAGGGCCTGCCGCGATGCGATCTGTGGCACGAATGGTGCTTGCGGCTATTGTTGCCAAGTACTTAAATTTGCACAACTACTCAAATGTGCACCGACTTGGCGATGACAACACCGCCGCCGCGCCCCATTTCAAACCAATCGCACCGTGGAGTACCCGATGCCCACCTTCCCGACAGCCCAACGCCTGCTCGCCACCGCCCTGTTCGCCGCCGCCGCTGCAGCCCACGCCGGCACCGTCACCGTCTACACCGCGCTGGAAGAAGACGAGATCAAGGACTACGTGGCTGCCGCCAAGAAGGACCTGCCCGACGTCGACGTGAAGGTGCTGCGCCTGTCCACCGGCGACCTGGGCGCGCGCATCCTGGCCGAAGCCGCGAACCCGCAGCACGACGTCATCTGGGGCTGGGCACTGACCAACATGCTCGACCCGCGTGTCACCGCGCTGCTGGCGCCCTACACGCCCAAGGGCGCCGACCAGCTCAAGGCCGCCGACAAGGCCGCCGACGGCAAGTGGTTCGCCACCACCGGCTACATGGCCGCCTTCTGCGTGAACACCGAGGTGCTGAAGGCCAAGAACCTGCCGATGCCCACCAGCTGGAAGGACCTGACCAACCCCGTCTACAAGGGCGAGGTGGTGATGCCCAACCCGGTGTCGTCGGGCACCGGCTACCTGCAGATCGCGGCGCTGCTGCAGTCCAAGGGCAGCAGCGAGGGCTGGGCCTTCCTCAAGTCGCTCGACGGCAACGTGGCGCAGTACATCAAGTCGGGCTCGCGGCCGTGCAAGGCGGCGCGCGCGGGCGAGTTCGCCATCGGCACCTCGCTGGCCTTCGCGGCGATGCAGTCGGTGGAAGAAGGCTTCCCGGTGAAGATGGTGATCCCCACCGACGGCGCCGGCTACGAGCTCGAAGCCTCGGGCCTGATGGCCAAGGCGAAGAACCCGGCCGATGCCAAGCGCTTCCTCGACTGGACGCTCTCGCCCGCCGCCACCGGCCTCTACGTCAAGTACAAGGAGATCGTGACGCTGCCGGGGGCGCCGCAGTCCAAGGCCGCGAAGGCCGCCGGCCTGCCGGCCGACCTGAGCAAGCTGCTGTACCCGATGGACTTCGCCCAGTCCGCCAAGGACCGCGACACCGTGCTCGCCACCTGGCAGAAGAACATCGGCCGCTGAGACGCACCGCCATGGCACTGCAGATCCGGAACATCCACAAGAGCTTCAACGGCCAGGTGGCCCTGGAGCGCATCGACCTCGACGTGGGCGGTGCCGAGTTCGTCTGCCTGCTCGGGCCCAGCGGCTGCGGCAAGACCACGCTGCTGCGCATCGTCGCGGGGCTGATGGCCGCCGATGGCGGCAGCATCACGCTGGGCGGGAAGGACCTGGCCTCGGTGCCCGCGCGTGACCGCGGCTTCGGCATCGTCTTCCAGTCGTACTCGCTGTTCCCGCACATGACGGTGGCGCAGAACGTGGCCTACGGCCTGCGCATCCGCGGCACCGATGGCGCGGCGACGGCGCGGCGCGTGGCCGCGTTGCTCGACCGGGTCAAGCTGCCGGCGTTTGCGCAGCGCTACCCCGGCGAGCTGTCGGGCGGCCAGCAGCAGCGCGTGGCCATCGCCCGCGCGCTGGCGGTGAACCCTTCGCTGCTGCTGCTCGACGAACCGCTCTCCGCGCTCGATGCACGCGTGCGCGCCGACCTGCGCCGCGAACTGCGCGAGGTGCAGCGCAGCCTGGGCATCCCGACACTGATGGTCACGCACGACCAGGAGGAAGCCATGTCGATGGCCGACACCATCGTCTGCATGAACCACGGCCGCATCGAGCAGCACGGCGCGCCGAAGGCGCTGTACGAGCAGCCGCGCACGCGCTTCGTGGCGGACTTCATGGGCCACAGCAACCTGCTGCCCGCCGCGCAGGCGCAGCGGCTGGTGCCTGCGTTGCCCGCATTGCCGCAAGGCCTGGCCGCCGGCGATGCGCTGCTGTGCGTGCGCCCCGAGCGGGTGCGCCTGGCGGACGCCGCCGCCGCACAGGTCGCCACGCTCGCCACCGTCACCGACGTGGGCTTCCTTGGCAGCATCCAGCGCGTGCGCGCGCTATGGGGAGGCATCGAGGTCCTGGCCGAGACCAGCAGCGCCGTGCCGCTGTCGGTGGGCCAGTCGGTGCCGCTGGCCATCGGCGCGGACGACTGCCATTGGGTGCACGCATGAGCGCCGCGCAGACCTCTGCCGCAGCCACCTTGCCGGCGGCCGCGCAGCCTGCGGGCCGGGCGAACCGCGGCGCCGTCCTGCCTATGCGCGTTGCAGACCGCTGGCTGCTGCGCGCCTGCCTGTGGCTGCCGCTGGCCGCGCTGGTGATGTTCTTCGGCGTGCCGATGCTGGGCATCGGCTGGCGCAGCCTGCTGCAGGACGGCGGCGGCGTGGGCCTGGCCAACTACGCCGCGCTGCTCGACACGCCCGGCGTGTGGCGCGCGCTCTCCAACAGCCTGCTGCTGGGCGGCGCCACCACGCTGGTCACGCTGGCGCTGGGCTTCGCGCTCGCCTACGGGCTGGAGCGCACCTGCATGCCCGGCAAGCGCTTCGCCGCCATCAGCATGGCACTGCCGATGCTGGCGCCTTCGCTGGTGTTGGGGCTCGGGCTCATCTTCCTTCTTGGGCGCAACGGCATCGTCGGCAAGCTGCTGGGCATCCGGCCCGACGTCTACGGCTTCTGGGGCCTCTTGATCGCCGATGTGCTGTACGCGCTGCCGCAGGCGGTGCTGATCCTGCGTGCCGCGCTGCGCCACGGCGACGCGCGCCAGTACGAAGCCGCCGAGATGCTGGGCGCCACGCCGTGGCGGCAGTTCGCCGACATCACGCTGCCCGGCGTGCGCTACGGCCTGCTGAGCGCGGCGTTCGTGGTGTTCACCGTCACCATCACCGACTTCGGCAACGCAGTGGTGATCGGCGGCAACTTCCCGGTGCTGGCCACCGAGATCTACAACCAGGTGAGCGGGCAGATGAAGTTCGGCCTGGGCGCGGTGGTGGGCATCGTGCTGCTGGTGCCGGCGGCGCTGTCGGTCTTCATCGAGCACCTGGCCGCGCGGCGCCAGGCCGGCGCGGGCGCCGAGACGGCGCAGCCGCCGGTGCCGGTGCGCCGGCCGGGCCGCGACGGCGCCTTCTTCGCCGCGATGCTGCTGATCGCCGGCGCGATCTATGCGGTGGTGTTCACCGTTGTCGTCGCCAGCTTCATCCGCCTGTGGCCCTACAAGCTCGACCTGACGCTCAAGCACTACGACATCGACATCGCCGGCGGCTACGCGCCGTTGTGGACGTCGGTGTGGGTCTCGGTACTGGCCGCGGGCGTGGGCACGGTGATGCTCTTCCTGCTGGCCTTCGGCGTGCAGCGCCTGCCGGGCCGGGCCGCCGCCGCGGCGCGGCTGCTGAGCGCGCTGCCGGTGGCGGTGCCGGGGCTGGTGCTGGGCCTGGCCTACGTGTTCACCTTCAACAGCGCCGGGATGCCCTGGGGCGCGCTCTACGGCACCGCGCTGTTGCTGGCGCTGTGCAACTACTACCACTACCACACGCAGGGTTTCGTGACGATGACCACCGGCATGCGCACCGTGCCCGCGGCGCTGGAAGACGCCACCACCGTGCTGGGCGGCGGCATGGCCCGCGTGCTGGGCGACGTGTACTGGCCGGCCCTGCGCACCACCCTGCTGGCCATCGCGGTGTTCCTGTTCATGCGGTCGATGGTCACGCTGTCGGCGGTCATCTTCCTGATCACGCCGTCGCTGTCGATGGGGTCGGTGACGGTGATGCGGCTGGACGAGGCGGGCTTCACCTCGCAGGCAGCGGCATTTTCAACGTGCATCATGGCGATTGTCGGCGCCATGGCGCTGCTGCTGCATGCGCTTACGCGCCGGGCGGCGGCGCCCCGGCGCTGAGGCAACCTCCCTTTCCATCCGCACCGAGACATGCTTCAAGAAGAACGTTTCCTGCGCATCCGCAGCCTGCTGGCCACCTTCGCGCGCGTGAGCGTCGACCGCATCGTGCAGGACCTCGAAGTCTCCCGCGAGACGGTGCGCCGCGACCTGGTGCAGCTCGAGGACCTGGGCGAACTGCGGCGCGTGCACGGCGGCGCGGTCGCCATGGGCGCCGAGCCCGAGCCGCCGCTGGCCGTGCGGCTGGCCGCCCGCCAGAAAGAGAAGCGCGCCATCGCCAAGGCCGCCGTGGCGCTGCTGCAGCCGGGGCAGACGGTGTTCCTCGACACCGGCAGCACCAACGCCATCTTCGCGGAAGAGCTGGCCACGCTGTGCGGCATGGTGGTCGTCACCAACTCGCTGAACATCGCGCTCAAGCTCGCCAACGCCGGCGAAGGGCGCGATTCGCGCAACCAGACGCTGCTGCTCGGCGGCGAGATCGACGCCAAGACGCAAGCCACGTACGGCGAGGCGGCGATCGAAGAGATCCACCGCTTCCGCGCCGACGTGGCGCTGCTGTCGCCGGTGGGGCTTCACGCCAAGCACGGCGCGATGAGCTTCGAGCACCACGAGGCGGCGATCGCCCGCGCGATGGCGGCGCAGGCGCAGCAGGTGGTGATCCTGGCCGACCACAGCAAGATCGGCCAGGCCAGCCGCGTCACCTACGCCAAGCCGGCCGACATCGACGTGATCGTCACCGACGCCGGCGCGGGCCCCCTGCCCGCGCTGGCCGCCTTGCGCAAGGCCTGCCAGCAGGTCATCCTGGCCTGAAACCTCCCCGGAGCACGCACCATGCCTTACAGCCACAGCGTCGGCAGTACCACCTGGCCCTTCGCCGACCTGCGCGAGCTGATGGCCAAGGCCACGCCCGCGCGCTCGGGCGACGTGCTGGCCGGCGTGGCGGCGCAGACCGCAGTGGAGCGCATGGCCGCGCGCATGTGCCTGGCCGAGGTGCCGCTGAAGCGCTTCCTCGACGAGGCGCTGGTGCCCTACGAGGCCGACGAGGTCACGCGGCTCATCATCGACACGCACGACGCGGCCGCCTTCGCGCCCATCGCGCACCTCACCGTCGGCGACTTCCGCAACTGGCTGCTCACCGAGGCGGCGGACAGCGCCACGCTGGCCCACGTGGCACCCGGCATCACACCCGAGATGGCCGCGGCGGTGAGCAAGCTCATGCGCAACCAGGACCTGGTGCTGGTGGCGCGCAAGTGCCGCGTGGTCACGCGCTTCCGCAACACCATCGGCCTGCCCGGCCACCTGGCGGTGCGGCTGCAGCCCAACCACCCCACCGACGACCTGCGCGGCATCGCCGCGTCGATGCTCGACGGCCTGCTCTACGGCGCGGGCGACGCGGTGATCGGCATCAACCCCGCCACCGACAGCCTCCCCGCGCTCACCGGGCTGGTGCACATGCTCGACGAGCTGATTTCGCGCCTGGCGATTCCCACGCAGTCCTGCGTGCTCACGCACGTCACCAACACGGTGCAGATGATCGAGCAGGGTGCGCCGGTCGACCTCGTCTTCCAGTCGGTGGCCGGCACCGAGCGCGCGAACGCCAGCTTCGGCATCAGCCTGGCGGTGCTGCGCGAGGCGCACGAGGCGGCCCTGTCGCTGAAGCGCGGCACGCTGGGCGACAACGTCATGTACTTCGAGACCGGCCAGGGCAGCGCGCTCTCGGCCAACGCACACCACGGCGTCGACCAGCAGACCTGCGAGGCCCGCGCCTACGCGGTGGCCCGCGCCTTCCGGCCGCTGCTCACCAACACGGTGGTGGGCTTCATCGGGCCCGAGTACCTGTACGACGGCAAGCAGATCATCCGCGCCGGGCTCGAAGACCACTTCTGCGGCAAGCTGATGGGCGTGCCGCTGGGCTGCGACGTCTGCTACACCAACCACGCCGAGGCCGACTCCGACGACATGGACACGCTGATGACGCTGCTGGGCGCCGCCGGCCTCACCTTCATCATGGGCGTGCCGGGGGCCGACGACATCATGCTGAACTACCAGAGCACCTCGTTCCACGACGCGCTCTACCTGCGCGAGGTGCTGGGCCTGCAGCGCGCACCCGAGTTCGAGGCGTGGCTGCAGCAGATGCACATCAGCGACGCGCAGGGCCATGTGCGGGCCGTCGACGCGCAGCACCCGGCGCTGCAGCAGATGCGGCAGCTTCGGCTGGCGGCGTGAGGCGGGGCGACCATGACCACCGACCGCCGCCCGCCCGACGCCGCGCCCGCCGCGTCGCCCGCGCCTGAGCCGCCGCGCATCGCCACGCCCGACCCCTGGGGCGACCTGCGGGCCCACACCACCGCGCGGCTCGCGCTGGGCCGCGCCGGCAGCAGCATGCCGACCGACGAGCTGCTGCGCTTCGGCTTCGCCCACGCGATGGCGCGCGACGCGGTGCACCTGCAGCTCGACGTCGATGCCTTGTGCCGCCAGATCGAGGACGACGGCTGCCAGGCCCTGGCCGTGCACAGCGCCGCGGCGGACCGCGCGGCCTACCTGCTGCGCCCCGACCTCGGCCGGCGCCTCGACGACGCCAGCGTCGAGCGGCTGGCCGCGCAGGCCGCGCTGCCCTGCGACCTGCTGATCGTCGTCGGCGACGGCCTGTCGTCGATGGCGGTCGAACGCAACGCGCGGCCGATGATCGCGGCGCTGCGGGCGCAAGCGCCGGCCGGCTGGCGGCTCGGGCCCATCGTCGTCGCCAGCCAGGCCCGCGTCGCGCTGGGCGACGAAATCGGCCAGCTGCTGCACGCGCCGATGGTGGCGATGCTGATCGGCGAACGCCCCGGCCTCAGCTCGCCCGACAGCCTGGGCCTGTACCTCACCTGGCAGCCCCAGGTGGGCCGCAGCGACGCCGAGCGCAACTGCATTTCCAACATCCGGCCGGCCGGTTCCTCGTATGCCGACGCCGCGCGCCGCTGCTGGTGGCTGGCCGCCGAGGCGCGCCGCCTGAAGCTCACCGGCGTGCAGTTGAAGGACCGCAGCGACGACACCCTGCTGCGCGGCGCTGCCGCCCCCGAGGCGCTGCCCACCGAGCTGGCCACGCCGCCGCCGCAGCCCACCGGCGAGCCGCCCTCCGGCTGACGAGCCGGCTCGCCCCCACCGCCGCTTGCCACCGATCGCCGTGCGCGCTGCGCGCGCGGCATGGAGTTCCTTTGCCCATCGTTGCGCCGTCCGTCCAAGAACCTCCAGGAGTTGTCATGAAGATCCGCACCTACCGCCCCTCCACCCTGATGGCCGCGGCCGCCACGGCCGCCGCGCTGCTGGCCGGCTGCGCCAGCACGGCCCCCACCGCGGCCATCGACAACAGCAGCCTCGCGAGCGCCGAGTTCCGTCCGCACGTCGCCACCTACGGCGTGGTCTACAAGCTGCCGGCGGACGTGACGGACGTGCTCAACGCGAAGATCCGCGACCCGCTGCGGCAGAGCCTGCTCGCGCAGGGCCTGCTGGCCGAAGCCGAGGCCTACAACATCCCGCACGTGACCGTGGTGCACATCCACAGCGCCGACCCGGCCACGCCGCGCAGGATGCTCGCCGCGCTGCCCAAGGTGCCGGGGCCCCTCACGCTGACGCTGAAGACCTTCTACACCACCGAAGCCGCCAAGGACGCCGGCCGCCCGTGGTGGCTGGACCTGGGCATCGTGAAGACCGGCAAGGGTTTCGAGGACATGATGGCCTTCAACACCGTGGCCACCGCGGCGCTGGCCCCGCTGCGCGACGGCCCCCTGCCGCGCGTGACCGGCCCGGTCTACGCGAAGATGGGCGACGCCGGCAAGGCACTGGTGCGCACCATGGGCGTGAGCGGCGTCAACGTGGTGCAGGACGGCAAGGCCCTGCGCGCCCACAACCCGCACAACACGCTGGTCTACAGCATGGCGCCGTTCACGCCGGCCGTGCAGGCCTCGATGAACCAGGTGGCGGCGCAGTTCAACACCGTGCTGCCCGATGGCATCACCACCACGTTCCGCGACGTGTCCATCGTCGAGCTGGCCTTTGCCGGCAACGTCATCCGCGAGATCTACCGCGTGAGCCTGGTCGATGGTTCGGTGATCGACGCCGCCACCGGCCAGAAGATCCGGTGACCCCGGGCCGCTGAAGCGCCGCTGCCCGCGGCGCCGCGGCCTTCCCGCTCCAGTTCGACGCCTCTTGCACATCGCGCCGGCCTGCCGGCGGCGAGGGGCGCCCCTTCGTCTCCACCCTTGTCCCACCTCCGCCCGAAAGGCCTGTTCCATGCACTTCCTCGCACGTCTTTCCGCCGCCAGCCTGCTGGCCGCCTTCACGCTCGGCGCGCATGCCGCCTACGACGCCAACCTCATCGTCAACGGCGATGCGGAATCGGGCGTCTCCGGCTGGACGGCCTACGCCGGCACGCCGCTGTTCATCGCCGACAAGTACAGCTCCAACTGGGTCACACCCACCCAGCCGGGGCCGACGGACCGCGGCAGCAACCTCTTCGTCGGCGGCAGCGTCAGCTACGCGGCGGGCTACCAGGTGTTCGACTTCAGCGGCCACCAGGGCGACATCTCGGCCGGCCTGGTGAGCTACTCGTTGTCGGGCTGGCTGGGCGGCTGGAGCAGCCAGGACGACAACGCGATGGTCTACGTGACCTTCCTCGACGGCCTGGGCAACCTGGTGGGCGAAGCCTCGCTCGGCCCGGTGATGGCAGCCGACCGCGGCAACGCCACCGGCGTGTACTTCCGCGAGGACAGCGGCCTGGTGCCCACCACCGCCGCCAGCGCCGTGCTCGCCCTGTCGATGGAGCGCAAGGCCTCCAGCGACAACGACGGCTACGCCGACAACCTGTTCTTCTCGATCTCGGCCGTGCCGGAGCCCGGCACCTACGCGCTGATGCTCTTCGGCCTGGCCGCCGTGGGCGCCGCCGCGCGCCGCGCCAAGCGCCCTGCCGCGCAAGCCTGACATCCACCCCGCAGGAGCTCCGAACATGCCCATGCAACACATGCTGGCCCGCTGGGCCGCCGCCGCCGTGCTGGCCGCCGTCGCACCATTGGCCTCGGCCGCCAGCACCGTGCTCACCTTCGACGCCCTGACCGAGGTCGACTACCTGCCCGCCGGCTACGGCGGCCTCGACTGGTCCGCTTCGACCTGGACCTCGTTCGACGGCAGCGGCGCGGCCTACGCGCCACATTCAGGCGGCACCGTCGTCACGCTCGGCTGGGGCGCCACCGATGCCGACAGCCTGGTGCGCTTCGGCCAGGCCGTCACGTTCGAAGGCGCCTGGTTCTCCGGCTACACGGAAGGCGACGTGACCTTCAAGCTGTACTACCAGGGTGCGCTGGTGGGCACCTCGGCCACGCTGGCCGCGAGCGCCACGCCCAGCTTCCTGGCCAGCGGCTACGCCGGCCTGGTCGACGCGGTGTCGATCAGCAGCACTGGCCACGCCTTCTACGCGATGGACGACTTCACCTTCACCACCGCCGTGCCCGAGCCCGAGACGTACGCGCTGATGCTCGCCGGCCTCGGCGCCGTCGGCCTCGCCGCGCGCCGCCGCCGGGCCTGAGCCCAGCCGCCCGCGACACACCCACAGCAACCTCCAGGAGCACCCCGACATGAGCAGCACCAACCGCCGCGGCTTCCTGCGCAGCGTGGCCTCGGCCACCGGCGCCACCGCCGTGATGACGACTTTTCCGCCCGCCATCCAGCGCGCCCTGGCCATCGAGGCCAACCACCGCACCGGCACGATCCAGGACGTCGAGCACATCGTCATCCTGATGCAGGAGAACCGCTCGTTCGACCACTACTTCGGCACGCTGAACGGCGTGCGCGGCTTCGGCGACCGGTTTCCGATCCCGGTGCCCGACACCACCTACATCCACGGTCGCAACGTGTGGGTGCAGCCGAACACGGCGTACCAGGCGCAGCCGGGCCGGCCGCCGTCGACCACTACCGGGCCGGCATCCATCGCGCCCTTCCCGCTGAACACCACGCAGACCTTCGCGCACATGCGCATCTCGGGCACGCCGCACAGCTGGACGGACGCGCAGGCGGCCTGGGACCACGGCCGCATGCACCAGTGGACGGCCGCGAAGAACAACCATTCGCTCGGCTACTTCACGCAGGCCGACATGCCCTTCCAGTTTGCGCTGGCCAACGCCTTCACGCTGTGCGACGCGTACCACGCGGGTTCGCTGACCGGCACCAACACCAACCGCCTCTTCCATTGGACGGGCAGCAACGATCCGCTGGGCTTGGGCGGCGGCCCCGCGACCGACAACAGCCGCGACTGGTTCAACGAGAACCCGGCCACCGACTACACCTGGACGACCTACCCCGAGCGCCTGCAGGCCGCAGGCATCAGCTGGCAGGTCTACCAGAACATGGCCGACAACTTCACCGACAACCCGTTGGCCGGCTTTCGCAACTTCCGCAACGGCTGGTACAACCGCCCGGGCCACTCCGTGGCGCTGAAGGAACGTGGCATCTCCACGCGCGACCTCGACAAGCTGCGCGAGGACGTGCTGGCCGGCACGCTGCCCCAGGTGTCGTGGATCATCGCCACCGCCGAGGGCTCGGAGCACCCGGGCCCGTCAAGCCCCGCGCAGGGCGCCGACTACACCGCCAAGGTCCTGGAGGCGCTGACCGCCAACCCCGAGGTGTGGAGCAAGACGGTGCTGATCGTCAACTTCGACGAGAACGACGGCTTCTTCGACCACATGCCGCCGCCGGCCGCGCCCTCGTACGTCACCTTCGACGCCGACCCCGCCAAGGCCGTGCTGGCCGGCGCCTCGACCGTCAGCACGCTGGGCGAATACAACGAAGTACTCAACGGCTCGTCGGCCACCTACCTGCACCGGCCTTACGGCATGGGGCCGCGCGTGCCGATGTACGTGGTGTCGCCGTGGAGCAAGGGCGGCTGGGTCAATTCGCAGGTGTTCGACCACACCTCGGTGCTGCGCTTCATCGAGGCGCGGTTCGGCGTGGCCGAGACCAACATCACCCCGTGGCGCCGCGCGGTGGCCGGCGACCTGACCTCGGCCTTCAACTTCAAGAACCCGAATGACACCGCATTCTTCGCGCAGTTGCCCACCACGCTGGCACTGGCCAACCAGGCGCGGGCGCTGTCGGGCACCACCACGCCGCCGACGCCGAGCACGCTGGCGCTGCCGTCGCAGGCCGTGGGCGCGCGGCCTTCCCGCGCGCTGCCCTACGAGCTGCACGTCACCAGCCGCATCGTCAGCCAGCCCGGCCGCGCCAGCGCCGTGCAGCTGGAGCTGACCTTCGCCAATACCGGCACGCAGGCCGCGGTGTTCCATGTGTACGACCGCAAGAACCTCACCGCGATCCCGCGCCGCTACACCGTGGAGCCGGGCAAGCAGCTGAGCGGCCAGTGGGCGCCCGACACCGCGGGCCTCTACGACCTGTGGGTGCTGGGGCCGGCGGGGTTCCACCGCCACTTCACCGGCAACGCCAGGCGCGCCGTCGCCGCGGCGCAACCCAATCCCGACGTGCAGGTGGGCTACGACAAGCTGACCAACGACCTCGTCGTGACGCTCGCCAACACGGGCACCGGGCCCTGCACCTTCACCATCGCCGCGAAGGCCTACTTCGACCCGACGCCGGCCACCTACAAGGTGGTGGCGCGCAGCGAACAGGTGGTGCGCTGCCCGCTGGGCGCCAGCAACCGCTGGTACGACTTCAGCGTGCGCGTGGCGGGCCAGGCGGAATACAGCCGCCGGTTCGCCGGGCGGATGGAGAACGGGCAGGACGGGGTGAGCGATCCGGCGATGGGGGGCGTGGCGGTGGCGAATCAGCTGGTGGTCGGCTGAGACGTTGAAGCGCGGCCACGCAACTCATTACAATGACCAACAAAGTAAGGAGCCGAAGTGGCCGAATCCACCATCACAGCCAAGGGCCAGACGACCGTCCCGGCCGACATCCGCGCCCTGGTCGACGCCAAGCCAGGCACCCGGCTGGTCTGGTCGGCCATGCCGGACGGCACCATCATCGTCCGGGCCAAGAGCAAGTCCATCCTGGACATGGCGGGCATGCTGAAGGTGCCCAAGGGCACCCACGTCGCGCTCGATGACATGAACCCCTGGCGGTAACCGCCCCGCATGCCTGCGCTCGACACCAACGTGCTGGTTCGCTACCTCGTCCAGGACGATGCAGTGCAGCTGGCCGCCGCCAAGCGGTTGATCGCGCGATGCGTCGCGGAGGGCGCGTCGCTTTTCGTGCCGGTGACCGTGGTCCTCGAACTGGAGTGGGTGCTGCGCTCGAGCTTCCGCTGCGCGAAGGAAGAGGTGCTCGGCGTGCTGTCGAGCCTGTTCTCGGCGGCGGAGTTGAGCTTCCAGTCCGAGCAAGCGTTGGAAGTGGCGCTGCAGCTCTATCGCAAGGGCACAGCGGATCTCGCCGACTGCCTGCACGTGGCCCTGGCGGCCCAGGCAGGAGAACAGCCGCTGTGGACCTTCGACAAGGGCGCGGCCAAGGTGGCCGGCGCGAAGTTGGTGGGGCGCTGAGCGCGGGCTGGCTTCAACAACGCCAATCGAACATCTTCCGGCCGGGATGCAGGGGATTCCAGGCCGGCCTTTCCACCACCTTGCCGAGAGTCAGCCGCGATGGGGACGACTGGATCGCGTAGCCCAATTCCAGGAAGCCGAACGCACCTGACAGTTCCAGCGTTTGATGGTCGGTGTGGCGGACGCGCTCCATGCCGCTGAGGTCCAGGCCGAGGCGCTGGATGTGAGGGAGGCGGCCGGCCTGGGCCAGGGACGGCGACGCCGCGAAACGACGCCTGTATCTCGCCGGGCAGGCGAGCGACCTTGAGCGAGACGAGGTCGGGCAGGACCTCCGTCACCCTCACACTGAACACGCTCTCGCCGCTTGATTCAACAAACGACAGTCCTGGCTGGAACTCCATCTGGCTCAGACCCGGGCCACTCAGGACCGACACCTGGGCACGTCCTGCACCCACGGACATCAGCATGAACTGAAGCAGCGGTTGCTCGCTGGCCCGCCACGTGGGTGCGGTTGCAGACAAACTGCCGTTCGTCCACGCACACAGGCAAGCGGAAGACCCGGGACCGAGCATAGGAGAACGCGATCTGGTCCTCGGTCACCGAGCGCAATTCGTCAGACGCCGAGCCCTTGCCTGGCTGGACGTACATGATTCGGTTCGCGTTGTGTCCCGAGTACACGACTTTCAGCGCGCCATCGCTCTCCCAAGTCACGTCGTGGATGTGCTCTCCCCGCCAGGGGCCGTCGTTCAGTTCGCCGGGTGAAAACGTGACCAGGCGAGCGTCCCGGCTCGCCACCACGAACTTGTCCGGCGCCAGGCTGTGGACGAACACCAGCCTGGACCGCGTCGAGTCCAGCGCGGCCGAATAGACCTTCGGGCTCTGCGGCGGCGGCGACGGCGACGGCGGCAACGGAACCTGCCGTCCATTGCGTGGCGCCAGTCCCGTCGATGACGTCGAGCACTGCCGCGTATCCCGCCTCGGGCGCACCCTGCGGCGACACGTTGCGCGCGAAATCCGCTGCGGGCCAGGCCGCGAACACTGCGCCCAGTACACCCAGGCCCAAGGCCTTGGCAGGTCGTGCAGCACACATCGACAGCGGCCTTTTCTTCATGGACTTGCGGCAGCGTTCATCTCGGCGGGAGTCATGTGCGCAAACGCCGATGAATTGCAGACGGCGGCAAATTCGCACCGCATCAACCAAATTGCACAAAACTCCACATATCACAGAATTGTCACAGTCGATGGCTAACGTCCTTCATGTAGCGATCACGGAAAAGCAGCCCTCGGGCGCGGGCTCCGTGGCGCCTACCGGCATTTCAATCAGGAGGACATCGCACCATGACCCAGACCATCACCCGTGCTGCCGGCGCCCTGTGCCTGGCGGCCTTCGCCCTGGGCGCGCAAGCCGCGGCCTACGACACCAACCTCATCGTCAACGGCGGCGCCGAGCAGGGCACGGCGGGCTGGACGGCCTACGACGGCTACAGCCTGTTCAGCGCCGTCGACTACGGCTCGAACTGGGTGCTGCCCACGCAGCCGGGCCCCGCCGACCGCGGCGGCAAGCTGTTCGTCGGCGGCAGCGGCGTGCAGATCGCCGCGGGCTACCAGCTGCTCGACCTGAGCGCCAACAGCCCGGCCATCGCCACCGGCCAGGTGTCCTATGACCTGAGCGGCTGGCTCGGCGGCTGGACGAACCAGGGCGACAACGCGGTGTTCTTCGTGTCGTTCCTCGACGCCACCAGCAACGTGCTGGGTACCGCATCGCTCGGCCCCGTGACGCCGGCCGACCGCAACAACACGACCGGTCTCTTCTACCGCGACGCCTCGGGCTACCTGCCCGCCGGCACCACGCAGGTCCGCTTCGACCTGTCGATGGAACGCCTGGTGAGCGGCGACAACGACGGCTACGCCGACAACCTGAGCTTCACGATCTCGGCCGTGCCCGAGCCCGAGACCTATGCCTTGATGCTCGCCGGCCTGGCCGCCGTGGGCCTGGTGGCGCGCCGCCGCAACCGCGGCTGAATCGCATTGCACACGCCCCTTCACAGGAAGCCCCGACCATGCTGAATTCCCTCCCCCGCTGGGCCGCCGCCATCGCGCTGGCCGCCATCGCCCCGCTCGCCTCCGCCGCCAGCACCGTGCTGAGCTTCGACGACCTCGCCACCGACTTCGTGCCCGCCAACTACGGCGGCCTCGACTGGACGGGCTCGGGCTGGTTCTCGTTCGACGGCACCGACACGCAACGCCCCTACACGCCGCACTCCGGCAACAACCTCGCGACGCTGAGCTGGGACGGCAGCGATGCGAACAGCACCGTGCGCTTCCACCAGGCGGCCACGTTCGAAGGCGCCTGGTTCTCCGGCTACGCGGAAGGCGACGTGACCTTCAAGCTGTACTACCAGGGGGCCCTGGTCGGCACATCGGCCACGCTGTTGGCGAGCGCCACGCCGAGCTTCCTGGCCAGCGGCTACGCCGGCCTGGTCGACGCCGTCTCGATCACCAGCGCCGGCCACGCCTTCTACGCGATGGACGACTTCACCTTCACCGCCGCCGTGCCCGAGCCCGAGACCTGGGCGCTGATGCTGGCCGGCCTGGCCGCCGTCACCGCCGCCGCGCGCCGCCGCGCCTGAACGCGCCACCCGCCAGGAGCACCCCAGACATGAGCGACACCAACCGCCGCGGCTTCCTGCGCAGCGTGGCCTCGGCCACCGGCGCCACCGCCGTGATGACGACCTTCCCGCCCGCCATCCAGCGCGCCCTGGCCATCGAGGCCAACAACCGGACCGGCACGATCCAGGACGTCGAGCACATCGTCATCCTGACGCAGGAGAACCGGTCCTTCGACCACTACTTCGGCACGCTCAACGGCGTGCGCGGCTTCGGCGACCGTTTCCCGATGCCCGTGCCCGATGCCACCGGCATCACCGGCCGCAACGTGTGGGTCCAGCCGAACACCGCCTACGTGGCGATCCCCGGCCGCCCCGCCACCGGCCCCGCCGCCATCGCCCCGTTCCCGCTGAACACGACGCAGACCTTTGCGCACATGCGCGTCTCGGGCACACCGCACAGCTGGACGGACGCGCAGGCCGCCTGGGACCAGGGCCGCATGCACAACTGGACGCGTGCGAAGAACAACCACTCGCTCGGCTACTTCACGCAGGCCGACATGCCGTTCCAGTACGCGCTGGCCAATGCCTTCACGCTGTGCGACGCGTACCACTGCGCCACGCAGACCGGCACCAACACCAACCGCCTCTTCATCTGGACGGGCTACAACGACCCGCTGGGCCAGGCCGGCGGCCCGTCGACCGACAACAGCCACGACTGGTTCAACGAGAACCCGGCCACCGACTACACCTGGACGACCTACCCCGAGCGCCTGCAGGCCGCAGGCATCAGCTGGCAGGTCTACCAGAACATGGCCGACAACTTCACCGACAACTCGCTGGCCGGCTTCCGCAACTTCCGCAACGGCTGGTACAACCGCCCAGGCCACTCCGTGGCGCTGAAGGAGCGCGGCATCTCGACGCGTGACCTCGACAAGCTGCGCGAGGACGTGCTGGCCGACAAGCTGCCGCAGGTGTCGTGGATCGTGGCCACCGCCGAAGGCTCGGAGCACCCCGGCCCGTCGAGCCCGGCGCAGGGCGCCGACTACACGGCCAAGGTGCTGGAAGCGCTGACGGCCAACCCCGACGTGTGGAGCAAGACCGTCCTCTTCATCAACTTCGACGAGAACGACGGCTTCTTCGACCACATGCCGCCGCCGGCCGCCCCGGCCTACGACGTGTGGAACGCCGACCCGGCGCAGGCCGTGCTGGCCGGGGCCTCCACCGTCTCGACGCTGGGCGAGTACCACGAGAGCCAGGCCGGCGCGAACCCGACCGCGCAGTACCTGCACCGCCCGTACGGCATGGGCCCGCGCGTGCCGATGTATGTGGTGTCGCCGTGGAGCAAGGGCGGCTGGGTCAACTCGCAGGTGTTCGACCACACCTCGCCGCTGCGCTTCATCGAGGCCCGCTTCGGCATCGTCGAAACCAACATCACGCCGTGGCGCCGTGCCGTGGCCGGTGACCTCACGTCGGCGTTCAACTTCAAGAATCCGAACGACACGGCCTTCTTCGCGCAGCTGCCCACCACACTGGCACTGGCCAACAAGGCCCGTGCGCTCACCGGGCAGACCACGCCGCCCACGCCCAGCACGCTGGCGCTGCCTTCGCAGGCCGTGGGCGCGCGGCCGTCGCGCGCGCTGCCCTACGAGCTGCATGCCACCAGCCGCGTGGTCGTCAACACGCAGAGCCTGGGGGCGTCGAAGGTGGAAGTGACCTTCGCCAACACCGGTGCGCAGGCCGCGGTGTTCCACGTCTACAACCGCAAGCGCCTGTCTGCACTGCCCCGCCGCTACACGGTGGAACCGGGCAAGCAGCTCACCGGGCAGTGGGCCCCGGAAGCCAGTGGCGCCTACGACCTCTGGGTCCTGGGCCCGAACGGCTTCCACCGCCATTTCGCCGGCAACGCCAAGCGTGCCGCCGCGGCCGCGCAGCCCAACGCAGACGTGCAGGTGGCCTACGACAAGCTGACCGGCGATCTCGTCGTGAAGCTGGTCAACACCGGCAGCGGCCCGTGCACGTTCACGCTCGCCGCCAACGCCTACTTCGACGTCACGCCCGCGACCTACAAGGTGGTGGCGCGCAGCGAGCAGGCGGTGCGCTGTCCGTTGGGCGCAAGCAGCCGCTGGTACGACTTCAGCGTGCGCGTCACCGGGCAGGCCGACTATTTGCGGCGCTTCGCCGGCCGGATGGAGAACGGCGAGGACGGCATCAGCGATCCGGCGATGGGCGGCACCGCCATCGCCAACCAGCTGGTGATCGGCTGATCGGCCCCCGGGCAGGCCGGCAGGCCTGCCCGGTTAGATCAAAAAAATGGCTCCAGAAAGTTTCATTTCTGCCGTTGACGCCACCCAGGATCAAATGACCGATCCCGAGGAGCATCCGTGCATGACGGCCTTCTGGAGACCACGCCCACGCCCCACGCCCTGGAGATCCTCGGCGCCGACGGCCCGCTGCGGCTGCCGGTGGTGGCGGTGTCCGGCGAGGACGTGCTGGCCGGAGACTACCGCTACGACATCCGCTGCGAACCGGGCCCCGCGCCGTGGACGGCATCGGCGATGCTGCACTGCCGGGCCCGCCTGGGCCTGGGCACGGGCCAGGCGGCCGCGCAGGGGCGCTGGATCTGGGGCGTCGTCACCGCGGCGACGCTGCAGCTCACCGGCGGCGTGCCGCGCTGGCGGCTCGTGCTGGAGCCCCGGCTGGCCCTGCTGGCGGGCGTGCAACTGCAGGAGGTCTTCCTCGGCCAGACCAGCGTCGAGACGGTGCAGCAGGTGCTCGCGGCGCACGGCCTGGGCGCCGCGTGGCAGCGCTGGGACCTGGCTGAGCACTACCCGCCCTTCGCCCAGCGCACCTGCTTCGGGCAGCCTGCCCTCGGCTTCGTCCACTGGCTGCTCGAGTACGAAGGCATCGCCTGGCGCTACGAGCACGGCGAGTCCGGCGAGACCCTGGTGTGCTTCGACCACCCCGGCG
The DNA here is from genome assembly GCF_036621135.1 of Aquincola agrisoli. Taxonomy (NCBI): domain Bacteria; kingdom Pseudomonadati; phylum Pseudomonadota; class Betaproteobacteria; order Burkholderiales; family Sphaerotilaceae; genus Aquincola; species Aquincola agrisoli. The sequence goes on from NZ_JAZIBG010000036.1 coordinate 624,045, forward strand.
GGGCCCGGCGCGGCGCACACGTGGCCGCGGTGCGCCGCGCGGCGGCTGCCGGCCTGGTGGCGGCCGGCGAGCCTGAAACCCTCACCCACGCCGCGCTGCACAGCCGTGCGGCGGCCACGCACGTCCACCTGAGCGACTACGACCCCGCGCAGGCTGATCTCGATCTGCACGTGGACGCCGGCGCAGCCGAAGGCGGCTGGCTGCACCTGCACGGCGAGCACTACCGCCAGCCGGCCGACGGCGAGCGCCTGGCTCGCGTGCGGCTGCAGGCGCTGCAGTGCCGCGCCGAAGTCCTGCGCGCCACCGGGCCCTGGCTGGGCCTGATGGCGGGCGATGTGTTCACGCTGCGCGACCCCGACCCCGCGCTGGGCCGCGGCTGGCTCGTGACCCGCCTCGTGTGCCGCAGCGACCGCCGCGGCCGGCTGGAGGTTGCCTTCGAGGCCAGCGACGCGCAGGCGGCCTGGCGCCCGGCACGCCGCACCCCGCGCCCGGCGATGCACGGGGTGCTGCCGGCGCTGGTCCAGCCGGCGGGCGCGTCCGGCGAGCCGCGTGCCGCGCCGATCGACGAGCACGGCCACTACCGCGTGCGCTACCCGTGGCAGCCGCCCGGCCCGGGCTCGCGGGACCTGCGCATGGCGCAGGCCTACGCCGGCCCGCGCTACGGCGTGCATGCGCCGCTGAAAGCCGAGACCGAGGTGTGGCTCGCCCACGCCCACGGCGACCCCGACCGACCGATCATCCTGGGTGCCGCGCACTGCGGCGGCCAGCCGGACGTGGTGACCGCTCGCCATGCCAGCCGGTCGAGGCTGCGCACGTTCGGCGGCAACGAGCTGCGCCTGGAGGACCTGCAGGGCCGGCGCCATGTGCACCTTGCCAGCCCCCACGCCACCAGCCAGCTCGGCCTGGGCCACCACGTCGACGCGGCCGACGCCGAGCGCGGCCACGGCGCCGAACTGCGCACCGACGGCCACGGCGTGCTGCGCACCGGCGCCACGCTGCTGATGACGACCGCCGAGGCCGGCCCCGTGGAGGCCGGCGGCGCCCCACCGGCCAGCCTGGCCAATGCCCGAGAGCGTGCGACGCTGGCCGAGCTGCTGCGCTTCCAGCGCAACCGGTCGACCGCGGCCGGGCAGGTGGGGGTCCTGCCCCACCAGGGCGTGGACGAGGCCCAGGCGCTGCAAGAGGCATTGCAGCGCGCTGCCGAGCAGCCCGGCACGCCGGGTGCCCCGCACCTGGTGCAGTGGGCCGAGGCCGGCCAGGTCAACACCGCCCCCACGGTGGTGCTGGCCGGCAGCCGGCACCTGTCGGCCTGGAGCCTGGGGCCGCAGGACTGGCTGGCCGGCGGCACGCTGGACTTGGCGGCCCAGGCGGCCACGCGGCTGCATGTCGAGCACGGCGGCCGCAGGAGCTTCGTGAGTCAGGGCGACCACGAAATCTTGGTGGGCAGCGGGCGGCTGCATGTGCTGGTCGAGGGCAACCTGACGCTGCAGGCCGGCGGCACGGCGCGCCTGAAGTCGGGCGGCGCGAGCGTCGCGCTGACGCGCGGCGGGCACGCCGGCCTGCGGGCAGAAGGCACCGCCACCTTCGCGGCCGGGTTGCACGTGGCGCGGGCGCCGGCGGTGTCGCTGGGCGGCGGCGGCAGCGCCCTGGGCGTGGAGGGCGTGCCGCTGGCGGCGCCCGCCTCACCGCTCGCCTGGATCGAGCTGCGCCACAGCTACCCGGACATGAAGCCGATGGTCGGCGCACCCTACAAGCTGTTCTTCGAGACCGGGGAGGTGCGCGAAGGCCACCTCGACGAACACGGTTTCGTCCGGCTCGAGGGCATTCCGGATGCGCCCGCCCGCATGGAGCTGGGCGAAGACGCGCGCGACGCCGCGCCGCGCCACGAGTTGCCCGCGAGCTGCGTTTTTGGCGCCTCCGTCACCGACCTGCCAAGCGCCCTGGCCGTGCGCGAGCAGTACCTGAACCAGGAAGCGGACGAGATCGAGGGCCTGACCGAGGAGCGCGACCATGGGCTGCTGCACCACTACGACGACGCCGACGGGGCGCGCTGATCCATGACGAGCAGACCCACCGACGTGGCCACCGCGGGCCGCACGGCGCTCAAGCAGGCCGACGACGACGTCGCTGGATGGCTGCACGGCATCGTCACCGGCGACGGCAGCGCCACCTCGCAGGTCATCGTCTCGGGCGTGCTGTCGGTCGTCCCGGGCGTCGGCCAGGCGATGGACGCGCGCGACCTGGTGCGGGGCGTGCTCACGCTGCATGCGCAGCCCGCCAGCGCTGACGCCTGGCTCGGCATGACGGTCACGCTCGTGGGCCTGGTGCCGGGCTTTGGTGATGCCTTCAAGACGGCCTTCAAGCTGCTCAGGGGCGGCCAGCCGCTGGGCCGGGTGCTCGACGGCGTGAGCCCGACCCTGCGGGGCAACGTCGAACGCTGGCTGCGCTCGGCTGACTGGGCGGCGCTGGCCACGCAGCTCACGCGGCTCTTCGACACCGTGGTGGGCCGGTTCATCACCGCCCTCGACGGCCGGATCACCCAGGCCGTGGCCGGGCGAGTCGCCGCGCAGCAGGTCGTCGCGTCGTTGGAGGCGCTGCGCGCCGACGCACCTGGCGCCATCGGCCGGGCCCTGGGCGAGTTGCAGGCGCTGCAGTCGCGGGCGCTGGCCGACGCCCTGCCACGGTCCACGCACGCCATCGCACCCCCCGGCCACCGGCCGTTGGCAGCGCCGCCGCAGCAGGCTGCCAGCCGCGCATTGGCATCCGACACGACCTCCGCGCAACGCCGGCACGGCGGCGATGCCGGTGCACGCCCCTTGCCGCCCAACCACACCCACCAGGCCGAACGCCGCGAGGACCGGCTGAAGCACTGGTACAGCGGCGTGCTGGCCGAGCAGCTCACGGACTACTACGTGTTCCAGCGGCTGAAGAACCTCAAGATCAACGAGCTCGGCCGCAAGCGCGAGGCCAACGATCCGCCCCGGGGCCAGGGCATCGACCACGTCTGGCGTCGCACCGGCAGCGGGCCGGGCACCCACCGCTACATCGTCGGCGAGACCAAAGGCCGGCTGGCCGGGCAGTTCGCCTTCCTGGCCGAGATGAACCTGGCGCGGATGCCCTACCCCGCACACCGCAGCCTGGGCGGCTCGCGCGTGGTCGACGACGACAACGCGCTGAGGGGCCGCCATGCGGACGGGCGCCTGATGCGCCATGCGGACGGGTCACCGACGCGGGGGCTCAACGAGACCCAGTCCAAGGGAACTCAGATGAGTCACAAGTGGATTGCGATCTCATTGGAGAGAGAAGAAATATCAAGTACAGCAGACAAATCTGCCCTGCAGAAGTTGATAGAACAAGCTGAGGACACCAACTTCCATTCCGCCGCCTGGGACCGCTGGATCTGCCTCGTGACCGCGAAGCAGATGTCGCAGCACGAACGTGGCAAAGGCCTCCGGCATCAGCTTCAGCCACCCATCGTCGTGATCCCTGATCACCTTCTCAAAAGGTAGCCATGACCCGCGACGAATTCTTTATGCATGCCCCTCGCGCCTTCAGCGAACAGGAGCTTTACGAACGGCGGCGCGAACCCCGTCTGAACTACAACGATCAGTACGGCTGGTATGCGTCCACGCGTGTCGAGAACCTGACCAAGTTCTATGACACCGTCGCCCACGGTCCGATGGCCGACCACTGGGCAGCATCCCATCGCCTTGCCAACGACTGCACCGCCTTGCTGAGGCTTCAGTACAGCGCCGGTGACTCCATCGACAGCCTGCGCGCCTTCTACCCTACCGCCATCTGGGCGTGGGAAGAACATGTGCGTCATCTGGACAACTGGTACCAAGGTGAAGATTTCGTCCGCAGCTTCAGCACGCGTTCTCCCGCCCTCTCCTTCACGGATGACGAGTACGGGCTCTTCGTCCTGCCCATGCTCTGCTTCGGCCTGCTGCTCGGCCACGCCGACTTGATGCCCCGCCTGTGCGCCTGCTGGGATTACATCAACGACGAGATCGACTGCTTCGACCAACTCGTCGAGGCCCTCGTGGCCCCCTTGGTGCCCGGACGCCATCGGCATGCCCGCACCTACACCCGCCACCTCCCCTACCGCAAGCTCGACAAGGTCTTCAGGGCCGCCCCCGACAAGCGCCCCGCCCTGATGGCCCGATACCTCGACGAGTGGTACCACGCCAGCCGACGCGAGCCCGGCCACGGCATGCACCACGACCTGATGTTCAAGGGCTACTGGAGCTTCGAAGCCGCCGCCGTCGCCTGGGCCTTCGACATCGACGACACCACCTTCCGCGACATGGACTTCTACCCCCGTGACCTTGCCGACTACGCTCGGTCCCGGTTTCCCCGCGCCGGCGTCACCACCGCCGGGCTCTTCGCAATGAGCGGCGAGCCCTGCCCCCGCAGCGGCCGGTGGAGCCCCCGCGCCGACGGGCCCCTCGCCGACGTGCACGTGGCGCAGGGCCGTCCGATGCCCATGGCCGAATGGCGCGATGCGAGCGGGCAGTTCCATCAGCACGCCGTGCGTTGGCAGTGGGTGGCGGCGTGATTCGTGCTCGCTGAAGACGGGCGCTGCACCGCGTGGGCCGCGGGCATCGCCCAGGCCGATGGTCAGACACCTGCCGCCTGCACCAGCAGCCAGCGCCTGAACGCCTGCATCGCCGCCGTCGTCTGCCGCGACTTCAGCCGCGTCAGCCAATAGCGGCCCGTCGACACCGACACCGCGAACGGTTGCACCAGCCGCTCGCCTCGCAACTCGTCGGCGAACATCGCAGGCGGCAGCAGCGCCACGCCGGCCCCCTGCACCGCCGCGGCGCACATCGTCAGCGACGAATCGAAGACGGGGCCCCGCAGCACCGGCGATGCCACGCCCGCGGCCGCGAACCAGCGGCTCCACTCGTCGGCGCGGTATGACCGCAGCAGCACCTGCCGGGCCAGGTCGGCCGGCGCCCGCAGCCGGCGCGCGAGCGCCGGCGTGCACACCGGCGACAGCGGTGCATCCAGCAGCGGATCGGCCTCGATACCGTGCCACGCGCCGTCGCCAAAACGGATGGCGAAGTCCAGGCCCTCGCCAGCGATGTCGACACGGTTGTTGTTCGTCATCAGCCGCAGGTCGACGAACGGGTGGTCGCGGCCGAAGGCCTCGATCCGCGGCAGCAGCCAGCCCACCGCGAAGGTGCCGACCGCGGCGACCGTCAGCACCTCGCGCAGCCGGCCGCCCTGGAACTGCTCGAGCACCGCGCCGATGCGCCCGAACGCATCCGACAGCAGCGGCAGCAGCGCATGCCCCTCGTCGGTCAGCGCCAGCCCGCGCGGCAAGCGGCGGAACAGCGGCACGCCCAGGCGCTCCTCCAGGTTCTTGACCTGGGCGCTCACCGCGGTCTGCGTCACGCTCAGCTCGATCGCGGCCCGTGTGAAGCTCAGGTGGCGCGCCGAGGCCTCGAAGGCGCGCAAGGCATTCAGGGGAAGGTGCATGCCCCGGATTTTCTAGGGTCTCGCCTTCGGATTCCTCGTTTGTGCGTCGATGGCCGCGCCGCTAACGTGCGCGGCTCCAAAGGAGAAGACGAATGGACAGACGCACGTTCAACAGCGGCCTGGGGCTGCTGCTCGCCACGGGCTGGCAGGCCGCGCAGGCCCAGAAAATCGAGGATGACGACCTGTGGCAGCAGATCGAGGCCGGCGCCGGCGGCCGGCTCGGCGTGGCCGTGCTCGACACCGCCACGGGCGCGGTGGCCGGCCACCGGCTCGATGAACGATTCCCGATGTGCAGCACCTTCAAGTGGCTGGCCGCCGCGCTGGTGCTGCAGCGGGTGGACGCCGGCCAGGAGCGGCTGGACCGGCGCATCCGCTTCGGCCGCGAGGTGCTGATCAGCCATTCCCCCGTCACCGAGCGCCACGCGGGCGGCGACGGCATGACGCTGGGTGCGTTGTGCGAGGCGACGATCACCACCAGCGACAACGCGGCGGCCAACCTGATCCTGGAGACCTTCGGCGGGCCCGCCGCGGTGACGCGCTACGCCCGTTCGCTCGGCGACACGGTGACGCGCCTGGACCGCACCGAGCCCTCGCTGAACGAGGCGCGACCCGGCGATCCACGCGACACCACCTCCCCCCGGGCAATGAGCGGATCGCTGCGCGCCGCGGTGCTCGGCGAGTCGCTGTCGGCCGCCGGGCGGGGCCAGCTGGCGCAGTGGCTGGAAGCGACGAGCACCAACGGCCAGCGGCTGCGTGCCGACCTCCCCGCAGGCTGGCGCATGGGCAGCAAGACCGGCACTGGCGCACGCGGCACGACCAACGACGTGGGCGTGTTCTGGCCGCCGGGCCGGCCGCCGGTCGTCGTGGCGGTGTATCTCACGGAGACGAGGGCCCCCGAGGCGCAGCGCAATGCGGCCGTGGCACGCGTGGCGCGGCGCATCACGCACGGCGCCTGACGGCGGCCGGGCCGCACGCCCTCAGCGGCGGGGCGCCGCGTCGCCGGCCCACAGCTCGGCCAGCTGCGGGAAGTTCCAGTTCGCGGCCGGCTCGCGCCCGGCGATGCGGTCGCGCACGCCGGGCATCGACAGGTCGATGCGCTGCACGCTGACCGGCAGGTTGGAGCGTGTCGAGAAGAACACCTTCACCACGGGTGAGACGAGCGCGCCGGGGCTCTGCTCCACCACGACGGCGAGCCGGCCCGACTCCAGCCGCACCAGCGAGCCGGTCGGGTAGATGCCCAGGCTCTTCACGAAGGCACCGAAGACCTGCTCGTCGAAGTGGCCCTGCCACGACATCATCCGGGCGATCGATTCGGCCGGGTCCCAGCCGGCCTTGTACGGACGGTTGGAGGTGATGGCGTCGTAGACGTCGCACACTGCACCCATGCGCGCGACGCGCGACAGCGCGTCGCCGCCCAGCCGGTGCGGGTAGCCGGTGCCGTCGACCCGCTCATGGTGGTGCAGGCAGACGTCGAGCACCGCCTCGCCGGCCGAGCCGCCCTGCAGCATGTCGTGGCCGCGCTCCGGGTGCGTGCGCACGATGCCGAACTCCTCGTCGGTGAGCTTGCCGGGCTTGTTGAGGATGTCGAGCGGGATCGCCGCCTTGCCCATGTCGTGCAGCAGGCCGGCCAGGCCGGCCTCGCGGCATTGGTCGGCATCGAGCCCGAGCTCGCGTCCCAGCGACACCATCAGCGCGCAGACCGCCACGGAGTGCATGTAGGTGTATTCGTCGCGGGTCTTCAGCCGCGCCAGGCTCACCAGCGCACCGGGGTTGCGGAACACCGAGGCGGAGATCTCCTCCACCATCGGCAGGCACTGCTCGGCGTCCAGCGCCCGGCCGAGCCGCGCCTCGGCGAACATCGACTTGACCGCCTGCGTCGAGCGCTTGCAGACCTGCGCCGCCCGGCGCAGTTCTTCATCGAAGGGGGCCGACACCTCCGGGACGGCCGGGCCGGCCTGCACCGAAGCCAGCGCCTCGGCCGCCGGGGCCGGCTCCGCGGCACGCTGCAGCCCCGGCCGCCCGTCGGCCTGCGCCACGTCGAGCCCACGGGCCGGATCGATCCAGCACTCGGCGATGCCGGACGCGCGGGCAGCCTGCAAGTCGGCAGGATCGTCCAGCAGGAAGCGCGACTTCCAGAACGGATGCCGTATCCAGGAGCTTTCGAAGGCGTGCAGGAACATGCCGAGCCGCAGATCGGCAACGGCGATCTTTTTCAACATCGGGGCGCACCCCCTTGGTGATCAGATCTATTGTTTTCGGCAGTTCAGGGCCCGCGCAATAGGGGCGCGCCAGGACGGCGGCGCGCCGCCGTCTACGGGGCGCTGCCGGGAATCGACGGCACGGGCAGCCCCACGTCCGCGCACTGCGCGCGGTGGCGCAGCGCATGGTCCATCAGCACCAGCGCCAGCATCGCCTCGGCGATGGGCGTCGCGCGGATGCCGACGCACGGGTCGTGGCGGCCGAAGGTCTCTACCGTGGTGGGTTGCACGCTGCGGTCGATCGACGCCTTGGGCGTGCGGATCGAACTGGTCGGCTTGATGGCGATGGCCACCCGCAGGTCCTGCCCGGTGGAGATGCCGCCCAGCACGCCGCCGGCATGGTTGCTGCGGAAGCCCTCGGGCGAGAGTTCGTCGCCGTGATGGCTGCCGCGCTGCGCGACGACGCCGAAGCCGTCGCCGATCTCCACGCCCTTCACGGCGTTGATGCCCATCATGGCGTAGGCGATGTCGGCGTCGAGCTTGTCGTAGAGCGGCTCGCCCAGCCCGACCGGCACGCCCTGCGCGATGACCTCGATGCGGGCGCCGCAGGAGTCGCCGGCCTTGCGCAGCGCATCCATGTAGTCCTCGAGCTGGCCGATCATGCCGGCGTTGGCGGCGAAGAACGGGTTGTTCGGGATGTGCTCCAGGCCCTCGAACGGGATGGGCAGCTCGCCGAGCTGGCTCATCCAGCCGACGAAGGTGGTGCCGTGCCGCTCGCGCAGCCACTTGCGCGCCACTGCGGCCGCGGCCACCGTGGGCGCGGTCAGCCGGGCCGACGAGCGCCCGCCGCCGCGCGGATCGCGGATGCCGTACTTGCGCCAGTAGGTGTAGTCGGCATGGCCCGGGCGGAAGGTGTCGAGGATGTTGCCGTAGTCCTTGCTGCGCTGGTCGGTGTTGCGGATCAGCAGCGCGATCGGCGTGCCGGTCGTCTTGCCCTCGTAGACGCCGGAGAGGATCTCCACCACGTCGGGCTCGTTGCGCTGCGTCACGTGGCGGCTGGTGCCGGGGCGGCGGCGGTCCAGCTCCGGCTGGATGTCCGCCTCGCTCAAGGCCAGGCCGGGCGGGCAGCCGTCGATGACGCAGCCGATGGCCGGGCCGTGGCTTTCGCCGAAGTTGGTGACGCGGAAGAGTTCGCCGAAGGTGGAGCCGGGCATGGTGGAACCTGGGCAGGAAGCGGAAGCAACAAGGGCCTGGCACCAGGACGGTGCCAGGCCCGCGATTGTGACAGCGGCCCCGTCAGAGCTTGGGGCGGGAGGCGGCTTCCTCGGCCTCCGCGTCCTGCTCGACCGGCCAGTCGCGGATGTAGGCCTTGAGCATGCGGTTCTCGAAATCCTGGCTGTCGACCACGGCCTTGGCGACGTCGTAGAACGAGATCACGCCCATCAGCGTGCGCTGGCTGACCACCGGCATGTAGCGTGCATGGCGCTGCAGCATCATCCGGCGCACCTCGTCGAGCTCGGTCTCGGGCGTGCAGGTGAGCGGGAAGTCGTCCATCACGGTACGCACGATCATCTCGCCCACGGTGCCGCCGTTGCGCACCACGGCCTGGATCACCTCGCGGAAGGTCAGCATGCCGACCAGCTCGCCGTGGCTCATCACGCACAGCGAGCCGATGTCGAGCTCCGCCATGGTGCGCAGCGCGGTGGACAGGGCCTCTTCGGGTGTGACGGTATAGAGCGTGTTCCCTTTGACACGCAGGATGTCGCTGACTTTCATGGGTCGCCTCCAGGCAGTTCTTCGCGGCAACATAGCACACAATCCCCAGGATAGAGAGGGCTGTTGCGACGAGACGAAGCCGCCCGCGCAGCCCCCGGAGGAGACAGCATGGCCGGCCCGTCCGACCCCGGTTTCGACACCCTCGCGCTGCATGCCGGCGCCGCGCCCGATCCCGCCACCGGCGCCAGGGCGCTGCCGATCCACCTGAGCACCTCGTTCGTGTTCGAGAGCAGCGAGCACGCGGCGTCCCTCTTCAACATGGAACGGCCGGGCCACGTCTACAGCCGCATCAGCAACCCGACGACGGCGGTGTTCGAGGAACGCCTCGCGGCGCTCGAGGGCGGCGCCGGCGCGATCGCCACCGCCAGCGGCCAGGCGGCCCTGCACCTGGCGATCGCCACGCTGGCCGGCGCGGGCTCGCACATCGTCGCCAGCAGCGCGCTGTACGGCGGCTCGCACAACCTGCTGCACTACACGCTGAAACGCTTCGGCATCGCCACCACCTTCGTCAGCCCGCGCGACGTGGATGCCTGGCGCGCCGCGATCCGTGCCGACACGCGGCTGCTCTTCGGCGAGACGCTGGGCAACCCCGGCCTCGACGTGCTCGACATCCCGGCGGTGGCCCAGGTCGCGCACGACGCCGGGCTGCCGCTGCTGGTCGACAGCACCTTCACCACGCCGTGGCTGATGCGGCCCTTCGAACACGGCGCCGACCTGGTCTACCACTCGGCCACCAAGTTCCTGAGCGGGCACGGCACCGTGGTGGGCGGCGTGCTGGTCGACAGCGGCGCGTTCGACTGGGACGCCTCGGGCCGCTTCCCGGAGTTGACGCAGCCGTACGAGGGCTTCCACGGCATGGTGTTCAGCGAGGAAAGCAGCGTGGGCGCCTTCCTGCTGCGCGCGCGGCGCGAGGGCCTGCGCGACTTCGGCGCCTGCATGAGCCCGCATACTGCCTGGCTGATCCTGCAGGGCATCGAGACGCTGCCGCTGCGCATGGCGCGCCATGTGTCGAACACGCGGCGCATCGTCGAGTTCCTCGCCGCGCACCCGCTGGTGGCGGGCGTCGCGTACCCCGAACTGCCCTCGCACCCCGACCACGCGCTCGCCCAGCGGCTGCTGCCCAAGGGCTGCGGCGCGGTGTTCAGCTTCGACCTGAAAGGCTCGCGCCGGCAGGGCCAGGCGTTCATCGAGGCGCTGAAGCTCTTCTCTCACCTGGCCAACGTGGGCGACTGCCGCTCGCTGGTGATCCACCCGGCATCGACCACGCATTTCCGCATGGACGATGCCGCGCTGGCGCAGGCCGGGATCGGGCCCGGCACGCTGCGGCTGTCGATCGGCCTGGAGGACCCCGACGACCTGGTCGAGGATCTGAAGCGGGCGTTGAAGGCGGCGGAGAAGGCGCGGTGAACCGGTTCGTCGACGGCCGGGCGGCCTATGCGTACACCGGCGGCCGGCCGTTCGACGCGGCGCTGCCCTGCGTCGTGTTCATCCACGGCGCGCTGCACGACCACAGCGTGTGGACGCTGGCCGCGCGCTGGTTCGCCCACCACGGCCACGGCGTGCTGGCGGTCGACCAGCCGGCGCATGGCCGCAGCGCCGGGCCGGCGCTGCCCAGCGTCGAGGCTTTGGCCGCCTGGGTGCTGGCCTGGCTGGATGCCGTGGGCGTGGCACGGGCGGCGCTGGTCGGCCACAGCATCGGCTCGCTGGTCGCGCTCGAGGCGGCCGCCCGGGCGCCAGCGCGCATCGACCGGCTGGTGATGGTGGGCACGGCCGTGCCGATGAAGGTCTCGGACGCCTTGCTGAGCACCGCACTCGAAGCGCCGCTGGTGGCCATCGACCGGGTCAATGCGTTCTCGCACGGCACGCTGGCCGCCGAGCCGTCTTATCCGGGCCCCGGCAGCTGGCTGCACGGCGGCAACCGCGCGCTGATGCGCCGGGTGCTGGCGCGCGGCGAAGGCCAGGCACCTGGCAACCTGTTCCACCACGACTTCTCGCTCTGCGACGCCTATGCCAACGGGCTGCAGGCCGCGCAAGCCGTGCGCTGCCCGGCCACGCTGGTGCTGGGCGAGCACGACCAGATGACCCCGCCCCCGGCCGCGCGCGAGCTGGCGCAGGCGCTGCGGGCCGATACCGTGCTGCTGCCCACGGGCCACGCGCTGATGCAGGAGGCACCCGATGCGCTGCTGGCGGCGCTGCGGCGGGGGTTGGGCGTGCCGGCAGGCGCTGCCTAGCCGGGGCGGCCCGGCCTCACAGCACGTCGCCGAGCCGCAAGGCCCCGAGGCTCGACCGCTCCCTGAATACCTGCGTCCCCGCGTCCGGCACCAGCAGCAGCTCGTCGACCAACGCCTGCAGCGGCACATGCGCCGGATCGGCCAGCAGCACGTGGCGCTGCCCGCCCGCCTCTTCCAGGCGGCCCACCCAGTCGATGTCGATCAGCGCATCGACGACGGTCTCGACCAGCAGCGGATCGGTGCGCAGCTGCTCGGCCAGCTGGCGGATCGTGAGGCCGTGGCGATCGCCCTGGTGCGCCTCCAGCAGCAGCCGCAGCACCCCCAGCGCGAGCGTGAAGCGGTGGCCCGGCACCGCGCGGCGCCGCACGATGCGCATCGACAGGCTGGGTGCATAGGCCGCGATCACCGCGCCGAGCAGCACGATCACCCAGCCGATGTACATCCACAGCAGCAGGATGGGCAGCGTGGCGAAGGCGCCATACACGGTCGAATAGGTCGGCACCAGCGCGACGTACCAGGCCAGCAGCTTCTTCGCCACCTCGAAGCCCACCGCGCAGAACACGCCGCCGGCCAGCGCATGCCGCCAGCGCACGTCGGTGTTCGGCACGTAATGGAAGAGCCCCGCCACCACCGCCGCCTGCAGCGCGAACTCCAGCAGGTTCAGCAGCAGGTTGACCGCGTCGGGCATGGTGCCGACCAGCCCCTTCGAGGCCGAGATCGCATAAGAAGTCATCGACAGGCTCACGCCCAGCACCAGCGGCCCGAGCGTGATGGCCGCCCAGTACACCAGCACGCGCTGCGCGATCGGCCGCGGCCGGCGCACGCGCCAGATGGTGTTGAGCGTGCGGTCGATGGTGAGCATCAGCGCCAGCGCGGTGAGCAGCAGCACCACCAGGCCCACGCTGCCGAGCTTGGTCGCCTGGCGGGCGAACTGCGTGACCGCGGTCAGCACCGGCTTGGCGATGTTGTCGGGCACCAGGGTCTGCAGGAAGTACCTCTCCAGCGACACGCGGAACGAGGAGAACATCGGGAACGCCGAGAACACCGCGAGCATCACGGTCACCAGCGGCACCAGCGCGATCAGCGTGGTGAAGGTGAGGCTGCTGGCGGTGAGGCCCAGGCGGTCCTCGCGGAAGCGGTCGCGCAGGGTGCGCACGGTATCGAGCCAGGGCCAGGTGCGCAGCGTGTCGGCAGCGCGCAGGGCCCGGTCGCGCCAGGAGCGGCGCACGAGGGTCACGGAGGGCATGGGCCTATCATGCCAGCCCATGCCAGAAGCCCCCGTCCTGCCCGATCGCGTCACCCGCTGCACCCGCGCCATCGCCGTGGCCAGCCTGCTGGGGCTGATCGTGCTCGGCCTGGCCTGGGAGCTGTGGCTCGCGCCCACCGGCCAGCGCACCTGGGCGCTGAAGGTGCTGCCGCTGGCGGTGCCGCTGGCGGGCTTCCTGAAGTACCGCATGCGCACCTACCGCTGGGTCAGCCTGCTGGTGTGGCTGTACTTCACCGAGGGCGTCGTGCGCGCCACGTCGGAGCGCGGCCTGAGCGCCGGGCTCGCGGCCCTGCAGGTGCTGCTGTGCGTGGTGCTCTTCGCGGCCTGCGCGTGGCATGTGCGCTGGCGGCTGCGCCGCGGGCGCGAGCTGGGCGCCGCGGCGTAGGCCTCATGAGCGCGCCGGGCCGCTCCCAAGCGCTCATCCCGGAGCATGCAGTGCGCAGGGTAGTCCAGTGAGCGGGCTCGTCGAGGCGCTGCGCCGGGCCATCGGCGACGCCCAGGTGCTGACGGGCCCGGACGCGGCCCCCTACGAGCAGGAGCAGCGCCGCCGCTGGCCCGGCCAGGCGCTCGCGGTGGCCAGGCCGGGCAGCACGGCCGAGGTGGCCGCGGTGCTGCGCCTGGCCGCGGCACACGGCGCCAGCGTGGTGCCGCAGGGGGGCAACACCGGGCTCGTCGGCGGCGGCGTGCCGGACGCCACCGGCCGCCAGCTGGTGCTGAGCCTCACGCGGATGAACCGGGTGCGCGGCATCGACGCCGCGAACCTGACGATGACGGCCGAGGCCGGCTGCGTGCTCCAGGCACTGCAGGCGGCCGCGCGCGCGCAGGGGCTGCTGTTCCCGCTCAGCCTGGCTGCCGAAGGCAGCTGCACGATCGGCGGCAACCTCGCCACCAACGCCGGCGGTACCCAGGTGCTGCGCTACGGCAATACGCGCGAACTGTGCCTGGGGCTGGAGGTGGTCACCGCACAGGGTGAGGTGTGGAGCGGCCTTTCCGGCCTGCGCAAGGACAACACCGGCTACGACCTGCGCGACCTCTTCATCGGCAGCGAAGGCACGCTGGGCGTGATCACCGCGGCCACGCTGAAGCTGTACCCGCAACCCGTGGCCACGCTGACCGCGCTCGCGGCCTGCCCGTCGCTGGAAGCCTGCGTCGCGCTGCTGATGCGGGCGCGCGCCCGGCTGGGCGCGGGGCTGACGGCCTTCGAGGTGATGAACCGCCTGGCGCTGGCGCTCGTGGCGCGGCACTTCCCGCAGTGTGCCCAGCCGCTGCCGGGGGCCGCGTGGACGGTGCTGCTGGAGCAGTCCGACGGCGAGAGCGAGGCCCATGCACGGGCGCTCTTCGAGGGGCTGCTCGAAGCGGCGCTGGAGGACGGCGTGGTGCTCGACGCCGCCGTGGCCGGCAGCCTCGCGCAATCGAAGGCGCTGTGGCAGCTGCGGGAATCGATCCCGCAGGCCCAGTCCGCCGAAGGCCAGAACATCAAGCACGACATCGCGCTGCCGGTGTCGGCCATCCCCGGCTTCGTGGCCACGACCGATGCCGCGCTGGCAGCGGCGTTTCCCGGCGCGGCGCTGGTGAACTTCGGCCACCTGGGCGACGGCAACCTGCACTACAACGTGCAGGCGCCCCCGGGCATGGCGCCGGCGGAATTCATCGCGCGGCACGAGGCCGCCGTCAACCGCATCGTGTACGACGCCGTGGACGCGCGCGGCGGCTCGATCTCGGCCGAGCACGGCATCGGACACCTCAAGCGCGACGAGCTGGCCGCGCGCAAGAGCCCGGTGGCGCTCGGCCTGATGCGGGCGGTGAAGCAGGCACTCGATCCACAGGGCCTGCTGAACCCGGGGCGGGTGCTCGGCCCGTGAACGCCCGGGTGGGCGCGCTGCCCGTCAGCCGGGCTGCGCGGCCGCCGTGCCGCCGCGCAGGATGCGCGCCGCGATCAGGCTCGCCGCCAGCACCAGCACGGCGCCCACGCCGGCCGTCCACTGCAGCGCATCAGTGAAGGCCGCGCGCGCCGCGGCCAGCAGCAGCTCGCCCGCCGGCCCCGGGGCGGCCTGGGCCGCCGCCACCGCGCCGCCCAGCGTCGACAGCGCCTGCTCGCCTGCCTCGGGCACCGCAGCCGCCAGCGTGGACCGGTAGAGCACCGTGCCCAGGCTGCCGAAGAGCGCGATGCCCAGCGCGCCGCAGAACTCCGAGCTGGTCTCGGCGATGGCCGACGCGGCGCCGGCCCGCTCCGGCGGCGCCGACGTGATGATCATCTCGGTGCCGATCGTGAACACCGGCGCCATGCCCAGGCTCATCACGACCATGCCGGCGACCGTCCACGCCAGCGCGTGGCGGGTGTCGGCCAGCATCAGCAGCGCCATGCCCGCGGCCGCCGCGGCCAGGCCGCGCACCAGCACCTGGCCGCCGCCCCAGCGCCGCGCCCAGCCCGGCGCCAGCATCGAACCCGCCACGAAGCCCAGCGCCCACGGCACGGTGGCCACGCCGGCCACCAGCGGCGACAGCCCGAGCACCAGCTGCAGGTACTGCGTGATGAAGATGTAGCAGCCGAACATCGCCAGGCACGACAGCCCGTAGGCCGACAGCGCCGCGCGGAACACGGCAAGCCGGAACAACCGCAGGTCCAGCAGCGGGTAGCTGATGCGGCCCTGGCGCCGCACGAAGGCCGCACCGATCGCCACGCCCGCCGCCAGCAGCACGGCACCGGCCGGCGAGGCACCGTGCTCGGCCATGCGCTTCAACGCGTAGATCACCGTGAGCACTGCCGCCAGCGACAGCGCGACGCTCGGCAGGTCGAGCCGGCCGGCGTGCGGATCGCGGTACTCCGGCAGCAGCCGCGGCCCCAGCACGAGCAGCAGCACCATCACCGGCACCGCGAGCAGGAAGACGGAGCCCCACGCGAAGTACTGCAGCATCGCGCCGCCCACCAGCGGCCCGACCGCGCTGCCCACCGAGAAGCTGGACACCCACACGCCGATCGCGAACTGCCGCTGCTGCTCGTCGTGGAACATGTTCCGTATCAGCGACATCGTCGACGGCGCCAGGGTGGCGCCGGCCACCCCCAGCAGCGCACGCATCGCCACCAGCATCCCGGCGCTGTCCGCGTACGCCGCCGCGACCGAGGCCGCCGCGAACGCAGCCGCGCCGATCATCAGCAGCCGGCGGCGGCCGATGCGGTCGCCGAGCGTGCCCATCGTGATCAGGAAGCCCGCGACCAGGAAGCCGTAGACGTCGATGATCCACAGCTGCTGTGCCGCCGACGGCTGCAGGTCGGCCGCGATGGCGGGCAGCGCGAGGTTCAGTACCGTGAGGTCCATCGCATAGACCACGCACGGCAGCGCGAGCACGGCCAGGCCGATCCATTCGCGCCGGCCTGCCCTTGTGGGCGTCGTTGTTGTCGTCATGTCGGAAAATCCTGGCGGTCACGTGTCACGTGCGACGAACGGGACCGATCCCGATCGACACCGTGAGGCGCGGATGATCCCCCACCCCGATGACAAAAACCGGGCGGCCGCAGCCGCGTTTCTCCGGCGATCGGCCACCGCCGATTGAGGCAAGCTACCGCCGTGCTCAAACGCATTACCCCTGATCAACTGAAAGTCGGCATGTTCATCCAGGAGCTGGGCGGCTCCTGGATGTCGCACCCGTTCTGGCGCAGCAAGTTCCTGCTGAACGACGAACGGGTGCTGGCCAAGGTCCTCGAAAGCGGCGTGCCCGATCTGGTGATCGACACGGACCGCGGCCTCGACGTGCCCGCCGAGGCCGCCGAACCGGCCGCCGCCGACGAGCCGCTGCCGCCGCCGGCCGACACACCCGCGCCGCCCGTCCCCGCCCAGTTGCCGCTGCCCGATGCCGGCCCCGACTACCGGCAGGCCGCCGCGCTCGCGCAGCGCTCGATGGTCGTCGTGCACAGGCTGTTCCAGGAAGCCCGGATGGGCAACGCGATCGACGCGGAGCACTGCGTGCCGGTGGTGCACGAAGTGATCGACTCGGTGGCGCAGAACCCCACCACGTTGACCAGCCTGGCGCGCCTCAAGACCGCCAACGGCTACGCCTACATGCACGCGGTGGCCGTGTGCGCACTGATGGTGTCGCTCGCGCGGCAGATGGGCCTGACGCCGGAACAGACGCGCGAGGCCGGCCTGGCCGGGCTGATGCTCGACATCGGCAAGACCCGCATGCCCGCCGAGCTGCACGACAAGCCCGGCCGCCTCACCGACGAGGAGCAGGCCCTGTTCCAGGCCCATGTGCGCCACGGCCAGCAGCTGCTGATGGAGGCCGGCGGCTTCAGCAGCGCGGTGATCGACGTTGCGCTGCACCACCACGAGCGCATCGATGGCATGGGCTACCCGGACCGGCTGGCCGGCGACAACATCAGCCTGCTCTCGCGCATGGCCGCGCTGTGCGACGTGTACGACGCCGTCACCTCGCGCCGCCCGTACCACGCGCCCTGGGACCCGGGCGAGGCGATGAGCCACCTGGCGCACACCAAGGGGCAGTTCGACCCCAAGGTCTTCCAGTTCTTCGTGAAGGCGGTGGGCGTGTACCCGAACGGCTCGCTCGTGCGGCTGCGCTCGGAGCGGCTGGCCGTGGTGCGCCAGCAGGGCCAGGCGTCGCTGCTGGCGCCGAAGGTCATGGTGTTCTATTCGGTGACGGACCGCCACGCGCTGGAGCCGTTCGAGCTCGACCTGGCCGACCCCAAGGCGAACGACAAGATCACCGGCATCGAGTCGCCCGAGGCCTGGCGTTTCAAGGACCTGGACAAGCTCTGGCTGGGCGCGGCCCGGTAGACCCCTCAGGGGTCTCCTTCAGCCCGGCGGCCCCGCCGATTGCGTACTAAGTCACGCCGGATCGGCTGAAAACGGGGCCGGGCACGCAAAAACGCGGTGTTGATCGAGCGGCGTTTAAGGACGGGGGCGGGCCGGTCGTCTTGTAGCGGTGAGGGCGACTGATTGCCCGACTTCCCCACCCGACTTACGGAGCTTTCCATGCTGAGCCTTCACACCAACGCCGCTGCCCTGTCGACCACCAGCGCCGTCTCCAACACCCAGCGCGCCCTGTCCGCATCGCTGACCCGCCTGGGCACCGGCTACCGCATCAACTCCGCGATGGACGATGCCGCCGGCCTGCAGATCTCGACCCGCCTGGAAGCCCAGAGCCGCGGCATGGCCGTCGCCCAGCGCAACACGCAAAACGGCATCTCGATGATGCAGACCGCTGAAGGCGCCTTCGACGAAGTCACCAACATCCTGATGCGCATGAAGGACCTGGCGACGGAATCGGCGACCGCTTCCGCCTCCACGGAAGACCGCGCGGCCATGCAGGCCGAGTACGACAGCCTCGGCGCCGAAATCGGCAACATCATCAAGAACACCACCTTCGGCGGCGCCAACCTCTTCAGCGACGGCTCGACCACCAACGGCGCGTCTGGCAAGCTGAGCGCGGCGATGACCTTCCAGATCGGCTCTGACAAGGGCGAGACGATGGAAGTCAACGTGAGCGCCAAGCTGACCGCCCTCGCGACGAAGCTGACCGGCCTGAGCACGAACTACGGCACCTCGGTCGGCAACAGCGAAATCAACACGCTGTCCGCCGCCAACGGCAAGATCGAGGCGATCGGCAGCGCGCTGGACGACGTTGGCGGCCTGCGCTCCGCCCTGGGCGCCGCGTCCAACCGCCTGGATCATGTCTACAACAACCTGTCGAACATGAGCACCAACACGGCCGCTGCCAAGAGCCGCATCACCGACGTGGACTTCGCCAGCGAAACCGCGACCATGACGTCGAAGCAACTGCTGCTGCAGGCCGGCACCTCGATGCTCAAGCAGAGCTCGTCGATGAGCCAGCTGGCCCTGTCGCTGCTGAACTGATCCGGGTCAGCCCCGACCCCTTCGAGAACCAGCCTTCGGGCTGGTTTTTTCGTTTCCGGGCCGGCCGGCGGGGTGTGAACAGGGACGGTTCAGCGGGCCTGTTCGGCGCATGCTCGCCGCCCGCCGTCCCTAGACTGAAACGTCCCTACGGCCGTGCCATGAATCACAACCCATCACCCCACGCCCCTGCCCAAGCGCAAAAACACCTCCAGGCCGGCATGCAGGCGATCAAGGCCCGGCAATGGCCCAATGCCGTCCGGTCGCTGAGCCAGGCAGCCCACCTGGCGCCCGCCGACACACTGGTCTGGATGCAACTGGCGCGGGTGCATGTGCAGTCGGGTGAGCCGGAGCTCGCGCTGCCCGCCGCGCAGCGTGCCTATGCACTGGAGCCACGCAACGCGCTGGCCTGTCTGCTGCTGACCGAGTGCTTCACGCAGCAGCACCGTTATGCCGAGGCGGCCGAGGTGTTCGCCTCGCTGGCTGCGGACGTGGCGCGCGACCGGGACTTCCTGGTCGCCCATGCCGTGACGCTGCTGTTCGCGGATCGCGCCGCCGAGTCGATCCCGCTGTTCCTGCGCGCCCTCTCGATGAAGATGGACGATGCGCCGACCCACTACCGCATGGGGCTCGCCTTCAAGCGCATGAACCGCGAGAACGAAGCGGCGATCTGCTTTCGCACGGCCATCGCGCTCGACAAGGAGGGCGAGGTCCGTGCACAGACCCTGCCGCTGCTGCTGATGGCCAGCCGGCAGGCGTGCGACTGGCAGCACCTCGAGGAGGACACGGCCGCGCTGCTGCGCTGCATCGACGAGGCACCGGCACGCATCGTGGCCAACATCGAGCCGTTCGCACTGCTGGCCGTGCCGGCCGGTGCGCAGCGTCAGCGGCGGCTCGGCGAGGTCTACCTGCACGAGCGCGTCGGCAACGCCGTGCCCCTGCCGCGCCCGGGAGCCCGGCCGCCCGGCCGCATCCGCGTCGGCTACCTGTCCAACGACCTGTACAGCCACGCCACGTCGCAGTTGATCGCAGAACTGCTGGAGCGCCGCGACACCGGCCGCTTCGAGGTCTTTCTCTATTGCCACAGCAAGCACGACGGCTCGGACATCCAGCGCCGCATCCGCGCGGCATCCGACCACTACGTCGACGTGACGCCGATGACGCACACGGCGATCGCGCAGCGCATGCGTGCGGACGCCATCGACATCGCGATCGACCTCAAGGGCTACACGCAGGGCACACGTTTCACGCTGCTCGCCGAACGGCCCGCAGCCGTGCAGGTCAGCTTCCTCGGCTACCCAGGCACCACCGGCGCCAAGTTCCTCGACTACGTGATCGGCGACCCGGTCGTCACGCCGCTGGACCATGCCGCGCACTTCAGCGAGCGCATCGCCCAGATGCCCGCCAGCTACCAGCCCAACGACAGCCGGCGGCCGCTGCCCCCCTCCCCGGGCCGTGCCGCGGTCGGCCTGCCGGACGACGCCGTCGTCATGTGCTGCTTCAACCAGAGCTACAAGCTGTCGCCGGCGATGCTGGACCTGTGGAGCCGCATCCTGTCGGACGCGCCGCGCGCGGTGCTGTGGATGCTCTCCTGGAACGCCCACGGCCAGCGCAATCTGCTGCAGGAACTGCAAAAAAGGGGCATACCGCCGAGCCGGGTGTTCTTTTCGCCCCGCCTGCCGCCGGACGAGCACATCGCCCGCCTGCGCTGCGCCGACCTGTTCCTAGACACCTGGCCCTGCAACGCCCACACCACCGCCAGCGAAGCCTTGTGGGCCGGCGTACCGGTGCTGACGGTGCCGGGCGAAACCTTCGCCTCGCGGGTGGCGGCGAGCCTCGTCAGCGCGTGCGGCCTGCCGCAACTGGCTTGCGCCGATGACGATGCCTACGTACGGCAGGCCATAACACTCGCCAACGACGGGCCCGCGCTTCGGGCGCTGAAAGAGCATCTCGACGACCACCGGCTGCAGCTGCCGCTCTTCGACATCGCGGCCTACGCCGAGAGCTACCACCGCCTGCTCGAACGCATGTTCGAACGCCATCGAGCGGGCCTGCCGCCCGAACACCTGGCGGCAGAACCGGCGCCAGCCGCCCTACGCTGAACACGACACCATGGCCGACCCCATCGCAGTCCACCTGTGCTTGATGCACCCCCCGGGCACGGCCCACAGCCAGGCGGTCGCCGACGCCATCGCCCAGTTCCGGTTCCGGTTCGAAGCCCTGGGCCGGACGGTCAGCACCGAGCCCAACCGCCTGCGCCATGATGCGATCAATTTCGTCTTCGAGCCTCGGAGGTGTGCGCAGGCCAGCCTGTACGAGCAGCACCTCGCCATCGCTGTCGACCTTGCCGCGACCTCCCGGCAGCGGGAACCGGGCGTGTTGCCCGGCGGCTGCCTGGAGGTCAGCGACGATCCGGACCAGGCGGCACGCATCAGCCTCGGCGTGCATGCGATGCCTATCCTCGTGCACGGCCCGTTACCCGGGCGGCCGGGCCCTGCGGCAGCCCCCCCTTTGTCGGACAGACCCCTGGACATCCTGCTGCTGGGTACGGTGAGCCCACGCCAGACCGCGCTGCTCACGCGCCTCGAAGCGCAAGGCCGCAGCGTTGCGGTGGCCCCCGACACGCTGCCGGCGGACCGCCGTGACGCGCTGGTGCGACAGGCCCGCGTGGTGCTTCTGCTGGCCGCGAGCGACAGCGGCTCTGTGGCCTGGCAGCACGCGGCCACGAGCTTGACGCTCGGCACGCCGGTGCTGTGCGAGATGGCTGCGCCCTCGGCGCTGCCGGCCTACCTCGACGGCTGCGTCAACGGCTACCCGGCCGGCCTCATCGAAGAAGGCTTGAACCACGCCCTGGCGAGCCTCTCCTTCGCCGGCCGGGCTCGACGGCAGATCGAACGCTTTTGGCAGATCGATGTCGGCAGCTGCTATGCAGACATGCTCGCTGCGGCCACCAGCCGCTGGCCAGCCCATCGGGCTGCGCAGGCCACCCGACCGGCGACGGACACCGCGATCTCATGGGCTGCCGCCCGGACCCGGCATGTCGAGGTCGATGCACGGCCGCAAGCGCCGCGCGGCGCCGCCCCGCTGTTCCAGCACATGGATGGGCCTGCACGCCAGGCCGAACAGCTGATCGCAGCCGGACGCTACGAGGACGCCCTGCAAACCATCGCAGGAACGGTGCACCAGCATTACTGCCTGCCCGATGTCAAGCATCAGGCGCTGTACTACCCGCAGCTCGATCAGATGATCGAACGCCTGTCGAAGCTGGTCGACGCGGGCTCGGCGCCGGCCGCCGAGCAGTTCTCCGACGTGACGTTGATCGTGGCCACCGAGGTCTACCAGATCGGGGGCCATACGCGCGTGATCGAGGACATCGCGCGCGCCGTCAAGCGGCCCGTGATCGTGCTGACCGACCTGTTCGGCAACTACAAGGCCGAAGACGACAAGCTGCAGTGGATCCGCGACAAGTTCAGCGGCATCCACGTGGTCTGCCTGCCGGCCGTCGGCATGTGGGACAAGTCGCAGGCCCTGCGGCGCATCGTCGCGCACCTGAACGTGGACAACATCGTCTATGTGCAGCACCACCAGGATCCCATCCCGTTCGTGGCAACTTTGAGCCACCCGGCATCGCGCAAGACCTTCGTCCACCACGGCGACCACAACCCGAGCCTGGGCTGCACGCTGAAAGGCCTGCAGCATGCCGACCTGTCGGACCTGCTGCAGCAGACCTGCACCCAGCACCTCGGCCACCAGACCACGCTGCTGCCGATGCATGTCGCCGACCGAGGCGTCCGGCGCTCCGGGGCGCCGGACGGTCGCGCGCTGTCCGTCGCCACCTGCGGCCACCCTGCCAAGTACAGCAAGTCGGGCGAACTCGCCTTGCACCGCATCGTGGCCACCGTGCTGCAAGCCGTGCCCGGCAGCTTCTATCACATCGGCATGCTGGACGAGGCATGGATCACGCAGATCCGCGAGCACCTGGCGGCCGCAGGCGTGGCCCCCGGCCGCTTCGTGCCCCTGGGCGCCGTGGCGTCGCTGTGGGACACGCTGCTTGCGCTCGACGTTGGCTTCTATCTGGGTTCGGCGCCCGTCGGCGGCGGTCGTTCGGCCATCGAGGCACAAGGCGCAGCGCTGCCCTTGATCTTCTACAAGGGCGAGCACACGGGCTCGCTGCTCCAGAACTACACGCTCTACGCCCATCAGGAGTTGGGCTGGACCACGCTGGACGATCTCTCTTCGCGCCTTCGTACCTACGCGCCGCAGCACAAGGAACTCGGGCAGCGCGCCCGCGCCTTCTACGAAGAGAACTTCTCGGCCCGCCGGTTCAGATCGGTGCTGGGGGAACTGGTCAGCGAAGCGGCTCTGCTGCCGATCACCGCATGAACAAACGCCGGCAAGCGCCGGCGTTCGAGCATTCAGCGTGGGCGCCATGCCCATCGCACCCCGAGGTTCAGTTCTCGCGCGGCCGCCGCTGCAGGAACGCAGCGTCCAGCACGCCACACAGCGTGTGGATGGGCACGAAGTCCGCATGCCGCGCCATCAGGTATTCGGCGGCGTCATAGAAGGCGCCAGGCAGCGTCCAGCCCGTGCGCGAGTTGTGGAACAGCGGCAGGCGCACGATGCGCGGGAAGCGCCCGTGCGTCTTGATCGACGTCAGGCACAGCTCGGTAGCCCAGAGGTGCCAGCCGATGCCCGGATCGATGCGGTGCACCGAGTCGCGCGCCATCACGATCGCCAGTTCGTCGATCGACAAGGCCGTGTCCGAGGCTTCGAAATCAGCCCGGCTGAGGCGATCGATCACATGGCCGGCATTCACCGGCTGGCGCTTCGCCCGATCCACGCCCATGCCCACGAAGCCGATCAGCGTCGCGCTCCGCTCCTCGGCGGGTATGGAGGCCAGCACCGCGTTGAGTTGCTCGCCGAAGCCGGCCGGAAAGTAGACGTCCTGGTGGCACATCAACACCCAATCGGCCTCGCAATGCGGCCGCGCCTGCTCGATGGCATCCGCGGGCGAGGCAACGTTCCTCACCGACACGATGCGCGCCCCGACCTCGTGCAGGCCAGGCGAACATTCGACGTTGGCACGCAGTTGGCGCGCATCGGTCGTGGGCACGACGACGGAGAACCGCGCGGCACCTGGCTCGATCGGCGCGTGCTCCATGTCGCGTTCGGCGGCGATGACCAGGCGCTGCATGCGATGCAGCAGATCCACCTGGCCCGCACCGACGCCCAGCGCCTGCGCCGCCATTCGCAAGGCATCGCCCGACGCCGCGCTCGCGGGCTCGCAGTCCGTGTGATGCAGCAGGCGGGGCATCCAACCCGCATCCATCAGCAGCTTGTAGAGCGTGGGCGGCGTCTGCCGGGGCACGGCGGGATCTGCGCCCACGCCTTCCGGCGTCGCGTCCGCCTGCAGCAGGTGTTCGATATGGGTCGCTGACGACGCGTTGTTCAGCATGAGCACCAGGCGCGCACGCCGGGTACAGCGTTGCGACACCTGGCGAAGCCAAGGCAACGCACCCGACAAGCCTGCGAAGGCGCTCCCCAGGACCAGCAGGTCGACGGCCTGCGGCGCGTCGGCCGCATCCACGTCGGACAGCCATTGCACGGCCTCGGGCATCGGGCCGCCGGCGGCCTCGCCAGGCAGGTCGGTAGCCCACCACCGGGCGCCGGGCCAGCGGGCGCCATGCGCGCCGGCCAGCAGGGCAGCGTCCGCCCCGACAGCCAGCACACGATGGGCAGCAGGCAATGCAGCAAGCCACGCGGGATCTGCTTCAGGCGGCGAGTCGCCGCCCACGTCTACTCCACCGCGCACGACCACGGTAGTCGTTGCAGGTGGCGCCAGTCTTTCATTCCTCTGGGAGGTCATCAGCTTGGATCCAGCGCGCACTGGCTCAATTGGGCAAGCCCGCCAAGGCCGCCTCGATGGCCACGGACAGCGGGGGCACCGCTGCGGCTGCGGCCGCACCAGCAGGCGACGCCGCTTGCGCGGGCACCGGGGCTGCAACTACAGGCTCATCGATCGACCAGATCTGCTCGTCGGCCTCGAGGCCACCGAAGTCCGCCTGCATCGTGCGGGCGATCGTGCGTTCGTGCGGCGTCGTCTCCACCTTGCGCAGCGTGACCTTCATGAAGGCGGCCTGCTCCTGCGCGCACGGCTGCAACTGGAGGTCGAGCCAGTTGGACGCAGTCATGTCGAAGCGGTGCTCGAACCAGCCGAGGTACCAGAACCAACCCGTGTAGTACAGCCACGACTGCTCGTTCATCGCGCGCAGGTGCGTCGGGTCCTGCCACGCGGTGGCGGCCTTTTCGTACGGCACCTCGATCTGGAACTCGCCCCCCGTCTTCAGCAGCGCAAGCACATTGGTCATCAGGCGCGGAAGATCGGGCACATGCTCCAGCACGTTGTTGGCATAGACGCGGTCGAGGCTGCCCGGCTCCAGCAGCACCTCGCCGCCGCGGCAGCCCGCCAGCCGAAGGGGCAGCTCGACGGCCTGGCCCAGGTCGAGCACGACGTCGGGCTCTGCCCGCTCGAGGATGTCGACGTTCAGCCAGCCCGCCTTGTAGTCCTTGCCCGAGCCGAGGTTCATCCGCGTCGGCTGCCACACCACGGGCGGATGGGCCTCCCGGTGCGCGTTTGCGTAGCCGACCGCAAAGGCCAGGAGATCCGCATAGGCCTCGACGGGATCGTGCGCACGGAACGCGGCCAGCCGCGCCTGCGCCTCGTCGAAGAAGGCTTGCGTACCGAAGTGCTCGCGGAAGAAGACATCGACGGCGCGATCGTCATCGAGCCAGAACACGGCATCGTCATAAGCAGCGGGAGGCCGCGTGCGCGGCGTGCGCTCCGATATCACCGGCGTGCCCAGCGACAGGCACTGGAACACCCGCGCCTGCTCGAATCGGCTGGCCTCGTAGAAGTGGCAGTTGATCACTGCCTTCGACTGGCGGATGAAGTGATCGCGCTCCGCGGCATAGATCGGATGGTCGAAGGCCGCCACCTTCACGCCGCAGGCCTCGACACGGCTCAGGAAATCTTTGCGCCGCTGGTTCAGGCTGCCGAAGAACAGCAGGTCGATCGGCCGCTCGGCCAGCGGGACCGAATCGGGACCGGCCAGGTAGTCGGCATACAGGAAAGGCACCAGCGGCACGTCCGCCGGGTCCTGTGCGTAAGCCGCGACATTCTCGGCGTCGTAGTCGACCACGGCGGACTTGCGCAGCAGCTCGAGGTAGGCGGCATTCACGTTTGCCCCGCCGCTGCCGAGTTGCTCCAGGTTCACGAACACGCAGGTGTGGCGCGCCGCCCAGTCGATCGGAAAACCCAGGTGAGCCCCGAAGACGAAGTTGACCGAGTCTTCCCGCAACCGGTTCTTGCCGATCGTGACCTCGGCACCGAAACGACGGAACTGGCGCCGGAAGTACCTGGCGTGGTCGACGAAGGCGAGCGAATGGATGTAGCCCGCGGGCTGCATGATGGCAAGGTGGACCGAGGGCAATTGCATGGCGGCTTGGAGTTGTCGCGGCGAGCCGCGGGTATGGCCACTCTATGCAGTGCGTCGACGCGGAATGGCGTGATCAAAGCCACTTTCCCGCCGCATCTCGGCGCCACCGGTGGCGTGCTCAGGCCGGCCGCGCCCTTACCGCAATGTTGGCGGCCATCGCGGGCGGCAGCTCGTCGCCGAGGTCGTTCAAGGCCTGTATGAGCGCAGGCGAGTGGTCGAGCATCATCCCGTTGGGCAGCGTCTTCAGGAAGAAGCCTCGCCGCTCGAAGGGCTCGAATCCTGCTTCGCGCAGGTCGGCTTCCAGCGTCTGCAGGTCATAGACGCGCTGATGCCCGACCAGGTGGTCCCGCGGGCTCAAGGTATCGAGCGCCGGCTGCAACCCCATCAGTACCGCCAGCCTGCGGTGCAGCGAATCGCGGTTGGGCACCACCACCAGCAGTTCCCCATCCGGCTGCAACCACGTGCGAAGGTGCCTCGCCAGGGCCACAGGCTCATCCACATGCTCCAGCACGTGCAGCGCCAGCAAGCGGTCACAAGGTTCGGAGGGCCGGTATTCTTCGAAGAGCGACGACACGACGTCCACATGCGGGTGCTTGTCACGGATCACGTCCACGAGGCTCGGCGCGCCTTCCACCACTGTGTACCGGCGGGCCAGCCCATTCAGGCGAGCCAGCGTGATGCCTTCACCATAGCCCAGCTCGATGACACGGTCATCGGCCCGGATCAGGCTGGCCAACCAGCGGCAGCAATGCTCCTGGCAGATGTCCTCGATGAACTTGTCCGGCACTTCGGCGTTGAGGTGGTATTGGTGCGCGATACGTTCGAGTTCGGCTAGTCGGTCGGTCATTCCAGCTCCTGGGCGATCTGCAGGCCCTGCACGATCTG
This sequence comes from Aquincola agrisoli, assembly GCF_036621135.1. Classification (NCBI taxonomy): domain Bacteria; kingdom Pseudomonadati; phylum Pseudomonadota; class Betaproteobacteria; order Burkholderiales; family Sphaerotilaceae; genus Aquincola; species Aquincola agrisoli. The sequence goes on from NZ_JAZIBG010000036.1 coordinate 651,249, forward strand.
GTCATTGAAAGAGGCCACGCCATAACCGAGCAGGGTGCCGGTCAGGCGTGCGCCCGGCGCCACCTCTGCCAGTGCGGCCGAGGTGGCGCGATGGCTTGCCACGGCCGCGGCGGTGGGCAGCACCAGCGCGTTGCGCGCCACGAAGCTCTTCAGGGGCCGCACGCTCGCCGTCGACGGCAAGTGCATCAAGCTTCGCAGTTCCTCAGCCAGTACCGCCTGTACGGACGGGCCATCGTCAAGCGCAGCCCGCGCGGCCAGACAACGCGGGCTGGCCTCCAAGACCACGCGGTGCCATTCGGTGTCCCGCCCGGCCAGCGCGTCCTGGTCGCAGACCCGGTAGGTGCAGAAGTCCTCGTCGACCACCATGTGGCAGCTGAGCGCCCGGCCGATGTCCGACGACCGCACCAGCGCAAATATCAGGGCCACCGACGTGGCACGCTGGGGTTCGATGGCGGGCAAGCGCAGCAGCGCTTGGCAACGTTCCGGCGCGAGCCCCAGCACGAGCCGCTGCGCACCGATGACCTCGCCGTCGCACTGCACCTGCCAGGCGCCGTTTGCCAGATGCAGCGACTGCACGGGCGCTCTGAGCACGCGGCAGCCGGCCGCCTGGACGACGCGGTCGGCCAAGGCGGCTACCGACGTTCCGACGAGGCCCTCCTGCGGCATGTGAAACGGATATTCGGGCAACAACACCGGCTCGCCGCGGCATGCCGACGCCAGCGTCTCGGGGTAGTACAACGGCACCCAGCCCGCGCGATGGAATCTCGCCAGGAAATCGGATGACGAAGCGTCCAGCAGCTTGCGTACGAAGGGCTCGATGTACCGCTCGTGCCACGCAGCGCCGTGGTTGGCCAGTGCCGCGTCGGCGTAGCTGAGACTGTCGTACACCGGCCCGGCTGTCTTGTGAATGGCGTGACGCGGATCGCCCCGGTCTATCAGCGGCTGCGCAGACATTCGTGTCCCTGCCAGCAGGTCGAGCCGATTGGCGATCAGGTAGTCGGGGCCGAACCGCCCATCGACTTGCACAGTCGGAGTGGGCACGCGGCGCGGCGCCATCCGCTCGTCCATCCAGGCAGCCACCTGCGGCGAGAAACGCGTCCAGTCGTTGCGGACCTCCGCCCGGTAGTCGATCGCCGATGGCGAAGGGCCTGTGCCAGCCGGCCGCTCGAGCAGCACCATGCCGATGTCGAAATCATGTCCGTCGACACGTGTTCCGGCAAAATGTCCACCCAGAGCCTTGCCGTCGGTCAGCAGCGTGACCGCCCTCCCCTTGCGCAGCAGGGCATCGGCGGCGACCAGAACGGCCAGGTTGTTGCCGACGAGCAGAGCGGGGGCCTTGTCAGACATGCTGAATCCTCGCATTGGCCCAGATCTCTGAACCTAGGTCGGGCAGTTGCTCGACAAGTCGATCAAATCCTTCGAGCAGCGCCGGGGTCAGGAAGCCCAGGTCGACCAGTTCCTGCATCTGGCCGTGCGTGAAGGGCTTGACGAACAGACTGCCATGTTCCAGGACGGCGAAACCCGCGCACGCCAACTCCTCACTCAGCGACGACATGTCGTAGATGCCCCTCTGCTGCATCGTGCGCTGGGTGTCGGACATCACATCGGCGGCCGGTATCAATCCCATCGCCACGGCAAGCAGGCGGTGCAACGAATGTGCATTCGGCACGTTCACGTGCAGCACCGTGTCGGCCACGCAGAAGCGCCGCGCGGCGGCCAACAGGGCTTGCGGGTCGTCGACCTCGTGCAATACGCATCCAAGGACGACCATGTCGAAGGTTGGCTCAGCCGGCGGGAAGTCGCAGGACTCTGCGTAGGCCTGTATCACACGCACATCGGTCCGGCAGGCGGCAAGTTCCCTGGCGTTGCTGGCGAACATCGGTGCCGGCTCGATCACCGTGCAGGCCATGTCAGGCAGGTCGGTGAACAAGGGCAGATGCCCGCAGCCGATCTCCAGCAGCCGGCGCGGTCGATGCCTGGCGATCTCTGCCAGCACCCGTCGCCTGCGATAGGCAGCCTGCAAGGGCTCGAACGGCAGGCGCTGGTATTGCGCCGTGTAGTCTTCGATGTCACGTGCCATGGGAATGCGTAGTGGTGATCAAACGTCGCGCGCCATGCGAACCTTGAGCGACTCCGAGAACCCCAGACCCCGCTTGAACTGGATCAGGCCATGGTTGGCTTCGCGGTCGATCGTGGAAGTCCCCGCGTCGATCTGCGCAATGCCTTCGGCCTGGCAATACGAATAGATGGCATCGGCCACGCTGACCACAGGGCTGAGAGTGGCATAGCCGGGGCGATCGCCCCAGTAAAAGACGTAGAGCACGTGGGGTTGCACTCGCAGGCACAGTGCCGAGGCCGCAAGCTCGGCGCCGGCACGGCAGCCGAAGAGCGCCATCGATTCAGGAAAGCGCGCCTGCATGTCCTGCAGTTGCGACAGGGTCATGGACATCGCGTGGCCCTTGCTGGCCCGGTTGGCGGCCAGCACCGCATAGACCTCGGGCAATGCCTCGGGCGGTAGGGTGCCAGCCTCGATGCCCTCCTTGCGACACTTGCGAAGCCGCTTGACGTTGCCATAGCTCATCCGCGCCTCAAACGGTTGTGCGTCGACGGCAAGGCTGTGGTTCAGATCGCACTGCGTGACCGAATAGCCGCGGGCGTGGAACAGGTAGGCCTGGTTGGAGAAGGCAATCGGATCATGGGCCATCGGCGCAGGCAGCACTTCGATGCGCCTAGCGCCAAGCGCGCCCAGCCTGGCGACCACGGCATCGTGGAACTCGAACAGAGCGTCGGTGTGCAAACCCGGCGCAGTGGCAAAGCCGGCGTAAGTGCCCCGGGCAGGGCTGCGCCACAAACCGCTGCCCATGGGCGTGAAATGCACACTGGCAACGACATGGCCGCCCTTTTCCCATTCGAAGAAAACGCCGCGGCCTTGTGCATGCAGCTCGAAAAAAGGCGCTCGCTGAAACAGCGCACCAAGCCCCGGATGGGCGAACGTGTTCTCGAGCAATCGGGAGGCAACCATGGAACCTTTGCAGCAACGCAGGGCGGGCTAGATCTCGTTCGCCGGATTGGACGCCGCGCAAGCAAGCGGCAGGGCCGGATAAGCAGCCCTCCATCCCGCCATTTCGCCGCCATGACAGCACGCAATTGGACGGCATCCAGGCCACTTATCGATTCATCGGGCTGGGCTCGCATTCCTAAACTGGTATGAACGGCTGCGGTTCAGCGCGGCCATCCACTCCTGGAGTTCAGATGAGCAACCTGTTGGAAGTGCCGGAAGCCCCGACACGCACGGCCACCACACGCGCCGCGCGCCCGAAGCAAGCAGGCACATCGCGGCTCAGTGCCTGCACGCTCATAGATCTGCCCAAGATCAACGATCCGCGCGGCAACCTGACATTCATCGAAGCGGGCCGCCATCTCCCGTTCAAGTTCAACCGCATCTTCTATTTGTATGACGTGCCCGGCGGTTCCGATCGGGGTGGTCATGCACTCAAAACGACGCACCAGTTCGTCATCGCCATTTCGGGAAGCTTTGACGTCGTGCTGGACGCCGGCAACGGGCGGCAACGCTTCCACCTCAACCGTTCGTACTACGGCTTGTACATCCCGCCAATGGTTTGGCGTGAGCTGGACAACTTCTCTTCCGGATCGGTTGCACTCGTGCTCGCCTCCGACCACTACGACGAAGCCGACTACATCCGGACGTACGCCGAATTCGCCCAATCCTGCCGCTGAACGAGGCACCATCTCCGTGAGCCCACGCAAGACCTCATTCCTCGACCTGCAGGCCATCAACGCCGCGCACGGCCCGGCGCTTTCTGCAGCCTTCGAGCGCGTACTCGCCAGCGGCTGGTACATCATGGGCAAGGAGCTGGAAGGCTTTGAGCGTGCGTTTGCCGAATACTGCGGTGCCAAGCACTGCATCGGCGTGGGCAATGGCCTCGATGCCCTGCATCTCATCTTGAAGGCCCACGGCATCGGCCCCGGCGACGAGGTGATCGTTCCATCGAACACCTACATCGCCACCTGGCTGGCGGTGTCGCACACCGGCGCCCGGCCCGTGCCGGTGGAACCGCTGCCGGAAACGCACAACATCGACCCACAGCGCATCGAAGCGGCCATCACGCCGAACACACGCGCCGTTCTGGTCGTGCACCTGTACGGTCAAGCCTGCGACATGGACCCGATCCTGCGCGTGGCGCGGGCCCATGGCCTGAAAGTGTTCGAAGACGCGGCTCAGGCCCACGGCGCCCGTTATCGCGGCCGGCGTGTGGGGTCATTGAGCGACGCTGCCGGCTTCAGCTTCTATCCGGGCAAGAACCTCGGTGCGCTGGGCGACGGCGGCGCGATCGTCACCAGCGATCCCGACCTGGCGGGCAGGCTGCGAGAACTCCGCAACTACGGCTCCAGCATCAAGTACCACAACAAGGTGCAGGGGTACAACTCGCGGCTCGACGAACTGCAGGCTGCGCTGCTGCAGGCGAAGCTGCCGCTGCTCGACGCAGAGAACGCGCACCGCGCGCAGCTGGCGCAGGCGTACCACGACGGCCTGCAAGGGCTCGACCTCGGCCTGCCCCATGTGCCCCAAGGCCACGAGCCCGCCTGGCACGTCTACGTGGTCCGCTGCCGCGCGCGCGAAGCGCTGCAGCAGTCGCTGCGCGACGCAGGCATCGAGACGCTGATCCATTACCCCGTCGCGCCCCATCTGCAGCCCGCCTACGCCGCGCTCGGCATCCCCCGGGGCAGCCTGCCGGTAGCCGAGCAACTGCAGGATGAAGTGCTCAGCCTGCCGATGGGTCCACACCTCACGGTGGACGACATCGGCCGCGTGTGCCAGGCGATCCACACTGCACGGCAGGTGTTCGAGGAGAGGGCCTGAGGTCGGCGGGCCCACCGTCGCCAGGCACCACCCAGCCAGCCTGCGCGCTGGCTTTTTTTCTTTCGAAAGGCCTTAAGAACGGCGCCCCGCGCGCCGCCCTATCTTCCAACGCCCGTCCGTCGCCGCCGCCCGCCCGCCATGGCCCCGCCCCGCATCAGCGCCATCTCACCCGTGTCACGCGCCTCGCCCGCGTGGTCCGTCGGGCACGGCCCGCATCCGCCGGCGGTCGCGCCGTTGCAGGCGGCCGTGGCGCCCATCGCGGCACCGGCCGCGACGGAATCGACGGCCGGCCTGCTGGCCTCGATGCAGCCGGTACTGCCGCCCGGATGGGAAGCGCTCGCCAACGGACAGAAGCACCCCTCGCGCGGCGGCCAACAGCTGCCTTCCGGGGCGCCGGCCGACACCTCGCCCGCACCGCTGGCATCGACCCTCGTCCCGCCGGAGGCCCGGCTGGCCCGCCCGAGCGGCGCCCCGGCCGCGCCGCTCGCCGCGGCCTGGCGCGCCCAGGTGCTCACCGGCCACCACGCCGCGGCCGACGCCGCCGTGCCGCGCGCCGAGCTGCCGTCCGGCACCTGGGCCGCCGCCGAGTTCCCGTCGCTCGCCTCGGTGCCGGCCGGCTCGGCGCTCCTGGCCGCCGGCACGGTGCCCTCGCTGCCCGCGGCACCGCCACCCGACCGCATGGGCTACCTGCTGCACGCCTGGAACGGCCAGCCGGTCGCCCTGCGCCTGATGGAGCCCGAACCCGAAGACCCGCCGGCAACCGCGCCGCGGGGCCTGCCCGCCTTGCGGCTGGCGCTCGACCTGCCCTTGCTCGGGCGCATGGTGCTGCAGCTGCAACTGGCGCAGGGCGGCATCTGGCTCGCGATCGCGGTGGAGGAGCCCTCGGCCCTCGCCGTCGTCCAGGCCGCCCTCCCGGCCTTCACCCAGGCCCTGGGCCAGGCCGGCCTGCGGCTGCTGCGCTGGCGCCTGGAACGCGGCAGCGGCCACGGCAGCGCCTTCGCGAACCTGCCGCTGCACCTGCCGCCCAGCGCCACCCAGCTCGCCCCGGCGCTCTTCCGCGCGGCGGCCGAGGTCGTGCTCGTGCTGCAGCAGGCCGATGAACTGGCTGCGTTGGCGGCGGCCAACGGCATGCACCGCACGTAAAAAAGCCCGCCTCCTCGCGGAGACGGGCGGGCGCCGGCCGTAGGGCCGGGGGGTGTCAGTGCACCACGCGGTCGAACGCGAACTCGCCGTTCTCGACCTTGACCGGAATCACGTCCTTCGGGCCGAACTTGCCCTCGAGGATCAGCTTGGCCACCGGGTTCTCGATGCGCTGCTGGATCGCGCGCTTCAGCGGCCGCGCGCCGAACACCGGGTCGAAGCCGACCTTGGCCAGTTCCACCAGCGCCTCGGGCGACACGTCGAGCTTCATGTCCATCTTCTCGACACGCGTCTCCAGCACCTTGAGCTGGATCTTCGCGATGTCCTGGATGTGCTGCTGGTCGAGCGCATGGAACACCACCGTCTCGTCGATCCGGTTCAGGAACTCGGGGCGGAAGTGCGTCTTGACCTCGGCCCACACCGCCTCGCGGATCAGCTCGCTGTCCTGCCCCGCCATCTGCATGATGAGGTGCGAGCCCAAGTTGCTGGTCATCACGATCACGGTGTTCTTGAAGTCGACCGTGCGGCCCTGGCCATCGGTCAGCCGGCCGTCGTCCAGCACCTGCAGCAGCACGTTGAATACGTCCGGGTGCGCCTTCTCGACCTCGTCGAGCAGCACAACGCTGTACGGGTTGCGCCGCACGGCCTCGGTCAACGTGCCGCCTTCGTCGTAGCCCACGTAGCCCGGGGGCGCGCCGATCAGCCGGCTCACCGAGTGCTTCTCCATGAACTCGCTCATGTCGACACGGATCAGGTGGTCGGTCGAGTCGAACAGGAAGCCGGCCAGCGCCTTGCACAGCTCGGTCTTGCCGACACCCGTGGGGCCGAGGAACAGGAACGAGCCGTAGGGCCGGTTCGGATCCGACAGGCCCGCGCGCGAGCGGCGGATGGCATCGGACACGGCGCGGATCGCCTCATCCTGCCCCACCACGCGCTCGTGCAGCTTGGCTTCCATCTGCAGCAGCTTCTCGCGCTCGCCCTGCATCAGCTTGCTCACCGGGATGCCGGTGGCGCGCGAGACGACCTCGGCGATCTCCTCGGCACCGACCATCGTGCGCAGCAGCTGCGGGCCCAGGCCCTGCTTGGCGCCCGCGGCCTTGCCGGCTTCCTTGTCCTGCGCGTCCTTCAGGCGCGCCTCCAGGCCCGGCAGCTTGCCGTACTGCAGCTCGGCCACCTTGTTGAAGTCGCCCTTGCGCTTGAGCTCCTCGATCTGGAACTTGATGCGGTCGATCTCTTCCTTGACGTGGGCCGAACCCTGCGCCGCGGCCTTCTCGGCCTTCCAGATCTCCTCGAGGTCGTTGTACTCGCGCTGCAGCTTGACCAGCTCTTCCTCGATCAGGCCGAGCCGGCGCTGCGAGCCCTCGTCGTGCTCCTTCTTCATCGCCTCGCGCTCGATCTTGAGCTGGATCATCCGGCGGTCGAGCCGGTCCATCACCTCGGGCTTGGAGTCGATCTCGATCTTGATCTTGGCCGCGGCCTCGTCGATCAGGTCGATCGCCTTGTCGGGCAGGAAGCGGTCGGTGATGTAGCGGTGGCTGAGCTCCGCCGCGGCCACGATGGCCGGGTCGGTGATCTCGACCCCGTGGTGCACTTCGTACTTCTCCTGCAGCCCGCGCAGGATGGCGATGGTGGCCTCCACCGTCGGCTCGCCCACCAGCACCTTCTGGAAGCGGCGCTCCAGCGCGGCGTCCTTCTCGACGTACTTGCGGTACTCGTCGAGCGTGGTCGCGCCGATGCAGTGCAACTCGCCGCGCGCCAGCGCAGGCTTCAGCATGTTGCCGGCGTCCATCGCGCCCTCGGCCTTGCCTGCGCCCACCATGGTGTGCAACTCGTCGATGAACAGGATGATGCGGCCTTCGTCGGACGACACTTCCTTCAGCACGGCCTTCAGGCGCTCCTCGAACTCGCCGCGGTACTTGGCGCCGGCCAGCAGGCCCGCCATGTCGAGCGACAGCACGCGCTTGTCCTTCAGCGATTCGGGCACCTCGCCGGCCACGATGCGCTGCGCCAGGCCTTCGACGATGGCCGTCTTGCCGACGCCCGGCTCGCCGATCAGCACCGGGTTGTTCTTGCTGCGGCGCTGCAGCACCTGGATCGCGCGGCGGATCTCCTCGTCGCGGCCGATCACCGGGTCGAGCTTGCCCTGCCGGGCGCGCTCGGTCAGGTCGAGGGTGTACTTCTTCAACGCCTCGCGCTGGCCCTCGGCCTCGGCCGAGTCGACCTTCGCGCCGCCACGCACCGCGTCGATCGCGGCTTCGAGCGCCTTGCGGGTGAGGCCGTGGCCGCGCACGATGCCGGCGAGGTCGGTCTTGGCGTCCGACAGCGCCAGCAGGAACATCTCGCTCGCGATGAACTGGTCGCCGCGCTTGCCGGCCTCCTTCTCGGCCGACTGCAGCAGCGCGACCAGGTCGCGGCCGGGCTGCACCACCTGGCCGCTGCCCTGCACCTGGGGCAGGCCGCTGATCGCGGTGTCCATCGCCGTCTTCAGGGCCGCGGTGTTGGCGCCGGCGCGGTCGAGCAGCGCCTTGGGCCCGTCGGGCTGCGCCAGCATGGCCGCCAGCAGATGCGCCGGCTCGATGTAGGGGTTGTCGCGCGTGACGGCGAGGGTCTGCGCTTCGGCCAACGCTTGCTGGAAGGCCGTGGTCAATTTGTCAATTCGCATGGGGTGGAACCTCCGATTGCGACAAATATGAGGCGGCGACGGCGCTCTTCAAGTTGCGCTGCATCAAGCTTGCGCCATGTGGCCGGCAATCGGAGTGCCCGCCGTGCGTGGGCGGCAACGCTGGCCCGGGCGGCGCGCCGCCGCCCATCGGCGCACGCTAGAGGCGCTCGCCCACCGCGTGGTAGTGGCCGGCGTGGAACGCCAGTGCCGGCTCGTCAGCATCGTGCCGGTGGTGCAGCACTTCCCCGATGAAGAGCACGTGGTCGCCCGCGGCCTGCTGCGAGACCAGCCGGCACTCGAAGGTGGCGGTGCTGCCTTCGAGCAACGGCGCGCCGCCCAGCCCGTCGCGCCAGACGCCCTGGGCGAACTTGTCGGCCTCTCGCGAGGCGAAGCGGCGCGACAGCTCGACCTGCGCCTCCGACAGCACGTTGACCGCGAACACCGGCGCGGCGGCGAAGTTGGCCAGCGCCGAGCTCGCCCGCCGCAGCGACCACAGCACCAGCGGCGGGTCGAGCGACAGCGCGCTGAACGAATTGGCCGTGAGCCCGACCGGCAGGCCTGCGGCATTGCGGCAGGTGATGATCGTCACGCCGGTGGCGTACCGGCCCAGCGCGGCGCGCAGCGCCAGGCGGTCGTCGGCGGCCGGGGCCGGGGCCGCGTGGCGGGCAGGGCCGGCGGCCGCATCGGCCGCGTGCGGCTCGGCGCCTTCCGCGGCGGGCGGGTGCATGTCAGGCGCACTCATCGAGCACCCACGGAGAGCCGGACGACCCTCATGCCCGCCACAACACCTTCGCCAGCCAGAAGCCCGCGGCAGCGCAGGCCAGCGCGCCCGCCACATGGGCCAGGGTGTGGGCCACGGCCATCGGCAACTCGCCGCGCTGCAGCAGCCCGAGCGATTCGCCCGAGAAGGCCGAGAACGTCGTCAGCCCGCCCAGGAAGCCGGTGACGGCGAAGTGACGCAGCAGTTCGTCGGGGTGGCGCGCAAAGCCGAACATCGCCACGCCGATCAGCATCCCGCCAACGCAGTTGACCGCCAGCGTGCCGAGCGGAAAGCCGCGCCACAGGCCGTTGAGCCAGAGCCCGGCTCCCCAGCGCGCGAGCGCGCCCAGGGCGGCGCCGAAGGCGATCGCCACCACCGTGGGCCAGGACACGGCCGGTGTCATGCCGGGGCACCCGGCGCCGTGGCGTCGGCATTGGCCGCAGGCAGGCCCCAGCGCGCCGCGGCAGCGTCGTCGGCCACGCGGGCATCGACCCAACGGGCGCCTTCGGGCGTGTGCTCCTTCTTCCAGAACGGGGCCTGGGTCTTCAGGTAGTCCATCAGGAACTCGCAGGCCTGGAAGGCGGTGCCGCGGTGCGCCGACGTGACGGCCACCAGGACGATCTGTTCCTGCGGCCGCAGCGGCCCCACGCGGTGCACGACACGCGCCGCGTGGATCGCGAAACGCGCGTGGGCTTCGTCGATCATCGATTCGATCGCGCGCTCGGTCATGCCGGGGTAGTGCTCCAGCTCGAGCAGGCTCACCTCAGGATCGGCAGCGGCCGCCGGGTCGCGCTCGCGCACGGTGCCGACAAACGCCGCCACCGCGCCCACCCCGCCGTCGCCTGCGCGCAGCGCGGCCACTTCGGTGGACAGATCGAAGTCCGCCGTCTGAACCCGCACGCGCGCGGAATCCACATCTCGATGCATTGCAGCATTGTGGCACCTAGAATCCGCCCCCATGCCCAGCCAAGCCTTGTCGTCCGCCCCCGCTGCCGCCTTCCGCGGCCCGGCGTCGGCCGTCAAACAAAAACCGCAGCGCTTCTGACCGGAGCTGCGGTTCCGTCGTCGGATGCGCGACGGAACGCCTGGCCAGCAACACCCCTCTTTTTGCCGCCCCCTGCGCCCCGCCGCACGTCCCGATGACGGTTTGTCATCCGGTCGTTCGATCGAGGAGAGTTTTTGTGGGTGACGTTCTTGTGCAAGACCTGTCGGGCATCTGGATCCCGCTGGTCACGCCGTTCTCGGGCGATGCGGTCGACCTCCCTGCCCTGCGGCGCCTGGTGGCGCACCTGGCAGCGGGCGGCATCGCCGGCTTCGTGGTGTGCGGCAGCACCGGCGAAGCCGCGCTGCTGAGCGACGCCGAGCAGCGCGAGGTGCTGCAGGCGGTGCTCGACGTGCAGACCGGCCTGCCGGTCCTGATGGGCGTGGCTGGCAGCGCGCCGAAGCCGGTGCGCGACGAGCTGCTGCGCTGGGCCGAATGGCCGGTGGCCGGCTTCCTGGTGCCGCCGCCGCTCTACGTGAAGCCGCCGCAGTCGGGCGTGGTCGACTTCTTCGCGACGCTGGCCGACGCGTCACCGAAGCCGATCGTGCTGTACGACATCCCCTCGCGCACCGGCACGCGCATCGCGCGCGAGACCTCGCTGGCGCTGGCGGCGCACCCGCGCGTGATCGGCATCAAGGACTGCGGCGGTGATTTCACCGACACGCAGGCGCTGATCGACGACGGCCGGCTGCAGGTGCTGGCAGGCGACGACGCCAACCTCTTCGCCACGCTGTGCGCGGGGGGGCATGGCGCCATCGCCGCCTCGGCCCACGTGCGGCCGGATCTGTTCGTGCGCCTGTGCCAGGAAGTGCAGCGCGGCGACCTGCCCGCCGCGCGCGTTACGTGGCGCGGCCTGTCGCCGTGGATCGACGCGGCGTTCTGCGAGCCCAACCCGGCGCCGGCCAAGGCGGCGCTGGCGCTGGCGGGGCTGCTGAACGACGAGCTGCGCGCGCCGATGGCCTCGGTGTCGCCGCCTACGAAGGCGGGCATCGCCGACATCGTCACGGCCCTGCAGAAGGCTGGCTGACCGCCCGGGTCGACGAGCGCACCACCAGCGTCGGCATCAGCACCCGCGTCGACGGCGCGAGCTGCGGATGCTGCAGGTGGTCGATGAAGAGGCCCGCGGCCTGCAGGCTCATCTGGTCGACCGCGACGCGCACGGTGGTCAGCGGCGGGTCGATCAAGTCGACCAGCGGCATGTCGTTGTGGCCGACCAGCGAGATGTCGCCCGGCACCGCCAGGCCGTGGCGCCGCAGCACGTCGAGCGCGCCGAGCGCGATGAGGTCGTTGGCCGCGAAGATCGCGGTGGGCCGCGTGCGGGCCTTCAGCAGCTGCTCGGTGGCCGCCTGCCCGGCGCTGCGGGTGAAGGCTTCGGCCTCCACCACCGGGCTCGGCTTCACGCCGACCGAGCGTGCCAGCTCGACAAAGGCCGTCTTGCGGGCACGGCCGGTGGACGATGCGGACGGCCCGGCGATGTGCGCGATCGACCGGTGCCCCAGCGCGACGAGGTGCTCCAGCGCCAGCCGCACGCCTTCGCGGTCGTCGCTGACCACGCTGGAGAAGTGGCGGTCGCCGCTGCCGCGGTTGACCAGCACCGTCGGCAGCCGCCGCTGCCGCGCCACCTCCAGCATCGGGTCGTCGCTCTCGGCCGCCAGGATCAGCAGGCCGCTCACCTGCCGGTTGGCCAGCGCCAGCACCAGGTCGCGGCGCTCGGCGGGGTCGGTCGGCGTCTGCACGACCAGGCACAGCAGGTCGTGCAGGCGCAGCGCCTTCTCCACGCCCTGCACGATGGGACCGAACAGCGGGTTGCCAAGGTCGGGCACCACGATCGCGGCGATGTTGGTCTGCTTGGTGCGCAGCGAGGCGGCCACCGCGTTCGGCTGGTAGCCCAGTTCGGCGGCGATGCGCTCGATCTCCGCGCGCTTGTCGGGCGACACCTTGCCGCTGACGCCGCGCAGCGCCCGCGACACCGTGCCGGGGTGCACGCCCGCGGCCTTGGCGATGTCGTCGATGGTCACGGCCGTGCGCTGGGGAACGGGAGAGAGCGGCATGGGAGAGATCCGGGCAGGCAAATGGCTACGTCGCAGGCAAACGGTTGCCTGGATTCTGTCCGAAAGCGCCATGCCACCGGCCCGCAGCCGCCGCACAAAAAAAGTGATGCCTGGGGCACGCCCCGCTTGATCTTTCAAAAAGCGTTGACTACATTGAAGGCAATCGATTGCCTTTTATTGCCTTCGAATTGCCCTTCTTGCCCTGACTGCGGAGCCCGACATGAAAAAGCCCCTGCCCTCCAACGACCCGGCGGCCCTGCTCGCCGCGGTGCTCGACGCCAACGAAGGAACCGCCGACCCGCGGCTCAAGCAGGTGATGGCCGCCGCCATCCGGCACCTGCACGCCTTTGCGCTCGAGGTCGACCTGAAGCCGCACGAGCTGCAGGTCGGGCTCGACTTCCTGGTCGAGGTCGGCAAGGCGACCGGGCCGCGCAAGCACGAGGGCATCCTGCTGGCCGACATCCTCGGCCTGGCCACGCTGGTGCAGTTGCGCAGCGCGCGCCACGCGGTGGAGGCCGGCGGCACCGAGCCGGCGCTGGTCGGCCCCTTCTGGCGCGCCAACCAACCGGTGCGCGCCAACGGCGCCACCATCTGTGCACCGTCGACGCCCGGGCCGCGGCTGCAGGTCAGCGGCCGCGTCACCGGCCTCGACGGCCAGCCGCTCGCCGGCGCGCGCGTCGAGACCTGGCAGGCCTCGCCCGAAGGCATGTACGAGAACCAGGACCCGGCCCAGGTGCCGATGAACCTGCGCGGCCGCTTCGAGACGGACGCCGAGGGCCGCTTCTCCTTCATCAGCGTGCGCCCCGCCGGCTACCCGGTGCCCACCGACGGCCCGTGCGGCGCGTTGCTGGCGGCTCAGCACCGCAAGGTGATGCGGCCGGCGCACCTGCACTTCATCGCCGCGGCCGAGGGCTACAAGGTGCTGGCCACACAGTTCTTCGACATCGAGGACCCGAACGCCTACGAGGACGTGGTGTTCGGCGCCGTGGGCTCGCTGCTGCGCCGGTTCGAGCCCGACGGCGAGGGCGGCTACCGGATCGACGTGGAGCTGCGGCTCGAGCCGGGCGAAACGCAGCTGCCGCACTGCCCGCTGCCCTGACCGCCACCCGCAAGACGAGCACCCCGAGGAGACATCCGATGAACGAAAGAAGCTTCGCGCCGCGCGACCGCCTGGACGGCGAGGTCGCGGTGATCACCGGCGGGCAGGGCGCGATCGGCCTGGCCACCGCGCACCGGCTGGCCACGCTGGGCGCCCGCGTGGTGCTGCTGCAGCGCAGCGCCGCGGCAGGCGACGTGCTCGGCGCGCTGCCCGGCAGCGGCCACTTCGCGCTGGCCGCGTCGGTGACCGACAGCGCCAGCCTGGCCGCCGCGGCCGAAGAGATCGCGGCCCGCACCGGCGGCGCCAGCATCCTGGTCAACAGCGCCGGCTTCACGAAGCCGGTGTCCGCGGCCGACCTCGATGCGTTGAGCGATGCGCTGATCGACGACGTGTTCGCCGTCACCTGGCGCGGCACGTTCGCGTCGATCCGCGCCTTCGCGCCGCAGATGAAGGCGCGCGGCGATGCGCTCGTCGTCAACGTCTCCTCGATCGCCGCCTTCACCGGCCTGGGCAGCAACCTGGCCTACGCCGCCGCCAAGGCCGCGGTCGATGCGACCACCCGCGCGCTGGCCAAGACGCTGGGGCCCGCCATCCGCGTGCTGGCGGTGTCGCCCGGCGTGGTCGACACGCCCTTCGTCAGCGGCCGTGACGCCGAGTTCAACCAGCGCGTCGGCGCCACGCTGCCGCTGCGGCGCGTGGGCGTGGCCGACGACGTGGCCGCCGCCGTCACCGCCTGCGCCACCTCGCTGCGCTATGCCACCGGCAGCATCTTCGTCGTCGACGGCGGCCGCCATCTCGGCTGAAACCACGCCCCTTGCGGACACCACCATGGACCAACCCACCATCCTCACCTGCGCCGTCACCGGCAACCTGACGCGCCCCGAGCAGACGCCCCACCTGCCCGTCACGCCCAACGAGATCGCCGAGCAGAGCCTGGCCGCCGCCGAAGCCGGCGCCGCGGCCGTGCACATCCACGTGCGCGACCCGGCCACCGGAGCGCCGTCGATGGCGCTCGACTTGTATGGACAAGTGATCGAGCAGATCCGCCGCCACGACCGGCAGGTCATCGTCAACCTCACCACCGGCCCGGGCGGCCGCTTCGTGCCCGACGCCGACAACCCCCGCGTGGCCGGCCCCGGCACCACGCTGCTGCCGCCCGAGCAGCGCGTGGCGCACATCGCCGAGTTCCGCCCCGACATCTGCTCGCTCGACCTGAACACGATGAACTCCGGCGACCAGGTCGTCATCAACACGCCGCGCAACGTCGCGCGCATGGCCCAGGTGATCCGCGACGCCGGCTGCACGCCCGAGCTCGAGTGCTTCGACAGCGGCGACCTGGTGCTGGCGCGCAAGCTCATCGACGACGGTGTCCTGCAGGGCCCGGGCCTTTACACGCTGGTGCTGGGCGTGCGCTATGCGCTGCCGTTCTCACCGGAAGCCATCGCCTTCGCCCGCACGCTGCTGCCGGCCGGCGCGCAGTGGTCGGCCTTCGCGATCGGCCGCCACGCCTTCCCGGCGGTGGCACAGGCCTTCCTGATGGGCGGCAACGTGCGCATCGGCCTCGAAGACACGATCTACCTCGACCGCGGCGTGCTCGCGCGCAGCAACGCCGAGCTCGTGCGCAAGGCGCGGCGCATCGTCGAAGACCTCGGCGGCCGGCTCGCCACCGCGGCCGAGGCCCGCAGCACCTGGCGGCTGCGCCCGGCCGTGCATTGACTCCCTGTTCATCCCTGCAACCGAAAGCCATCACCATGACCCTCGACACCCGCGGACGCAAGCTCGTCCTCACCGCCAAGGCCGCCGACGCCGCCGCCATCGCCCCGCAGATCGCGGCCACCGAACTGCCCGAAGCGCCCCCCGGCCACGCCGTGGTACAGGTGCGCGCCGCGGCGGTGAACCCCAGCGACGTGAAGGCCTCGCTGGGCATGATGCCGCACGCCGTGTGGCCCCGCACCCCGGGGCGCGACTTCGCCGGCATCGTCGTCGCCGGCCCTGCCGACTGGCGCGGCGTGGAGGTCTGGGGCACCGGCGGCGACCTCGGCATGACGCGCGACGGCACCCACGCCACCTACCTGGTGCTGCCGGTGGCGGCGCTGGCGCGCAAGCCGGCCAGCGTGGGCGTGGCCGCGGCCGCCACGGTCGGCGTGCCCTTCATCACCGCCCACGAAGGCCTGCGCCGCGCAGGCCTGCGGGGCGACGGCCAGCGGGTGCTGGTGCTCGGCGCCAACGGCAAGGTGGGCCAGGCGGCGATCCAGCTCGCCACCCGCGCCGGCGCCCGGGTGGTGGGCGTGGACCGCGGTGCCGACCGCTACCGTGGGCACGCCAGCACCGACGTCACGTTCTTCAGCGCCGAAGAGCCGGCGCTGGCCGACAAGCTGCAGGCGGCCTTCGACGGCCACGGCGCCGACATCGCCTACAACACCGTGGGCTCGCCCTACTTCGCCACGGCGCTCGACGCATTGGCCATTGGCGGCACGCAGGTGCTGATCTCGACGATCGAACGCAGCGTGCCCTTCGACATCCTGGCCTTCTACCGCCGCAACCTGCAGATGCTGGGCGTCGACACGCTGAAGCTCGACGCGGTGCACTGCGCCGGCGTGCTCAACGGCCTGCTGCCGGGCTTCGACGACGGTTCGTTGAAGGCCTTCGACGTCGACGACACGAAGCTGCTGGCGCTGGAAGCGGCCGGCGATGCCTACCGCCAGGTGCTCGCCGGCTCGATGGAACGCATCGTCCTCGCCCCCTGAAAGGCCGCGCCATGCACCTCGTACGTTCCAGCGAAGCGCCGCGCTACGACGCGCCCGGGCATTCGGGCATGGCGATGCGCCGGCTGCAGGGCCGCGAGGCCGGGCCGAGCGACAGCGTGTGGCTCGGGCTGTCGGTGATCGATCCCGGCGGCGGCACCACGCTCGGCGCGTCGCCGGCCGAGAAGTTCTACGTCGTGCTGTCGGGCCGGCTGCAGGTGTTCGCGCAGCAGGTCACGCAGGACGGCGTGCAGGAAGCCAGCGCAGTGCTCGGCACCTTCGACAGCTGCCGCATCGCCCCGAACGAAGCGCGCCGCCTGCACAACCCCGGCGACGAACCCTGCACCGTGATGCTGGTGATGGCGAATACCTGAACCGCCGCCGGACAGGCCCACTTTTTCGAGGACGAAGGCAATCGATTGCCTCGCTCGAGCCCTTGGAGGATGACCGTGAACCACAGGAGACAACCCATGCTGAACCGCCGCACCCTGCTGCTCGCCGCCGCCAGCGCAGGCGCCTTCGCCACCGCTATGGCGCCGATCGCGTCGCAGGCTCAACCGACCACCGCCGCAGAGAACGTCACGATCGTCGTGCCCTTCACCGCGGGCTCGGGCACCGACGTGATCGCGCGCCTCATCGCCGACCACCTGGCGAAGGCGCTGGGCCGCACCGTCATCGTCGACAACCGGGCCGGCGCCGGCGGCACGCTCGGCGCGGCGCAGGTGGCCGCGGCGGCGCCCGACGGACTGACGCTGCTCGTGCACTCGGCCGGCCATGTCGCCAACGCCGCGCTCTACCCGAAGCTGAAGTACGACACGCTGAAGGACTTCGCCCCGGTGGCGCTGCTGGCCACGCTGCCCAACGTGCTGGTGGTGTCGCCGAACAGCAAGCTGGCCACGGTGGCCGACCTCGTGAAGCAGGCGCAGGCCCAGCCCGGCAAGATGAGCTACGCCTCGGCCGGCAACGGCAGCGCCACCCACATCAACGCCGAGAAGTTCCGCATCGCCGCGAAGCTGCAGGCGATGCACGTGCCCTACCGCGGCACGCCGCCGGCGCTGATGGACGTGGTGGGCGGCCAGGTCGACTGGTTCTTTGCGCCGCTGGTCAGTGCCATGCCGTTGATCCAGGACGGCAAGCTCGTGCCGCTGGCGGTGGGCTCTGCCAACCGGTCGCCCGCGCTGCCGAAGGTGCCGACCACGCTGGAGGCCGGCTATCCGGGATCCGACTACGCGTTCTGGGTCGGCCTGTTCGCCCCCGCGCGCACGCCGCCGGAACTGGTGGGCAAGCTCTCGGCCGCCACGGCCAGGATCCTGCAGATGCCCGAGGTCGTCGCCGCGATGGGCAAGCTGGGCGCGGAACCCGGCACGCTGACACAGCCGCAGTTCGCCGAGCAGGTGGCGCAGGAGTTGAAGACGACCGCGGCGCTGATCAAGCAGGCCGGCATCCGGATCGATTGACCACGTCGCGCAACCGGCGACGCCTGCGCGCTCAGCCGCCCGTGACAGGCGGAAAGAAGGCGACTTCGGCGCCGTCGGCCAGCGCGGCCTGGTCGTCCGTGCACATCTGCTGCGCCACCGCGCAGCGCACCGCACAGCCGGGGCCGAGGCGTTCGGCGTGCGCGGGGCTGCGCGCCACCAGCGCCGCGCGCAGGTCGGCGACGCGGCTGCCGGCCGGCAGCGTCACCGCCTCGCCGCTGCCCAGCGCCTCGCGCAGCGAGGCGAAGTAGCGCACCTGGAGCGTGATCGTCGCCATGGCGTCCGGCCCTCAGAGCGACAGCAGCGAGGCCATCGGCAGGAAGGCGACGGTGTCGCCCTTCGCGATGGTCCGCCCCGACGGGTTGTCGACCAGGCCGTCGGCCCAGACCGTCGAGGTCAGCACGCCGGAACCCTGGTTGCTGAAGAGCTCGAGCCCGCCCGCGTCGTTGAAGCGCACGCGCAGGAACTCGCGGCGCTTGTCGGGCCGCGGCCAGTCGAAATCGGCCCGCGCAGCCAGCGCCCGCGGCAGTTCGGCCGGCAGGCCCTGCAGCACGCGCAGCACCGGCCGCACTGCCAGCAGGAAGGTGATGAAGGCCGACACCGGGTTGCCCGGCAGACCGACGAACAAGGCCTCGCCGCCGCCTTGGCGCCGGACGGCGCCGAATGCCAGCGGCTTGCCGGGCTTGATCGCCAGTTGCCAGAGGTCGAGCCGCCCCTCGGCCTGCACCGCGGGCTTGATGTGGTCCTCGTCGCCGACGGAGACACCGCCGCAGGTGACGATCAGGTCGTTGCCCTCGGCCGCTCGGCGCAACGCCTCCCGGGTGGCGTCGAGCCGGTCGGCGACGATGCCCAGGTCCGTCACCTCGCAGCCGGCGGCCTGCAGCAGCGCCCGCAGCGTGAAGCGGTTGGAGTTGTAGATCGCACCGGGCGGCATGCGCTCGGGCGGCACCTCGCCGGGCATCACCAGCTCGTCGCCGGTGGCGAACAGGGCCACGCGGGGACGGCGCAGCACCGTGAGCTGCGCCGCACCCACCGACGCCGCCATGCCCAGCGACTGCGGCAGCAGGCGCTCTCCGCGCGACAGCACCGCCGCGCCTGCGCTCACATCTTCGCCGCGGCGGCGGATCCACGCCCCCGGCGCCGGCACCTCGCGGATGCGCACCGAGCCCAGGCCCTCGCCCGGCACCGCCTCGCAGAACTCCTGCATGACCACCGCGTCGCCCCCGGCCGGGATCTGCGCACCGGTGAAGATGCGCGCCGCCGTGCCCGGCTGCAGCGGCTGGCCGACCACGCCGGCCGGGATGCGCTGGCTCACCGGCAGCACCGCGCCGGCGGCGGGCACGTCGGCCGCCTTCAGCACATAGCCGTCGCGCTCGGTGTTGTCGGCCGGCGGCACGTCGAGCCCGGAAAGCACCTCCTCGGCGAGCACGCGGCCGAGCGCATCGAAGGTCGACAGCGTCTCGGTCTCGGTGATCACCGCGCCGCGGGCACCGTCCGCGAGCAGCCGCAATGCATCGTCCAGCGCCAGCAGGGGCGGTCGTTCAGCCATGGTCTTCGGGCAGGTAGTCGAAACGGGAAGCCGATTGCATCAGCCATTGCGCCACGGCGCCGGGATCGTCGATCGAAAGCACGGGCAGCGACGTGGGGATCGGCGGCTCGGTGTCGGTGGCCAGCGCGACGACGCGCGGGTCCTCCGCGTACAGCGGCGGGCCCTGCTCGGGGGCCGCCGTGCGGCGCACCTCGACCTTGGGCAGGTCGGCGTGCTTGAAGCCTTCCACCAGCACCCAGTCGCACGGCGACAGTTCGGCCAGCAGCGCATGCACGGAAGGCTCGCCCTCCGCCTCGTACTCGCGCAGCAGCGCGAGCCGCCGCTGCGAGGCCAGCAGCACCTCGAAGGCCCCTGCCTCGCGGTGGCGCCAGCTGTCCTTGCCGGGCACGTCGAGATCGAAGCGCTTGTGCGCGTGCTTCAGCACCGACACGCGCAGGCCGGCAGCCTTCAGCGCCGCCAGCACGCCGGTGATCAGCGTGGTCTTGCCGACGTTGGACGGGCCGGCGAAGCCGACGACCCTCATCCCGCGCTCACGCCTTGACGTGCTCGGCGATGTAGGCCTTGACGCCCTGCACGTCGGCCGGCATCACGGTGAAGCGCTTGGGCAGCGCCTCGATGCCTTCCAGGCCCGCCGGACGGTCGGGCTCGCGGTCGAGCGCCTCGCGGATCGTCTCGGCGAACTTGGCGGGCAGCGCGGTCTCGAGCACCAGCGTGGTGGTGCCGGCCAGTGCCTGCTCGCGTGCCACCTTCAGGCCGTCGGCCGTGTGGGTGTCGATCATCACGCCGTAGCGCTGCCAGGTGTCGCGGATGGTCGCCAGCCGATCGGCATGGGTGCTCTTGCCCGAGACGAAGCCGAAGCCGGCGATGCGCTCGAACTCCTCGGGTTTCAACGTGAAGACGCCGCCCTGCTCCACCTCTTCGCCGAACAGGTGCTTCACGCGGTTGCCGTCGCGCTGCATCAGGTCGAAGACGAAGCGCTCGAAGTTGCTGGCCTTGCTGATGTCCATCGACGGGCTGGAGGTCTCGTGCGTCTCGGCGCCCTTGCGCACGCGGTAGGTGCCGGTGCGGAAGAACTCATCGAGCACGTCGTTCTCGTTCGTCGCCAGGATCAGGCGCTCGATCGGCAGGCCCATCATGCGCGCGACATGGCCGGCGCAGATGTTGCCGAAGTTGCCCGAAGGCACCGCAAAGCTCACCCGCTCGGCGTTGGTCTGCGTGGCCTGGAAGTAGCCGGCGAAGTAGTACACCACCTGCGCCAGCAGCCGCGCCCAGTTGATCGAGTTGACGGTGCCGATGCGGTGCGCGCGCTTGAAGGGCAGGTCGTTGCTGACGGCCTTGACGATGTCCTGGCAGTCGTCGAACACGCCTTCGATGGCGATGTTGTGGATGTTCTCGTCCTGCAGGCTGAACATCTGCGCCTGCTGGAACGGGCTCATGCGGCCGTGCGGGCTCAGCATGAACACGCGCACGCCCTGCTTGCCGCGCATCGCGTATTCAGCGGCGCTGCCGGTGTCGCCCGAGGTGGCGCCGAGGATGTTCAGCGTCTCGCCACGGCGCGCCAGTTCGTACTCGAACAGGTTGCCGAGCAGCTGCATCGCCATGTCCTTGAAGGCCAGCGTGGGGCCGTTGGACAGGGCTTCGATCACCAGGCCGGGTTCCAGCGGCTTCAGCGGCACGATGGCGTCGCTGCCGAACACGTCGCGCGTGTAGGTCTTGTGCGCCAGCGCACGCAGGTCGTCGGCCGGGATGTCGTCGATGTACAGCGACAGGATCTCGAACGCCAGCTCCGCATACGGCAGCGTGCGCCAACGGTTCATCGTCGCGTCGTCGATGTGCGGGTAGCGCTCGGGCAGGTAGAGCCCGCCGTCGGGCGCCAGGCCTTCGAGGAGGATCTCGCTGAAGCTGCGGCGGGCGGTCTCGCCGCGGGTGCTGATGTATTTCACGGGCATTGAGAGGCCGTCAGGCCAGTTCTTCCTTGCGCAGCGAGACGATGGGCGCCAGCACGGTGGGCAGCGCCTGCATCTTCGCCAGCGCGTCGCGCATGCGGCCTTCGATGGTCTCGTGCGTGAGGATGATGAGGTCGGTCTGCTGCTCGCCTTCGGCCGATTCGCGCTGCAGCACCGCGTCGATCGAGATGCCGAGGTCGGCCAGGATCGTGGTGATGCGGCTCAGCACGCCGGCCTCGTCGGCCACCACGAGCCGCAGGTAGAACGAGGTACGCACCTGCTCGATCGGCAGGATGGGCGTGTCGGCGAGCGCATCGGGCTGGAAGGCCAGGTGCGGCACGCGGTGGTCGGGGTCGGCCGTGTGCAGGCGGGTGATGTCGACCAGGTCGGCGACCACCGCCGAGGCGGTGGGCTCGCTGCCCGCGCCCTTGCCGTAGTACAGCGTGGTGCCGACGGCATCGCCCTGCACCACCACCGCGTTCATCGCGCCTTCGACGTTGGCGATCAGCCGCTTGGCGGGCACCAGCGTGGGGTGCACGCGCAGCTCGATCCCGCCCTCCTGGCGGCGCGCGATGCCCAGCAGCTTGATGCGGTAGCCGAGCTGCTCGGCATAGCGGATGTCGGCGGCCTGCAGCTTGGTGATGCCCTCGACGTGGGCCTTGTCGAACTGCACCGGCACGCCGAACGCGATGGCGCTCATCAGCGTCGCCTTGTGGGCGGCGTCGACGCCCTCGATGTCGAAGGTGGGGTCGGCCTCGGCATAGCCCAGGCGCTGCGCCTCGGCCAGCACGGTGGCGAAGTCGAGCCCCTTGCTGCGCATCTCGCTCAGGATGAAGTTGGTGGTTCCGTTGATGATCCCGGCGATCCACTCGATGCGGTTGGCCGTCAGGCCTTCGCGCAGCGCCTTGATGATCGGGATGCCGCCGGCCACCGCCGCCTCGAAGCCCACCATCACGCCCTTGGCGCGCGCGGCTTCGAATATCTCGGTGCCGTGCACGGCCAGCAGCGCCTTGTTGGCGGTGACCACGTGCTTGCCGGCCGCGATGGCCTCCAGCACCAGCGCCTTGGCGATGCCGTAGCCGCCGATCAGCTCGACCACGATGTCGATCGCCGGGTTGGCGATGACGGCGCGCGCGTCGGCAACCACCTCGACCCCCTCGCCCACCAGCGACTTGGCCCGGGCGGTATCGAGGTCGGCCACCATCGCGATCTCGATGCCGCGGCCGGCGCGGCGCCGAATCTCTTGCTGGTTGCGGGTCAGCACGTTGTAGGTGCCGCTGCCGACGGTGCCGATGCCGAGGAGGCCGACCTGGATGGGTTTCATGGCGTACGAGTTGCGGTGGGGAAATTCAGAGCGAGTGCCGTTTGCGGTAGTGCTCGAGGAAGCGGGCGATACGGCCGATGGCTTCCTTGAGGTCGTCCGAGTTGGGCAGGAACACGAGCCGGAAGTGGTCCGGCGCGATCCAGTTGAAGCCGGTGCCCTGGACGATCAGCACCTTCTCGTCGGCCAGCAGCTCATAGGCGAACTGCCGGTCGTCCTGGATGGGGTAGAACTTGGGGTCGAGCCGCGGGAACATGTAGAGCGCCGCCTTGGGCTTGACCACGGTCACGCCCGGGATCTGCGTCAGCAGCTCGTAGGCCAGGTCGCGCTGGCGGCCGAGGCGGCCGGTGGGCGCAACGAGGTCCTTGATGCTCTGGTAGCCGCCCAGCGCGGTCTGGATGGCGAGCTGACCCGGCGTGTTGGCGCACAGGCGCATCGAGGCCAGCATGTTCAGCCCCTCGATGTAGTCGCGCGCATGCTTCTTCTCGCCCGACACGACCATCCAGCCCGCGCGGTAGCCGCAGGAGCGGTAGTTCTTCGACAGGCCGTTGTAGGTGATGCAGAGCACGTCTTCGGCCAGCGAGGCGATGCTGGTGTGCGTGTTGCCGTCGTAGAGCGTCTTGTCGTAGATCTCGTCGGCCAGGATGATGAGCTGGTGCTGGCGGGCGACCTCGACGATCTCGCGCAACACGCTGTCGGGGTAAAGCGCGCCGGTCGGGTTGTTCGGGTTGATGACGACGATCGCCTTGGTGTTCGGGGTGACCTTGGCGCGGATGTCGGCGATGTCGGGCATCCAGTCGGACTGCTCGTCGCACAGGTAGTGCACCGGCGTGCCGCCCGACAGCGCCACCGCGGCGGTGTAGAGCGGGTAGTCGGGCGACGGCAGCAGCACTTCGTCGCCGGTGTTGAGCAGCGCGTTGAGGCTCATCGTGATGAGCTCGGAGGCACCGTTGCCGAGGTAGACGTCGTCCACCGTCACGCCGCGGATGTTCTTCTCCTGCGTGTAGTGCA
The DNA here is from genome assembly GCF_036621135.1 of Aquincola agrisoli. Classification (NCBI taxonomy): domain Bacteria; kingdom Pseudomonadati; phylum Pseudomonadota; class Betaproteobacteria; order Burkholderiales; family Sphaerotilaceae; genus Aquincola; species Aquincola agrisoli. The sequence continues at coordinate 674,931 of NZ_JAZIBG010000036.1, forward strand.
CGACCGACTTGCGCGGCGCGAAGAGGCCCTTGCTGTCGGTGTAACCGGCGGCTACCTGGGAAGGCAGGTTGCGGATCATGTCCTGCACGATCTCGTCGGGCGGCTCCAGGCCGAACGCGGCGACGTTGCCGATGTTCAGCTTGATGATCTTGTGGCCCTCTTCCTCCATCTGCCGCGCCTTGTCCAGCACGGGTCCACGGATGTCGTAACAGACGTCGGCGAGCTTGCTGGACTTGGAAATGGGCTTCACAGGGGGATCTCCGAAGAACCGACAATTAGACAATGAAATTCCAACCCGACCACCTCGAGGGCGTCAATGTCATCTCGCGCCACGAGCCGCAGCGGCTGTGGGTCAACGCCACGCCGTGGACCTCCAGCGTGCTCGTGCCGTGGCGCGGCGACGCCGTGGCCTGGCCCGTGCCGAGCTTCGAGACACTTTCTGCAGACCATTTCGAACAGGTGCTCGCGCTGCAGCCCGAACTGGTCATCTTCGGCTCCGGCGCCCGCCTGCGGTTCGTCCACCCCGGCCTGCAGCGCGCGCTGATCGAGCGGCGCATCGGCGTCGAGACGATGGACACCGCGGCTGCCTGCCGCACCTACAACGTGCTCGCCAGCGAGGGGCGATCGGTGGTGGCAGCCCTGCTGCTGGAGGAAGCACCGGTGGCGTGAATCCTCACCCCCGCGCAACGTTATGCACGCCTCACATGAAGGGTTTGGTCCCGCCATTTATAATCACGGATTGTTCCTGCCCAGTCAGGCAACCCCATAGAAGAGAACTGCCTTCATGACGCCAGCCCTCAACAAAGCCCTCCCGGAATTTGAAGCGCTTGCCACGGGCGGTGTGAAGTTCACACCCCAGGCGTTCGCCGGGCAGACGGTGATCCTGTACTTCTACCCGAAGGACAACACCCCCGGCTGCACCACCGAGGCCATGCAGTTCCGCGATCACCACAAGGAGCTGGTTGCCGCCGGCGCCGTCGTGTTCGGTGTATCGCGCGACAACATGGCTTCGCACGAGAAGTTCAAGCAGGCCCTCGAGCTGCCGTTCGAGCTGATCGCCGACACGGAAGAAAAGCTCTGCCACATGTTCGGCGTGGTCAAGAACAAGATCATGTACGGCAAGAAGGTCAAGGGCATCGAGCGCTCGACCTTCCTGATCGACGGCAATGGCGTGCTGCGCGCGGAGTGGCGGGGCCTCAAGGTGGCCGGCCATGTCGACGAGGTGCTCAAGGCCGTCAATGCGCTGAAGGTCGCGGCCTGAGGCCGGGCGCCCCGCGGGCAGGCGCATAATGCGCCGCATGTCCGTGAGTTGTTGCGACCGACACGTGTCCGAACCCACCCAAAGCCGCGCAGTCGCCTGCGCGGCTTTGTCGTTTCTACGAGCCTGAAACCACCGCCCATGCCCCTGCCCAAGCCGCCGACCCGCAAAGCAGCCGTTCTCGCTCCCGCAGACTTCGAGTCGCAAGCCGCCCCCAAGACGGGCAAACGCACCGCCAAGCAGCCCGCCGCGGCCGAGGTGGCGCCGGCGGTGCTCGACCTCTTCGACACCGACGTGGCTGAAGTGCCGGCCGCCAAGCCGCTGCCCGTCGCCGCCAAGCCCGCGCCGGCGGCCAAGGCGCCGGCCCGGCCCGTGCCCGAACCCAAGCCGCGCAAGCCCCGCCATACCGGGCCGGCCAAGCTCTTCGTGCTCGACACCAACGTGCTGATGCACGACCCGACGTCGCTCTTCCGCTTTGAGGAGCACGACGTCTACCTGCCGATGATCACGCTCGAGGAGCTCGACGGCCACAAGAAGGGCATGAGCGAGGTCTCGCGCAACGTGCGCCAGGTCAGCCGCGAGCTCGATGCGCTGGCCGCCGCCGACGGCCTGGCCGATCCGAAGGCCGGCATCCCGCTGGCCAAGACCGGCCATCGCGAAGCCGGCGGCAAGCTCTTCTTCCAGACCACGCTGCTCGACGTGAAGCTGCCGGACGGCCTGCCGCAGGGCAAGGCCGACAACCAGATCCTGGGCGTGGTGCAGGGCCTGCGCGAGCAGCTGCCCGGCCGCGACGTGGTGCTGGTGTCGAAGGACATCAACATGCGCGTGAAGGCACGCGCGCTCGGCCTGCCCGCCGAGGACTACTTCAACGACAAGACGCTCGAAGACGGCGACCTGCTCTACAACGGCGTGCTGCAGCTGCCCGCCGACTTCTGGGAGCGGCACGGCAAGACGATGGAGAGCTGGCAGCAGGGCGGCTTCACCTACTACCGCATCGCCGGTCCGATGGTGCCGGCGCTGCTGATCAACCAGTTCGTGTACCTCGAATCGCCCGGCGCGGTGCCGCTCTACGCCCGCGTCACCGAGATCACCGGCAAGACCGCGGTGCTCAAGACCCTGAAGGAATACACCCACCAGAAGAACGCCGTGTGGGGCGTGACGGCCCGCAACCGGGAGCAGAACTTCGCGCTCAACCTGCTGATGGACCCGGAGTGCGACTTCATCACCCTCACCGGCACCGCGGGGACCGGCAAGACGCTGATGACGCTGGCCGCCGCGCTGCACCAGGTGATGGACGACCGCCGCTACACCGAGATCATCGTCACCCGCGTGACGGTGCCGGTGGGCGAGGACATCGGCTTCCTGCCGGGCACCGAGGAAGAGAAGATGAGCCCGTGGATGGGCGCGCTCGACGACAACCTCGAGGTGCTGGCGCGCAGCGACTCGAGCGCCGGCGAATGGGGCCGCGCGGCCACGAACGACCTGGTGCGTTCGAAGATCAAGATCAAGAGCCTGAACTTCATGCGCGGGCGCACCTTCCTGAACAAGTTCGTCCTCATCGACGAGGCGCAGAACCTGACGCCCAAGCAGATGAAGACGCTGATCACCCGCGCCGGCCCGGGCACCAAGATCGTGTGCCTGGGCAACCTCGCGCAGATCGACACGCCCTACCTCACCGAGGGCTCCTCGGGCCTGACCTTCGCGGTCGACCGCTTCAAGGGCTGGCCCCACAGCGGCCACGTGACGCTGGCGCGCGGCGAACGCTCGCGCCTCGCGGATTTCGCCTCCGAAGTGCTGTAGCCACAGCCGCTGCGCATCGTGCCAAGGGCCGGCAGCCGCCGGCCCTTTGTCATGGGCGCCGTCCCGCCCCTACCTTCTCGAGGCAGACGGGCCGGCAGCCTGCGCCACGGCCCGCTTCGGATCGACCAGCACGCGGCGGCCGTCCGGGGTGCGCTGCGAGGTCTCGACAATCAGGCGGACCAGCTGCGCAGGCTTCAGCGAGGGGTTGACGGCGAGCAGCTTGGCCGCAAGGTTGCTCACCTGCGGCGCCGCCATCGAGGTGCCCGACAGCGCGACCCGGTCGCCGCCCGGCAGGAAGCTCTCGACCTGGTAGCCGTTCGCATGCACCTTCACGGTGGGGCCATAGCTGGTGAAGGGCGCCTCGTCGCCCGCCCGGTCGACGGCACCCACCGTCAGCAGGTTGGGCAGCACGATGCCCGCCGGGATCGACTCGGTGAACGTGGCATCGCTGTTCTCGTTGCCGGCCGCGGCCACGAAGAGGATCTCCGGCGCGCTGGCGAACGCCTTCGCCAGCCCGCGCTTGCCGATGTCGAAATACTCGCGTGCCAGCGCCTTGCGCTCCTCGGGCGTCTTGCCGATGCCGCACTGCTCCAGGTCGCCCTCGATGCTGGTGACGTTGCCGCCCCAGCTCATGTTGACCACGCGGGCCCGGTGTGCCTTGAAGAAGTCGACGTAGGCCTGGGACGCCCGGGCGTCGCGCTCGGCCAGCTCCCGGCTGGGGCACGGGTCGGGCTTCAGCGTCCAGCCGAACTCGATGCGCGCGACCAGCAGCCGCGCGCCCGGGTTGCCCGCCATCGCGATGCCGGCCACGTGGGTGCCGTGCTCGTAGTTGCCGGCCAGGCCGATCTCCTCGACGGCCGCCTTGTACTGCTGCGGTGCCAGCGTGGACAGGAACTGCTTGACCTCGCTCGCCTCGGGGCTGTCGATGTTCGACTGCAGGCCCGAGAAACCCTTGGTGCGCGCCTTCATCTGCGGCAGCCGGTCCTGCAGCGCCGCGGGGATGGGCATCAGCTCGCCCTGGCTGCGCCGCCCGTACCGGTCGAAGGCGATGACCGCCGGCGCACCCTTCGCGTCGCGCACGAGCTGCTTGCCGAACAGCGCGGTGTCGGTGCCGCTGTCCCACACGGCGACCACCACCGGCCGCTTGACCTGGGCGGGCGACAAGGTCACGTCGCGCGCCGCCCAGATGTCGGGCTTCTCCACCTTGTGCGCCGCCAGGTAGGCGCTGTACGCGTCGACGAGGGCGGCCTTCAGCGGCAGCACGTGCAGCAGCGCAAAGCGCGCGTTCACCAAGCCGGGAGCAAAGTCGGAGCTGAGCGCGCCCCTGTTGTCGGCGATGGGCTGCATCACCTCGCGCACACGGCCGAGGATGAGCGCCTCGCCGATCAGCTCGGCCCCCATCTTGCTGCCCTTGATGTCGTTCTCGATCACGGCGTAGGGCATCGCGGCCAGCTCGCGCCGGATCGTCTCCGCCACCGCCTTGCCGAAGGCCTCGCCTTGCGGGCCGTGTGCCTGGGCCGCCTGCGCCATCGCACGCAGCCGCAGGCCGGACAGCAGCTTGTCGGCCGGCTTCTCCTGCAGCGCGCGGATCTCCTCGCTGCGGGCCAGCACGCTGTCGTAACGGCCGTCGAGGTAGTCGAGCACGGCCAGCAGGCCCAGCAGGTCGCGGCGCGTGGCCTTGTCGGGGATGTCGTAACCGACCAGCACCGATTCGGTGTCGCGCCGGACGGCGGCGGCCAGCGGCTTGAAGCGCGCCTCGTCGCGCACGATCTCCTCGAGCCTGCCCGTCACCGGGTAGCTGAAGCGAGGCAAGTCGGCGGCCTTCTCGATGCGCGGCCGGGGTGCGGCGCCGGGGGCATCGGCGGCCAGCGCCGGTGCGCTCGACGACAGGAACACCAGCGCGAGCGCGGCGGCGGCCAGGGGGGACGGGGTCATGCGGGCGGGCCTTTCAAGCAAACGCCGGGCGGCCCCACGAATCTCGGATCCCCGTCCGGCGGACGAATCCCGGCCTGGGGCGCTCGGCAATCCATCGAGGCGGCATGGTATGCCGGGGGCGCATGGCCCCCGGCGCATCGCGGTCAGCCCTGCACCGCCTCGCGCAGCGCCTGCAGCGCGGCCGGGTCGTCCATCGTCGTCAGGTCGCCGGGGTCGCGGCCCTCGCACACGGCCTGGATCGCCCGGCGCAGCAGCTTGCCGGAGCGGGTCTTCGGCAGCGCCGCCAGGAAGCGCACACGCGCCGGCCGCGCCACCGCACCGAGCTGCTCGTCGACGCGCTTCATCACCTCGCCTTCGAGCTTCAGCGCGCCCTCGGGCGTCGCGGCGAGCGCGGGATCCTTCAAGACCGCGAAGGCGATGGCGACCTGGCCTTTCAGCTGATCGGCCACGCCCACCACCGCGACCTCGGCGATGGCCGGATGGCTGGAGACGCTCTCCTCGATCTCGCGCGTGCCCAGGCGGTGGCCGGCGACGTTGATCACGTCGTCGGTGCGGCCGAGGATGAAGAAGTAACCGTCCTCGTCGCGCACGCCCCAGTCGAAGGTGCTGTAGACGAGGCGGTTGGGCACGCTCTTCCAGTAGGTCTTGACGAAGCGTTCGTCGTCGCGCCACACCGTCTGCAGGCAGCCCGGCGGCAGCGGCGCCTCGATGGCGACCACGCCCTTCTGGTGGGGCGCCGTGATGTCCTGGCCCGTGGCTTCGTCGATCAGCTTCACGTCGTAACCCGCCGCCGGCAGGCCGGGGCTGCCGAACTTGGAGCGCTGCTTCTCCACGCCGTTGGACAGCGCCAGGATCGGCCAGCCGGTCTCGGTCTGCCAGTAGTTGTCGATGATCGGGCAGCCCAGCGCGCCGGAGATCCAGGTGGCGGTGGGTTCGTCGAGCGGCTCGCCGGCCAGAAAGAGCGCCCGCAGCGACGAGGTGTCGTGCCGGCGCATGGCGTCCACGTCGAACTTCTTCAGCACGCGCACCGCGGTGGGCGAGCTGAACATCGTCGTCACCTTGAAGCGCTCGACCAGGCGCCACCAGATGGAGGCATCGGGACGCGTCGGCAGGCCTTCGTAGAGGATGGTGGCCATGCCGCTGATCAGCGGGCCGTAGACGATGTAGCTGTGGCCCACCACCCAGCCGATGTCGCTGGTGCAGAAGAGCGTCTCGCCCGGCCGGCCCTGGAAGATGTCGCGCATGCTGCTGGCCAGCGCCACCGCGTAGCCACCGGTGTCGCGCTGCACGCCCTTGGGCTTGCCGGTGGTGCCGCTGGTGTAGAGCGTGTAGCTGGGGTGGGTCGATTCGACCCAGGTACACGGCACCTGCGCGTCCAGGTGCGCGGCGCGCGCCTCGGCGTAGTCGATGTCGCGGCCCGGCACGCGCTCCATCGGCGCCAGGCCGCGGTCGACCAGCAGCACCTTCTCGGGCTTGCTCGCCGCCAGGCGGATGGCCTCGTCGAGCAGCGGCTTGTAAGGGATGGCCTTGCCCGAGCGCGAGCCGCCATCGGCGCTGACGATCACCCTGGGCTGCGCATCGTCGATGCGGCTCGCCAGGCTCACGCTGGCGAAGCCGCCGAACACCACCGAATGGATCGCACCGATGCGCGTGCAGGCGAGCATCGCGAACACCGCCTCGGGAATCATCGGCATGTAGATCAGCACGCGGTCGCCCTGCACCACGCCCTGCGCCTGCAGGATGGCGGCCATGCGCTGCACCTCGGCCTGCAGTTCGGCAAAGCTGATGATCCGCTCCTGCCCGACCTCGGTGGAGACCCAGACCAGCGCGTTCTGCGCGCCGCGCCCGGCCACGTGGCGATCGACCGCGTTGTGGCAGAGGTTGGTCTTGCCCCCCACGAACCAGTTCGCGAACGGCGGGTGGTCGTGCTCGCACACGCGGCCGAACGGCGTCTCCCAGTCGATCAGCCTCGCCTGCTCGGCCCAGAAGCCTTCGCGGTCCTGGAGGGAGCGGCGGTGGTAGGCGGGGTAGCGCTCGTCGGTGCGCGTGCTCATGCTTGTCTCCATCCTTGCTCGTGGGTTGATTCCATTGAAACCACAAGCGCTGACGCGCCACTGACTTCGGCACCCCTACAGATCGGGTGCGGGCGGCCGAAAACACACGGCGGCATGTGCCGCCCCACTTCCGTTGCGCCCCATAAGTAGTTGAAAGCGCTGTCTTTTTCTTTACTGTCGACAAAAAAGTCGATGGTATGCTCGCGCCCCGTGACGATGACCACCCCCCCATCCGTGCCCTATCGCCTGCGCAGGCTTTGCGTTATGGCGTGGTTTGCCGTCACCCTCGGCGGCGCCGTCACCTCCACATACGCTGCGCCCGACGCACCGGCCGCGTCGGCGAGTTCGCCCGCTCCGGATTCCGTTACCACGCTGCTGATCGAACGCGGCCTGCTGCCGGCCTCGAGCGCCGCCGTCGTGCAGTCGGTGCGCGACAAGACATCCGACCTGGTCGTGTCGGCGATGAACTTCCTCGGCGTGCCCTACCGCCGCGGCGGCACCAGCGAGGAAGGCTTCGACTGCAGCGGCTTCACCCGCCACATCTTCGAGATGAGCATCGGCCGCGTGCTGCCGCGGCGCGCCGACGAGCAGGCGAAATCGCCCGACCTGTTCAAGGTGGCGCGCGAGGAGCTGAAGCCCGGCGACCTGGTGTTCTTCAACACCATGCGCCGCACCTTCTCGCACGTGGGCATCTACCTCGGCGAGAACAAGTTCATCCACGCGCCCCGGCCGGGCGGCGAAGTGCGCATCGAGGACATGGGCCAGTCGTACTGGGCCAAGCGCTTCACCGGCGCCCGACGCGCGCCGGAGGTCGACGGCTTCGAGCAACGCATGCAGAACGGCCTGCAGCAGCTGCGCTCCGCGGTGGCGCCCGGCGCCGCCGACACCGTCCGGTAGCGGACCGCATACCCCTCGCCGCCTCGGCGTTTTCCACGTCGGGCGCTTCAGGGCCAGCCGGCACAATCACGGCATGGCCGACAAGGTGATCCCCATTGCCGACTGGCGCTCGGCGCCCCCCGCCCCCCCGCCTGCCGGCGGCGCTGCGGTGCCGCCCAGCGGCCTGTTGTCCGACCGGCGCGGCCGCCCCTTGCGCGACCTGCGCATCTCCGTCACCGACCGCTGCAACTTCCGCTGCAGCTACTGCATGCCGAAGGAGATCTTCGGCCGAGACCATCGCTTCCTGCCGCACGCGGCGCTGCTGAGCTTCGAGGAGACGACGCGGCTCGCGCGCCTCTTCGCCGCGCACGGCGTGCACAAGCTGCGGCTGACCGGCGGCGAGCCGCTGCTGCGCAAGAACCTCGAGCACCTCGTCGCGATGCTGGCCGAGATCCCCACGGTCGACGGCGTGCCGATGGACCTGACGCTCACCACCAACGCGTCGCTGCTGGCGCGCAAGGCGCAGGCGCTGAAGGACGCCGGGCTGCAGCGCGTGACCATCAGCCTCGACGCCCTCGACGACGCGGTGTTCCGCCGCATGAACGACGTCGACTTCGCGGTGGCCGACGTGCTCGCCGGCATCGATGCCGCACAGCGCGCCGGGTTCCACTCGATCAAGGTCAACATGGTCGTGCGCCGCGGCACCAACGAGCAGGAGATCGAGCCGATGGCGCGCCACTTCCGCGGCACCGGCATCACGCTGCGCTTCATCGAGTACATGGACGTCGGCAGCACCAACGGCTGGCGCATGGACCACGTGCTGCCCTCGGCCGAGGTGTTGGCGCGGTTGAACGTCATCCACCCGCTGGAGCCGGTGGTGGCGGGCCCGCTCGGCGAAACCGCCGAGCGCTGGCGCTGGCGGGACGGCGGCGGCGAGATCGGCCTCATCTCCAGCGTGACGCAGGCGTTCTGCCACGACTGCAACCGCGCCCGCCTCTCCACCGAGGGCAAGCTGTTCCTCTGCCTCTTCGCCAGCCGTGGCCACGACCTGCGCGCGCTGCTGCGCGGCGGCGCGGCCGACGAGCAGATCTCCGACGCCATCGCCGCGGCCTGGGGCCAGCGCGAAGACCGCTATTCCGAGTTGCGAGGCCTGCAGCCCGCCTCGGTGGACGGGCCGGGCGGCGAACGCCGCGTCGAGATGCACTACATCGGCGGCTGAGGGACAGCCACCTCCGCCCCGCCGGGTCAGTCAGGCGCTGCCGGCCTTCAGCCGCAGCGCCTGGTTGGCCAGCGCATCGGCGCGTTCGTTGTAGGCCTCGCCGTTGTGGCCGCGCACCCAGCGTGTGGTGACGCGGCGTGCGTCGGCCAGCGCGAACAGGCGCTTCCAGAGCGCCAGGTTGGCGACCGGCTCGCCTTTCGAGTTGCGGTAGCCCTTGCGCTCCCAGCCGGCGCGCCATTCGGTCAAGCCCTTCAGCACGTACTGGCTGTCGGACACCAATTCGACCGCCGCGCCCTCGGGCACGCGGGTCAGCCCCTCGATCGCCGCCGTGAGCTCGGCGATCTGGTTGGTGCCGGGGCCGATGAAGCCGTAGTGGTCGGTCTCGGTGACGCCGTCGGGCGCAATCAGCACCACGCCCCAGCCCGCCGGGCCGGGGTTGGACGGGGCGCAGCCGCCGTCGGTGTAGGCCACCCACTTCATGCGGCGGTCCTCGCGGCCGCGACGGCGCGGCGGATGTCGGTTCGTGTCATCAGGGAGTCCTTGAGTTGTCGTTGTCGAGGTTCATCGAAGGCCGGCGCTGCGCCACCACGGCCGGCGCGGCATGGGGTGCGCTGCGCTGGCGCCGCGCCAGGCCCACCAGCCGCATGCCGCGCACGCGCTTGACGGCGAGCAGGAAGTACACCGAGCCCAGCACCGGCCACCAGCGATCGCCCACGTCGTCCATCCAGCCGAAGCGGTCGAGCCAGCGCTCGGAACGCAGCGCCGGGCGGTAGCAGCCGAAGCGGCCGCCCTCCACCTCGAAGCTGAGCAGCCGCAGCCAATCGCGCAAGCGCCGGTAGTGGATCAGGTCGGACGCGCGCGGCAGGTACAGGGGCGCCGTGCCGCCGAGGCCCCGGCGCAGGCGCCCGAGCCGCTGGCGCAGGCCCCAGAGCCCGGCCGGATTGAAGCCGAGTATCGCCACGCGGCCTTCGGGCATCAGCACGCGCTCGACCTCGGCCAGCGTGAGGTGCGGGTCGCGCGCCCATTCGAGCGTGTGCGGCAGCACGACGAGGTCGAGGCTCTGGCTCGGGAAAGGCAGCGCGTCGAAATCGCAGTGCAGCGACACGGCGCGCGGCGGCATGGCGATGCCTTGCGGGGCGTCGGTGGCGAGCCAGCGGTGCGGCATGCGGTTGGCGCGCAGCGCATCGAGCTGCGGCAAGCCGAGCTGCAGCGCATGGAAGCCGAACAGGTCCACCACCGCGCGGTCGAGCCGGTCCTGCTCCCAGGCGAGCAGATAGCGCCCCGGCGGCGTGGCCAGCCAGGCCACGAGGTCATCGTGATCCGGCACTTTCAACTTCGCTTGTAAAGAGGCGTACCACAAGGAGTTTTCATGAGGATCGGCTTTCTATAATTCCGCACTCGCGGCAGCGACCCCCAACGTATGAACCTGGCAGCCATCAGCGCCTTCACCGACAACTACATCTGGATGATCGACGACGGCGCTCAGGCCCTCGTCGTCGATCCGGGTGAAGCGGCGCCGGTGGAGGCAGCGCTCGGTGCGCGGGGCCTCGAGCTCGCCGGCATTCTAGTGACGCACCACCACGCCGATCACGTCGGCGGCGTCGATGCGCTGCGGCCGAGGCTGACAGGCCCGGTCTACGGGCCACGTCGGGAACACATCCCCGAGCCGGCGCTGCGCGTCGAGGGCGGCGACACGGTCACGCTGATGGGCCTGCGTTTCGAGGTGATCGACGTGCCCGGCCACACGGCCGGCCACGTCGCCTACCTGCTGCGCGACTTCCCTCAGGGACCGGTGCTGTTCTGCGGCGACACGCTGTTCTCCGGCGGCTGCGGGCGGCTCTTCGAGGGCACGCCCGCGCAGATGCACGAGTCGCTCGAATGCCTCTCGGCCCTGCCCGGCAGCACGCGGGTGTGCTGCGCCCATGAGTACACGCTGTCCAACCTGCGCTTCGCAGCGGCGGTGGAGGCCGGCAACTCGGCGCTTGCCGACTACACCGCCTGGTGCCGCGAGCAGCGCGCACAAGGACTGCCCACCCTGCCCTCCACCATCGCGCGCGAGCGCGAGGTCAACCCTTTCCTGCGCAGCACGGCTCCGGCCGTCGTGCGCGCCGCGCGTGATCACGGGGCCGCCGATGCCTCGCCGGTCACGGTTTTCGCCACGCTGCGTGAATGGAAGAACAATTTCCGATGACGACACCGCCACAACCCCGACGCCCCCTGGGCCTCAGCGGCCTCACGGCCCTCACCGCTTCCCTGCTGCTGGCCGCCTGCGCGACCACCGCCCCCCCGGGCGCCGGCACAGGCAGCTCCTCCACCATCGACACCGCCCCCGTCGCCGCCACGCCGCCCGCGGCGCCGGTCCAACCCGTGTCGACACCCACGTCGCCCCAGCAGCCCGCCGCAGAAGCCGCTGGCGCCCCGGTCGACCCGCTGCGCCCTGAGGTGCCGATCAACATCGACGACGATGCCGCCCGAACGGACCTGTGGGTGCGCGTGCGCAACGGCTTCGGCATGCCGGACCTCGACACCGACCTCGTGCGCGTGCACGAGCAGTGGTATGCCAGCCGCCCCGACTACGTGCAGCGCATGAGCGAGCGCGGTTCGCGCTACCTGTTCCACATCGTCGAGGAAGTCCAGAAGCGCAACATGCCCACCGAGCTGGCGCTGCTGCCCTTCATCGAGAGCGCCTTCAACCCCAAGGCCATGTCCGTCGCCAAGGCGTCGGGCATGTGGCAGTTCATGCCGGCCACGGGCCGCGACTTCGAGCTTCGCCAGAACATGTTCCGCGACGACCGCCGCGACGTGCTGGCCTCCACCCGCGCGGCGCTCGACTACCTCGAGCGCCTGCACGGCATGTTCGGCGACTGGCACCTCGCGCTGGCTGCGTACAACTGGGGCGAGGGCAGCGTGCAGCGCGCCATCGCGCGCAACCAGAAGGCGGGCCTGGGCACCGACTACCTGAGCCTGCGCATGCCCGACGAAACCCGCAACTACGTGCCCAAGCTGCAGGCGGTGAAGAACATCGTGGCGCGGCCGGCCGAGTTCACGCTGACGCTGCCGGCACTGGAGAACCACCCGTATTTCCTGAGCGTGCCGATCGAGCGCGACATCGACGTCGAGCTGGCGGCGCGCCTGGCCGGCATGTCGGGCGCCGACTTCGCCGACCTCAACCCGCAGATGAACAAGCCGGTGATCCTGGCATCGGGGACGCCGCAGATCCTGCTGCCCTACGACAACGCCAACACCTTCCTGCACAGCCTGCGCAAGCACCAGGGCCCGCTGGCGACCTGGACGGCATGGGTGGTGCCCAGGACCATGAAGCCGGCCGATGCCGCACGCGAGGTGGGCATGAGCGAGGCCCAGCTGCGCGACGTCAACCGCATCCCGCCCCGCATGGTGGTCAAGGCAGGCTCGACGCTCCTGGTGCCGCGCAGCGAGCAGAGCCGCGCCGACGTGCCGGTGCACGTCGCCGACAACGCGGCGATGCTGCTGGCGCCCGACGTGCCGCCGTTGCGCCGCACGACGGTGCGCGTCGGCAAGAAGGGCGAGACGGTCGCCGCGGTGGCGCGGCGCTACCGCGTATCGGCGGCGCAGCTCGCACAATGGAACGACGTCGGCGCCGGCGCCCGCTTCAAGGCCGGCAGCCGGGTGGTGGTGTACCTGCCCAATGCCGTGCCCACCACGCGTACCGCATCGGCCGCCAAGACCGTCCACACCCGTGGCAAGGCCGCAGTCGCCCAAGCCAAGACGCCCATGAAGCGCGTGGCCAAGAGCGCGCCGGCCGCCGCCAGCCGCAAGGCCCCGACCCGGGTCGCTGCCTCGAAGACGCCTGTTCGTGCAGGCGTGAAGGTGGCCGACGCACCGCAGGCGGCGTCCCGGCACTGACCGCCCGGCGGCCGGCGCCGTTCAGCGCCGGTCGACCAGCGCGTGCGCGATCGTCGAGAGATCGACGTATTCCAGTTCGCTGCCCGCGGGCACGCCCCGCGCCAGCCGCGTCACCTGCAGCGGAGTGCCGTCGGGCCCCTGGATCGCCCGCAGCGCCTGCGAGAGCACGTGCGCGGTGACGTCGCCCTCCGCGGTGAAGCTGAGCGCCAGGATCACCTCCTGCACCTGGCCGTCGCCGGCGCGCCGCATCAGCGCCTGCACGCCGAGATCCCGCGTGCCGATGCCGTCGAGCGGGCTCAGGCGCCCCATCAGCACGAAGTACTGGCCCTTGTAGCCGCCCGAACGCTCCAGCGCCGCCTGGTCGGCCGGCGTTTCCACGACGCAGAGCTGGCGTGCGTCCCGCGACGGATCGGCGCAGGTGTCGCACAGCGGGGTATCGGAGAAGGTGTGGCAGCGCTCGCAATGCCGCACGTGCTCCACCGCCGCCGCCAACGCCTGCGCGAGCCGGCTCGCGCCCTCGCGGTCGTGCTGCAGCAGGTGGAAGGCCATGCGCTGCGCGGACTTGACGCCCACCCCGGGCAGGCGACGCAGGGCCTCGATCAGCGTTGCGAGATGGGACGTGGCCACGCGACGGCAGGCCGGCGATCAGAAGGGCAGCTTCATGCCCGGGGGCAGCGGCATGCCTGCCGTCACCTTGGACATCTTCTCCTGGCTCAGCGCCTCCGCACGGCGCACGCCGTCGTTGAAGGCCGCGGCCACGAGGTCCTCGAGCATGTCCTTGTCGTCGGCCAGCAGGCTCGGGTCGATGGTGATGCGCTTGACGTCGTGCTTGCAGGTCATCACGACCTTGACGAGGCCGGCGCCAGACTGGCCCTCGACCTCGAGCGTCGCGAGTTCGTCCTGGACACGCTTCAGGTTGTCCTGCATGGCCTGCGCCTGCTTCATCAGGCCGGCGAGTTGGTTCTTCATCATGGCGGGGTCGCTCCAGGAAAAAAAGGGGGTGCCGCAGCGGTGCCGGAAGCCGGCGCCGGCAGGCGGCGTCATTGGGGCTTGATCGAGCCGGGCACGATGCGCGCCGTGGGGAAGCGCGCCCGCAGGCCGAGGAACACCGGATCGTTGAGGATGATCTGCTCGGCCTCGCGCTGCCGGCGCTCGCGTTCCGCCGCGTCGCGGCGGGCCGGCGAATCCTGCGGGATACCGGACTCGACCGAAAGCCGCACCGGCACGCCGGCGACGTCGGCCAGCACGGCCTGCAGCTTGTCGCGCAGCGTGGGCGCGCGCAGCGACTCCCGCTCGACCCGCAGGCACCAGCAGGGCGATTCGCCGTCGGCCTCCTCGATCGCGAACAGCTCGGACTGCATCGCCAACTCGCGCACCATCGCGACGATGGCCTGGCGTTCGTTCAGCTGCCGCACGACGGCCGCCCAGCGGTCTCCGAGCGGCGTGGCCACCAGCGGCACGGCAGGGGGCGCCGGGGGCTGCTCGGCCATGCGCACGGGGGAGGCGGCGGCGAGCGGCGCCTCCACATAGGCGGCTTCGGACTCGACGGCCCCGAAGTCCGCTGCGGCGGGCGCCTCTTCGCGCTCGTCGTTCGGCGGCGCTTCGTCGAGCCAGGCCGGCGGCTCGGGCATGGAGGCGGCACGCCCGCCCCCCGTCGGCGCGGGCGGCCGCGCCGCCATGGCGGGCCGGACCAGCGCAGGCGCCGGGGCGGCGGCCGCCG